>NZ_JAJAGH010000010.1:0-269510 GCF_020734085.1 Hominibacterium faecale
CACGAAACCGTTTATTCAATCTGTTTTGATTTCTACCTTTAAGGTTCTTTCTTTTACACAAAACTTTCCGGGGTCTCCTCAAACGCTGTATTTCCAACGTATGAGAGTTTTGTTTTAGCTATTCAAACTCTATCGTCCCAGGCGGCTTACTCGTACAATCATAAAGCACCCGATTCACATGAGCCACCTCATTGACAATCCGGCTCGTCACCTTCCCCAGCACCTCCCAAGGAATCTGCGCCGCCTCCGCCGTCATAAAGTCAATCGTATTCACAGCACGCAGCGCGATGGCATAATCGTAAGTCCGCTCATCACCCATAACGCCAACCGACCGCATATTGGTCAGCGCCGCAAAATACTGCCCGATATCGCGAGCGATCCCGGCCGCTGCGATCTCCTCACGGTAGATCGCATCCGCATCCTGCACGATCTTCACCTTCTCAGCCGTAACCTCGCCGATAATGCGAATCCCAAGACCCGGCCCCGGGAACGGCTGACGGAACACCAAATGCTCCGGAATTCCCAGCTCCAGTCCAGCCTTGCGGACCTCATCCTTGAACAGATCCCGCAGAGGCTCGATAATTTCCTTAAAATCCACATAGTCCGGCAGGCCGCCCACATTGTGATGAGACTTGATGACAGCAGACTCGCCGCCTACGCCGCTTTCCACCACGTCGGGATAAATGGTCCCCTGAACCAAGAAGTCCACTGACCCGATCTTTTTCGCTTCCTCTTCAAAGACCCGGATAAACTCTTCTCCGATGATTTTCCGTTTCTTCTCCGGCTCCGTTACACCGGCCAGCTTCTCATAAAAGCGCTGCTGGGCATTGACCCGGATGAAGTTCAGATCATACGGGCCTGACGGTCCAAACACCTCTTCCACTTCGTCGCCCTCATTTTTACGGAGAAGGCCGTGATCCACGAACACGCAGGTGAGCTGAGCTCCGATGGCCTTTGACAGCATGACCGCCGCCACCGAAGAATCCACGCCACCGGACAAAGCGCAGAGCACACGCCCGGAGCCAACCTTGGCCCGGATGGCTTCGATGGAAGTTTCCACAAAGGAATCCATTCTCCAGTCGCCTTTGCAGCCACATACATTATACACAAAATTGGACAGCATCTTTGTCCCTTCAGCAGTGTGAAGCACTTCCGGATGGAACTGCAATGCGTAAAGACCCTTTTCCGGCATTTCCGCTGCAGCCACCGGACAGTCAGGCGTATGGGCTGTTACAACAAAACCCTGCGCAGCCGACTCAATGTAGTCATTGTGGCTCATCCAGCAAACCGTCTTTTCAGACACATCAGAAAACAGCTTGGACGATTGATCCACCGTAACCTCAATTTTTCCGTATTCCCGAACCGGCGCCTTGCAAACATGGCCGCCCAAAAGATGCATCATCAGCTGTGAGCCGTAGCAAATTCCCAAAACGGGAATTCCCAGCTCAAAAAGCTCCTTTGTATAAGTGGGCGAATCCGCTTCGTAAGCGCTGCTTGGGCCCCCGGTGAGGATGATCCCTTTGGGGTTCATCGCCTTGATTTCTTCAATATCTCTTTTATAAGAATAAATTTCACAGTACACGTTGCATTCACGCACACGCCGGGCGATCAGCTGATTATACTGCCCGCCGAAATCCATCACAATTATTTTTTCATGCTGCATGGAATCCTCTCCTTATCTCAAGTTGCTGCTGTTTGAAGTATCCTTTAAGATAACGTCGTGTGCTCCGCCCTCCACAAGGCTGGTAGCGGAAACAATGGTCATCTTGGCCTTCTTCTGCAATTCCGGTATGGTCAAAACGCCGCAGTTGCACATGGTCGATTTCACTTTCTGCAGGGAATAGCGGACGTTGTCACTCAATGCTCCCGCATAAGGCACGTAGGAATCGACGCCTTCCTCAAAAGAGAGCTTGCTGTCGCCGCCCATATCGTAACGCTGCCAGTTACGGGCGCGGTTGGAACCTTCGCCCCAATATTCCTTCACATAGTTGCCGTTGATATTAAGCTTGTTGGTTGGTGATTCATCAAATCTGGAGAAGTACCTGCCCAGCATAATAAAATCAGCCCCCATGGCAAGAGCCAGGGTCATGTGATAATCATAAACGATTCCGCCGTCGGAGCAAATGGGAATATAAACGCCTGTCTTTTCGTAATATTCGTTTCTGGCCTGAGCCACCTCGATCACTGCACTGGCCTGGCCACGGCCGATGCCCTTCTGCTCTCTGGTGATGCAGATGGAGCCGCCGCCGATTCCGATCTTAACAAAATCAGCGCCCGCTTCCGCAAGATAGTTAAAACCTTCCCGGTCAACAACGTTTCCAGCGCCGATTTTTACCGAATCGCCGTATTTAGCGCGGACAAAATCCAGCGTATCCTTCTGCCATTCGGAGAAGCCTTCGGAAGAGTCAATGCACAGCACATCCGCGCCCGCCTCAACCAGCGCCGGAATACGTTCCGCATAATCCCTGGTATTCACGCCGGCTCCCACCATATAGCGCTTATGTTCATCCAACAGTTCATTTGGATACGCCTTGTGGGTATCATAGTCTTTTCTGAAGACAAAATGAGTCAGTCTCTGATTATCATCGATCACCGGAACCGTATTCAATTTGTTATCCCAAAGAACATCATTGGCTTCCGAAAGAGTGGCTCCTTCTTTCACATAAATCAGTTTTTCAAAGGGTGTCATAAATTCTTTAACCTTGGTTTCCAAAGACATTCTGCTGATCCGGTAATCCCTGCTGGTAACGATGCCCACCAGCTTGCCTTCCGCCGTTCCATCCTCAGTGACAGCCGTTGTGGAATGGCCTGTCCGCTCTTTCAGCTCCAGGAGTTCTCCCAAAGTCTGATCAGGACGAATGTTGGCGTCGCTGGTCACAAATCCGGCTTTATGGCTCTTTACCCGGCGAATCATCGCTGCCTGGTTCTCAATGGTCTGTGATCCAAAGATAAAAGAAATCCCGCCTTCCTTTGCCAGCGCAACGGCCAGCTTATCGTCGGATACCGCCTGCATGATCGCGGAAACAAGAGGAATTTTCATCTTAATGGAAGATTCCTCACCTTTTTTAAATTTAACGACCGGGGTGGCAAGGTTGACATTATCAACCCTGCATTCCTTTGAGGAATAGCCCGGTACCAGTAAATACTCGCTGAATGTCCTTGATGGTTCATTGAAATATACTGCCATTTTACCCTCCTTTAAAACATCTTTATACTTCTCCCAAATACTCTTCGAGAGTGATTTTTTGTTCATAAATTTCTTTCGCAGCATCCTTTCCCACATAGCGGATGTGCCAGGGTTCATATTCATACCCCGTAATATCTTCTTTCCCTTTTAAATAGCGGATAATAAATCCGTATTTATGGGCATTTTTAGCCAGCCATTCTCCTTCATCCGTATTGCCGTAAGCCTGCACCAGATTATAATTCACTGAAGGCGACGATACATCTGCACAAAGGCCGCTTTGATGTTCGCTGTATCCCGGCTTTGCGCTGTATTGCTCGGCTGCGTACTTGCCATCCTTGCCCACGTATTTCTCGTAGAGCACTTTCTGGTAAGCGTACGGCCGAAATCCGCTGGTAAGCTTGATGGTATGCCCCTGTTTATCAGCTGCTTTTGCCAAATCATTAAAAGCGGACGCTACCGTTTTTCGCAGCTTTTGATATTCCGATTCCCGGGATGAAACCTTGTACTTTACTTTCTTAAGGTCCCCCGGTTCATAATCTTTTCCAAGCCCATGGCTCTTATTGACAAGAATCAGATATTCCGAAGACTTGTCCACTGCCGGAGGCTGAGTCTGAATCGCGGCTTCAGTTGCCGGAACCGTCGCGTTTACCTGCGTGTCACCCTCCCCTACGTCCTGGTGAACATAAGGCGCCAGCAGAAAATAGAATCCGGAAAATACCAGCAGCATTAGTATGGCAACAGCTAGCCTGAGCGTAGGTTTTTTCCTATTCTTCACCATTTGTTTCCCCTTTTTCTTATAATACAGGAACTATCGATTGCGCAGCATTTCCTGTATTTCAAAAAAGTTTACCTTGTGAAAGTGAGCGCCAAGCGCGAATAACGTTTCCAAAGAAAACTTTTTTTATTCAAAACTATATTAACATATTTTATAATAAAAAACCCTCTTTTACAAATAAATTTTCCGCATTTCTCCTTGTTCCGCATTACGAAACCACCTGTCTGCATAATAAAACACACGGCGTTGACTAACTGAATTTTCGGACTTATTATGGGTGTTGAAAAGGGGTTAAGAAAAAATATATTGAGATAAGTCTTATAAGGAGGTACGAATTATGTTAAAGGTAAAAACAGGCGCAAGCGTAAACACCAATGCGGCGGCGGCCGGGAAAGAAGCTGCCTTACAAGTAAAAGAAAATGCAGCTGATATGAAAATGGCTTTCGTATACAGCGGGGTGCAGTATGATCAGAAGGAACTGCTGGCCGCCATTGCAGCCGAGCTTCCAGGTGTGCCATTGATCGGCAACACATCCTTTACAGGTGTCATCACCCAGGACGGATTTATCTCCGGTGAAGATGGATTTGTAGGCATCATGGCCATGTCTGACGAGGCGTTGAAGGTCGGCGTAGCCGGAATGGCCAAGGAAGGCACTGCAAGAGAAACCGGCAAAAAAGTCGCCGAAATGGCCCTAAAAAACGCAGGAACGGATGCTACGCCCGACTACTTTTATATGACAGCGCCTCCGGGAGAAGAGGAATTCTATCTGAAAGGAATCACAGAAGTAATCGGCCGGGTTCCCTTCTTCGGCGGCAGCGCTGCTGACAATGCCATAGCCGGTGAATGGCTGCTTTACACCGATCAGATGGTGACAGCCGATGGACTTGGCGTCGCATTCTTCTACACAGATAAACCTTTTGCCAACAAATATACCGGAGCCTATGGTGAAACCGACAAAATGGGCATTATTACAAAGGTCGCCCAAAATCGGACCCTGCAGGAAATCGATGGAATTCCCGCTCTGGAAAAATATCGTCAGTGGACCGGAGCCTCAAAGGAACAGGTCACAGAAGGCAATTTGCTCGCCTACAGTATCACCAATCCGCTGGGCGTGAAAGACCGCATGGGTGATCTGATCGCAATTCGCCACCCGATGAACGGTAATGCCGATGATTCCATCAACGTGGGCAACAACCTGGCTGTTGGAACGGCGGTCATTCTCATGGAAGGAAGTGTCGACGGCCTGATTTCTTCGGTAGGCAAGACGCTGGAAGATTTGAAAGCAAGAATGAATGGCGAAATCGGCGGACTGCACCTGGTACACTGCGGCGGCAGGAGAGCCGGTATTGACAACCGGATTGACGAAGTTACCGCACAAGTGAAAAAAGCGGTGGGAGATATTCCATTCATCATGGAGTTCACCTTCGGGGAATACGGATATGAAGATGACGGATGCAACACCTGCGGCGGCCTGATGCTGTCCTTCACCGCATTTGGAAAATAGATTACATACATAAAGAAGGGATTGTTCAGAAGAAAGGAGATTATCACTATGAAAATGATTATTAATGGAAAAAAGGTTGACAGTGTGAGCGGAGAAACCTTTGACGTGCTGGCGCCGGCCACCGGAGAAGTGATCGAATCCGTGCCCAAAGCAACTGCTGAAGATATTGAAAAGGCCATCGACGCAGCGGAAGCCGGCCAGAAAATATGGGCGGAAGTTCCCGTCTGCGAAAAAGCCGAGGTCCTTTATCGGTTCCTGGATATCGTGGAAGAAAATAAGGAAAGCCTGGCCCAGTTGTTGTCCGCTGAAAACGGTAAACCAATCACAGAAGCCAGGGCGGAAATCGGAAACATCAAGATCGGCTTTTCCGGTTTTATCGAGCATGCAAAGCACTATTACGGCGCTATTATCCCTCCGGGTACGGAAGCCGGGCAGGCAGCCAACCTGCAGCTGGTAACCAGAGAACCCATCGGGATTGTGGCCTGCATCATACCATTCAACTTCCCGTGCGACTTATATGATCAGAAGGTTGCGCCGGCCTTGATGATGGGGAATGCTGCCATCGTGCTGCCATCATCCGATAATCCGTTGACCCTGATGCGCCTCACCGAGATGCTGGTTGAGGCCGGCGTACCAAACGGAGTCATCCAGTGTCTCACTGCTCCCGGCGCTGTGAAAAGTGCGGCTGTAGCTGATCCCAGAGTCCATCTGGTCACCTTAACCGGAAGCACGGAAGTGGGAATCGATACCGCTCAGATTGCTGCTAAAAACTTGACCCATACAGCCCTTGAACTGGGGGGCAATGACGCCTTTATCGTATTGGAAGACGGTGACGTGGATTTGGCTGTAGAAGAAATGATCTGGGGCCGGATGTACAATACCGGACAGGTCTGCTGCGCCAGCAAGCGTTTTCTGGTCCACAATTCCCTCAAAGACGAATTCGCAGAAAAATGTGTTGCCAGAATCAAACAGATGAAAGTAGGTATGCCCAAGGAAGAGAACACCCAGATTGGTTGTCTGATCAGCGAAAAAGCAGCTGTTAAAGTTGAAAAAGAGGTTGAACTGACCGTCCAGCAGGGAGGAAAAGTCATCCTGGGAGGAAAAAGAAACGGCGCCTTCTACGAGCCGACCGTTATCGTCGATGTTCCTAAGACCGCAGACGTTGCCAAGGATATGGAAATTTTCGGCCCGGTCGTTCCTATCATCGGCTTCGATACCGATGAGGAAGCCATCGAAATCGCCAACGCGTCCATCTTTGGATTGTCAAGCTGCGTCTTCTCCAAAGATCAAAAGCGCGCCTTCAAGGTTGCAAAAGCCATGGAAGCAGGCGGCGCGGTCATCAACGGAGCCAGCTTCTTCAGAGCCTTTGAAATGCCTTTCGGCGGCTGGAAGCACAGCGGCATCGGTACGGAAGGCGTCATGTCCACCTTCGATGAAATGACCCGCGTCAAAAACATCGTTTTAAAGAATATTTACGAATAATCATACAAAGAGAAAAAGGGGCTGTCGCACATTTCAAAATAAGTGATGTGTGGGATCAGCTCCTTTTTCGCACAAATTTCGCGAATTGATGGTTGAAACGTGGAGGTTTCCTAAAAGCTCCGCCTTCGCAGCGGATTAAGTCAGCAGGTTTGCGTTTATTCTTTTGATAGAGTAACGGGAGCTACCCAAATTTCCATGCGATTAGTTTCTTGTAAGGTCATATTATATTTTTCAGCAGAAAATGGTTTTGTAGTTAGACCATGCCTGGGAAGCCATGTGCTAAAAAGATATTTTCCTGCCTGGTCCAGCGCTGATGATACAAGTTCTTCAAAGCTTTCAGCCTCTATGGAACAAACAATGTAGTCTCCTTCTGGCAACTCCTGTTGCACAAAACCACCGTTCAGCTTTTGCGGAATGTTTTTGGCAAGTCCCCCTGCAAAATAGGAAAATGTTTCTTTTTCCTCATCCGCGGAATATGGCATGCCCAATTCAATGTTCGGATGAATATATTGATCAATTGCCTTTTTTTCTTTATGATAACTAATCCAAAGCTGTCCTGGTACATCTATGCCTGTCCTTTCTCCAACTGGTGTTTGTGCCGTTATGGAAACATCTGCTGAAAGACCCAGATAAACTTCCGGAGTGTCAAGGTGTTCTCTGCGTATTTCTAAAATGATATTTTCAACGATTAGAGGAACACCCTCATCCGCCATTTCATAACCCAAAGAAAGAATCGGTTTTACAAAAGTATTGAGAAGCGGTCGATGTTTTTTATATTCCTCTGGTGTAATCCCATAGGTGTCCTTAAAGGCCCTGGTAAAATTTGAATGACTGGCAAAGCCATAGTCTAACGCCACATCTAAAATCCGCGGGTTCCCTGTATTTAGTGTATCGATCGCTTCTGCCAAACGCCGCAGTTTGACGTACTCTTGCAGCGGTTTATTTACCAGCCGCTTAAACAATCTTTGAAAATAAAATGGTGACAATCCAGCTATTTCAGCTAAAACTTCTGCCCGTATATTTTCCTGTAAATGTTCCTCAATGTAATCGACAGATTTTTGAACTGCTTCCCATGCGTGCATATTGTTTACCTCCTGTTTGATTGTGTCATTATTATATCAAATGAATCACGCTTGGGCTTTCCCTGCAATGCCCAGTTGGAAATCAGAATTGTGAACACCCTTCTAGAAAAAAGCTCTAAGCGCCTTCACCAACCATGAAAAAACTCATGATTAAGAAGTTGCTTAGAGCAGGTATCATCCAATAAATTTATATAATCCAAAGCACTTATGCAGTCTTTTACAGCGTCAGTGACGGCGCGTTATATGTCCTGCCCGCCAGTTCGCTGTCCAGCATATACAGGCCCTTAGCATCACTGCCAAACAGTTCAAACTTACGAACCAGGCTGTCAGCCGTATCTTCTTCCTCAGCCTGTTCTTTTACAAACCAATCCAGGAACTGCATGGTCCGGAAATCCTTATCCTGATAAGCGGCATCATAGATGTTATGAATCAAGCCGGTTACATACCGTTCATGCTCCGCACCCACTTTCAAAGGATCGATAAATTCCTTGAATTCCTTATCCGGCTTGCCGATCGCTTCCAATGTGACGGACTGGCCGTTCTGCTGAAGATATTCCATGAAAAGCATAGCGTGATCCCGCTCTTCCTGTGCTTGAATCTTGTACCAGTTATAAAAACCGTCCAGATTCTCATCCTTATAATAATTCGCCATATCCAGATACAGATAGGCAGAATAAAATTCCTTATTCACCTGGTCGTTCAACAATTCTACTACTTTTTTTGATAACATATCGCTTCCTCCTTATCTTACAAATGTCACTACTCTTATATGTATACCACATTTTTTTAAATTGTAACAAATTTATTCAACATAGCCCATGCTCCGCGACAGCTCCAGTGCCACCTGCTTTACATAGGCAGCCGTGTCCTCAATGCGGTCATCTGTCAGTACACGTACATCTCCGCTGGCGCTGATAGAAGCAATGATATCACCACGATAATCGTAGATAGGCGCTCCAATACATCGATGCCCGATCTCAAATTCCTGATCATCCATAGCCCAGCCTTGCCTGCGTACCTTGGTCATTTCCTCATGAAGTTCTTCCATGCTGGAAATGGTGTTGGGCGTAAATTTAATGAAGCTGCAGTTTTTCATTCGGTCTTCCAACTCCTCCTTTGAGTAATTGGAAAGAAGACATTTGCCCAAAGATGAACAATAGGCGTGCATTCGCAGTCCGATCTGGGAATACATCTTCACCGTGGAAACCACATCCATCTTTTCGATATAGACTACTTGATCTCCGTCCAGTACGCCTAAATGGGAGGTCAATCCCAAATGGGATGTAATCTGTACGATATAGGGCCGGGCCTCGGTCTGCAGCTCCAGGCTGTTGATGTAGCAGCTGACCGCCTCAATCAGCTTCAGTCCGATCTTGTAAGTGCCCGATTCTGTCTTTTCTATGTAATTTCTTCTCGTCAGCGTCGCTAAAAGTCGATGTGCCGTACTTTTATGGAGTCCCACACGGTTTGCCAGCTCGGTAACACCCAGGCCCTCCTGTTCCTCTGCTAAAACTTCAATCATGTCCAGCACTCGATCCACAGATTGTACGCCTTTATCATCGTGGGTCGAAGGCTTTGTCATAAATCCACCTCCTCGCATTACTGTGATAACGTTGCAAATTCAAGTTTGGGTCTATTATACCACAGTTAAAAAGGTTGGGGAGCTTTTTTTCTTTTGAGAAAAGGAAGAGCAGTCTGCTGGGCAGACTGCTCGAAACTATTCTTTTGGAAATGTCAGCTTACATCATTCCCGGCATACCGCCCGGCATTCCGCCGCCCATTGGAGGCATTGCCGCGCCTTCTTCTGCAGGAGCATCTGTTACGCCTGCTTCTGTTGTCAGGAGCATTGCGGAAGCGGATGCCGCGTTCTGCAGGGCTGATCTTGTAACCTTAGCAGGGTCTACGATACCTGCGTCGATCATATTTTCATATTCTTCGTGAGCTGCGTTAAAGCCTACGCCCGCGTCGCTGGTAAGAACTTTAGCAACAACTACGCTGCCTTCGAATCCAGCGTTTTCTGCGATCTGTCTAACCGGCTCTTCCAGAGCTCTCTGGATGATTGCTGCACCAGTCTTTTCATCGCCGGCCAGGTCTTTCACATATTTTGCCACTGCCGGAATTGCGTTGGCCAGCGCTACGCCGCCGCCGGAAACGATACCCTCTTCAACTGCCGCTTTTGTAGCGTTGAGAGCATCTTCAATTCTCAGCTTTCTTTCTTTCAGTTCTGTTTCGGTAGCTGCACCTACTTTGATTACTGCTACGCCGCCGGACAGTTTTGCCAGTCTTTCCTGAGTCTTTTCTTTATCGAAATCTGAAGTGCTTTCTTCGATCTGCGCTTTCAGCTGATGAACTCTCGCTTCGATTTCGCTGGCATCGCCTGCTCCGTCTACGATTACGGTGTTTTCTTTGTCAACCTTAACGGTTGCGGCTGTACCCAGCATATCCAGGGTAGCTTCCTTAATATCATAGCCAACTTCTTCAGAGATTACTGTACCGCCGGTCAGGATAGCGATATCTTCCATCATGGCCTTTCTTCTGTCGCCGAAGCCAGGAGCCTTAACAGCTACACAGTCGAAGGTTCCCTTCAGCTTGTTGACAACGATGGTTGCCAGCGCTTCGCCTTCCAGATCTTCGCAGATGATCATCAGTTTTCTTCCCTGCTGTACGACCTGCTCTAAGATTGGCAGCAGCTCCTGAATGTTGGAGATTTTCTTATCTGTCAGTAAGATGTAGGGGTTTTCTAAAACAGCTTCCATCTTTTCTGTATCAGTTACCATATATGCGGACAGGTAGCCTCTGTCAAACTGCATACCTTCTACTACGTCCAGCGTCGTTCCCATGGATTTTGCTTCTTCTACGGTGATAACGCCGTCTTTGCCCACTTTTTCCATCGCTTCTGCGATCAGTGCGCCGATCTGGTCATCAGCAGCGGAAATGGATGCAACCTGCGCGATGCTTTCTTTGCTGTCCACTTCGTGGGAAATCTTCTGAATTTCATCCACAGCCACATCAACAGCTCCCTGGATTCCTTTTTTCAGTACCATTGGGTTTGCGCCAGCTGCTACATTTTTAAATCCTTCTTTAATGATGATCTGAGCCAGCAGTGTCGCTGTAGTCGTACCGTCGCCAGCGACGTCGTTGGTCTTTGTCGCAACTTCTTTGACCAGCTGAGCCCCCATGTTTTCAACAGCATCATCCAGCTCGATCTCTTTTGCGATAGTCACGCCGTCGTTGGTGATCAGCGGTGATCCGAACTTTTTATCGAGAAGAACGTTTCTTCCCTTTGGTCCTAACGTAATTTTTACTGTATCTGCAAGTTTGTCAACGCCTGCCTGTAATTTTCTTCTGGCGTCCTCACCATAATGTAATTCTTTTGCCATTCCTCATTACCTACCTTTCCTAATTACTCCACGGTTGCTAAAATGTCTCTCTGGTTTAAGATCGTGTATTCTTCACCCTGATATTTGATCTCTGTTCCGGCATACTGGGAAAAGATCACTGTGTCTCCTGCTTTCAGTTCCATCTTTTCTTCTTCTGTCCCAGGTCCCACTGCAACGATCTCCGCCATCTGAGGCTTTTCTTTCGCCTGACCAGGCAGTACAATGCCGCTGGCTGTCTTTTCTTCTGCTTCTAATCTTTTAATAACCACACGTGCGCCCAAAGGCTTAATTCCAAAACTCATAGTTTCATCTCCTTCACTTTTATAGTTATTTTATTATCTACGATTTGTTAGCACTCACTCTTTACGAGTGCTAACTATAATTTAATACTTTCAGTCCCAGTTGTCAACAGGTTTTTTTGGTTTTTTGCTAAAGATTTTTTAAAGAAAGGAAAAGCGGCAGGCTGCCCGGACTCTTCTCCGTTCAGCTGCCGCCTTAAATCAGATTTTATTTTTTCTTAAATCCTTTTCCCGCTAAGTATTCATCAACAAAGTGATCAATGTCTTTGCCTTTGTAATTCTTAGCGTCAGCTATATTGGTTTCTTTTCCGCCTGTACTATAAACTTCTCCATTCACTTTGATGATCCCTGCATTCCAGGAACCCTGGGGGTTCCCCTCCGAATATGGGGATAAATTTGCAAAATATATGATATTCCCGTTACCCAACTGATAAGGACGCCAGTACATGGTTTTTCCATCATAGCCTGTGCTGGCAAGCTCTGTCTCGCTGACCTTAGGCAGGCTTCCGTAGGCCTTATAGACATTCCTAATCAGCTCGCTATCCTTGCCGCTATTATTCAGCTCTTCCGCAGCCTTCTTCACCGCTGCAGCAAACTTACTGAACTCATCCGCTGCGCACCCGCAGGTAAACTCGCCCCGATAGCCGGCGCCGGAAGGAATCAACTTAAACTCATAATCCTGATCATATACCGGGCATTTGGTTTCACCTTCATAATATCCGTTATCCAGCATGTACTTTGCCACATTGGTACCAGTAATCTTTATCACATCTGCGGTCGTAGTGCAGCTGCGTATCTGAGGATCATAATTAAACATAGCAATAAACTTCTTTTCCAGATCACCCCGCTGAATGGCGCATTTTGTCTTTTCCGTCTTTTTAATATATCCAGTGTATGCCGGAATCAAAATCGCAGCCAGTATGGCCAAGATTACCAGCACCACTATCACTTCGACCAGTGTGAAGCCTCTACTATCTTTCCTTCTTTCCATATCAAATCCTGCCTCTTTCGGAAAAATCCACGCGGTCATAATCAGCCCAGCGATGTTTCTATCGTTCTCTTTCAACCGTTCGCATCTATTTTACCACAAATTTAAAAAATGAACACCCCCGGCAAAGGTTCATTTCCTGCGGTTCTCAAGAGTCAAAGGATCCGCGGATTGCCTGCGGCTGATTTGGCGAACATAGTAGAATAAATATTGCTGGGCGATTCCGCCGTAGCTGCCATAGGTACGGCCCGCAAAATCACTGATCTCCTTCACTGACTCCAGCCCGTAAAGATCGTTCATTACCTTTTTCATCCACACATCCACCGGAAAGCAATCGTACTTGCCCATGGAAAAAAGTAAAATACAATTTGCAACCTTGGGCCCCACACCGGGAAAGCTGGTCACATATTCAAAGGCTTCCGCAGCGGATACATCCGGCGCCCCCATCGTTTCCAGCCGCTCCAATCCGTCTGCGGCCACTTTTCTGGCGGTGCCGATCAAGTATTTTGCCCGGTAGCCCAGCCGGCATTCCGCCAAATCTTCCGGCTCCAGACAGGCCAGAGTCTCCGGCGCAGGAAAGGTGTAGTAGACCTCTCCGTCCAGCTGGCCGGCCTTTTCCCCAAACTGACAGCACAAAGCTTCAATACATTTTTTAATCCTTGGAATATGATTGTTTTGAGAAAGGATAAACGAAATCAGTGTCTCCCACTTGTCCTGCCTCAGCAGGCGAATTCCCTGTCCTGCACCAATGGCTCTTCCAATAACGGGATCCTTTGCCGCCAATTCTTTTTTGATGGCGCCATAATCCCGGCCCAAGTCCAGATAGTCCTTCCAAAATCCATTAAAATCCTCATCCGTTACATTTGAAAGTATCAGCCGGCCCCCTTGCTGGCAGGGATCAAATCGCAGATTAGCAATACGTCTGCCTGCAATACCGGCATAGCTTCCGTCGGGCCGGCGGTTCCACCTGAATGCCTGCCCGCAATCAAAGATATGGTCCAGGTCAAAATCGCGTATGCCTTCTATGCTGACCTGCCTCATTATTTCAGACCTCTTACTTCAATATCAAAGCGGTTTACATTGAAAGCCGTCATATCTTCGATCTGCCGGGTCGCTTCTTTTTGTAGCGCTGCAGCCTGAGCCACTATGTTAAATCCGTAGCGCATATTGACCAATGCCGTCAGCTCCACCCCTTCCATAGCCGTGATTGTCATCACCCGCAGGATATCGTCCACACTCTCCATCCGGGCCGCCACGCATTCCACAATATCGCTGAATACTTTGTCCGACAGATTGTAATCCCCCAGATAGCTGTAAGTCGGCCGCACCACGGATTTTTCCGCGAACCCGCCCTTATTGGCGCTCCATCCGCGAAAGATGCGCAGCGGCGACATAAAATAACCGGAGAACTGACGCTTGAGCTGAAAAACCGGAGCAGGGATAACGTGCTGTCCCATTTCATGCCGCTGTTTGTGGGCAATCGCCCGCTCCTCTTCCGTAGTGATATCCGTTATATACACGGTCTCCGATATTTGCGGGAGTGCCAGTCTCTTTGCAATTCGTTTAACCATCTCATCGGAAGTGCCAATTACTAAAAGCTTTTGCGGAGGTGTTCTACGGATGCTTTCAGCCACCTCCTTCTGGTGTTCCTCCTTAGTAAATAGGGCCGTTTTGACTGCCCCGACTTTTGTAGACTGCCTTTTGGCAGATATACCGGCCATAACTTTATTCTCATAAATAAAGAGTCCATCATCGATGATACCCTCAATATTTAATTCTTTACATAGGTTCTGGGCCTGGAAGCTCTTTCCTGTTCCACTTTTGCCCACAAGTGCGTAAACTTTCATCTTGAATTCTCCATACCCTTCTGTTATAATCAGATGTATCGTGAAGATAAACATTAAAGGAGGTTGTTACAATGGCTTATGTAATTAAAGATGCTTGCATCAGCTGCGGAGTATGCGCAGGTGAGTGCCCGACGGAAGCTATCTCTGAAGGCGACGGAATCTATGTAATCGACGCTGATAAGTGCATTGACTGCGGCGCATGCGCAGGCGCTTGCCCAGTTGACGCTCCAGTAGAAGCTTAGTTTATACATAATAATTTGTATACGTAATAACCGTTTCTTGCATAAAGAAACGGTTATTTATTTTTTGTTATATATTTTCCGTAGTATTGCGGTTCATATGGTACGCCAGGGAGTGCAGGCTGTCGCTCAGATGCACATTCTCAATGGCTACGTGGTCCGGCACTTCCAAATCTACCGGAGCAAAATTCCAAAGGCCGCTGACTCCGGCAAAGCAAAGTTTGTCCGCAACCTCCTGAGCGCTGTCCTTGGTCGTACAGATAATCCCAATGTTGATTTGGTTCTCTTCCACATATTCTACGATATTCTCATAATCCATAACCTCAATATCGTTGATCTTCAAACCGATCAGCCTTGGATTGATATCAAAAATACCGCAAACCACAAAGCCTGCTTTGTAGTAATAGGTGTAGTTAGCAATGGCCTGGCCCAGATTACCGGCACCAACGATAATCATCTTATATTCCTTATCCAAGCCTAAAATGGCGCTGATCTCATTATACAGGCCCTCAACGTTGTACCCGTATCCCTGCTGTCCAAAACCGCCGAAGTTATTGAGATCCTGACGGATCTGCGAAGCCGTGTATCCGATCAAGCTGCTGAATTCATTGGAAGAAATTTTGTCGACTCCCTTTTTCTGCAATTCTTTCAGATATCGTCGATATCTGGGCAGGCGCTTGATAACCGCATTTGATATTTTCGTATCTTTTTTCATTCCACTTCCTCAATTACCTTATAATTTGCAAAACCCGCCTTGCGACGGGTTTTCCTGATCTGCTGTCTTACGCTTTTTCCTCGACATATTTGATAATATCGCCTACAGTCTGGAATTTTTCTGCGTCTTCATCGGGAACTTCGATGTCAAATTCGTCCTCGATCGCCATAATGATCTCAACTGCATCCAGGGAATCCGCTTCCAAATCTTTCATCAGATGGGTTTCTGTCTTTACCGCATCCTCTTCAACGCCCAGCTGTTCAGCAATAATTCCCTTAATCTTATCAAAAACCATAATATACCTCCATTCAGTTAAACATTACCGGTTTATCATATTTGCCCATTGCAAAGTTTATCCGCAAATAACTCAAACTTATTATAGTAGACAGTTCTTTATATTGCAACCGTTTTTTAACTTTTTTTCCATCGGATCGTCCAACTTCCGTTAGATGTCCTGCAATTCCATCCATCTTTCGTATTCGCCGGCCATCTCTTCCTTGGCCTCGTCCAGCTCTTTGCTCAAGGTTTTCAGCTGCTCCGGATCGGTCATCACTTCCTCCCGGCATAGCTGTGCCTCAATGGATGCAATCCTGCTTTCCAGGGATTCAATGTTCTCTTCCGCCTGCGCAAGCTGTCTTGCAAGCCTTCTTTTTCGAGCCTCTTCTTCCTTTTTCAGGCGGCGCTGCTCATTGACGGAAAGTTTTTCCTCCTGGGTTTTTTCCTCTTTTCCGGCCAGCTCTTCCAGATACTTCTTGCCGGATTCGATCTCCTGCTTCTTTTCCACGTAATAATTATACGTTCCCAAAAAAGCCGTGATGCCTTCCCGGCCCAGCTCAAAAATTCTGGTGGGAATTTTGTTGAGAAAGTACCGGTCATGGGAAACCACGATAACGGTTCCGGGAAAATCCAGCAGCGCGTCCTCAAAGACTTCCTTGGATTCAATGTCCAAATGGTTGGTTGGCTCGTCCATGATCAGGGTGTTGGCTCCTGACAGCATCAGCTTCAGCAGCGACAACCGCGCCTTTTCGCCGCCGCTGAGGGCGCTTACCGGAAGAAATACCATATCACCCTGAAAGAGAAAGCTTCCCAGTATGGAGCGCAGCTCCGTGTCCGTATAAAGCCGATATGCGTCGTGCAATTCTTCCAGTACCGTATTGCTTCCGCCCAGCAGCTGCTGTTCCTGATCGTAATAGCCGAAATCCACGTTGTGGCCCACTTTCAGCCTGCCGGAATTTGGTGAAAGATCGCCCAGCAGGATTTTTAGCAGCGTAGTTTTTCCCACGCCATTTGGCCCCACGATACAAATCCTTTCACCCCGTTTGATATCAAAGTCCACCTTTTCAAAGAGATGCTTTTCATTGGAACCGTAGCCGAAGCTTTTGGAGAGGCCTTCCCCTTCCAGCACGTCGTTTCCCGTTTTGAAATTCTGCCGGAACTGCAGCTTCATTCTGCCTCGCGATGCTTCCGGGCGGTCTACCATTTCTACCGCCTCCAGCCGTTTCTCCCGGGAAGCGGCCCGCTTGGCCAATTTTTCGGTGCCGTGCTGCTTGAAACGCCGGATAATTTCTTCTTGGCGGGCGATTTCTTTTTGTTGCTGCTGATACTTGCGCATCTGCGCTTCCCGCCGCTGTTTCTTCTGCTCGGCATAGCTGCTGTAGCTGCCTTCATATGTATAAAGCTTGTGATGTTCCACTTCGAAGATGCGGTTGACTGTTTGATCCAGAAAATAACGGTCGTGGGAAACCAGCAAAATCGTCCCTCGATATGATTTTAAATATTGTTCCAGCCACTTGAGCGTACCGATGTCCAGGTGGTTAGTGGGCTCGTCCAAAAACAGCAGATCCGGTTTTTTTAAGAGCAGGCACGCCAAAGCCAGGCGAGTCCGTTCTCCGCCGCTCAATGTGGAAATCTTTTTGTGATAAAACTCTTCTCCAAAGGCCATGCTGCTGAGAATTCCGTTGATTTCGCTCTTGTAGCTATATCCTCCTTGATCCCGATATTCTTCCTGCATCCGGTCGTATCGCTCCAGGAGCCGGTCCACCTGCGGACCTGATTCGCCTCTCTCAGCTTTCTTGGAAATTTCGGCGGAAAGGGCGAGCATGTCCTGCTCCATTTGTTCCATTCCCGAAAAGATGGCCTCTACCTCTTCCATGACGGTATGTTCCGAATGAAAGTTATCGCTCTGCTTCAAGTATCCAATCGTAGTGTCCGCAGACACAAAAAAATCACCGATGTCCGCGTTCAGTTCACCTGAAAGGATTTTAAGCAGAGTTGTCTTACCGGCCCCGTTGGCTCCGATGATGCCGATCCGGTCTCCTTCGTTGATATGGAAAGAGACGTTCTCCAGGATTACATCGACGCCGTAAGCCTTGGTCAAATCCTTTGCTGATAAAATAATCATCTTTCTTTTCCTATCTGTCTATAATGGTAAATTGGGGATCGCATCCAGCGTCAGATCGTCTGTGATCCCGGATTTATATTTGTAGTACGCTGCACAGCCGATCATTGCAGCATTGTCCGTACATAGGATCGGCGACGGATAATAAAGGGCGATGCCTTGCCTGCGGCACGCCTCTTCCATCATGCTCCGCAGCTTGCTGTTGGCAGCAACGCCCCCCGCCAGCACGATCTTATCTTTTTTCATCTTTACTGCCGCGGAGATGGTTTTTGTCACAATGACATCCAAAACAGCCTGCTGAAAGCTGGCGGCCACATCGGCCGTGTTAATCGCTCTGCCGGCTTGTTTTTCCGAGTTGATATAGTTGAGCACACCGGTCTTAATACCGCTGAAGCTGAAATCCAGGCTGTCCTTCTCCAGGAATACCCGCTTGAATTCCACCGTATGGGGGTCTCCTTCTTTGGCGATCTGATCGATCAGCGGTCCGCCAGGATAACCCAATCCCAGCACTCTGGCCACCTTATCATACGCCTCTCCGGCAGCATCGTCCCGGGTCTTTCCCAGCACCCGGCATTCATTATAGCCGGTCACTTCCACAATATTGGTATGTCCTCCGGATATGACCAGAGCCATAAAGGGCGGCTCCAGATTCAGGTGTTCTATGTAGTTGGCGCTGATATGACCCTGAATATGATGCACGCCCACCAGCGGCTTGTCCGCCGCCAAGGCATATGCTTTGGCTGTTGCCAGACCGATCAGCAGCGCGCCTACAAGGCCCGGACCATAGGTTACGCCAATCAGGTCCACCTGCTCCATCGTTATCCCTGCCTGGACAAGCGCCTGATTCGTGACATGGTTGATATTGGAAAGATGGTGGCGGGATGCGATCTCCGGCACCACCCCGCCGAACACCTGATGCACCTCAATTTGTGATGCAATGATATTGGAAAGGACCTGCCGTCCTTCTGCCACAATCGCCACCGATGTCTCATCGCAGCTGGATTCGATGCCCATTGTCAATAATTTTCCGTCTTTCATAATTATCCTCTATTCTAAAGGGAAGATCTGATTCTGTGCCTTGACTACACACTGGTTATCCGACGACAGGTGTCTGCAGTTTTCACAGGATTGATAGGTTCCCATGTTGAACATATCAAAATCATGCCTCCTGGAAAAGCGGCTGCAATGGCTGGCCACTGCTACCATGTCATCTCCGAAACGGTCTTCCTCATAAAAATCGTTATTGTGTCTCATGATTCCCTCCTCGAACGCTATTCTTAATACTAGTATCCTCCGGGAATCGGTTTTTATTCTGTTTTCACTATTTTAGTGCGGCGTTGACGCTTTTGGCTGCGGGCCGTTTCCATGCTCCCATGGGATCGCCGCTGCAATCGCACTTTTATCGCTGGAAAACATCATCGTAAATGCCGCTCTGCATTATCTCCAGCGATAAAATCAGCAGCTGCGGGATTCATCCATGCTGCGGGCCCCTTATACAGACCTAAAGGCGCTCCTGAACACTCTTGCCCCTTAGTTCTTCAAAGGCTCGGAAGGGTCTCGCCACATGATCACTGCATCTTCACCGTTATCCTGATAGTATCCTTTGCGCAGTCCTTCTTCCTTAAAATTAAATTTGCGGTAAAGTCCTTTGGCCGCTTCATTGGAACTGCGGACTTCCAGCGTAAAGCGCTTGATGCCCTGGCCCTCGGTAAACTCGATCATCACGGCAATGATGGCCGATGCGATATGTTTTCCCCGATGTTCCGGCAGCACTGCCACATTGGTAATGTGCCCTTCATCGATCACCAGCCACATACCGGCGTAGCCGACGATCTCTCCGTCCAGCTCCGCAATCACATAGAAGGCCAGTTTGTTTTCTGTCAGTTCCTGGCGGATCGATTCCCGGCTCCAGGGGGTGGCAAAGCAGATTTCTTCCAGTCTTGCAATGGCGTCGATATCCGTTTCATCCGCCTGTCTAATTACTAAATTACTCATGTCTCTTCTCTTCCAATTTCCGTTCTGCTTCTGCCTTGCGCATATAGTTGGGCTTTAATTCCTCGCAGCATACGGCCTTACCCTGCATAAACAGATCCTTAGCCACACGGGCCACCGAGTCTGCCGATTGGAGACGGCACTCCTTGGGCGCCAGCTCTGCATCGTCAAAATAATCTCGATAAGCCTTGGTGCCGTCGCCGAAAAACATTCTCTGTCCGCCCAATGCATTTACTTTGTTTAAAAATTCTTCAATCATATAGGGCGCACCTTCAACAGCTTCCTTAATTTTCCCGTCCTGCCAGCGATAGGCGCCGGCATAGACCTGGCTCCTCCTGGCATCGAAAACCGGGCAGATCAATCCCGTGTATTGGGGCATGTGATAGGCAAAAGTCATCAATGTAGGAACCGCGATTGCTTTGATATCCAGTACTTGTGCCAGCGCTCTGGCAGAAGACACGCCGATGCGGATTCCGGTAAAGGACCCGGGTCCCTGGGATGCCGCCACAGCTGTTAGGTCAGACAGTTTCAAACCATTTTCTGCAAGAAGCTCTTGAACCATTGGCATCAGGTTTTGCAGGTGGTTCAATACGCCTTCTGATTTTTTCAAAATAACATGATCCGCTTCGTCGATAATCGCTGCCGATGCGTGCGCTCCGGTCGTTTCCAACGCTAAAATGTACATTGATATATCCTTTCTCCCTCATTTTTACCATATTGGATAAAGATCGTCTTTGCTTCCGGGGGAATCAAGTCTTCGATCACGTCCGCCCATTCGATGACGCATACGCCGTCTCCATAAAAATATTCTTCATATCCCAGCTCGAACATTTCATCCGGGTCTCCGATCCGGTACACATCAAAATGATACAGCGGCATCCTGCCGTCGTGATATTCCTGTACAATGGTAAAGGTTGGGCTGGTAATGGTTTCTTCAATGCCAAGGCCCTTTGCGATATACTTGGTGAGGGCCGTCTTTCCAGTGCCCAGATCGCCGATGAGCGCGATCACATCGCCCTTTTGGGCTTCCCTCCCCAGCTGCAGCCCGAATTCTTTTGTTTCTTCTTCGTTTTTTAAGGTTATTGTTCTCATATCCATTTATTCTACCACAAGAAAAGGGAAATTGAAAACTCAATTCCTTGAGATGTATGTTAAAATAGAAGAAGAATATAAAGGAACGGGGAAATGATGATGCTTCAGAGAGAAGATATTAGCTTTATTCCAGACACGCCTACCGCGGTGCGCGCCTATAATATTACCGATTATCCTCCTCATTGGCACGATGATTGCCTAGAGGTAATTTTTGTACTGAAAGGCCAGGTGCAGGTTTTGGCCAGCTATGACCGCTTTCAGCTGCAAGAGGGAGATTACGTCGTCCTCAATGAAGGTGATATCCATTATCTCCATGGAAACGGGGATAATTTGGTTATATCTTTATATATTGATCTTCTGCAATTTGAGGATCAGCAGCCATACATCCGATATTTGAACTTTATCTGTGAAAGCTTTAATACCAACAGCATGCAGGAGAAGTACGTGCCCGAATTAAGAAAGCTTTTAGTAATGGTTATTGTGGAAGCGGCAAAGAACGACAAGGAAATCGACAAAATCAATGAAAACATGAGGCAAATTATGGAGCTCCTTGTCTATAAATTTGATATGGCTCATTATTATAACGGACGGGATATTGCGGAAGACCAGCTCCAGAGATATCATAGGATTATGAAAGAAATTGAGGAGGGGTATGAAGAGAAGGTCAGTCTGGAAGCGCTGGCGCAGAAGGAGTTCATCGGCAAAACTTATATCTCCCAATTTTGGAAGAAGATGACTAATATGAATTTTACTGAATACCTCAACTCCAGGAGAAGTGAAATGGCGGAAAAGCTTCTCTTTACTACGGAAAAAAGCATTAATGAAATTTCTCTATACTGCGGTTTTTCCGATCCGAAATATATCTATAAGAGTTTTAAAAAGTGGTATGACCGCACACCGTCAGCCCATAAAAAAGCTTACCAGGAATATATGCAGCGGGGAGCATGTTTTGAAGAATATGATGGAACACAGCTCTTGGGCAGTTTTGGCCGTGATCTCATTGATTCCTTCATGGATGAAGAAAAATCCTATTTGATCCACTCCGCGGATTTGTCCCATAACTGGAAAGAAAAATATGAATACCAGATGAGAAAGTACACTGGCAGCAGAATAAAAAAAGAAATGATCCGAGAAAGCCACCAAGCGCTGGGACTACGGGAAATCTATATGCCTCTGCTGGATAAAAACGCGGCCGGGCTCAGAGATGGAAAAATAACGTATGATACCGAGTTTGTAGAAAATATTTTTCGAATCGTCAGAGAAATGTCGTATGTCCTCTGCATTGAGATTCGATTTGAGGAGCGGAGCGCAGAGGAATGGGAACAGATTATTACAGGCTTTGCCTCTTCCATACAGCATCAAGAAGGAAAAGAAGCCTTGAGCCGATGCAGATTCTGCATTTATTTCAGTGAGTTTGAAAAGGATGTGGAGGTAAAAGGCCTGATTGATCGGTTAAAGGGGCACATCGATCCGAAGAATATAAAAATGGCATTGAAGTTCGATTAGGCTGCATAGCTGTTTTTTCGAAACAAAAACTAAAAATTGACAAGGACGTATTTTCGGAGGCCGACCGAAAAGGCGTCCTTGTTTTTTTCTTCCCGGAAAAAAGAAAAAAGGTCAAGGATAAAACCGACTAAATTTTGTAAAAAACATAGAATTTGGAGCAATTGATGAACCGGGCCAAATCTCTTAAGATAAAGAAAACGAATTATTTGAATGATCTGACAGAAAGGAAGAAGAAAAAATGAAATTAATGGTTGTAGGCTGCGGCGGTGTTGGTGAATCAATTATCAAGATTATGAAAGAAAGAGATCCACAGGGCTCTTGGCTGGAAAAAGTTGTGATGGCGGATTATGATCTTGGAAAAGCGAGAGATATTGCAGAAGAGATCAGTGACCCGAGGTTCGTACCGGAAAAGGTAAACGCAAAGAGCAAGCAAGAACTGGTAGCCTTAATTGAGAAACACAAGATTGACTTTGTAATGGATGCGGCGCTTCCGTTTTTAACAAATACGATCTTTGACGCGGCGCTGGAAGGCGGAGCCAACTATTCCAACATGGGCGTATGGACAGTCCCAGAGGATGAACCGAAGTGCTATGGAACAGGAAAGCAGTGCTTTAAAGAGTTCATGGCCGATTATAACTTCAATAAAAACAAGGAGTGGGAAGAAAAAGGCCAGCTGGCTATCATTGGTCTGGGAATCGAGCCTGGTACCATCGACGTCTTTGCCAGATTCGCGGCGGATCACCTCTTTGATGAACTGCACACGATCGACATCAAAGATGGAGCCAACATGGAAGACCCCAACGGCGGCGCGGATGACGTTGCGTTTGGATTTAACGTATGGACCGTGCTGGATGAATGTATGAATCCGAATATCACTTGGTATGATGATAAAGGTTATGTGTGTGATGAACCCTTTGCAGGCGAAGAAGTCTTTGAATTCCCTGATGGCGTAGGCCCTGTAAAGCTGTATAAAATTGAGCACGAAGAAACCGTATTCATGCCAAGAGTGCTGAAGGAGAAGGGCCTGAAGCGCGTTTCCTATAAAATCGGACTGGACGACAACCTGGTAAGCGCTCTGAAGGCAGTCAACGCGCTGGGACTGAGGAGCACAGAGCCGGTTGAAATGAATGGAACGCTGATTTCACCAAGAGATTTGGTTGCAAAAGTGGCGCCCCAGCCGGACAGCATCGACGACCATGTATTTGGAAAGACTTGCGGAGGAATTTTGTGCGAAGGAATCAAAGACGGAAAACAGAGAAAAATCTTTATGTATCAGAGTACGGACCAGCAGGAATCTTTGAAACGTTTCGGGACACAGGCGGTCGTTTCCCAGACAGGCTTCGGCGCTTCCATCGGAATCGAGCTGGTGGGCAGAGGCATCTGGACCGGAAAAGGCGTTCAGACTCCGGAATGTTTCGACGCGGTACCATATCTGAAGATCATGCAGGAAGCCAATTTCCCATTTGGTATTGTTGAGTACGAATCGGAATATAAGGCGGAAAAAGATCAGAAAGACTTGCAGGCACTGTTCGAAGCGCTATAAACACAAGGAGGAACCTTTATGCATATTCCAAGTCAAGCAGGGGAAGTCCTGCTTGAGAATGAAAACCCGTCATTAAAAAAATCTGCTGTAAAGCTGTCCACCGTATTTTTTCTGCTCTATTGCTATATCGCAGGAGGCTCTTATGGAATCGAGGATATGGTGGGCCAGGCAGGCCCGGGGATGGCAATTCTTCTGCTGGTTCTGCTGGCCATTTTCTGGGGATTGCCCTACGGATTAATCTGCGCGGAAATGAGTTCCACCTATCCGGAAGCAGGCGGGATCTATGTGTGGGTAAGGGAAACGTTTGGAGACTTTTGGGGATATAACTGCGGTTGGTGGTATACGCTGATGGGATTTATCGACACCGCGGTATACCTGGTCCTTGCAGTCAGCTACATAGAGAGCTTTATTGAGATGTCGACGTTAGCCCGGATTGCGCTGATCGTAGCATTGGTCGTTATTTTTACCTATATTAATGTAAAAGGTTTGGAAATGCTGGGGGCCAGCACCATTATTTTGGGTATCATCAGCCTGGTTCCCTTTGCGCTGCTGACAATTATGGGGTTTGTAAACTGGCAGACAAACCCCTGCCTCCCTTTTTTCAATACGGAGAGCGGAGCGTTGGGCAGCTTTGGCCTGGCGCTGGTTGTCGGCATGTGGATGTATTCCGGCTATGAGGCCATTTCCGCCCTGGGAGGTGAGATCGAAGGTGCGTCCAAACTGATTCCAAAAGGGTTGATGCTGGCGATCCCTTTCGTAGCATTGACTTATATTCTGCCGACGGTAGCAGGTATTGCTGGGCTGCCGGAAGGGACCTGGTCCCAGTGGAGCGCGGAAGAAGGGCTTTCCTATGTGGAGATTGGAGGCATGATCGGCGGAAAGCCGCTGATGATTATCTTTGTCATAGGCGCGGTGTTTGCCAACCTTGCGATTTACAACGATTATGTGGCATCCTCCAGCAGAGCGCCTTTTGTTATGGCGGAAGACAGGCTATTCCCCAGATTTTTTATGAAAGTGGATAAAAAGAATGGAACGCCGTATGTGGCGATCTGCGTTGTAACCGCAGCCACTCTGCTGTTGGCGATGATTGGCTCCTTCGATGTCCTGATTGTTATGGATGTTTTCCTTTATATGTTCTGCCTGCTGCTGGTCTTTGGCAGTGCCGTGTATATACGCTTTAAAAAGCCAGATTTACACGGCGAATACCGGATTCCGGTAGGCAAGAAATTATTCTTTGTCATTGCACTGTTTCCGATTGCAATTTGCATCATCGCCCTCTGTACCAATGGGCTCGGAGCTGTGATTATCGGGATTGTTGCCCTTTTATCCGGTCCAATCACTTACTATCTGTTTAAAGAGATGTATGGCGGAAGGGACGGGGAAGGCTATTGTGCCGAGCTGACCATACACACCAAGCTTTGGGCATGGCTGGTTCCTCTGTACGCAGCCTTCCAGTGGAAAAAGCATCGGTACCGCAGCAAGCTTGCGGCCCGGTCCATGGAGCGAATGATGATTCTTAATATCTGCACCTGGATGCTGATTCTGCTGGTGGCAGTCGGCTGTCTCAAATTCGGTTTAATTGATTTGATCATGGCATCGGCATAAAAAAAGTGTGAATGACGGGAGCACAGCTCCCTATTCACACATGTCGGCCGCAAGGGCCGACACTTTGCAAGGTACTTTCTTTGAAACTCCGTCAATATCGATTGCATCGATATTTCCTGCGTTATAAAAGAAAAAGACAAGTTCCAACTTTTCTCTTAGTTGAAACTTGTCTTACTGGTCTGAGTGACAGGAATTGAACCTGCGGCCTCGTGGACCCCATCCACGCGCGCTACCAAACTGCGCCACACCCAGCCGCTGCGAATTTTAGATTCTCTTCTATTTTACCACATAAAATCGGATTGACAACCACCAATTTAAAAATACCCGGCAGAATTTTATAATCCGCCGGGTATCTTCTTATATGGACAATTACATGAATCTCTATTTGTGCAGGAATTTGGATATTCTCTTATAAAGGAAGAAGGTCAGCACTGCATTGATCCCTGCCTTTGTAAAATTGAAGGCGATAATAACCGGAATCATGGCCACGACTGCTGATCTTGGTGCGCCCATAAAATACGGTGTAATCAGAATGTTGGCCGGGACCATTATCACTACCATGGCCAGGACTCCGCAAAGAAGTGCAATGATCGCCTTTTTTCTAGTCTTTTCGCCTCTGTAGATAAACCCTGCTACCAGAACAAATGCTCCTGTGGCGATCACGTGCATCAGAATTCCATAAACCCCGCTGGCTGAACTGACCGTAAGTCCCTGAATGACAGAAGTCACCACTGTCAGAAGGAGCCCCGCCCAAGGTCCGAAAGCAAAGGTTCCGATCAGAATTGGAATATCCGCCGGGTCATATTCGTAAAACGCCGTAAACATTGGGATATGTATAAAATATACCAATACAACCGATATGGCTACCAGCATGCCCATCTTGGCCAATTTCACTGAGTTGGACTGTCTGTGTCCGCTTTGATTTAAGTTCTCTCCCATTTTTGCCTCGCTCATTTTTTGATTCCTCCATTTTCTATGAATAAGTTCAGGAATCTGTCAGGTCACTAAAAAACCCTGGAATAAATTCCAGGGCAAAGTCACTAAATACAAGAACCGTATCCGTGTTTCTTTCATCCGGACTATACCGTCGGTACGGGGATCTGACCCGTTCGGCCAAAAAGGCTCGTGGACTCGTAGCTCATGCTCATTACCACCGGTGAGGAATTTCGCCTCGCCCTGAAACAGATTTGTTTTTACGATAATATTATAGTGGGAAATCGGGGCGTTGTCAAATTTTTGTTGTAAAATGCGTTTTAATCCCCCTATTGATCCGCCTTTACAATTCTTTCTCCGGCCACCGCATTCCATTCATCGATTTGCCGATAGACCCGATCCTTAAAATCATCGGATACCCATAGTAGATAACGGGGCGAACCGGGGGTGGCCTGATAATATGCGGCCACGGTTCTCATTTTCTGTTCCCTCCCATCCTCAAATTGTGTAACGCCGTCCACACTGTCCTCCGGATCAGAAGAAAAGGTCATGGTCACCTCATTTTTCATGGGTTTTCTTTTAAAGGTCCTGCTCCACATAGAGCTGGTACAGTGAATAACCTCCGCCAAATATTCATACTGTTCATTTTCCGCCACCAGCTCGGCTTCCCCATAGAGACCTTCGTATGACGGTCCGCTAAAAGTCAAGTTATGCTTAGTAGGTGTTTTTTTATCCTGCACCACCGAAACCTTTACCTCTTCATAGGACATGGGCGTTTCCACCAGCTGCATAAAGATCGATAGCCCCGTCCAAAGGCCTGCCAAAAGCGCTGTAATAACAGCCAGGATCACATACTTTTTTCGGATTTTCTTTTTTATTCTCTGTAAAGCGCTTTTCCCTTCATCAGCAGTGATGGGAGCCTCGACCGGCATGTTCATTTGTTCGAATATTTTTTTACAATCACTGCATTGCGCCAGATGCTCATCCACAAGCTTTTGGCTCTCCTCACTGCAGATACCGTCCATATACAGCGGCAGCAAATCTCTTACTGTTTTGCATTCCAATCTATTCATGCTGTTCCTCCTCCAACCTTTCCTGAATCTTCACTTTGGCCCGATAATAAATCACTCGGGCCCAGCCTTCACTTTTGCCGAAAATTTGCCCAATTTCTTTAAACGGCAGTTCGCCAAAGGTCCGGACAGAAAAGACCTCTTTGTACGGCTCCTCCATATGATGAAGGATTTGATAAATTTGCAGGGCGCTTTCTTTTTTAATAAAATCCGCCTCTGTATCCGTTCGGTCCGGCTGCTCCAGATCCAGCTCTCCAGCCACATGTTTGTCTTTTTTTAATTCTCTAAAATAAGTATGCTTGGCGATTTGGCAAAGCCACACGCGCAGATCGCAATCACCACGAAAAGAATCGATTCCCTTGAGCGCTTTGAAAAAGGTTTCCTGCGTGATTTCTTCCGCAGTCTCTTTGCTTTGGCTCAAAGCAAAAATATATTTATAGACGTCTTTAAAATATTGATTGTAGATTTCATCAAAATGCTTCACCATCTCACCTCTTTAGCTATATGACTCCTCAGACGGAAAAACGTTACAGCTTTTTTAAGCATACCACAAAATTTTTCGTTCATTAATGTTTCTTTAATCTTTTCGTGGTTTAATAAACACATAATCAAGAAGCATATGAAGGAGGGAGTAATATGAATACAGGTATCGCAAGGAAAGCCACTGCCGTCATTCTGACGCTGGCTATGATCATGACCATGGGAATCTTTACTACCGGAACCGTATCCGCCGCCAGTTCGTCGGCGCCGAAGATCGAAAAGATCAAGTATGACGGCAAAGGAAAAGTCGAAGTTGATTTCTATGGTAAGGTCAAGTATAAAAAAGTCAAAGTAACGGTCAAGGACAATTCCGGCAAGAAGTATAAGGCTTCTATCCGGGACAAGGATAATGATGAGCTGGAATTTAAAATCAAAAAATACAAAAAGGGGAAAAAATACACATTCACTATTAAAGGTATCAAAAAAGCCAAGGCATCAAAATACACTTCTGTGAAGGGAAAAGTAAAAATTCCGGCAGCCAAATCGGCAAAGAACAATATCAAGATGAAAGACATTGACTACGACTACGAAGATCAGGAAGTAAGCTTTGATTTCAAAACCAAAGTGCAATGGAAAAACCCAAAAGTTAAGATTACAGATTCCAATGGAAACTCTTACAGCACCAGGATCACCGATAAGGACAGCGACGATCTGGAAGTATGGGTCGGCGGTTTGACCTACGGCGAGAAGTATAACTATTCCATTTCCGGGATCAAAGCAAAAGGAGCATCTTCCTATACAACGATTAAAGGCACTTTTAGAGCGATCGATGATTAGTCGTACATGATAAACATAGAGAGGCCGGGCATTGCATGAAGCTGAAGCAAATCACTTCTTTCATGCAGCGCCCGGTCTCTTTGATTGCTGCCAATTCTTTATTCGGTCTCGTCGCTTCCGCTTGCCAGCAGTTTTTCGTAGATCGCTTCCGTATCCAGATGGGGATGCTCTTCCATATATTGATAGATCCGGTTCACTTGCGCTGCATCCTCCAGCAGGTCTTCTGCGACCTCTTCCGGAGTCTGGCCTTTTTCCTTTTTACGTCCCACCTGGTCGATTAGTTTCGTCCAATGGCCTTTTTCCTTCTCCCCTCATGCGGAACGTGTATCGGTACAGCCCTTTTCCAAAGAGGTCAAAGGGCATGATCATGATGACATATACGTCATTCAGCTGCTTATAGTCGATCACCCCTTGGCAAATGCTTTAAAACGACCTCTTTTCCAAGGATGATCTCCAGGATGCAGGCTGCGATTTCCGGATCCTCCATGGCCTCCGCGAACAAAAACCGATCCAGCAAGTTTAAATCCTTCAAATTCTTTTTTAATGTCATTTCTATTTCCCTTTATTATACCCATTCTATATGTATTGTGAAAAATATTCCCAAATTAGTCAATTTATTGATTGCTACTTTTTAGGAAATTGAAATAACAGGTACAAAAAGAGCTGCCGGGAGTCATGCCCGGCAGCGGATGGATTAATTTCTGCGACGTCCTGGATTGCGTTTCCGCTTTCCGTCTCTTTTTTTCTTTTTAGCAGGTGCTGCAGCCCAGTGGGGCTCCTGACTGATCTCCGTGATTTCATCGCCCATCTGCATCTGCAAAAGCGCTGCGGCCAAGTATTCAATGGGGTAGCCGCTTTCCTTCGCTTTCTTATGGAGCATGCTGCCGGTCAGCTGCAGATTATGGCCTTCGGCCAATCGGACTGCCTGATTGAGAATTTTATCCGATTTCTGCTTCATCACCGATGTGGCCGACGGCAGAGTTCCCTTGGCCAGCCGGGTTTTGCAGTAGCCTTCGATGCTCCGCAGCTTATAAATCTCTTTTCCGACCACAAAGGTAAAAGCCTTGCCTTCCTTACCCGCGCGGCCGGTGCGGCCGATCCGGTGGACATAAGCCTCTTCTTCCTGGGGGATGTCATAATTAAAGACCGCTTCCACATCATCCACATCCAAACCTCTAGCCGCCACGTCAGTTGCTACCAGAATGTTTGCCTTGCCATGGCGGAATTGGGCCATAGCCGCGTTTCGCTGACCCTGACTCAAATCTCCGTGGAGCGGTTCTGCAGGATACCCTTTTCCTTTCAGCTCTCCCGACAAGGCATCGGCTCCCCGCTTGGTTTTGCAGAATACCAGCGCCCGCTTTGGGTCGTGGACATCCAGCAGGCGGCACAGGGCCTCCGTTTTATCCTTGCTTTTCAGCTCGAAATAAAACTGCTCGATCAGGGGAATAGTCAGTTCTTTTTTGGTAATTTTAATCAGAGCTGCATTCCTTTGATATTTCTTTGTAATATTGAGAATAGCCTGGGGCATGGTAGCGGAAAACAATACGGTCTGGCGCTCCTGCGGCGTATCCTCCAGGATCGTTTCAATATCCTCGCGGAATCCCATATTGAGCATTTCATCGGCTTCATCCAGCACCACCGTTTGGATTCCGTCCAGTTTTAAGGTCCTGCGCCGCATATGATCCATAACTCGTCCCGGCGTGCCGACGACGATTTTTGTTCCGCTTTTCAGCATCTGTATCTGTTTTGACATATCCTGCCCGCCGAAAACGGGAGCAATTTTTACGCCCTTCGTATATTTAGAAAACCGCCGCAATTCTTCCGTAGCCTGGATGGCCAGCTCCCTTGTGGGGCATAAGACCAGGGCCTGAACGCCGCTGCTGTCCGGCTGGATTTTCTGGATCAGCGGAATGCCGAATGCCGCGGTCTTTCCCGTACCCGTCTGCGCCTGGCCGACCAGATCTTTGCCTTCCATCATCACTGGGATCGCCTTCTGCTGGATGGGTGTCATCTGCTCAAAACCCATTTCCGCCACTGCATGAAGAATTCCCTGATTAAGTCCCGATTGATTATAATTCATTTGTTCCATTCAAATACTCTTATCTTTCCTTTTACTTACAAACAAGAAAAGCCGGCGCTCGTTTACTGGAGCGTCGGCTTCTTTTTTACGATTCTTAATTAGTATACGCTATAATTGCCGTTCAAGTCAACTATTTTCTTCTTCGTCCGCTGCTAGGCGGAAGATTGCTTCTGCGTAAATTTTGGCCATAGCTACAAGGCTTTCCACAGCTAGGCATTCGTTTTTCTGATGCCCCAGCTCCGGCTCGCCAGGAAACCTGGCGCCAAAGGCGATCACATGCTTCATCGCCCTGGCATAGGTGCCGCCTCCGATCACCAGCGGCCTGCTGTTTTCATCACCAGTCTGCCTTTTGTAGATATCCATGAGCGTGGCGATCATGGGATCATCCTCAGCAATATAGATCGGTTCCTCGTGCTTTTCCTTGACAATGCCCAGATTATAGCGATCCAGCACCGGCATGATGCTTTCATAGACCGCCTCATCGCTGGAGGTCACCGGGTAGCGGACATTGATGGTAAAGGATGCGGCCTGAGTGGACACCGCCGCCATCCCCACATTGAGCACCAGCTTGCCCGACGGCTCATCCGAAAAGCCGCAGCCCAGGGATTGACCATCCAATTCATAACCAATGTAGGTATTATAAAACTCGATTAATTCATTGATATCATCGCTGGCAAAGTTCAGGTTTCCCAAAAAATCCATTAAAATAGAGATGGCATTCTCGCCCTGCTCCGGCTTGGCGCCGTGGGCGGAGACGCCTTCTGCCGTAATCTCCAGGCTCTTGCCGATGCCTCTGCATTTCAGCTTCACCTGATGCTGCTGGCGAAAAGCCGCCGCCTTTTCCTTAATCGTCTCATAGCCTCCGCCCGCCGTATCGCGGACCACGGCTCTGGCATGGTCCGCAACCATGTTGGCTGCGTTACCGCCGCTTAGGGAGCGGAGTTCCAGCCCTTTGGAAGCGCTGCTGCCAAACTTTTTGGCAATTTCAAAAACCAGAATGCCCTTTTCCCCATGAATGGCTGGAAAATCGCCGTCAGGCGTAAATCCGTAGTCAGGCGGTGCCACCTTCTCCAGGTAATATTTCATCCCTTTCCAGTTGGTCTCTTCGTCCAGCCCCAAAATCAAGCGCACGGTATCTTTGAGAGGTACGCCGCTGTCCTTCACCGCCTTCATGGCATAGAAGGATGCCACCACCGGACCTTTATCGTCCATCGTACCCCGGCCGTAAATCTTTCCATCCACGATCTCGCCGCCATAGGGATCGTAATCCCAATCCGTACCTTCCGGAACCACATCCAGATGGCCGACAATTCCCATGACGTCGCCGCCGTTTCCAGGCAAGTCGATATGTCCCCCGTAATGGTCCGCATCCTTCACTGCAAAACCTTCAGAAGTTCCTTTTTCCAGCATATAGGAAAAGGCCTGCTCAACGCCTTCCCCGAAGGGATATTGGCCTTCCATCTCTTCGGCCACGCTTTTTATTTGAACAAGCTCCTGCAGCGTCTTGATCATCTGTTCTTTGTTTGCTTCTATGTTACTGATTATCGATTGCAAGTATTCCATTTGCATCCTCCCTGGCCTGCTTTGCCCTGGACAAATGTCCCGAGGCCGCCAAAGCCTCGTTGTCCTTCAGCCCGTCATCCAGCGGAACAACCGCATAGACCTGTTTACCGTCAGAATAATACTTATCTACCCAAGTGGGCACAGCACTCATGGAAATCTGGCTGATTCCACTGCCTTCCACATATGTAAGATCCACCTGGGCGATCACACCCTGCTCTGTGTAACGATTATTCAACGTTTCTGTCCTCTGGTTAGAAATAAAATTGCCCATGCTGTAAAAAACCGGCACCTTTTTCTCCGAATCGCCGGCCTTAAGCCAGGCAGTTTCCTGCAGCACGTGAGGATGGGAGGCAAAAATAATATCTGCACCCAGATCGGCCGTCATCTGTGCCAGTTCTTTCTGATGCTTATTGGCGGACTTCTGATACTCTTCTCCCCAATGGTAATAGGCTGCGATCACTTCCGCTCCTGCGGCTTTGGCTTGATCAATGGCTTCCTTGATCTTCTCGCCATCTTCTTTCAGCGTGTTGAAGTTAAAGGAATTGATGCGGGCCGCCACTTCATCGGAAACTGCGCTGCCGTTGATGGAAACGCCTCCGCTGCCTGATCCGGTTTCATAAGTAAACGCTACAATGCCCACTTTGACACCCTTCACGTCCTGAATCAGATACCGTTCATCGGCCTCTTCTTTCACGCTGCCAACTGTCGGAAGCTGATTCTCTTTAAGTACTTTCAGAGTCCGCAGTATTCCGTCCAGGCCTTTATCCGCCATATGGTTGTTGGCGGTAATCGCCACATCAAAGCCTGCATTTTTCAACGAAGTCGCAAGGGCGTCGGGTGAGCTGAAGTTAGGGAAACCCGAATAGGGCTTGCCCGCGAAGGTTGTCTCCACATTGCACAACGCCAGATCAGCCTCCTCAATATATGATTTTACATATTGAAAATTGTTGTCGTAATTATATTCTTTTTTATCCGAGTCATAAGCAGCATTGGTTTGGGGGTTGTGGGACATAATGTCGCCCACACATAGAATGGAGAGGGGAATCTCCTTTGGCGGCGCTGTTTCTCCAGCCGGAGAGCCGGCAGGCACTGCACCCGATATTTTTGTCCAGGCTAAAAGAATAGCCAGCCCTAGAAAAACCAGGGCCAGCGCGCTAAAGACTCCTATTTTTAATTTGTTTGTCTTTTTTTCCATGTTCTCTTCCGTAAAACTACTGAACTGCTTCTACGCCTTTGATTTCGGGATAGCTTTCCATAAGGATTCTCTCAACGACTCCTTTGATCGTCATCTGCGCTCCCGGGCATCCCGCACAATGTCCCTGCAGTCTCACTTTTACAATATGATCGTCCGTATACTCCACGAACTCAATATCTCCTCCGTCTCTCTGTAGGAAGGGTCTGATCTGTTCTAAACCTTCTTTGATTTTCTGTTCCATTATTCATTCTCCTTTTTCTTCTCTTTTTTCTTAACATTTTTCTCCGGTTCTACCGGATCAATCGTACATATGGGCTTGATTTTTTTATTAGCAATTGTATTTATAACAACGGATTTCTTAGGATCTCCGACGCTATCAAAGGTAATTTTTCCGGAGGCGCCAGAAAAGTCGGCCGTCTGGGCCAGGGCCTCACGGACATCTTCGCCGGTGCAATTCGCCCCTGCGGTCTCGATGGCATGAATGAGCAGCAAATACGCATCGAATCCCAATGCCGTTTCGGCTGCCGCAGTTTCGTCTTTGCCGTACTTTTTACTGTAGGCATCGAGAAATTGCCGGGAAGTCTGTGTCACCGCCTCATCCTCCGTATAAAGTGTGGAAAAGGCAACGTTATTGTAAATGTATTTTCCGGCAATGTCCATAAATTCGTCCGTCGACCAGTCGCTGTCACCTAAAAAAGTCACATTGCTGATCCCCATCTTTTTCGCCTGTTTGAGAATCGCTGCCGCATCGGGGATATCTCCCGGGAGAAATACCGTGCTCACCCTGGAATTGGCAATCGCCTGCAGCTGCTGTGAAAAGTCCTTATCTCCTGTCTTAAATTTTTGATAAACGGCTATGGCTTCTCCATCCCCCGTTAATTGGACAAACTTGTCTTTAAAGCTGCTGGCCATTGCCGTAGCCTGATCATCATCATCCGGCAGCAGGATCCCGCTTTTCTTTTCTTTGAGCTGCTCATAGACATAGCGGGCCAAAGCCTCGCCCTGATAGGATTCCACAAAGCATACCCGGAAATAATAAGGGTGGTTCTTCGTTACCAGCGGATTGACATTGGTTATTGCGATACCGGGAATCTTGGCCGCCTCCAGATATCCGTTGGCTACCAGCGAATAAATACTGCCATAGCTGCCCAAAACAGCCAGAGGCTGCTTTTTAATCAGATCCGCCATAGCAGTTTCGGCTGCATCAAGATCTGACTTATTATCCGCATAGACCAGCTCTACTTGTTTTCCCAAGACATTGGGATAAAGATCATGAGCTAGTTCAATCCCCCGAACCTCCAGCTCTCCCTGCTCCTTATCGGCGCCGCTCATTGGTTCGTAAACCCCGATTCTTATAGTATCGTCCGATGATGCGTTTTTATTTATAAACGCTTCTTTAAAGTTATTAAACGTCGTGCATCCTGCCAGTGACAAGGAAAAAACACCTGCCGCAAGGATGCCGGCCATTATCTTTTTCGCCTTTGACATGCTGTCCTCTTCACCTTCTTGCCTGTATTCTCTAATTCCAAACATTTCCCTCTAAGTTACATGTACATCAAATTATACCTGTTTTTTGCAAAAAGGTAAAGTCTGCTGCAAAAAAAGGTTGTTTCATTCCATATAATGGTGGTATAACTAGATTAGAGTAAATTAAGACTAAACTATTGGGAGGTAGAAAATTATGAAATGGACTTGTTCAGTATGCGGATACACGCACGAAGGACCGGAACCACCAGCTCAGTGCCCACAGTGTAAAGTGCCCGCCGAAAAATTTGTAAAAGTTGAAGAAGGTAAAAGAGAATGGGCTGACCAGCACGTAGTCGGCGTTGCCAAAGATGTAGATCCGGAAATCGTGCAGGGCCTTAGAGATAATTTTAATGGGGAATGCTCCGAAGTTGGTATGTATCTGGCTATGGCGAGAGTCGCTCACAGAGAAGGATATCCGGAAATCGGACTTTATTGGGAAAAAGCTGCTTGGGAAGAAGCTGAGCACGCTGCCAAGTTTGCAGAGCTTCTGGGAGAAGTGGTTACGGATTCCACCAAGAAGAATCTGGAAATGCGTGTAGACGCAGAAAACGGCGCTTGCGCAGGCAAGAAAGCTCTGGCTAAAATGGCTAAGGACCAGAATCTGGATGCAATCCACGATACGGTTCATGAAATGGCTAAGGACGAAGCAAGACACGGCTGTGCTTTTGAAGGTTTACTTAAGAGATATTTTGGCTAAAATCAAACATAACGAGGATGCGGCGTGTCTGCATCCTTTTTTCTTTATACAGGAAACCACGTTTTTATGTAAGGAGTGAAGAAACCGATGAAAAAATTTCAGTATTATATTCCCACCCGGATTTTGTTCGGAAAAGGAGCGCTGGATGGCCTGCACAAGCAGGCTCTGCCCGGAAAAAAGGCGCTGATCGTCATCAGCAGCGGAAAATCAACCAAGGCCAACGGGTATCTGGCCCGCGTGGAAGAGCAGCTTGAAAAAGCCGGCTGTGAGCATGTTCTCTTTGATAAGATTCTGCCCAATCCAGTGCTTCGCCACGTGATGGAAGGCGGCGCGCTGGCTAAGGAGACAGGCTGTGACTTCGTTGTCGGCCTGGGCGGCGGCAGCAGCATGGACGCAGCCAAAGCCATTGCCGTCATGGCCACCAATCCCGGCGATTATTGGGATTATAACGGCGGCAAGACGGGCAAGGGACTGCCGCTGGTATGCGATCCTCTTCCCATCGTCGCCATTACCACCACTGCAGGAACAGGTTCGGAAGCCGATGCCGCTACCGTTACCACCAAAGAGGAGACCAATGAAAAATGCGGGTATGTCAATGAAAAACTCTATCCTGCCATCTCAGTGGTGGACCCGGACTTGATGATGACCATCCCGCCGATGCTGACGGCTTATCAGGGATTCGACGCCCTCTTTCATGCAGTGGAAAGCGTTATCAACAAATACGAAAATCCGATGGGTGAAATGTTCGCCCTCAAAGCCATCGAATATATTGCCAAATACCTGCCGACGGCGGTCAAGGATGGAAGCAATGAAGAAGCCCGCAGCTACGTGGCTCTGGCAAACACACTGGCCGGATTCTTTATGATGTGCACCTCGGAGCATTCCATGGAACACGCCCTCAGCGCTTATCATCACAGCCTGCCCCACGGTGCAGGACTGATTATGATCAGTCTGGCTTATCACGACCACTTTGTCAAAACCAGCGCTTGCGACGAGCAGTACATCAAGATGGCCAAAGCCATGGGAAAACACCATGCCAAGGATGCCGGCGACTTTATAGATGCGTTAGCACAGCTGCAGAAGGACTGCAGCGTGGACCAGCTGAAAATGAGCGATTACGGAATTAAACAAGAAGAACTGGATAAATATGCGGTTAATGCCAGAGAGTCCATGGGAAGGCTCTTTGCCTGCGACCCGGTTTCTCTGTCTGATGAAGATGTCGTGAAAATTTATCAGAAATCCTATCGCTAGTTTTTTTGCGATATTGGAACTTACGAAAACGCGGCTTGCCACTTGCAAGTCGCGTTTTCTTTATGGGTTCAGCTCCGAATCCACAGGCCAGGGTCCCGGAAAATTTTTATAAAATTTTTTATTTTTTACGCGAAGTTGTGGGTTTGCGAGGGCTGACCCCGCCAACTTGACTGCCCGCGCAAACTCAAGTCGGATCTGACAGCGTCTGGCTGTTGAAACCTGCGCAAAAATGGAAACGTTATTCGCGCTTCGCGCTCACTTTCACAAGGTAAACTTTTTTGAAATACAGGAAATGCTACGCAATCGATATTTCCTGTATTATAAAAAATCCCGCACTGGACGTCCCTGCGGGATTTTATTTTACAATACACACTTGATTTTTTATATAAAGTTAATTTCCGTATCTCCAGTATCGCAATTCGTCTCAATATGATTGGCCGCCGCCGGATTTTCCGCAAGATAAGTGGTGCCCACGCTCTTTCCATTAATGGAGCAGTCCCCCAAGTCCGTCTGCGTTTTTATGGAATAGGAATCCTGCGGTAGGTAGGTGGTCAAAGTACAATCCCCCATGTCACCGTCGATTTTCGTCATTCCTGCAAATTCTCCGGAGAGATTCATATCACCCGCATTCAGCTTAATCGAGGCAGAGGAAGATTTAATGCTGGCCCCTTGGATACTGCCCATATCGGCACTCAGGTCCAGTTCTCCGGCTATAATCCCGTTCATGGTAACATCTCCCGCATCCGACTCGATGTGCAGCGTTTTTGCCGATAGATCATTGAGCTTTACATCCCCCATATCGCTGTCAATCTCAACGCGATCAAAGGCTGTACCTTGGGGGTAATAAATTTTTATCACCGTATCTTTGTGGTCGCCCAGATTGAAAAGATTCAAGTTAAACCAGCGGATTTTTTTCCCGGATGTCTTTACATTCAGGATACCGTTTTCCACAGAAACCCTGGGTGCGCCCATGGCTTTGTCATAACTGGTTTCCACTGCGAAGGTCTGCCCTTGGACAAATTCCACCCGGCCCAGGTCCGAATCCACATTGATGGAAGAAAAGGCTTCTGTCGCTCCATTCTGATGCTCTTGCTGTCCGCCGGTAAGGCTGATCCATGGAACCCGCTCCTCAACACTGGCCAAACCCCGAATTCCTCCCAAGGCCGCGCCGGCAATGCTGAGAAGCAGTCCTGCGCCGACCACGATTCCGCAGACCATTAAAAAGGTTTTCATTCTCTTACTCATTTCCATGCCCCTCCTTTGCCAGCTTTTTCTCCCGTCTCCTCTGACTGCTCTTCTGCATTTCTTTTGCAGTCAAACGGATGAGGGCCCTGGCACCTATCACAACACCTACACACAAAACTGCCATTAGACCGGCGGCTACAAGCCCCATGCCGATCAGCATCATACCGCCCGCCACGCTTCCGGCCAGCCCGGCAAATCCGATGGCGACAAGAGCAATGCCGCCGATGCAGAATGCGATCAGACAGGCAAGCAGCGCTGCGATCACCGCAAAGATACTGATAAAGACGGCAAAGGCTACGGCCCCCAGAGCGATCGCCAGCGGCAAGGCGACCGGCGCCGCAAAGATGCCCATGATCACCCATAAAATCGCTGACAGCCCTTTTTTGGTGCTCTGGCGGCCATTGTCGTGATCCAGCTGGCGGACAGCGTAATCAGCCTTAATCTGGGTCGCAACTTTAGATGGACTTCCCAGCTCCTGGATAGTCTCTGCTTCCCGTTCCGGTCCGGCCTCATCAAAATATTCACTGTAGTATTCCATCGCTGCCTGAATCTCTTCCTTCGGCAGCTTTGATAACTCGGCGGCCAGCCGGTTCATAAACTCTTGTCTATTCATGATCTTCACCCCCGTTGAGCAAGGAATCGATTTGATCCTTGTAAACTTTCCATTCTTTCTTATACATTTCACATCGTGTAAGCCCTTTTTCTGTTACCGTATAGTAACGCCGGTTCCTACCTTGATAGGGCTGGTCATAGGTCCGCAGATAATCCTCTTTCTGCAGGCGCCGCAGCACCGGATACAAGGTTGACTCGGATATATCCAGAACTTTTTTCATGGATTGAGTCAACACATACCCATAGGTATCTTCTTTTGAAAGGACCGACAATACACACGCTTCCAGAAGGGCTGAATCAATTTTAAATCCCATAGAGCATCCTTCTTTCTTTTATTATATTGTTCATCTGCTAATACTATACGACGTATAATATTGTTTGTCAAGCAAATTTTGCGAACTTTTCTATTGACCAGATCGGTCAATGCTGTTATACTGTTATTGACCGAATCGGTCAACGAAAAGGAGTTTTTTTATGAACGACAAATTTTACAACCTGCCCGTCGAAAAACAAAATGCGATTATAAACGCTGCGCTCCATGTGTTTGCGGAAAATGATTATAAAAAAGCGTCAACAGAGGAGATCACCCGGCTGGCCGGTATTTCCAAGGGCCTGCTTTTTCATTATTTCGGCAGCAAAAAAGAGCTGTATCTCCACCTCTATCAATATGCGGAAAAGTCCCTGATTGAGGGAATGAGGCGGTACTACGATTCTGAGGAGACGGATTTTTTCAAAGCTCTGATCAGCGCACAGATGGCGAAAGTTCAGGTGCTTCATCAGCATCCGGATCTAATTTCCTTTTTGGTGAGAGCCTATCTGGAACACGATGACGCCGTAGAAGCACAGATAGATACCAGGTTCAGAGACATTATCTCCGCCAGCCGCACCACAGTCCTGGAACGCACCGACGGCAGCAAATTCAAAGAAAGCATTTCCCCGGACCAGGCCCTGGATATCATCCTTTGGATGTCGGACGGTTTTATGCGCAGCCGCACGCCGCAGCAGCTGGCAGACCTAGAAGCGCTCAATGAAGAATTTTTGTCCTATATGGATTTGCTGCGCCGTCATTTTTATAAGGAGGAATATTGGGATGAACATAATTGAAACAAAAGGTCTGACAAAATACTATGGCAAATCCCGGGGGATCATTGATCTGGATTTGTCCGTTTCGGAGGGAGAAATCTTCGGTTTCATCGGCCCCAACGGAGCGGGAAAAAGTACGACGATCCGCCTGCTGCTGGGTCTGATTTCCCCTTCATCGGGAACCGCCAAGGTTCTCAATATGGATTGCGGCCGGGAGCGAACGTCGATTTTGGCTCAAATCGGCTATATGCCGTCGGAAGCCATGTTTTATGATAGTCTGCGGGTAAAAGAAATGATCCAGCTTTCAGCCAAACTGCATAAGAAAGATTGCAGCCGGGAAGCTGCCTTGCTCTGTGACCGTTTTATGCTGGATAAAGAGAAGAAAATTCGGGAGCTGTCTCTGGGAAACCGGAAAAAGGTTGGAATTGTCTGTGCCTTCCAGCACCGCCCTCAGCTGTACATACTGGATGAACCCACAAGCGGGCTGGATCCGCTGATGCAGAAGGAGTTCTTTTCGTTGGTGGAAGAGCGGAACAAAGAAGGTGCCGCTGTCTTTCTCTCTTCCCACGTGCTTTCAGAAATTCAGCGTCATTGCCATAGCGCCGCCATTATCCGGGACGGGCAGCTGGTCGTGCATGGCTCAGTCGAAGCCCTTTCCAAAACATCGGCGCGGAAAGTGGAGGTTCACGGGATTCAAACGCCGCCGGCCATCGATGGTATCCTCGATGTGGACTGCGGCGCAGAAAGTGTCCGCTTTTTATACCAGGGGGAGATGAAGTCGCTGATCGCCTCGCTGAATGCCCTTCCTGTCCAGGACCTTTCGATATCCGAACCGGATATCGAAGAAATCTTTATGCACTTTTATCATGAAAGGAGTGGGTCCAATGATCTTATTTAGACATGAATTGCGGCAGGGCCGCAGGATGCTGCTGATTTGGAGCGCTGTGGTCGGTTTTATGATTTTGATCTGTATGCTCATGTACCCGGAAATGGGAAAGCAGATGGGCGGTATCGACAAAATCTTTTCTCAGATGGGGGGTTTTACCGAAGCCTTTGGCATGGATAAGCTGAGTTTGGGTTCGGTGATGGGCTTTTACGGTATCGAATGCGGAAATGTTCTGGGAATCGGCGGTGCTTTTTTCGCGGCTCTGCTGGGGATCAGCAGCCTGGCTAAGGAGGAGGCCGGTCATACGGCGGAATTTCTCCTCACCCATCCCATCAGCCGCATGAGGGTCACTTGGGAAAAGCTGGCTGCCCTGATCTGCCAATTGATTCTTTTTAATGCAATCTGCATCGCCTGTTCATTGATTTCTTTTGTTCTGATCGATGAACAAATAGAGGTTAAGGCGTTTGTCCTCTTTCACATCGCCCAGTTCCTGCTTCAGCTGGAAATCGCACTTATCTGTTTTGCCATTTCCTCCTTTTTGCGTAGATCCGGGCTTGGACTTGGTCTTGGCTTTGCCGCTCTACTGTATTTCCTCAATATCATCGGAAACATCAGCAGCCAGGCCGATTGGCTCAAATATATCACGCCATTCAAATATGCGGACGCTTCCTCCATTATTCCCGATGGGACGCTGGACGGCAAGCTGATCATATTGGGAATGGTATACACGCTGGCAGCGGCGCTGATCGCTTTCCTGCATTTCCGGCGCAAGGATATCAGCGTGTAGGTGCGTAGGCAGATACACATTCAGCCCATACCAAACCTCCCGGCTCATTCGCCAATGCGCTCGATTTCCCGCCTCAGTTCCTCCAGGTCGGTAATGCGGTTAATCGTCCTTCTTACCGCCGCGGAACCTCTGATCCCTTTTAAATACCAGCCCACATGTTTGCGCATCTCCCTGACGGCCGCATACTCGCCCTTGACTGCTGTCAGCCGCTCCAAATGAATGAGCATGGTTTGCACCCGCTGCTCAAGGGAGGGCGCCGGCGGCTTTTCATCGCCTTTCCAAATGGCAATCGCATCGCGGAAAATCCAGGGGTTCCCGAGGGCGCCCCTGGCAATCATCACCATGTCGCATCCGGTCTCTTTCAGCATGCGATTGGCATCTTCGCCTGAAAAAACGTCTCCATTTCCAATCACTGGAATATTGACGTTTTCTTTTACCCTGCGGATCATATCCCAGTCCGCATGGCCCGTATAATACTGCTGCCTTGTTCTGCCGTGAACTGCAACAGCAGCGGCCCCCGCAGCCTCAATGGCTTTGGCGGTCTGGACCGCGTTGATGGAATCGTGATCCCATCCGATGCGGATTTTGGCCGTCACCGGCTTTCCCGCATGATCCGCAGCCGCTTTTACCAGCTCATATATTTGATCCGGATCTTTCAGCAGTGCGGAGCCTTCGCCGTTTTTTACCACCTTGGGCACCGGACAGCCCATATTAATATCAAACGCCGCATTTTTACGACCCCGCAAGGTTTTTGCCGCATGGGCGATGATGTCCGGTTCGCTCCCAAACAACTGATAGGCGATCGGCTCTTCGCCTGGAAAGATTTCTAAGAGACGCTCTGTATTTTTATCTTTGTACCAGAGTCCCTTGGCGCTGACCATTTCCGAGTACAGAAGGGCAGCCCCCTGCTCCTTTGCCAAACTTCTGGCAGGACCGTCGGTAATCCCGGCCAGCGGCGCTAAAACGAAAGGGTTTTCCAGCTCAATATTCCCTATTTTCATCATTTCTGTCTTTTATTCTTCCTATGGATAATTTCCAGGCCCTCCAAAGTCAGCAGCTTGTCCACATGATCGATGCAGTCGATCCCGCTGTCAATGAGAGTAGCCAGCCCTCCTGTGGCGATAACCTTTACCGGTTCTTCCGACTCGCTGTAATCCTGCAGTTCCTTCTTCATCTTTTTTACAATATAGTCCACCATTCCCATATGGCCGTAGACCAGCCCCGACTGCATGCTGTGGATCGTATTTCTGCATATTACGTTCCCCGGTTCCTCCAGCTCGACCTTAGGCAGCTTGGCAGTCTTTTCGAACAGAGCCTCTGAAGAGATTTTCAATCCTGGCGCAATGGTACCGCCGATATACTCCGCTTTTTCTGAGATCGCGCAGAATGTTGTAGCCGTTCCGAAATCAATGATGATCAGCGGTCCGCCGTACTTGGCGTGAGCTGCCACCGCGTTGACAATTCGGTCTGCGCCTACCTGCTTTGGGTTATCGTATTTCACCACCAGGCCGGTTTTGATACCCGGTCCGATGACAATCGCTCTTTTATTAAAATATTTCATGGATAGATGCTGCAGCGTGAACAGTACGGAAGGTACTACCGTGGAAATGATCACGTCCTCCACTTCCCCTACGTCCAGTCCTTCGTACTGAAACAGCTGATTGATCACCATTCCGTATTCGTCGGCGCTCTTATTGTTATCCGTTTCCAGCCTCCAGTTTTGGATCAGCTCCCCCTCTTTAAAAACGCCCAGTACAATATTGGTGTTTCCTACGTCAAATGCTAGTAGCATGGCTTTGTTTCTCCTTTGCTCTGCCTTTTTTAGAATTCTGCAAGCTATTATACTCCAATATGCGCGCTATGTCGAGCATATTTATACCTGACAATGAAAACTGGCGGGTCGCATGTGCCCGCCAGTATATTCATCAAATCAAATTCACTTATTTAAGAGTAACCAGAACGTCTCCGGCATTTACGGACGCGCCCTTGGCTGCAGGTACGGTATCTACGGTTCCTGCTGCTGGTGCCATGATTTCGTTCTCCATTTTCATAGCTTCCAGAATGATCAGAACGTCTCCGGCATTTACAGCCTGACCCGGTGTAACTTTCACTTCCAGAACTGTTCCCGGCATCGGGGCGCTTACCGTGTTTGCTCCCGCTGCCGGAGCTGCGGCAGCAGGTGCTGCCGGGGCCGGGGCTGCTGCCGGTGCAGGAGCAGGAGCCGCAGGCGCTGCCGCTGGTGCCGGTACAGGCGCTGCTGGTGCCGCTGCTCCGCCTACTTCTTCAACTTCTACTGCATACACAGTACCATTTACTGTAATGTTATATTTTTTCATTTTCGTTTACTCTTCCTTTCCTGATAAATCCTTCACTTAAAACTTTCTGCTGTCAATGCAGTCGGCGCGGCCAGCATCACCCCATGCTGTCGTGTCACCGGATATTCTGCGTATTTTCCGAACGATGAAATTATTTGCGCCCCCCTCATAAGCAGTGATCGCTGCTGTAATGACTGCGATCAAACTGTCATCGGCAGTGACTGCTGCCGCTCCTGTGGGAGCTGCCGGGGCTGCAGCGGGTGCGGCATCTGCCTTCTGCGGCGCCTTATCTCCCTTGTTGGGACGATATGTAAATTTTGTCATGATTGCGATGCAGGCCCATAACAGGATCAGCACGATAAACGTGATCCCCATTCCCATCAGGGTCGTGATCCCGGCCCCTGCCATCTTTTCTCCAAAAGTCATGTTATGCATCACATCGGGATTTGCAAATTGCTCCATTAAGCTCATTATGCCACCTCCTACAGCGGAATGTTACCGTGCTTCTTAGCAGGTAAGGATTCTCTCTTTGTGCTCAGCATATCCAGAGCGCTGATGATTCTCTGTCTAGCTGTAGCCGGTTCGATGATGTCATCTACATAACCCATCTCCGCGGCTCTGTACGGATTGTTGAACCGATCTTCGTATTCAGCAATTTTTTCCTGTCTCTTTGCTTCCGGATCGTCGGCTGCTTTGATATCTTTTTTAAATACGATATTGGCGGCTCCTGCGGCTCCCATTACAGCGATCTGTGCCGACGGCCAGGCCATAACCAGATCTGCGCCCAATTCCTTGTTGCACATTCCGATGTAAGCGCCGCCGTAAGCCTTTCTCAGGATCATGGTGATCTTTGGAACGGTTGCTTCGCAGTACGCGTACAGCATCTTGGCGCCGTGGCGGATAATTCCGCCGTATTCCTGATCGGCTCCCGGAAGGAATCCAGGTACGTCTTCCACGGTCAACAGAGGAATGTTGAACGCGTCGCATCTTCTGATAAATCTTGCCGCTTTGTCGGATGCGTTGATGTCCAGGCATCCGGCTCCGAACTTGGGCTGGTTGGCAATAACGCCTACCGTTGCTCCGTCCATGCGGATGAAGCAGGTGATCATGTTCTTCGCATAATGGGGCATAACGTCAAAGAGTTTACCGTCGTCTGCGATCTTGGTAATAATATCGTACATATCATACGCTTTATTGGGGTTATCCGGAATGATATCGTTGAACTCCGGAATCATTCTGTTGGGGTCGTCGCTCGTCGCATAGATCGGAGCTGTTTCCAAATTGTTGGAAGGCATGTAGCTGAGCAGCTCTCTTACCTGCATCAGTGTATCCGTATCATCCGTTCCTATAAAGTGAGCAACTCCGCTGACCGTGTTATGGGTCATAGCGCCGCCCAGCTGCTCGGCGGAAATATCTTCACCAGTAACCGTTTTAATGACTTCCGGTCCTGTTATGAACATCTGGCTTGTTTTGTCTACCATGAAAATAAAATCTGTGATGGCCGGTGAATAAACCGCTCCGCCTGCGCAAGGTCCCATGATTACGGAAATCTGCGGAATAACGCCGGAAGAGATCGTGTTGTTGTGGAAGATCTTGCCGAATCCGGAAAGCGCGTTAACCCCTTCCTGAATTCTCGCTCCGCCGGAGTCATTTAAGCCGACGATCGGTGCTCCCATTTTCAGAGCCATGCCCTGCACCTTGACAATCTTCTCTGCATGGTATTCACCCAGAGATCCGCCAAGTACGGTAAAGTCCTGCGCATAAGCAAATACAAGTCTGCCGTCCACTGTACCATAACCAGTAACAACGCCATCCCCAGGAGCCTTGGTGTCAGCCATGTCGAAATTGGTGCATCTGTGAGAAACAAACACATCGTTTTCTACAAAGCTTCCTTCGTCGAAGAGAACATTCAATCTCTCTCTTGCGGTCAGCTTTCCTTTTTTGTGCTGCGCATCGATCCTTTTTTGTCCTCCGCCCTGAGCTATTTTTTCTTTCAATTGGCGAAGTTCTTCAAGCTTGTTCATATATATTTCCTCCTTAAGTATTTTGGATGTTTTGTGAAATATTTATCAGTGCATGGTACACCAACCTCACTATAACGTAATTCAAGCTCTTTTGCAACCAAAATTCCGTTGTATACATTATTCTTCCAGCTGGTCTTTACAAGGGAGACAGCCGTTTTTTCAAAGTTTCGGCAATATCGTATCCAGGACAAGTATAACCCGTATGTTTCTACCCACACTATCTAGTAGGAGGTGATAAAATGGATCTTGGAGATATGACTTCAAAAGAGCTGGGCGAACTTACTTCAAAAGGCCTTGTAAGTCTCGGTAAAAAAATTCTTGAGGAGCAGGAAGGGGAAGTTCCCGGAACTCTAAAAAATCAAAACCTGGGGCACAATTCGAAGAAGGAAGGACTGGGGCCCAATACTCGGCGCTAGGCGAGTCAGTTCGCGTATTGCACACGAATTTCTAAGGGGGGCCGTCGCATTCATGAAAACGAATGCGATGTGCCCTTTTTTTCGATCCCTTTTATGGAAGGAGCGGGCCCTTCGGGCCCGGATTAGTAAAGGGTGAAAAGTAAAATGATCGCTCGAGCTTGTTTTTGTCTAAGATTACGATGATTTTTTATCGTGGGAAAAGAAAAAAAGCTATAAAAGCGATAATTACATGCTGTTTATAGGTGAATTGGCCGTAAAAAAGGCCTGAAATCATCGCTGGAAAGGCCTGCCAGGCACAGATCGCGATGATTTGTTCCCGGCCTCAACTCCTGGAGAATGACGGTATCAAAATAGAGGCAGTGTAAACACTGCCTCTGGGTGCCAGAGCATCCTTAATTGCACGTGGGCCGGGCCGTCCCAACAGCAAAAAAACTTTTTTGGCCGGTTTCTATTCGAAATGGCCTGTTTTTAATGCAAAGTTCATAGAAGAACAGGGCATTTTGCCGTTTTCACAGCAAGCCAGGATGGCAAAATTCATTTATTTGCTGCATATAGGCGCATACAAGCGACTTGCATGCGGTTATCTGCATCTAACACCGGATACAATCCGGCCTGCAGCGCCATTTTATATGGACATTGGCTGCCAAAAGGCCGGTTTCGAATAGGATTTGCAATATTTTTTGTTTTGCTGCATTGTAAAGGGTTCGCGTCAACAGTTTTGCCTGCCGTCAATATGCGAGCATTTCAAACTCTATTTCTGAATAGTATGCAGCGGATACGTTTGGCAAAGCTCTTTGACGATGGCTTTTGCCTGCTCCATGGCTTTCGGATCATCCGGGTTATCCAGAACAAGCGCCATGGCCTCCACTGTTTTTTCCACATCCTCTTCCTTAAATCCTCTGCTGGTCATGGCCGGTGTTCCCAGCCTGAGACCGCTGGTAACAAATGGGCTCTGGGGATCATTGGGAACTGCGTTTTTATTGGTCGTGATGTTTGCCTCGTCCAATAGATTTTCCGCCCGTTTTCCAGTCAGGTTTTTGCCTACCAGGTTTACCAGTACCAAATGGTTGTCCGTGCCGCCGGAAACCAAATCAAAACCTTTTGCAATCAGTGCTTTTGCCAAAGCCTGCGCATTGTCGATCACCTGCTGCTGATATATTTTGAACTCCGGCTCGGCAGCTTCCTTAAAGCAGACAGCTTTGGCAGCGATAATATGCATCAGCGGACCGCCCTGGGTTCCTGGAAAAATTGCTTTGTCGATGGCCTTGGCATACTTTTCTTTGCATAAAATCAAGCCGCCCCTGGGACCGCGCAGTGTCTTATGGGTGGTGCTGGTAACGATATCAGCATACTCCATCGGGTTGGGATGATGACCGGTTGCCACCAAACCGGCAATATGAGCCATATCCACCATTAAAATCGCGCCTACTTCATCGGCAATGGCCTTAAACTTGTCCGTTTCAATGGTCCTCGGATAAGCGGAGGCTCCTGCCACAATCAGCTTGGGCTTATGTTTGAGCGCCAGCTCACGCACATTGTCAAAATCGATCTTTTCCGTTTCCGGGTTCAGTCCGTATGGGACGAAGTTGTAGGATTTTCCGGAAATATTGACGGGGGATCCGTGGGATAAATGTCCGCCGTTGGATAAATCCATGCCCAGAACCGTGTCTCCATATTCCAAAACCGCCTGGTAAACGGCCGTATTGGCGTTGGCGCCGCAGTGAGGCTGAACGTTGGCATGGTCTGCGCCGAAGAGCGCCTTGGCCCGTTCAATGGCCATAGCCTCCACCTCATCGACGAATTCGCAGCCGCCGTAATACCGCTTGCCCGGATAGCCTTCCGCATATTTATTGGTCAGAGCGCTTCCTGCCGCTTCCATGATTTCATAATTGACAAAGTTTTCAGAAGCGATCATTTCAATCTTTGTCTCCTGTCTGCCGATCTCCCGTTTGATGGCGGCGCTGATCTCAGGATCAGCCTTGTCCAAGTAATTAAAATACATTCCGTGTTCTCCTTTTTTCTACCATAAATATATTAACTAACCACCCGCTCAAGGCGTTTGAGAGCCAGTGCGATCGTCAGCCCGGGAATAACCCGGTTTCCGGTAATTTCCACGCCCAGCACATCGTTAATCCGTTTCAGCCTGTATTGAACTGTGTTAGTATGAATCCCCATAAATTCAGCGGTTTTGCCGCTGTTCATCCCGGCATCCAGGACAAAGGTTTCCAGCGTATCCAGCAGCTGTTTTCCTTTGTTCTCTCCCGCGCCCTTGAAGGGTTCCAAAAGTTCCAGATAATTTTTTTTCACATAGCCGCCCTGGAGCTGGATATTAATGCAATTGCTCACCAGTGCCAGTTCGTATTTTGTAAATACTCGTTTATAAGGGAAGACGTTTTGTACAAAGGACCAACTCTCGCTGATCAGCCTGTATGCGTCTCCTGCACCCTCAATTCCATCCAATCCGGTTACATGGAAAATACGGACAGTCTTGTCCTCTTTTAACTTATTAAACAGCTTGACACAGCTGCTCTTTCCGTCAATATCCACATCCGGGTCATCTCGATCAATCAAAATCATGCCGTAAGTTTCATCGGCCTCGCTGATTTTCATGATATGCAGTCCTTCTTGCTTTTCAAATTCAGTCAGGATTCCCTGATTGATTCCTTTGGCAAAAAATACGCTGAGTATATCGTCCCCTTCGATTCCGGCCTCGTCCTTCAAGGTGTAAGCCAGACTCTTGTTGCCCCGCATGAGGGCTTTGATGAATTCTGCTCTTGCATCTCTTTCCGGAGTATATTTCCACATGCCCATAGCCAGCTCGATGATTTCGGCCAGCTTGGTGATCTCCCCTGCGGAATAGGAATCTTCGTTGTCCACGATGAACATAAAGTATTTATCATTATTGATCGTTACCGGGCCCCAATAGGTAAGGACCCCATTCACATCGATCATTGTGTAGACTTCCGATTGTTTTTCCACTTCCCGCTCTTTTCCCATACGAATGGCTTCTGCAATCGTCGCCTTATGGCGCGTCTCAACGGATAAGATGGGGTTGAAATCTTCACTGAGGAGAATCAGCTGAAAGTCATTATTAATGGCTGCCTCTCGGACCGCCGATTGAAAGTTGCTGTGTTTTTCAAAGTTCAGCAAATGGAAAATGGTATTGCTGATCAGCCGGTTGCTAAAATTATCGCTGTAAAGGACTTTTTCCATGATCTGCGTAATCACATGGGAGTAGTGGGCGCGGCTGTCTTTCGGCATCACAATCAGCGGCAGATCGGCTGCTTCCGCGGCCTGGATCACCTTTTTATCAAGAGCGGGCACAACCGTGCCCACATAGAATATGACCAAAGCCGCATGGCCGTCAGCAGCCACCTGCTTTACAATCTGGCATTGCTGGGAGACATCGTCTCGGACCGCAAAGAAACCAGTCAGAAGAAGCTCACCTTTATCGTCGGCATAAGCCGCCACTTCTTTGGGCGCGGTAGCTTCTAGAACAGAAACCGCTTTCACGTCATTGCCAAGGGCCGCTCTGCCTGCCACTACCCTGGCGCCCTTAAAGGCTCTTAACTCCAGACAATCCTTTACTGTAACTTTCATTTATTTTTCCTCTTTATCTTCCTCCGAAGCCTTTTCACTGTCTTGATCTGGCGCTTCTACGGACTGGGGGTCACCCTCATCCTCTGACTCTTCATCCATTTCCTCATCGTCATCGGCGAAATAGTCTTCGTCATACTTTGCCAGTTCTTCTTCACTGGGCATATCGTCGTCATCCGGCTCTTCCTCGCCTTCTGTAACCCAATTTTTTTCTTCACCGTCCTTATCCAGGACCATACTATTGAGCGCCTCTTCCGCTTCTCTGGCCTCCCGTTCTTCTTGTTCCCGAAGAATTCTCGCAGCTTCTTCTGCTTCGGCTGCGTTCTTTTCACGGCGCTGGTTCTCTTTGTCCAGCACATCGTCAGCCAGCTCTTTGGCAGTCATCTTTCCGCTGTACAAAAGCTCGAACTGCTCGCCGTCCAGCGTCTCAATCTCCAGCAGCGCTTCGGCCACCGTATAAAGTTTATCCAGATGCTCGGTCAGGATCGCTTTTGCCTCTTCGAAGCAAGCTTCTACAATATTTTTAACTTCCTCATCGATCTCAGAAGCAGTTTCTTCTGAGTAGTTCTGCCTGGTGGAGAAATCCTTGCCCAGGAACACTTCATCCGATGAGCTGTAGTTGACAGGTCCCAGCTTGTCGCTGAAACCATATTTGGTTATCATATCCTTGGCAATTTCCGTCGCCCGCATGATATCGTTGCTGGCTCCCGTACTGATGTCGTCCAGGGTAAGCATTTCCGCTACACGCCCGCCCAGCAGATGGATAATCTGCTCGCGCATGGTGGTTTTGGTGCCGTAATATTTGTCCTCTTTGGGCAGGATCATTGTAAATCCACCAGCACGGCCTCTCGGCACGATGGTGATCTGATGAACAGGATCGGTTTTCGGCAGAGAGTGGGCGACTACCGCATGACCAGCCTCATGGAAAGCAGTCAGTTTTCGTTCTTCTTCACTGATTACCCTGCTCTTCTTTTCCGGACCTGCGATTACTTTTGTAATCGCTTCTTCGATCTCATCCATACGGATTTTAATTCCATTTCTTCTGGCTGTCAAAAGAGCCGCTTCATTGAGCATGTTCTCGATATCCGCAGGGGTAAAACCCGGAGTCCGTCTGGCAAGAACTTTGGGGTCCACTTCGTCTGCCAGTGGTTTGTTTCTCGAATGGACTTTGAAAATCTCTTCTCTTCCCTTGATATCCGGCGCGCCGATCACAACCTGGCGGTCAAATCTGCCGGGTCTGAGCAGAGCCGGGTCCAAGATATCCGGCCGGTTGGTCGCAGCCAGTATGATGATTCCCATATTCTCACCGAAGCCGTCCATTTCTACCAGCAGCTGATTGAGGGTTTGTTCCCGTTCATCGTGGCCGCCGCCCAGGCCGGCGCCTCTCTTGCGGCCCACCGCATCGATTTCGTCGATAAAGATGATACAGGGCGAATTCTTTTTCGCCTGCTCGAACAAGTCTCTGACTCTGGAGGCGCCGACTCCGACGAACATTTCCACAAAGTCAGAACCGCTGATGGTAAAGAAAGGAACCCCTGCCTCTCCGGCAGTAGCTTTGGAAATATAAGTTTTACCAGTTCCCGGGGGGCCCACAAGCAGAATTCCCTTTGGAATCCGTGCGCCCAGACTGTTGTACTTCTTGGGGTTGCGCAGAAAGTCCACCACTTCCGCCAGCTCTTCTTTTTCCTCATCCAGGCCGGCAACATCCTTGAACGTCACCTTTCTCAGGTCGCTGTCTTTCTGCAATTTTGCTTTGCTCTTGCCGAAGGACATGGCTTTGCCGCCTCCACCGCTCTGGTTCATGATAATAAAGAAGAAGAAAACCAGCGCCCCGATCATGATCAGGGTTGGCAGCAGGGTGATGAAGATCGATTCCTTATGAGGCTCGTCGGTCTTATACTTGAGCGTTTTGGCATCAATCTGCGGATACACGTATTTCTCGTTGAACCATTGCAAGTCGACCACATTGGATGCGTATGCGTATACCTGACTGTCATCTTTCAACGTAGCGCTGATCTTGGTCTCTGTGATATTAATCTCCGAGATCTGGCTGTCCGCCGCGTATTCAGCCATTGTGGAAAAAGAAACTTCCTTTTCCGCATCCTTGTCGGAACCGCTGCTGTAGAACCATGCCATGGCAAGTACCAGTCCAAAGATGATCAGGTAAATTCCTATATTTTTCGATAACCTTTTCAAATTTCCGTCCTCCCGTGTCGGTTTTTATTTAAATTTTGTTCTAATATCCAAAATTGGGTATGTCATTTTATCATATTTCACAAATAATTTCAAGCAAAAGGACCACTTTTGTTGCCTGATCGACTTTATATTTTTCACTGTAACGATGGGCCTTGAGATTGGTCCGCCCGTCGGCTACCATCCATAGAATTTCACTGCCGATGGCAGCCAGCGGCACCCGGTCCCGTTCTTCCTTGGGGACTTTTTTGTCAACAAAAAAATCCTGTATTTTTTTACGTCCAAGCTTGAGTCCGATATAATCACCGGGAAGCCTTGTTCTCAGCTGAACTTGCGGTGAAGCTCCATGTCCCTCACATATCTTTTCCCAGTCAAAGACAGCCGCTCCCGGAGGGAATTCCTCTTCCGCGGCGGCCAAGCGCATTTTCAGGCGCGTTTTGGCCCTGGCGGCCGTTTGATCGATTTCTTTTCTAAAAGAAACACAGCCGTAGCCGATGGTCATTTTACAGCCGCCGGGAAAGTCCAGAGACTTTGAAGTACCGCCTTCCATCAAAAGCTGGTCCGCCGCCTCCAAATGGCGCGCTGTGATATCCTGCTCCAGTCCGGCCTCTTCAAAGGCTTTGAGCATGACCCTGCGGCGAATGGCTTTTTCCAGAGACTGCAAGCCTGCCAGATTTAAAATTCCAGGCTCTATCATAAGCTCCTTATATGATTGTTCTGTGATCTTCCACAGATATTCTTTATCCTCAGCAGCGATTTTGCTCAGCCGCACCAGCGCGCTGTCAACGCTGCTGTTAAAGTGCTCCTTCAAATATGGTATCAGCTGGAGCCTGACTTTATTCCTGGTATAAATGGACTGCAGGTTGGTCTGGTCGATCCTCGGATCCAGTTTGTGCTCCCGGCAATAAGCTTCAATCTGCTGCCGCTTCATATCCAGCAGCGGCCGTATAACGGCAAAATCCCCTTCCCTGCGCAGATAGGCCATCCCTGCCAATCCGTCGGGCCCGGTTCCCCGCAAAAGGCGAAGGAGCACCGTTTCCGCCTGATCGTCAGCATTTTGGGCGACAGCAATCTTAATGGCTTCCCTTGCAATGCCCCTGTCAGCCAGGCTGCGGCACATTTCTTCAAAAGCCTGATAGCGCACCTTTCGTCCCGCTTCCTCGCTGCTCATTCCCTGCTCCTGCGCCAGCTTTGCGCAATCCCGGACAACAACCCGGCATGGTACGCCCTGACTTTGGCACAGCTTTTCCACATAACCCTGGTCTTCCTCGGCAGCGCCGGGGCGGAATTTATGGTTTACATGGACTGCGTACAAGCAAATATCCAATTCTTCTTCCAAACTTTTCAGCACATGAAAAAGGCACACTGAATCAGGGCCTCCGGAAAGGCCGATCACAATGTGCTCTCCGCGATTGATTAAATTATGCTTAAAAATAGTTTTTTTAATGCTTTCTCTGATCATGGACCCAGTATATCATAGATCAGCTGACTCTTACAGACAAAACCGTCAAGTCATCCTTTTCTTTCAAGCCATAGTTTTCTACGGCCCGGTTCATGATCAGGTCGCACATTGTCTGCGGGTCCTTGGATTTGATCTCTTCGATGGTCTGGGCCAGCCATTCCATGGAAAGGTCTTCTCGTTTGGAATCGGTCACTCCGTCGGATATCATGATCACCTGGTCGCCTGGATTCAAATGGACCGTCACATAATCGATCTTCAGTCCATCTACAATCCCCATTGGCATGGCCGAAACCTTCACCGTCTCCACAGCATTTTTCCGTTTAATAAAGGTCGTTGCCGCGCCGATTTTATAGAATTTCATTTTCCCGGTTTTTTTATTGAGGATACCCAGGTCAATGGTTGAAAAAATTTCATTTTCCGCATTGAGCAGGAGAATGGAATTGAGCAGCTTTAATACCAGCTCCACCTCCAGTCCGGCCTTGAGCAGCTTGATTACCGCAGCCACGGCCAGGCTGCTTTCCGTTGCCGCTGTCTTGCCGTTTCCCATGCCGTCGCTGAGGACGATGGCAAACCGCCCGTCCGGCAGTTCTTCCCACATATAGCTGTCACCGGAGATCCCCCGGTCTTTCGCATAGCCGGCCCAGGCAGGCTCGGCGCAAAGCTTTACGGAGGCGGCGCCGGGCCTGCTGCTTATTTCTTTAATTGTATGGTCGATAATTCTGGACATGGCCTTAAATTGATAGGACATCAGGATCCGGTTGTTTTCTTGTGAGACGAAAAGGGATGACAGGTCATCAAAATTTCTCCGGATCCTTTCTAAGTAAGCGGATGCTTCCGCGTTCTTTTTCTTTTCTTTGAAAACGCCGCAGCGCAGAAATGTGCAAAGGGCCGTATCCAGCCGGAAAAGCCACTTTTGCGGCATCAAGGCAAGGATTGCCCCTGATGCCAGCGGGCCGTATATGGGCAGCGCCAAATTGACGGATAGTTCAATGGTCCCCGCGCCCATTGTCACTGCCGCAAAGCATAACGCAGCTACAAGTTTATTCTGACCTCTGGCAAACCCTGCAACAACGCCTCCCAGCGCCAAGACAAGGATGGCTCCAGGCGGGCCGCCGCTGAGGATCAGGATAAGCCCGGAAACGAAACCAACCAGCAATCCTTCCATGGTGCCAAAGAGATAGCCGATGAGCAGCGTAATGGTCATGGCCGCCGGTATTAAAACCCAGGGCAGGCTTGTCCCGGAAACGATCAGCATAGCCGCGGATGCAATGGCCAGCATCCCGCCGGCAGTACCGCTTCTCGGTTCCCTTTTGTCCACCAGCTGGAGAAGAATCTCAAAGATGCCGCACAGCACCGCGACAAAGCAGCCCTCCAGGAGAAGGTCCGCTGCAGCGATTCGATATGTATATCCTGCGGCAATATAATAGATGCTCCTGGAGATCACCGTGATCGACCCTGCAATGACGGCTTTGTGCCAAGTTGCAAATCGAATTTTGGCTGTGCATAGAAACACCAGTGCGCATCCGCACAGCGCGCCCACGTCGCCCCAGATGGCGATCCCACTGCTGTAAAACGTCCCCAGTCCAATAAGCATGACTGGAAGTAAGTAAAAGTTTAATGTATGATAGGTCAGCAAGGCCGTAAGCAGGGCGATTCCCGCAGGAAACGTTTCCCCCATAAAACACGCTCTGCTCACTAGAAAGCTCAATACAACCACCGCCGCTACGGCCCATATATGAATATCCCCTTTTTCTTTGCCGATAACCGGCCTTTTTGATATCAGTTCCATTTACAGACTCCTCCTTTTGTACAAGCCTGGAGCTATTATACCTTACGCCAATATTTTCCTTTGTCGAAATCCGATAGAAAATACCAGTTTTTTTGCGACAAATTTCGAGAAGCTGCGGGACTCGTGCTTTGAGCTGTTCAGATAGGAATGTCAAAGGGGAGGCGGGGACGGTGCGGGACAGGCAGGGCGGAAAAAATTGACTTGCACCTCCAGTTCCTGTATCATATGAGCAACGGTTTTATCCCCATGCTCCTGACCGCTTATAATGGCCGGGCAGGCTGCGTAACATTGAGAGGAACCCTAGACATGATAGAAGTAAGGAATTTAACAAAACGGTACGGAAAATTTATTGCCAATAATAATCTGTCCCTGACGGTAAAGCCCGGTGAGCTTACCGTGCTGCTGGGCCCCAACGGAGCAGGAAAGTCCACCTTGATCAAATGCATCTGCGGGCTGCTGCGTTTTGAAGGCGCTATTACCATAAACGGATATGACAACCGCAGCAAAGAGGCCAAGCAGCAGCTGGGATACATCCCGGAGATGCCGGCCCTCTACCCCATGCTGACCGTACAGGAACATATGGAATTTATTGCCCGCGCTTACCAGCTGAAAGACTGGAAACCTCAGGCATCCCAGCTGTTGCGGCGCTTTGAACTTGATGATAAGCAAAACAAGCTGGGTAAAGAGCTGTCCAAAGGCATGCAGCAAAAAGTAAGCATTTGCTGCGCAGCCCTGACCAATCCCAGAGCCGTCATTTTCGACGAACCTCTTGTGGGCCTGGACCCCCATGCGATCAGGGAATTGAAGAGCTTGATCGCAGAATTGAAAAAGGATAGGTGTGCTATGATCGTTTCGACTCACATGATCGAAAGCGTAGAAGAAAATTGGGATACCACCTGTATCATGACAGGCGGACGTATCGCACGGGCCTGCCGCAGAGAGGACCTGGACAGCGGCAGCGATTTGGAAGATCTGTATTTTTCCATCACGGAAGGTAGCGGGGAGGAGAAAGCATGAGCAGCCACTTTTATTTGTTTCGTACCAGTTTGAAAAATAGAATAAAAGCCGTGATCCACAAGCCGGCCAAGCTGGTGCTTTATCTTTTGGTGTTCGCTGCCATCGGCGGGGCTTTGGCGACCACCCTTTTGGGCTCCGGGCAGATGAATCATGCGTATCCAACATCTTATTTACTACCCATTTATTTTGCCTTTCTGCTGCTCTTTTACGGCCTGGCCGTCCAGAAGGGCCTTTCATCAGGCGATACCATTTTTGAAATGAGCGACGTTAATCTTCTCTTCGTATCGCCGGTCAATCCCAGGGCAACCCTGCTCTATGGGCTGATCCGCATGGCGGGAATGTCATTTTTTGCAGGATTTTTTCTGCTGTTTCAGAGCAGCACGCTTGCTAGTTTTGGAGTAGGATTCGACGGCGTACTGATTCTCTTTGGCGCTTTTATCCTGGCCACCATCGTTTTCACCCTGCTATCGCTGGTCATATACAGCGTTACCAACGGAAGGCCCCGCAGAAAACGGACGGTACGGATCCTGGCAGTCGCCGTATTCGTGCCCCTGCTCATCTATACTGTCTTTCAGTTTGCCGCCCATGGCAGCATGGCTACGGGCATCATCATCCAGTCCCCTCTTCTAGCCGCCACCCCGCTCGTAGGCTGGGCATCGGCCGGGGCCATCGCTTTGATCCAGGGCAGTATGGCGGCAGGGCTGGCTTGGCTGGGGCTTTTGGCCGCTGCGGGGGCAGTCCTGTTCCTCTATATCCTGTTCAGCCGTTCCGATTACTATGAAGATGTGCTGGTGGCTACCGAAACCAGCTTTGAGCGGAAACGGGCAGCAGCGGAAGGCGACGTACAGGCAGCCGGTTCCACAACGGCCAAGGTGAAAGTAACCAAAACCGGCCTCAGCGGCCTGGGACCGCAGGTCCTTTTTTACAAACACATGCGTGAAACCTTCCGCAAAAACCGCTTTGGCTTTTTCAGTTTGTATATGCTGGTTGCTGCCGTAATCATCATCACAGTCTCTTTCTTCCTGCGGGATAGTCTGGGTCTGCTCACCTTGGTGCAGATACTCATGTGGATGCAGGTGTTCATGATCGGCACCGGACGGGGTCTGATGGAACTCTATTCCCATTATATTTACATGATTCCTGCCTCGCCCTTTCAAAAACTCATCTGGAGCAACATGGAGATGATGCTGAAAATCGTTGTCGAAAGCGTCTTGTTCTTAGGAATCCCCGCTTTCATCCTGGGCAGCAGCCCGGCCCTCACCTTTATAAGCATGCTGGCTTACATTCTTTTCTCGTTGCTGCTGCTGGCAATCAATTTTTTGTCCCTGCGGTGGACCCAGGCCAATCTCTCACAGGGACTTTTGCTGATCGTGTACTTCTTTGTTGTCATTCTTTTCATGATCCCGGGCCTGGCGGCAGCCATGGCCGTATTCTACTTGGTCGGCGGACCAGCAGCCATGGTAATCGCCCTTGGGGCACTCTCCGCTTGGGAACTGGCGGCGGCCCTGATCTGCTTCGTTTTATCCAGGCAGGTTCTGCACAACTGCGATATGCCTACCGTCAAAAAGTAGCCGCTCCCGGAGGGGATCCATTACTTGATTCCAAAAAAGCGCATCGCGTTTTCCTTGGTTTGAGCTGCCGTCTGCTCCAGCGGGATGCCTTTGATCTCCGCCACTTTCTTTGCCGTGTATTCCACATAGGGCGGAATATTGCGCTTGCCGCGGAACGGTTCCGGGGTCAAGTAGGGAGAATCGGTTTCTACAAGTAGCACCTCCAGCGGAAGCTCTTCCACTACGCCCGCCGTCTTTTTGTTATTCTTGTAGGTCACCGGCCCGGCAATGGAAATGGTAGCGCCCAGCTTGACATACTGCTTGCCCAGCTCCCTGCTTCCTGAAAAGCAGTGGAGCAGGACGCGGGCATCCCCGCTGCCATCATAGCGGGTCGGAAACCAGCCTTTCCTTTCCTGAGAAAAAGCACCTTCCTCTTTGAGAATATCCATCACTTCCTGATCCGCTTCCCGGGCATGGATCACAATGGGCATTTTCAGCTCGTTGGCCAGCTTGATCTGCTGGCGGAACCAGTATCGCTGGATATCCCGGTCTGAATAATCGTAGTGGAAATCCAGCCCGATCTCTCCAATGGCCTGGACCTTATCTTTTTTCGCCAGCCCTTTTATCATGGCCAGCTGCATCTCGTCCATATCCTTTGTGTCATGGGGGTGGCATCCCACCGCCGCGTAGCACCAGGGCAGACGTTGGGCGTGTTTTACCGCCATCGCCGAGCTTTCCAGGTTAAACCCAATGTCCATCACATAATCCAGGTTGGACGCTTCAATCTTTTCGATCAGCGCCTGACGTTCTTCCTCTGTAAAGGATTCATTGTTTATATGCGCATGGGAATCAAACAACATTTTCTCATTCCTCCAATCTCCCTATCGTTTCAAACACTTGATTACTTCCAGCTGTATTCATAAAATTGGCCGTTGAAATACAGGTAAAGCTGGACTCCGCCGCTCTTCCATTCAGAGGGAACTTCTATGATCGCATGTACCAGCCTCTTTTCGCCCGGCTTTAAGTCCACCAAATCCTTTAGATTCTTGTTGTCCTTGGTTTCCGTAACCACATACCCGTAACAGGTTTTCTCTCCTTTTACTGCCCGCGCGCCGACAAAGTTCACATCCGGGCACTTTTCCTTTTGCAGGTTTTCGGCCTCAATCTGAATGTCCAGCAAAACCGTATCCGGTTTCTTAGGCGTAAAGTATGTATATCCGTCGTATTTGGACGCCTTGGTCGGCTCTACCCTTTTGCCGGTATCCACCTTTTTCAAAGTAATTTCTCCGTATCCATCAGCTGTAACGGCTTTGTCCTTTTTCAGCGGAAGGGTCTGATCGATGTTCTTGCTGGTATCCAGCTTCAAATGGTAAATATCATATTTCTCGTAGTCATCGTTGTCAAAGGTCAGCTCCACCTCAGCGTTTCCTCTTGTCTTTTGCTGGCCATCCATGAGAATATAGACCGTGCCTTCCTCCTTGGGGCCGATCGCCTCTCGTGAAGAAAGCAGGGTATCATTGTTGACAAGAAGCAGGTTCTGATAGGACTCGTATTCTTGACCGCCCTGTTTGAGGATGGGCACTGCAAAATTCTGCATCTTGATTTCTTTGTCCGTCAGATTCTTAACGTTTGCCACCAATGCCACATAGGCCGGGTCTTCCATGTCGCCGTTGTACACCCATCCGCTTTCACTGCCCACCGGCGCATAGATTTCGTCGCTGCACATGATGGCGTTGACTGGGGTAAATTCAATATAATTCTCCAGCACTTGGGTTTTTCCCATTCCCAGATCGATGTCTTCCGGTCCGCAGGAGCACAGGGCAATAGCTGCAAAAATTGCTGCAAACAGCAGCGCGATCCTTTTCTTTTTCATATTCACGTTCCTCCTGAAAAAAAGCGGGCCGTCAAAGCGGCCCGCCCGATACCCATTAAACGCTATGTTACTGGATTTCCATCATCGGCAATTGTAGTAACAAATTCACACCGCTGTTTGCCATCCACCACATTATCGGCAAAAAGCAGCATTCCTTTAGATTCCAAGCCTCTCAGTTTTCTCGGCTTGAGGTTGGCAACGACTACCACCTTTCTGCCGACGCATTCTTCAGGCTTGAAGTCCTGAGCGACGCCGGATATGATCTGCCGTTTCTCTGTTCCCATCTTCACCTGGAACACCAGCAGCTTATCGGCTTTTGGATGTTTTTCGCAGGACAGGATCGTTCCTACCCGCAGGTCCAGCTTATCAAAGTCATCGTATTCGATCTGATCCTTTAATTCCAGAGGAATATTTTCATCCTCACCGCCGCCCTTGAGCGCTTCCAGCTCTTCCAGTTCCTTTTCAATATCCAGTCTGGGGAAGATTGGATTTCCTTTCTTCACCTGTTCTCCCTGCATCATATCAAAGTTAAAGGCGTCTTCCCAGGCTACGTCCGCATACCACAGACCCAGCTGTTTTCTGATTTCGCCCGATGTGGTGTGCATGAAAGGATAGATCAGGATGGAAACGATTCGCAGCGTTTCCGCCAGATTGTGCAGCACCGTATCCAGACGAGGCTTGTCCGCTTCATTTTTGGCCAGGATCCAAGGTGTATTCTCATCGATATACTTATTGGCCCGCCTTACGGCAACCCAAATCTCCTCCAAAGCCAGGTTGAATTCGAACTTATCCATATGGGCTTCCACCTTGCCTGCGGCGGAAACAGCAATGGACTTCAGATCTTTGTCTGTTTCATCTTCCGGAGCTGTGCTTTCCGGCACGTAGCCGCCGTTATATTTTTCGATCATGGAAACGGTCCTGGAAACCAGGTTGCCCAGGTCGTTGGCCAGATCATAGTTCATTCTCTTGAGCATAACCTCATTGGTAAAAATTCCGTCCTGCCCGAAGGTATATTCCCTCAGCAGGAAGTATTTCAGCGCATCGATGCCGTAGCGGTCGATGAGCTTCACCGGATCTACCACATTTCCCTTGGACTTGGACATTTTGCCGCCTTCCAGCAGCAGCCATCCGTGCCCCCTTACCTGCTTCGGCAGAGGCAGTTCCATGGACATGAGCATAGCCGGCCAGATCACAGTATGGAACCTGACGATCTCTTTGCCCACCAGATGGACATCCACCGGCCAGTATTCGTTGTATAGGTCCGGATCGTCCGGGTAACCCAGGGCCGTAATATAGTTGGTGAGCGCATCCAGCCATACATAGATCACGTGCTTTTCATCGATGGGAACCGGGATTCCCCAGTCAAAGGTGGATCTGGATATGCACAAATCCTCAAGGCCCTGCTTAACAAAGGCGATCATCTCGTTTCTTCTGCTGTCCGGCTGGAGGAAGTCCGGGTTGTTTTCAAACAGGTCTAAAAGTCTGTCCTCATATTTGGAAAGGCGGAAGAAATAGGCCTCTTCCTTGGCCTTCTCCACCGGACGTCCGCAGTCTGGGCACTTTCCGTCCACCAACTGGCTTTCCGTCCAGAAGGATTCACAAGGGGTACAATACATACCTTCGTATTCGCCCTTGTAGATATCGCCCTTTTCATAAAGCTCCATAAATATTTTCTGAACCCGCTCTACGTGGCGGGGTTCTGTGGTTCTGATAAAATCGTCGTTGGAAATTTCCATCGTCTCCCACAGGTCTTTGATGCCGTCTACGATCTTGTCCACGTATTCCTGCGGTGAAACGCCCTGCTCGGCGGCGATGGTCTGGATTTTCTGTCCGTGTTCGTCCGTACCTGTCAAAAACCGCACGTCATAGCCTGACAAACGTTTAAAGCGCGCCATGGCATCCGCCATTACGGTGCAATAGGTATGTCCTATATGAAGGTTGGAACTCGGATAGTAGATAGGCGTTGTAATATAATATTTGCCCTTTTTCTCTGTCATTTTCAATCATTCCTTTCTTACGCCAGCTGCAAATGAGCAGCAGCGGTGTTTGCAGCATGCCAGCCGTACCTGGGCACGCTCGGGCATGTCCATTCGTGAGGCGGACCGCCGTAGTTATTAGAATATCATGGTTTAGTGGTGTCCGTCAATCAAGGCTAAAATCTTTTTCAAAAAAGTGTTGACAGACCTGAAAGATTCCTGTATACTCTTGGTTAGTTAAAGCTAACCACCTGTTGAACAAGTCGCTTATGGAATTTGCTAGGTTCCATATTTTTTACCCTATTTGGTTAGCATAAACTAACTTTCAGGATCAGGAGGAACTCATGTTAGATAAGCATCTGGTTGCACATTGCTCGCCAACCTTAGCGGGACTGAAAAGTGCCAATATATTTAATTACTCTTTCAAATCAATAAAACTTTTAGAGCAGCAGCTAGCGCTTCTCCGCGCCGATCTTCGTCCAAAAGGCGTATCCCTCCGTGTGCTGCGCAGATCAGGAAAACGTGCCCTGATCTATGTGTACCGCAGCGCCAGGGTCCAGAAAGAATTACAAAGACGGGGTGTTTTGGACTTCCTTTCAAACTATGGCTACGAAACGGACCGGCTCGAACATTGTTTGCAATATCTCAGTGTGCGCATATCTTCTCACCTGGAATTTCCTCACGAGATCGGTCTGTTTCTGGGCTACCCTCTCGACGACGTTAAAGGATTCATCGACAACAAGGGCAGAAACAGCCGCTGCTGCGGCTGCTGGAAGGTTTATTGCAACGAATGTGAAGCGGAAAAACTTTTTGCCCGATTTGAAAAGTGCAGGTCCATATATTGGAATTTATTTAACCGCGGCAAGTCGGTCGTTCAGCTGACCGTAGCCGCATAAAAACTTGGTGCATCACTGGCGTTAAGCCGGTTTTGTAAATACATAAGTCATAAATGAAATCATGTAAGCGTCTGCGTCGCAGGCGCTTGTCTCCTTTTTTGGGCGGCAGCTCCTTGCCGCTCTCCAAAACAAAAATGTTCGCAAATCCTATTCGAAACCGGCCTTTTTGCAGGCAATGTCCATATAAAATGGCGTAAAATCACTCTGTTGTCTGCTTCAATTTGGTTGTTATATGCGGCTAACCGCATATAAATTGCCAGCACTCGCATCTATGCAGCAAACAAATGGATTTCCTCCACTTCGCTTGCTGAAAAAACAGCAAAACGACCTGTTTTTCTATGGACTTTGCCTCTAAATCAGGCCATTTCGAACAGAAATCAGTAAAAAAAGTTTTTTGGCCTGCCTGGCCGACCCGGCAGGATCCGGCTTCCGTACAACACAGGATGCTCCGATGTTCAAGGCCCGGCACTTCTTCACACCGTCTCTTACAAAAAGATTTTAACCCCAAAATACCCCAGCACGATCACGCCTAAAACAATCCGGTACCATCCGAAAACTTTAAAATCATGTTTCTTAATATAACTCATCAAGAATTTGATGGCAGCCATGGAAACGAGAAACGCCACCACCATGCCGTTGAGCAAAAGCATGGATTCCTCGCCGGTAAAGTGCATCCCGAATTTCACCAGCTTGAGAAGGCTGGCACCGAACATAACCGGAATCGCCAAAAAAAAGGTGAATTCCGCCGCTGCTGTCCGGCTGACGCCGATCAGAAGTCCCCCCAGGATGGTGGCGCCGGACCTGGACGTGCCGGGGAAAACGGCCGCGATCAGCTGGAACACCCCGATAATCAATGCTTGTTTGTAAGTCAGATCATCGATGCTGTTCACCTTGGGGACAGCACTTTTATTGCGGTTTTCGATGACAATAAACAGGATGCCGAAAAGGATCAGCATGATGGCGACCGTCTGATAATTATAAAACCATGCGTTGAGCACGTCGTCCAAAAGCAGTCCCACTACAGCCGCCGGCACGCAAGCGACGATAATCTTCACCCACATGATCCAGGTCTTTTTGCTGGTGGGGATCAGCCTCCGCCAATAAATGACAACCACGGCCAGGATCGCCCCCAGCTGTATGACAACCAGAAACATTTCCAGAAACTCCGGCGTTACCTTCATTTTGATAAATTCATCCACCAGGATCATGTGGCCGGTACTGCTGATGGGCAGCCACTCGGTTATGCCTTCCACAATCCCCAGGACAATCGCTTTTATGATTTCAATCTCCATTTCCCTTCCCCTTCCGATTAATGATGAAACAGTCTCAGCCCTGTGAAGGCCATTGTAATTCCGTATTTATTGCAGGTCTCGATGACATGATCGTCCCGCACTGATCCGCCAGCCTGGGCAATATATGAAACTCCGCTCTTATGGGCCCGCTCGATGTTGTCGCCGAAGGGGAAGAAGGCATCCGATCCCAGCGATACGCCGTCCAGCTTTTCCAGCCACGCTTTTCTCTCTTCCCTGGTCAGCACGTCCGGTTTTTCAGTGAAAAACTGCTGCCATGTCCCGTCCCGCAAGACGTCGTCATAGTCGTCGGAAATATACACGTCGATGGTGTTATCCCGATCAGCTCTTCGGATCCCTTCTTTAAAGGGAAGGGCCATAACTTTTGGATGCTGGCGCAGGAACCAGGTGTCAGCCTTGTTGCCCGCAAGTCTGGTGCAGTGTATGCGGGACTGCTGTCCGGCGCCGATGCCGATGGCCTGGCCGTCTTTTACATAACAAACCGAATTGGACTGGGTATATTTGAGGGTGATCAGCGCGATCAAAAGATCCCGCTTTGCTTCTTGGGGAAGTTCTTTGTTATCGGTGGGAATCTGCTCCAAGAGAGCCTCCGTGATGGGTGCATTGTTTCTGCCTTGTTCAAAGGTGATGCCGAACACCTCCTTGGTTTCCTGCTGGTGCGGGGTGTAGTCCGGATCGATCTGGATCACCAAATAGCTGCCCTTTCGTTTGCTTTTTAAGATTTCCAGCGCTTTTTCAGAATAGGACGGAGCAATGATGCCGTCGGAAACTTCCCGTTTTAAGAATTCCGCGGTCTGCTCGTCGCATTCATCCGACAAGGCCACAAAATCACCGTAAGATGACATGCGGTCTGCGCCTCTGGCTCTTATGTAGGCGGTGGCCACATCAGAAAGCTTTGCGCCTTCAACAAAATAAATCTTTTTTAAGGTCTCGGAAAGCGGCGTACAGACCGCTGCTCCTGCCGGGCTGACATGTTTGAAGGATGCAGCTGCCGCCATTCCGGTCGCCTGCTTTAACTCCTTTACCAGCTGCCAGCTGTTGAAGGCATCCAAAAGGTTGATATATCCGGGACGTCCGTTTAAAATGGTAATGGGAAGTTCGCCTTCCTTCGTATAGATTTTTGCTGGTTTTTGATTGGGATTGCATCCGTATTTTAATTCCAGTTCTTTCACGTTCTATTCTCCTCTCAGCGCTGCGCGCATGGTTTGTAACACTCTAAGGAATATATTAGCGGATATAGTCTCCATTGTCAAAAATATTGATTGCTTTTTTATTTATAATCTGTCATACTTTAATAAATGATATCTAAAATTATATTAGGAGATATTTATTATGATTACACGTATTTTCAATCCACGAGATTACTGGAGCTTCTGGACCCACTTCATCGGCGCGGTCCTGGCCGTTTTTTCCGCGTTTTTGCTCATGTTTTTCCACACCAGTGAACATTCATGGTCCTTTCTCGTTTTCGCATTGTCGCTGATCGCCCTTTATTCCTGCAGCAGCATCTATCATTATGTCCGCGGGCCTGAAAGCCGGGTTCAGAGGCTGCGCAAGCTGGATCATTCGATGATTTATGTCCTCATCGCCGGAACCTATACTCCGGTACTGGCCAATTGTATGGATGCGGACAAAGGACGCATATGGTTGATTGCTGTCTGGGGCGTGGCCATTGTTGGGATTATTCTCAAGGTCTGCTGGCTCAACGGACCCCGCTGGCTGTACACTTCGCTCTACCTGATTATGGGCTGGGCCATCGTTTTTCAGATTGGTTCTCTTACCGTATCGACAGACTTTGTTTACTGGCTGGCCGCAGGAGGGATCCTCTACTCGGTCGGCGCTGTCATGTACATAGTAAAAAAACCGAACATCTTTGCGACATTCGGCTTTCATGAAATCTTTCATATATTTATTCTGTTAGGCTCTTTATGCCATTTTCTTGCAATCTTTTTATATGTCTGAATGCTCCTTACAATAATTTGATAAAAATGTCCGTATCTCAGCCTCTGTGCCCAACATACACTTCTCGCTGCTGATATAAGATGCTGCGTCTTTCCAGCTCTGGAGGGAGTAAAGGTTATAGGGTATGGTCTCGATGACTATGCCGATCTCGGGTAGCTTGCAGGGCTGGTGCAAGTCAGACAGAAACATGCATCCGGTTTTGTTTGCGATTTCTTCCAACAATATGTCGCTGTCTTCCATGATAACCATCACCTCCTGCATTTGCCTGGTCAGAAAATCAGACAAATTTCGCCAGCCGTGATATACTTTTTTTAGTAGGTTTTTCCCTCGATTTATGACGATTTTACTCTATGTACCATATAAAGCAAGGTGGTTAAAAAAGTCTACTTTTTTCGCCAGGTATGTCGGATGCTATCACGAAGGTTTATGTCTACAGCCAGTCTTTGGTCCATTTGAAAAAAGTGTTATGGGTCACATTCAGACGCCTCGCCGCTTCCCTGCCGCTGATTTTCCCGGATCTCCACATTTCGCATAAAAAAAAGAAATCCTCTGGGATTTGTTTTTGCGGCCTGCCGAAGCGGACTCCCCGAGCCTTAGCTGCCGCAATGCCTTCGTTCTGCCTCTGGCGTATATTCTCCCGTTCCGTCTGCGCAACATAGCTGAGCAGCTGCAGCACGATATCTGCGATCAGTGTTCCCGTCAAGTCCTTGGTCCCCTGTGTATTGAGCAGCGGCATGTCCAGCACCGCCACGTTCACCTGTTTTTCCTTGGTCAGAATCCGCCATTGTTCCAAAATCTCCTCATAATTGCGCCCCAGCCGGTCAATGGATTTTATCGCCAGCACATCTCCCGGCTTTAATTTCCGCAAAAGCCGTTTGTATTGGGGCCGGTTAAAATCCTTGCCGCTCTGCTTGTCCAAATAAATATGGGCGTCCGGAACAGCAAATTCCTTTAGTGCGATCATCTGCCGATCTTCGTTTTGTTCCCGCGTAGATACTCTCGCGTACCCGTAAACTTGGTTCATAATCTCACAGCTCTCCTTTCCTTTTTTTCGTTAGTATGTCCAACTCAATACCGAATCACACATGCGGTAAAAGCAGTAATCATCCGCCGAAGGCAGCGGATACCTCCAGCTAGTATGACATTTTGACTAATTAGGGAAAATTTTATTAGAAGGTTTCATTTTTTTCGCAAAGTTATGGGTTTGCGAGACCTGATATTGAGAAGAAGCAGGTTTTGATGCTTGCAGCTAAGTTTGATAGGGAGCAATCGTTGAAAATTGCGTAAAAATCAAAATTTATTTTAATTATTTTCCGGAAAAGCGATGCCGTCTGAAATTCAACATATGCGCTTTAGTTTACCATAATCTTCAATAGTCCTTCTTCAGCAGAAAGTCTGCTAAATGCATAATTTTGACACCATTTACATTGCCTGCGGCCAGTTCGTCAAGTGTTACGATATACTTCGGGTAATGGTCTTTGATTTCAAGAAGATTGGCAAGCTCTCTGTCAGATTCCTCCGGCAGTCTGCGGCACACCTGAACATAAATTCGTTCGTCACGCCGTATCGCCACAAAATCAATTTCTTTGGTTTCGTTTTTTCCGATATAAACTTGGTATCCTTTTCGGCGCAATTCAAAGTACACGATGTTTTCAAGCATCGCTGCAATGGACTTGGGATTGAATCCCATTATGCAGTATTTAAGAGAAGCATCGGCAAGATAGAATTTTTCCTGCGTTTTTAATACCGATTTTCCTTGTAGATCATAGCGTGAGCAACGGTAGATTACAAAAGCTTTTTCTAACCATTGAAGATAATTATACACGGCTTCGACGGAGAGCGCGCGTCCCTCTCTTTTCAGGAATTTCACGATAGCATTGGCTGAAAAAGTTTTGCCTACATTTTCAACAATATACTTTACAACCCGGTTGAATAAATCAAAGTTGGTTATGTTATGCCGCCTGGTGATATCATTTGTAATCACAGAATTGTAGATTCCCTCCACAATCTGATATGCGGATTGTTCGTCAAAGCTGCTGCGAGCGACAATGGGAAAACCGCCCATACGGATATATTCATTCAAAAGTTCTTTCACGGAAAGGCCACTTGACTTTTTGAAATCCAGATATTCGGCAAAAGACAGCGTAAACACCGGAATCGAAATGTATCTGCCTGTTAAATAGGTCGATATTTCACTTGACAGCAATTTTGAGTTTGAGCCAGTCACATAAATATCGGTATTTGCATTTTCAAGCAGGCTGTTGACCGCTTTTTCCCACCCGTCAATTTCCTGCACCTCGTCCAGCAGAAGATAGTACCGGCTGTCATCAACCATTTTTTCTTTGATACTGTTATGCATATCCTTATCTGTCATACCATCGTCAAAATCTTCCGAGGTATAGCGCATACTGATAATATGATCTGCTGGAATGCCGCTGCTTTGCAGATCATCCCGCAGCATTTCGAAAATCGTGGATTTGCCGCAGCGCCGAACTCCCGCCAGTATTTTGACAAGCGGCACATCCCGATATGTTTTCAGCATGTCCATATAGTTTGATCGGATAATCATAATATTGACCCCCTTAATTCTTAGACAGCGGCAATCAACCTACTCCATCTTTATTATGATTATATCCAAAAACTTTGTAAAAATAAACAGTTTTTACGTTAAATTCAAAAAAACTTGGCAAAGAATTTAAGTTTTAATTTTATTCTACATTTAACACAAATAAATATACCAGTACATTCAGTAGCGCTCCCACAATAGACAATATGATCGGAACAATGGCAGCATTTTGATAAAACGGAAAATATAAAAAACGTGTGCATGACGGAATAAAATATGACCATGCGCGAGCGTTTCAACTCTTGCATGGTCATTTTCGCTTTACACCGCTTGAAGATTGATTTGCCGCTATCGATCCAGTTTAAGTTCCAGATAGTCTTTAATAATCTTCACGATATTTTCTATAGAAATGTAGCCGCTGTCAATGCACAAATTGTAGTTTACCGGGTCTCCCCATTTGCGGCCGGTATGATAATTATAGTAATTGGCACGGGCCTTATCCGTGTCGTTCATGATTTTTTTAACATCCTTTTCGGGCACTCCGTACTCTTCTACAGCCCGTTTGATCTTATCCTCTGCCTCCGCGTAGATAAAGATGTTGGTTGCACCTTGAATACCTCGAAGAACATAATCGGCACATCTTCCGACAATAACGCAGGAGCCCTCATCTGCAATCTTGCGGATAGTATCAAACTGAGCCAAGAAAAAGCGTTCATTCAGAGACAAGCTGTCCGGCCCGGAGTCTCCCGTTCCGAAAGCAGAGGACAGGCTGTAAAAGAAACTGTTTTTCGCTTTCATCTCCGCCTCTTCCATCATCTCTCTGGAAAAGCCGCTCTCTTCGGCAATTCTTGAAAGGAGTTCTTTATCATAATAGGGAATCCCTAAATCGTCAGCCAAACGTCTTCCGATCAATCTGCCCCCGCTTCCAAACTCACGGCTGATGGTTATAATTTGCTTTTTCATAACGTTGCCTCCCTTGATTTATTTTTTCTATTATAACAGATTTGAGTTGATTATTCCAATATCATTTCTGTACTGCATTCCATCAAAGGAGATTCGTTTTACATTATCAAAAGCTTTTTCCCTGGCCTGCTCATGGGTATCACCTATGGCAGTGACGCCCAAGACTCTGCCGCCGGAAGTCACCACCGCGCTGCGGCAGGACTGTTCATCACAGATATGTTCGGAAGCCGTTCCTGCATGAAATACAACCACGTCACTATCCACTTTTTCCAGTCCCGTAATTTCCTTTCCTTTTTCGTAGCTTCCCGGATAACCTCCGGAAGCCAGAACAACGCAGACTGCTTTCTTATCGCTCCACGTTATCTCTACGTCGGCCAGCCGGTTTTCCGTCACAGCCAGGAAGATGTCCAGCAGATCGCTGTCCAGTCTGGCCAGAACCGACTGAGCCTCTGGATCGCCGAAACGATTGTTGAATTCAATCACCTTGGGGCCGTCCTTGGAGATCATCAGACCGATGAACAGCACGCCTTTAAAATCAAGCCCGTCCGACTGAAAGCCTTTGAGGGTTGGAATCAGAATCTCCTCACGAATCTGCTCTTCCAGCGCATTATCAAACACCAGACTTGGAGAATAGGTTCCCATTCCACCCGTATTAGGTCCCTGATCACCGTCGTAAATCCGTTTGTAATCCTGAGCTGACTCCATGGGGACGATGGTATGTTCATCAACAAAGCACAGCATGGAAGCTTCCACACCGGTCAGAAATTCTTCTACCACCACTTTATCACCGGCGCTGCCGAAAACCCGGTCGCCCATCATCTCTTCAATGGCTTTTTTCGCATCTTCTTCGTTTTCCGCAATCACAACACCTTTGCCAGCAGCCAGACCGTCGGCTTTCAAAACCATCGGGTAGCCGAACAAGCCTGCCGCCTCTAAAAGCTCCTGCTTGTCTGTGAATTCTTTATATCCGGCCGTGGGAATCTGGTGCCGCTCCAAAAAGCTTTTGGTAAAGGCCTTGCTGGCTTCCAACTGGGAGCATTTTTTGTTGGGGCCAAAGGCGGTGATTCCGGTTTTCTCCAGTTCGTCCACAATCCCCATTGCCAGCGGAACTTCCGGTCCGATTACGGCCAGGTCCACCTGATTTTCTTTGGCAAAGGCGCATATGCCTTCTATATCTTCAGCCTTAATAGGCACGCATTCTGCGTCCAGGGCAATGCCCGCGTTGCCGGGGGCACAATAAATTTTATCAACTTTCGGGCTTTGGGCCAGCTTCCACACAATAGCGTGTTCTCTGCCGCCTCCGCCCACTACCAGTACTCTCATATTCCTCTCCTGCAATTAATGTTTGAAATGACGGACTCCGCAAAATACCATGGCGATTCCCAGCTCATTGGCTTTATCGATGGATTCCTGATCCCGCATGGAGCCGCCCGGCTGAATAATGGCTGTGATCCCGGCTTTTGCTGCTGCGGTTACACAGTCATCAAAGGGGAAGAAGGCATCCGATGCCAGCACTGCGCCCTGCAGCGGAGCGTTCGCCTGACGAATGGCATTCTCCACCGCCCAAATGCGGTTCACCTGGCCAGGCCCGATACCGAGGGTGGCCTGGTCTTTGGCAATGACGATGCCGTTGGATTTGATATGCTTCACCACTTTCATGGCCAGCCGCATGTCCTCCATTTCCTTATCCGTCGGAATACGGTCGGTCACAACCTTTAATTCCGCTTCATCAAAGAGCACATCGTCGGTTCCCTGCACCAGGAGGCCGCCGCTGACTTTCTTAATATCGATCTCTCCTGCAGGACCTTTCTTGTCGATGCCCTCCAGCTTGAGCAGACGGATGTTCTTTTTCTGGGTCAGAACAGTCATCGCTTCCTCAGTAAAGTCCGGGGCAATGACAATCTCGATAAAGATTTTATTGATTTCCTCAGCCGTCGGCCCGTCGATGGCCCGATTGGCTGCTACGATGCCTCCGAAGATGGAGGTCGGATCGCACGCATATGCTTTTTTATAAGCGCTCAAAATATCAAATCCTGTTCCAACGCCGCACGGGTTGGCGTGTTTTACGGCTACCACCGTAGGCTCTGTGAACTCTTTCAGCGCTGCCAGTGCTCCGTTGGTGTCATTGATATTATTGAAGGAAAGCTCTTTTCCGTGGAGCTGCTGCGCCATAACCAGACTGCCTTCAGCCGGCTTGATCTCTTTATAATAAGAAGCCTTCTGATGGGGGTTTTCTCCGTAACGAAGCTCCTGGACTTTTTCAAAAGTCAGAGTCAGGTTATCCGGCAGCTCACCGTCGATCTCCTTTCTCAGATAGTCGGAAATCATGGCGTCATAGGCAGCCGTATGCTGGAACACCTTCAGCGCCAGCCTGTATTTGGTATCGTAGGAAACCGCCTTGTTTTCTTTCAGCTCTTCGATTACTTTTGCATAGTCGCCAGGGTCGCAGACAACCACCACATCCTTGTGGTTTTTCGCCGCCGAACGGAGCATGGTCGGTCCGCCGATGTCGATATTTTCAATGGCTTCCGGAAGCGTTACCCCCGGCTTTAAAATCGTTTCCTTGAAAGGATATAAATTGATGGCCACGATATCGATGGTTTCAATGTTCAAATCAGCCAGCTGCTTCATATGCTCCGGCTTATCACGCATGGCCAGAATTCCCCCGTGCACGGCAGGGTGAAGGGTTTTGACTCTTCCATCCAGACATTCGGGAAATCCGGTGACTTCCGAAATGCCCATGACCTTCACGCCATTATCGGAGAGCCGCTTGTGGGTCCCCCCGGTGGAAATAATTTCAACGCCCAGCTGTTCAAGTTCCTGTGCGAATTCTACAATTCCGCTTTTATCTGAAACACTCAGTAATGCTCTCATTTTTCCTATTCCTTTCCATTCCAACAGTAAGTACAAAGGTTGCAGCTGTCCACGCCGATGGCCTCAATGGTATCCTCCAGGTTCTGAAATTTCAGGCTGTCGAATTTCAGCCGTTTGCGAATCTCCTCGACCATGGCCTCGTGCTTATCCGTATTGCTGTCCGCGTACTCTGCCAAAAGTTCCTCTGAAATCTCGTCGCCTTTGATGCCTTCCAAATCCCGGATAACGCGTCTGGTGATCAGTTCCAGATCGCTGACGGACCGGGAGAAATTGAGAAACTTACAGCCGTACATGATCGGCGGGCAGGCGGACCTGACATGAATTTCTTTGGCCCCGTTATCAATCAGATAAGAAACGGTTTCGGAAAGCTGCGTTCCCCGGACGATGGAGTCGTCAACCAACACGAACTTTTTGTCGCGAATAATCTGGAATACAGGTACCAGCTTCATTTTGGCGATCAAGTTACGCGCCTTCTGGTTCTGGGGCATAAAGCTGCGGGGCCAGGTGGGCGTGTACTTAATCAGGGGTCTGGCATAGGGAACCCGTGATTGGTTGGCGTAGCCTAAGGCATGAGCAATGCCGCTGTCGGGAACGCCGGCAACATAATCCACATCCAGATCGCCGTCCCTCTGAGCCAGCAGTTCGCCGTTGCGGTTTCTCATCAGCTCTACATTCCTGCCTTCGTAAATAGATGTGGTGTATCCGAAATAGGTCCACATGAATGCGCAGATCCGCATTCCCTCCTGGGGCTCGCTGACGGTCTTTTCGCTATCCGCTGTCAGAAAGGCGATTTCCGCCGGTCCCAGCTCCCTCTGGTATTTGTATCCCACATTGATAAAGGCAAAGGATTCGGATGCGGCGGAGTAAGCTCCGTCCTTTTTGCCGATGATCAGCGGCGTTCTTCCGTATTTATCTCTTGCCGCGTAAAGGCCCTCTTTGGTCAAAATCAGCATGGTCAGGGAGCCGTCGATCTTTGCCTGGGCGATACGGATTCCATCGACGATATCTCGTCCGGTGGAAACCAGGGCTGCTACCAGCTCCGTATTATTAATCGTACCGCCGCTCATGGACATAAATTGAGTCGGCCGATCCTTCAGCAGTTCTTTTACAATGGCCTCTTTGTTATTAATACGCCCAACTGTGGTAATGGCATAGTCGCCCTGTCTGCTGCAGACGGTCAGCGGCTGTGGATCGCCATCGCTGATAGCGCCGATGCCCATATTCCCCTTCATCTCTTCGATATCGCTCTCAAATTTGCTTCGAAACGGTGAGTTCTGTATATTATGAATGGAGCGGTTAAACCCGTCCTCTTGCAGGACGCACATGCCGCCGTTCTTTGTTCCTAAGTGAGAGTGGTAATCTGTCCCGAAAAACAGGTCCATCACGCAGTCCTGTTTGGAAACAAACCCAATTACTCCGCCCATTTCTTGCCTCCTTCTTTTTCTGGCAGTTCTGCCATAACTTTCTTAATTCCTTCCGCTAAAATTACATGTTCCGTTTTTAAAACTCTCGCAGCCAGGGTATCCGCCGTGTCGCCGGGCTCGACGGGGACTTCTCTTTGCAAAATGATCTCTCCCGTGTCCACTCCTTCGTCCACAAAATGTACGGTAGCGCCGGAAACCTTCTCTTTGCCGTCGATGACAGCCTGATGCACACGCTTGCCATAAAAACCCTTGCCGCAGTATTTTGGGATCAGGGACGGATGGATGTTGACGATCCGTTTTCGGTAAGCGTCGATCACCGCCGGCTCCAGCACCTTCATATAACCGGCCAGCACGATCAGGTCGGTGTTTTCGGAAGCAAGCTCTGAAAGCAGCCGTCCAGTTTCCTTGACCACTTTTCCCTTGATTCCGGCTTTGGCCGCCCGCTCCAGGGCGTAGGCGTCTTCTCTGCTGGCAATCACCTGAACGATCCTGGCCCCTTCCAGTTCGCCGGCCTGAATTTTATCGATGAGGGCCTGCAGATTGGTGCCTCCGCCGGAAACCAGTACGGAAATATTGACCATCTATTTGTCCTCCAATATTACTTGATCGTCATCGGTTTTAACCACCTGGCCGATGATGTCCGCAGTCTCGCCCGCTGCGCGCAGCGCCTTTACTACTGCATCGGCGTCCTTAGCATCTACGATCATCATCATTCCTACGCCCATGTTGAAGGTGGAAAACATTTCGATCTTGTCGATGTTGCCGCACTTCTTGATATATGGGAAAATCGGCGGTACCTCCCATGTACCAATCTTGATTTTAGCCGCCAGTCCTTCTGGCAGAATCCTGGGAATGTTTTCGAAAAAACCGCCGCCAGTAATGTGGACAATTCCTTTGACATCGAATTTGGGAATGACCGCATTGCAAGCGGCCGCATAGATCTTGGTGGGAGTCAGCAGCGCTTCTCCCAGGCTCATGCCCAGTTCTTCCACGTGGTCCTTAACATCCATGCCCATCTTGTCAAAGAATACTTTTCTCACCAGAGAATAGCCATTGCTGTGGATTCCGCTGGAAGCGATGCCGACGATCACATTTCCTTCATCCACCTTTTTGCCGGTAATGATCTTTTCTTTATCTGCCATGCCGACGGAAAATCCCGCCATATCGTATTCCCCTTCTCCGTAAAAATCGGGCATCTCCGCGGTTTCTCCGCCCACCAGAGCGCTGCCGGCCTGTCTGCAGCCTTCGGCAATGCCCTTGACAATATCGGCAATTTTCTCTGCCTTCACTTTTCCTGTGGCAATATAGTCCAGGAAAAAGAGGGGTTTGGCTCCCTGGCACAGCACATCGTTGACGCACATAGCCACACAGTCGATTCCCACGGTGTCATGCTTGTCCATTAAGAAAGCGATCTTCAGCTTGGTTCCCACCCCATCGGTACCGGATACCAGGACCGGCTGTTTCATCGTGGCCACATCGATCTGAAAAAGGCTGCCGAAGCTGCCCAGACCTGTGAGCACATTCTCATTAAAGGTCTGTTTTACATGATCTTTCATCAGGGATACTGCACGCTCGCCTTCTTTTGTATCTACACCTGCATCCTTGTAGGTCAGTTTTTTCCTATCATCCATGGTTCATCCTCCCGTTCCATGTCCAGTTCCGGCAGCTCCATGGGATAATCACCCGTAAAGCAGGCCGTACACGTTTTATCATTGCCCATTCCAATGGCTTTCAGCATGCCTTCCACACTGAGGTAGCCCAGCGAATCCGCTCCGATCATCTCGCGGATTTCGTCGACAGAATGGGCTGCTGCAACTAGTTTACTTTTGTCCGGGGTATCGATTCCAAAAAAGCATGGGTCTGTAACCGGAGGGGACGCCACCCGCAAGTGGACCTCTCTGGCCCCTGCGTCTTTCAACATTTGAACAATCTTGCCGCTGGTCGTGCCCCGCACCACCGAATCGTCCACCATGATAATCCGCTTTCCTTCCACATTGCCCTTGAGCACATTCAGCTTGAGTTTTACCGACAGCTCCCGCATCCGCTGATCCGGCTGAATGAAGGTCCTGCCCACATAGCGGTTCTTAATCAGCCCTTCACCGTAAGGAATTCCCGATTCCTCCGCATAGCCGATCGCCGCCACTGTCCCCGAGTCGGGAACGGATATGACCATGTCCGCGGCTGCCGGGCATTCTCTTGCCAGAATCCTTCCGCATTCGCTGCGTGCCGTATATACGCCGACTCCGTCCAGCTTGCTGTCCGGTCTTGAGAAATAAACATACTCAAACGCGCATGAAGCCCGTCTTTTCTTTTGGGTATAGTCTAAGGATTTCAGCTCCCCATCTTCAATTACGATCATTTCTCCCGGCTCCACATCCCGAAGGAACTCTGCTCCCATCACTGGAAAAACACAGCTTTCCGATGCGAGGACAAAGCCTTCATCATTTCTTCCGATACAGAGCGGACGAATCCCGCCGGGATCCCGTACGCCGATCAGTTTGCCGCCCACGGTAATCACCAGCGCATAAGCGCCCCGGATCACGTCCAGGGTTTTGGTAATGGCCTCTTCAATGGTGTGCTGGTTCACATGCTTGGCAATGAGGGCCGCGATCACTTCTGAATCAATACCGGTCTGAAAAATGACGCCGTTTTCCTGCATCTGTCTGCGCAGGATATGGGCGTTCACCAAATTTCCGTTATGGGCCAGCGCGATGGCTCCGCCACGGTAATAGACTACCAGTGGCATGGCGTTGACAGCGTGGCTTTCCCCCGCCGTTGAATAGCGCACATGGCCGATGGCAATATCCCCCTGGAGCCGGCCGATGATCTCGTCATTAAAGACCTCCTGAACAAGGCCCATATCCTTATAGTACTGGATTTTCCCGTCCTTGTTGGAAGCGATGCCCGCACTCTCCTGTCCCCTGTGCTGGAGAGCGTGCAGTCCGAAATAGACGCCGCGGGCAATGTCTTGTTTCCCCGGAGCATATACGCCTACAACGCCGCATGCGTCATGAAATTTTTCATCTTCTGCGGCCCGGCCCCATCCATATTCAATTTTACCTTCTCTCATTCCTAATCCCCCTGTATTTTTATTTTTGTACCCTCTTCAGCACTTCCTGGTAGGTTTCTTCCACATTGCCCAGGTCTCTTCTGAAACGGTCTTTGTCCATTTTTTCGTTGGTTTTCACATCCCACAGTCTGCAAGTGTCCGGTGAAACTTCGTCGGCCAGAATCACGTCTCCGTCAAAGAGTCCGAATTCGATCTTAAAGTCGATGAGCTTCAGTCCCTTGTCCAGGAAGAATTCTTTCAGTGTTTCGTTGACAATGGTCGTATATTTTTTAATGGTTTCGATCTGTTCTTCCGTCGCCAGTCCCAGGGCAAGGGCATGGGATTCGCACATGAGTGGATCGCCCAGATCGTCGTTTTTATAGGAAAATTCAAAGGTCGGCTTGTCGAATACGATTCCTTCTTCCACACCGTATCTCTTAGCAAAGGATCCTGCGGAAACGTTTCTGGTGATTACTTCCAGAGGCAGAATTTTTACTGCTTTTACTACGGTTTCCCGTTCGCTGAGCTGCTCGACGAAATGGGTGGGAACCCCCTTCTGTTCCAGCAGCTGGAACATGATATTGCTCATCACGTTATTTACTGCGCCTTTACCTGCGATCTGGCCTTTCTTTTCGCCGTTGAAGGCAGTGGCATCGTCTTTGTAGTCTACGATGTACAAGTTGGGGTCGTCAGTTTTGAATACTTTCTTTGCTTTTCCTTCATAGAGCTGTTCTAATTTTTGCATCGGTCTTTCCTCCCTTTATTTATCTGAAATAATGACTTTCTGTTCCGGCGGCGCATTAAATTCCTGGTCCAGCTTAATGATATCTTCTTCCATCTTCTTTTTGTAATCTTTGATGGCCTGTCTCAGCTCAGGATACTTGGTGCTGAGGATCTGCACTGCCAGCAATCCTGCGTTTTCCGCTCCGTCAACAGCCACTGTGGCAACGGGAACGCCTTTGGGCATCTGTACCACGGAAAGCAGGGAATCCAGTCCGTCCAGAGTGCTGGATTTCATTGGAATTCCGATCACGGGCAGCGGTGTTGTCGCCGCCAGCACGCCCGCCAGATGGGCGGCCTTTCCAGCCGCTGCGATGATGACTTCAAAGCCCTTTTCTTCCGCGGTTGCGGCGAACTCCTCGGCCACTCTCGGCGTCCTGTGAGCCGAAATGATCCTTGTTTCTGTTTCCACATTGAAATGTTTTAAAATATCTTCTGCTTTTTGTACTACTGGGTAGTCTGATTTGCTTCCCATAATAATTGCAACTTTCACCTTTGTTACCTCCTGCTTTATCTTTTATCCATTATTTGAAATAGTTTACGCCTGATTCAAAGATCTTCTGATCTTTTGCTCCGTCTACGTTTTTATAAACAAACGGTCCGATTCGCTCTGAGTGTCCCATCTTGCCCAGTACTCTGCCGTCCGGGGAAGTGATTCCCTCGATGGCCATGTTGGAGAAGTTGGGGTTAAAGGCGATATCCATGGACGGGTTTCCGTCAAAGTCCACATACTGGGTGGCGACCTGTCCGCCGGCGATCATGGCCCGGAGGGTTTCCTCCCCGGCGATAAATCTTCCTTCTCCGTGGGATACGGGAATGGTGTGAATGTCGCCCACTTCCGCTCCCGCCAGCCAGGGCGATTTGACGGAAGCCACTCTGGTACGCACCAGGCAGGATTCATGCCGTCCGATCTTATTGTAGGTCAGGGTCGGGCTGTTTTCATCCGGATCGACGATTTTTCCCTGAGGTACCAGTCCCAGCTTGATCAGCGCCTGGAAACCGTTGCAGATTCCCAGCATCAAGCCGTCTCTGTTCTCCAGCAGATCGGTAACCGCCTCCTTGATCCGCGGATTGCGGAACACGGCGGTGATGAATTTGGCCGAGCCGTCGGGCTCGTCGCCGCCGCTGAAGCCGCCCGGGATCATGATGATATGGCTTTCTTTAATCTTGCGCTCCAATTCCTGGATGGAGTCGATCAGCTGGCTCTGGGTCATATTGCGGATGATGTGGATATCCGCCTGGGCGCCTGCCCGCTCAAAGGCTCGCTTGGAATCCATTTCGCAGTTGGTTCCCGGGAAGGCTGGAATCAATACGCGGGGCTTGGCGATCTTGATGGCCGGAGCCTTGGTATTGCGCTCTGTCCAGGAAAGTGTCTCCACGGTTTCCTGGCCGTTATCTTTTGTTCTAACCGGGAAAATGCTTTCCAGCGGCTGTTCCCACTCTTTGATAATATCATCCAGATTCATGGAAATACCCTTCATTTCAATTCGAGGCTCTTCCATAGTTTTTCCAATTTCTTCGTATCTTACGCCTGCCAAAAGGTCATCCAGCTGCTCGCCGGCATCCAGCTCCAGAACCAGTCCGCCGTAATCGAGGCCAGTGTTTTCCGTATCCGGAGCCGATACGCCGATCTTATTTCCTACGGCCATCTTGACCAGACTCATGAACAGGCCGCCTTCGCCGATGGCGGAAGCTGCCAGCACTTTGCCTGCCGCGGTCAGGCTTCTCACTTTATCCATGGTCTTGCGATACGCTTCAAAATCCAGGATTCCTTCCTCATCCTTAACAGACGGCAGATAAACCAGTCTGCTTCCGGCTTTTTTAAGCTCGGTGGATACCACCTGCTCTGCGTCCAGAACTGCTACGGCAAAGGAAACCAGCGTCGGCGGAACATTGATGTCCATAAAGGTTCCCGACATGCTGTCCTTGCCGCCGATGGACGGGATGGACAGTTCCTTCTGCACCCGCAGCGCGCCCAAAAGGGCGGCCATTGGTTTGCCCCAGCGTTTGGGGTCTTGTCCCAGCTTTTCGAAGTATTCCTGGAAGGTCAAACGGATCGTCTTATAATCCGCTCCCATGGCAACCATCTTGGTTACGGAGTCGATCACCGCGTACATGGCCCCGTGGAATGGGCTGGCCTTGGCGATCTTAGGGTTGAAACCGTAGGTCATGAGGGTGGCGGTGGTGGTCTCGCCTTCTGTTACCGGCAGCTTGGCCGCCATGCCCTGCGCCGGTGAAAGCTGATATTTTCCGCCCAGCGGCATCAGCACGGTCGAAGCTCCGATGGTGCTGTCAAACCGCTCGATCAGACCCTTCTTGCTGCAGCAGTTCAGGTCCTTCAGCGCTTCTTCCGGTGAAAGGGTCTGGGTCAGCTGCTTGATGTCAAAGCCGCCTTTGACTTCTACGGCTGCTTTCTGTTTTGCGCCGTTGGTGTCCAGGAAGGCTCTGGAAAGGTTGAGAATGCACTTGTCTCTCCAGTACATTCTTACGCGGCCTTCGTCCGTTACTCTGGCTACGGTTGTCGCTTCCAGGTTTTCTTCATGGGCGTAGGCGATAAATTCTTCTTCTTTTTCCTTTTCAATGACAACGGCCATTCGTTCCTGTGATTCGGAAATGGCCAGCTCGGTTCCATCCAGTCCTTCATATTTTTTCGGCACCAGATCCAAGTTGATGTCCAGTCCCTCGGCCAGTTCGCCGATGGCCACCGATACGCCTCCGGCACCGAAATCGTTGCAGCGCTTGATCAATGTGGCAACTTCTTTTCTGCGGAACATTCTCTGGATGTTTCGTTCTACCGGCGGATTTCCTTTTTGTACTTCCGCTCCGCATTCGAGAATAGATTCTTCCGTATGCTCTTTGGATGAGCCGGTGGCCCCGCCGCAGCCGTCTCTTCCTGTGCGGCCGCCCACGAGGACGATCACATCGCCCGGCTGAGGAACTTTACGAATGACGTGGTCCGCCGGAGCTGCGCCGATGACAGCTCCGATTTCCATCCGCTTTGCCGCATAATCTTCATCATATAGTTCATCCACAAGGCCGGTAGCAAGTCCGATTTGGTTTCCGTAAGAGCTATAGCCGGAAGCCGCGCCCTGGGTGATCTTTCTCTGCGGCAGTTTTCCCGGAATCGTTTCTGACACCGGTCGTCTGGGATCGGCCGCGCCGGTTACACGCATAGCCTGGTAAACATAGACTCTGCCTGAAAGCGGGTCGCGGATGGCGCCGCCCAGACATGTGGCCGCGCCGCCGAAGGGTTCGATTTCCGTCGGATGGTTATGGGTTTCATTTTTAAACATGACCAGCCAGTCTTCTTCCTTGCCATTGATCTTCGCCTTTGCTTTGATGCTGCAGGCGTTGATCTCTTCCGATTCGTCCAGGTCGTGGAGAATTCCCTGTTTTTTCAGATATTTGGTCCCCATGCATGCCATGTCCATGAGGCAAATGTCCTTATCACGATCGCCGTAGACTTCACTGCGCATGCCCATGTATTCTTCAAAGACCTTTTTGACCATGGTTCCATATGGTCCCTCGTCAAATTGGATGTCCGTCAGGCTTGTGTTGAAGGTGGTGTGTCTGCAGTGATCCGACCAATAGGTATCGATAACCTTCAGTTCGGTAATGGACGGGTCCCGCTTTTCTTCGTTTTTGAAATATTCCTGAATCGCTCGCAGGTCGTCCGGGCTCATGGCGAATTCCATTTCCCTGCGGAACTGTTCCAGGGCTTCTTCGTCCTTATTTATAAATCCTTCGATGATTTTCACATCCTCCGGCACCACGGTTTCCATATCCAGTGTTTCCGGTTTGGCGTTATCAGCGATCTGAGAATCCACCGGATTGACGCAATAGTTTTCAATTTCTTTCAGCTGCTGCGGCGGCACATTGCCCTCCAGCACGATCACTCTTGCGAACTTGACAACAGCGTCTGCTTCAGCGTTGATCAGTTTGATGCACTGCGCCGCTGAATCCGCCCTCTGGTCATACTGCCCCGGCAGGTATTCAACGGAAAAAAAAGTAGCAGAACTCAGCTCCTCCGGCATCTGCTCGTCGTAAGCAGTGTCAATGGCTGGTTCTGCAAACACTGTATATCTGGTTCTCTGGTAGGTAGCATCGTCTATACCGTCCACATCATAGCGGTTTAAAATCCGGATGCCAGTCAGTCCTTCTATGTGGAGGTTCTGCTGAATATCCTCCAGCATGCTGCGCGCCTCTACGTCAAAGCCCTTCTTCTTCTCTACATATATTCTTCTTACCATGTTTTCGCCCTTTCCGTACATTTTTCGTATCACAGGCAAATATTGTTCGCCTTTTTGTAAGTTTTCGCTTAGTTTACGGAATAATTTTAGCATCTTTAGGGGATTTGTTCAATGAAGAATGGGCGAAAAAAAGAAGTTTTTTTGAAGTATAGCGAACATTCTTGTCTACATCAAACCGTATCGTTCGTAATTTTACGTTTCCATGCGATTTGCTGATTTTTTCGAATTTTCTGAGTCAGACGCCAGCGGACAGCAGTGTCGAGATGTTCCGCCGCTGGGGCCAATCGTCACCTTCGGACTAGGCCCGGTTAAGAAAGAAGGCCAATGCTGCTGCCGTCACGCCTGCTGTCAGTTTGCCCGCCAATAGGGGTACGATCATATTGGGGCTGTAGCCGGCAGTAAATCCCAGGTGATCGCCCAGGGCAAAGGCCCCGGAAACAGCGAAGGCCACATTCATCACCTTTCCTCTGGTATCCATCTCTTTCAGCATGTTAAACATGGGTATGCTGTTGGCCATACTGACCAGAAAACCAGCAGCGGCAGCCTTGTTGATTCCCAGATGCCTTCCGGCTTTAATCAGGGGCTTTTGGAAAAGGCGGGTGATTAAATGTACCAGGGGAAAGGCTCCCGCCAGCAAGATGGCGATGTTCCCAATAATTAAGAACACCTGTGAAAGGGGCGTCATCCCTTCAAACACCTCAAAACCGGTGAGCTGGGCTGTCAAACCCAGCGCAAGGCCGATGATGCTGACGGTGACGATGAGTCTGCCGAGCCAGATAAAAGCCGTAATCAAAATACGCTCCCATTTCCACATGCCAAAAGCGATAGCTAGAGAAATGACAGCGATGGGAATGGTATTTATTCCTACCATTTCTATGGGAAATCCCGCTGTCAGTCCGCCGACTAAGACGCCCAGGGGGATTGTTATTAAGCCGGTCAGGATTCCCTTTGCAAGAATATTCCGATCATCTTTATGGACGATACCCAAAGCAACGGGTATGGTAAAGACGATGGTGGCACCCAGCATGGCGCCGGTTATAATGCCTCCCAGCGCGGCTGCCTGGGCATCAGCCGTCATCTCTGCCGCAAGGGGCGCTCCGCCCATATCGATGGCAAAGAAAATTCCGGCAAACATGGCCGGATCAGCGCCGATCTTCTGAAAAATTGGAACGATCACCGGGCTCAGATATCTGGCGAGAACCGGCGTCAGTACCAGCAGTCCTGCCATAGATATGGTAAGGGGTCCCATGGCCATGATTCCTTCCTCAAATTTTTCTCCCAGCCCGAACCGGCTGCCGAAAATGCGGTCCGCCGCGCCCAGCAGCGCAAAAAAGACCATGATATATAGAATGATCTGGTTAATGTCGATTGTTGTCCCCTCCTTAGTTCTTTGTGTCTTGCGGCAGCGCCGGATTGGTACGGCTTCGCCCAGGGTGATTTCGAATTGGAACAGCTTCGCCGGGGGCGATGTCGAAAATTGTCCAATGAAACAATTGGTTCAACAATGTATTATTGTTTTCATCGATAGTTGAGCTAACTCTTAATTTCCGCCTTGGACAGCGCCACATTCAACGGATAAATATTATACCCTGCTAGACGCATCGATGCAAGATTAAGTGTTTTTTACGCTGTGGGGAATAGGCGTCCAATGAAGCTGGTATCTGCGCTCTGCCGAGGCCAAAACGAGTATTCGGAAATTTTTAAATGATTTTTGTGATTTTTACGCAAAGTTGCGGGGTTGCGGGCCTCATGTTGGGGAAAGAAGGGTTTGGTTGCATGCTAACTGATTTGAGGCGGCTCAATCGTTGGAAAATGAGTAAAATTCAAAAAATATTTTTGTTTTTTTCCGGCTTCAGAAAGGTATTTGACATTCCAGCTCATTCAAATTCAACGTCGTCTGTTTCTTCATAGTCGGCAGATCATTCTACACTTCTTATTAGGATGCCGCAAAAAAAAACGCCGCCATCCACCTTTTGCAAGGTAATGGCAGCGTTTCTCTCTTTCTTTTAGCCGATTTTGTCAGCCCGCCTGCCGCAGAGAGGCGATGCCGCGCTGATCACACGGAAGTAACAAGCAACGGTCCGTCAGGCATGGGTCAGCGCCTGCATCATGGCCCTGGCCAGGTCTTTGCGGCAATTGCGCTTCAGTTCCTCTTCATTTTTATATGTACCGGGATCCGTCTGAAACACATTGGATACTCCCAAATCGTAAATTGGCGATATATCTCCCTTTACGGTTCCCACGACTGCAATTACAGGGACCTGCGCCTTCTTTGCGCGCCGGGCAATCCCTGCGATCACCTTGCCTCCCAGGCTCTGCCGGTCCAACTGCCCTTCCCCGGTAAAAATAACCCGGCAATCTCTGAGGGTAGTTTCAAAGTCCAGCAAATCTAAAATTACGCCGATCCCCTGTTTCAGCTCGGCGCCCAGAAAGGCAAAGGCGCCGGCTCCCATTCCTCCGGCCGCTCCTCCTCCCTTGATCTCGGATACGTCGATTCCCGTCCATTCCTTAATTCGCTGGGCATAGATACGCAGATTCAAATCCAAATCCTTTACCATATCTGGGTCCGCGCCCTTCTGCGGCGCAAAGACATACGCCGCACCATTGGGCCCGTAGAGAGGATTTTCTATATCGCACATGGCTTCAATCTGAATCCCTTTCAAAAACCTGCCGCACTCAGAAGTTTCGATACGGCTGATTTGGTCCAAGGTCCCTCCTGTCGGAAGAAAAAGATTTCCCTGTTCATCATAAAAGCGAACTCCCAGAGCAGCAGCCATTCCTGCGCCGCCATCGTTGGTGCAGCTGCCGCCCAGTCCCAAAACAATCTTTTTTGCGCCGCCGGATACAGCGGCCTTGATTAACTCGCCAACCCCATAAGTCGTGGCTGTGGAAGGATTATTTCCTCCCTTTTTTCCAATGGAAAACCCCGAAACAGCCGCCATTTCCACAACGGCCGTTTCTCCAATTCTTCCATAGCACGCATGCACAGTTTCTCCGAAAGGACCGGTCACCTGCGCTTCTTTTTTTTCGCCGCCAAAGGCATGAAGAAAACAATCCACAGTTCCTTCCCCGCCGTCGGCGATGGGAACACTGATGATCTGTGCCTGGGGATCATATGCTTTTATGGAAGTTTCCATGATCCGGCAGACTTCAATGGCATCCATGGTTCCCTTAAAGGAATCCGGCATGATTACATATTTTTCTTTTGTCGGAGCCTTTTTATTCATTCTTTCCTTCCTTTAATTCCAGCTTTTTATACATTACTCCAAAGACAACTGCCGCCGCTGCACAGATCACAGCCGCTGCCGTAATCAACAGCATGAACGTTTGAAAGATCGTTTCCGGCCCGTAAACCTCCGTATAATATTGGGGATCCTCATATCCGGGCAGGAATAATCTCCCGATAATCATCAGCACGGACAATAACCCAAAGGCAAAGGATAATCGCTTCGTATCCCCTACCGCCAGCTTTGTGCGGCTGTTGATGGGATATTTCTGAGGATCGTTTTTATAAAGTCCGCCGTAGGCCCGCTTAAAGATGATATAGGCGATCGGCCCGCTGATCATCCCCAGCAGCCCCAGGACAAAATAGTCGGCGCCGTTGATATACAGAGCGATGAAAGCTACGATTACCGGGATCGCGCAGAAGATATCGGTACCCACTTTTCCCAGACGAATCTTATAGCGTCTGGGCAGGTCCGGCTCTGTGCGCCGCAGCACAATCTGGGAAATCATAATCAAGGAATAGAGTCCCAGGTTGAACAGGGCAACGATCGTCACCAGAATGTCAAAGTTAAAGGCGCATAAAACCATCGAAACAATCGAAAGGCTGAGAATGGCCACATAAGGAACACCGTGTTTTTTATCGCATTTCGTCAATGCTTTGGGAGCCAGGTTATCCTCTGCCATTACGAAAAATCCCCTTGCTCCGGAAGCCAGATAAACGTTGAACATGGAAATGTTTGAAATAAATGCCACCAGCATAAAGGCCACACCGAATGCGGGAGCGTACTGCATCGCTACGTTGACATAAGAAACGCCGTCAGAACCCCAGCTTTCCCACTGTCCCACTGAACCGAGGGAAGCGATGGTGGGCAGCACATAAGTTCCGATAATCAGCGGCAGCGCAATGATAATGGCTTTGGGAATGATCTGAGGATTTTCCAATTCGCCTGCCAGGCTGGACATGGATTCATAACCGGCATACATCCACATACCGATCGCAATGCTGGACCCGATGCTGCCAATAGCCGTCTGTCCAGTGGCAATCACCGGTTCAAAGGGATTTTGAGAAAAATTTAAAAATCCGATAATTGCTATGCCCGCAAAGGCAACCAGAATCGCCCCGGAAATAATAGAGCTGACAATGGCCACATCCTTAACTCCGCGTAAATTTATCCAGGTGAAAATTCCAATGATGATCACCTTGCAGATATAGCTTTGAAAATGGTTCATTCCTATGTAAGAGGACAGATAATCCGTAGCTAAAACAACAAATACCGCCACATTAATGTAGATGCCGATATTTTTCAGCCAGCCGATCTGAAATCCCCAGAACTCTCCTAGGGCCCGCTGAACCCATCTGTAAAATCCGCATTCATCGGGAATGGCCGATCCCAGCTCGCAGGAAGCCAGTGCGATGGGGAATGCCCATACAAGGGGGAGCACCAAAAGCATGATGATTGTCATACCCGGCCCTGACGCCGAAATCATATCTTCGATTCCGTAAGCTCCGGCCGCGGTCATGGCATAGATCATCCCAACAATTCCGATTACCCCTACTTTATGTTGTTTCAATCCATTGCTGCTCATTTTCCTATCCTTTCTATCAAGCTCTGATCATACGGCATGTTGCATCCTGCCGCTGAGTCCCGGAAGTAATCCAACATCAGATAGTTGATTCTAGTCTGCGCCAGCCGGCCTTTAATTTTTTTCGTCAGCTCTCTGGCAGATTCCAGACTTCGCGTAAAGGCTTCTTGCGATAGCTCTTTCAGCTTTTCTTTGTTGCCATCAAATTCTTTTTTCGCGCTCTCCACCTGCAGAATGAATTCCTCTTCCATGGGATTAAAGACTTCTCTTGCCATGGGAGCAAAGTCATCGTAGCTGAGCGCGATATACCGTTCCAGCTCTGTAAAGGTCCACCAAGGGCTGTCAGGATTGTACATTCCATCGGCATCCGCCAGTTCCTGGGGGATCCATCCGATATTAAACTTGGGCGTAAAGATTGAGCAGCACGGCGGTGCCATACTTCCCCAATAAACAAATTTAAAGGGATCGGCAGCATCCTTATCCAATGAGCAGACCACGCTTGCCGCTGACGCGCATCCATTCATGCCTCCCGGATGGCAGCAGATCGTCGGCATCTTAGAGGTGGCGATGTCGTATGGAAGGGGTTTTCTGTAAGAAAGATCGTAATGATCCCTCAGATTATTCATCATCATTTTCACAGTAAACGGCTCTCTGCCCGTCATCAGCTCTTCTTGCCGGATATATCGAAAATATGCTTCACCATCTTCATAGTCGCAGTCTGAGATGGAAAAAGTCTGGCTGATGTTGATCCGATCTTCTTTCCTGCACCAGCCTTTCTTGGATGCCTCTTCAATCACCTGGCTTCCAATCATCTGGTAGTCGTCCGTCAAGGCATAGATATTTCCGATATGTCCCACATGGTCGATTTTTTTAGCGGCCCACATCCGCTGGCAAGATTCGAAGATGTACGCCTCTTCATAGTCGGCGATAATATAATTGGCGTTGAAATACTGAGGCCGGATCAAAGGATCTCCACCTGTTCCGTAGGTTTCCAGCAGCCTGCCGATAATTTCCACAGCCTTTGCCGCGCTGTCGGCCCGCTCCAGAGCCAGTCTGAGCATGTCCATGCCAATAAGACCCCACTGACGTTCGGGAGTTTCTCTGCCTGTAACCGCCTCATTGCCGATGATTACTCCATGCTCATTGATCCCGTGTTCAAATCCAAAGATGTTATATGGCCTGGAACCGATGTATCCAAAGGTATGCTCCACCTGGGGAATTTTGATGTAGGTGCATTGTACCATTTCGCCCGGCTGATGATCGGCAGGAGGATAATATTCCAATGGCTGAGATTCGTTGACCGGACGGTCGCTGTTTTTGCCAAAGATAATATCTCCCTGTTTCGTGGCACTTTGAAGCGCGATCAACGTGGAGCATGATCGGCTGGTGCCGGCGTTCTTTTTCATTTCCTTACCTCCGTTTGTAGAAACCGCTGTCTGCGGACTTCTCGCTTTTCCATGAACTTATTTTAAAACCATTATACAAATCCAGGCAACAAATAGAAATGGGCACATGACTAAAAATAACGCCGCTTTTTTGTTATACATACCAAACATCAAATTATGTTTTATGAAAGCCAATGAGCGGATCGTCTAATCACACTTTCTAAAGTACAGCTCTGTATAACAGACCTTACCATGGCTCTGCTCTGACTTCATCAAGCTGATTCCGTACACCTGCTGACCGATCTGGGGCAATTGTCGGTTAAAATCGCTGATATTAAACGCCCCATTCATCACGACTCGTCTCGCCAGTGTGATGTGGGGCCGAAACGCTTTTCGGTCCGGCTGAACGCCCCTCTTCTGAAGTTGACCGATTAACCTCCGCTGTATTTCAAAAAGTGTTTGGTTTTCTGTAATTCCCAGCCAATAGAGGCCTTCTGCTCCGCGTTGAAACCGTCCAAGCTGGCAAAAATTCAGCTCGAATAACGGGCAGTGAACATCGTCCATTGCACGGCATACATCGTATATCCGATCCTCAGGGACTTCGCCCAGAAAGGCTAACGTCAGATGCAGATTCTCAATAGGAGTTAAAGCTCCCTTCCGCATAAATTCTTTCAGGGCTAAGGCTGTATCCCCTAGTCTATTTTTGGTTTGATCATTAAAATTAATGGCGATAAAAATACGCATGCTCTCTCCTATAATCTATGCAGCGTTTGTTGAATAAGCATTTTTATCCGACGCCGCCTAGTCTTTACATTGTTGGGAAGATTCCCGTCCTCAAAAGGGCTCCCATGTATAAGGCCGAGACAAATGCCTTCTACAATCATCTCTTTTTGCCTTCTTTCTGTCAGCAGATCCACTTCTGGACAGCACCAGCTTTTAATCTCGTCCTCAATGGATCGAGACAAATCTCTCTTTTCTGACCGGAACCGATTATAACAAATGCCCGCCAACTGGCGAAACAGCCGATGAATCGGTTCTTCTATATTAATACAACAAGGATAAAAATATATGCTGATGCTGCTGCTCATGTCAGTTTGAATAATTCGCCAATGGTCCTGCTCCGTTGTATGGCTTTGACCCAGCCGTATAAAGCATGGTCTGTGAAGATCAAAGATTTTTTTGTCCAGCCCGAATTCTTCATTTAAATAACCCATTGCCTGCCGTATATTCGCCGCCTCTACCTGCTGCCCTTGAGCATGGTAAAATTCCCGGCTCATAGAAATACCCAGATCGTTTAGCCGCCTCAGGGTTCTCACAGTACCGCACCGAGCCGGCGAATTATGTGCCAGGTAGCGGAGCGCTGCTTGACCTCCGGAAAAAATTTTATAATGGGGCTCCCCTGTATTGAAAATTAAATCTTCCTTATGAATGGCGATGATCCAATCATAATATATCTGTACAAGCATATCTCTATGAACGGAATCCAATGCCATCTGGGCAAAGGCTGCTACTCTTTTCCCGCATTCGGGCAAATCGCCGCATGAGAAGCCTTCAGCCAAAGTCTGCCGATCAATTACTGCCATGATAACGCCCTTCCTTATTTCAGACAACTAAGTTTCCTGCTATGATATCTGTCCAGGCCAGTATTTCCGCAAATCCCGGTAATCTTTCCAATTCAGGCCCGTAACTTGCTCAATTATCGACCATTCCATGCCCATCCTTCTCATACGCCGGACGATTGAAATCCTGGCTTCGATCCGTCCCTCCCGATAGCCTGAGCGAAACGTCTCTTGACGGATCTCTGCAAGCAAAGATTCGATTTTTGTCTGAGGGTTCTTTTTTTGCGGCAACGGTTTCATCTTTTTATAGCTCCCTTTCTATGTAATTTTTTTACATTTACATTGTTTTCCATATCATAGCGTATTTAGCTTTTGCTGTCAACCATTATTTTCCATAAAAAATTAATCTTTTTAATTATCCTTATCGCATGTTTTCCAAGCTGTGGTATAATAGCTCCAAGGGAAAGGGGATTTTTATGGATTTATCCGTCTATGAGCTTGCAGCTTTCTTTTTTATATACGGTTTTTTAGGTTGGTGTACGGAGGTTTGTTTTCAGGCCTTGAGCAAGGGCAAACTGGTCAATCGTGGTTTTCTGAACGGTGCCATCTGTCCGATTTACGGAGTCGGCGTGACCTGCGTGGTCTGGCTTTTAGAGCCGCTGGCGTCCCATGGATTGGTTTTGTTCTTTGCATCGATTCTGCTCTGCTCGATTTTAGAATGGATAACCGGCTTTGTCCTGGAAAAACTGTTTCATCAGAAATGGTGGGATTATGCAGATGAGCCCTTTAATATTGGCGGCTACATCTGTCTGCGGTTTTCCATCATGTGGGGGTTCGCATGCGTCTTTGTCGTGTATATCATCCATCCAACCATAGTGAGGCTGGTGGATTGGTTCCCTCATACGTTGGGAATTGCAGCGCTGTCCGTTCTCGGCGCCGCTTTTTTAACGGATTGTGCCGCAACCATTAAGACCATGATCGGCTTTAACAAAGAATTAAAGCGGATCGATGAAGGAGCGGCCAAGCTCAAAGAGGTTTCCGATGATATCACCGAGGTTCTTTATGAAGGAGCTGTTATGGCGAAAGAGGAAGCAAAGCGGGCCAGGAAAGAAACCGAAGAGCTCAAGGCCAGGATCGCTGCTGAAAAAGACGACATAAAAAATTATAAAAAAGAATTGGAACGAAAGCTTACCTATGGGCAGCGCAGACTGCTGAACGCATTTCCCGGTGTAAAATCCACCCGGCATATTGAGGCAATGGATGAAATGAAACGCCGGCTTGACGAGTATAGGAAATTAAAGAGGAGATAATGAGATGAAAGTATTAAAAGTTATTGTTGCATTGATTATATCGTTCCTGCTTATTTGCACGCAGGGGATTTTGATGGGGGCGTTTGCATGTGACCGTTCCTTTTCCGCCGATTCGGTGACCAAAGCGATTCAAGAAACGAACTTTACAAAGCAGCTGTACGATCAGGCGGCCGCGTCTAATGAGGCCGCCGATGAAAAGGTCCAGACTTTTATACAGCAGGCCATGGGCACAGATACCGCAGCCAAAGCCCTTGGAGAATATGCATCGTCCGCAATCAACTCGGTTTTATACGGCGAAAAATATGAACAGTTCACTCAGGAGGATTTGGCGCGCATCGCGGAAGACAGCCTGGCGGAACTATCGGGGCAGACCGGGGTAACCATTTCGGAAAGCCAGAAGAAACAAGTCCTCAGTTATGTGGATAAAAACGGTCCTGCCATCGTTAAAGAAATCAATGACACGCTGCCGGTGATGAACGATAGCGCTGCGGCAGGCAGCAGCGAAATGGCAGCGATTTCCCAGGTTCAGTCCTTCCTGGGCACACCCATGAGAGTGGCTTTGTCGGCAGTCTGCCTGATTCTCGGTATTCTCCTCATCGCCCTTTTCTGGGGAAGCAAGCTGGGATTCATCTGGTGGGCATTCATCAGCTTCATTCTCGGATCGGTATTTGTACTTTTGGGTACTTCCAGTAATTTGCTCAGCAGCTACATCCAGGAAACAGGCGAAGGCACTACTTTTTCGCTGCTGTTGACCGGAATGTTCACCAAAGGCTTTACCTTTGTGGGTGTGGCCGCCCTTATTTTGATGGCGGTCCTGGTTGTGATGTGCCTGGTGGGAAGAAGCATCGCAAGAAAACGAGCTGCCGCGTAAGCGTCTGAGCATATTCATTAAAGAAACTTAATAAAGTTGGACAGCTGCGCCTCCCAAGGCCGAGAGCGCGAACCGAAAAAAGTTAAAAGTATCAGAATTTAGCCCAGTGGCATTCAATCCTGATACTTTTTTTCTCTGTTGTAACCGACGCCCTCCGGTCCAGCGCGTGGAAAATTTTTAAAAATTTGAAGTATTTTTACGCAAAGTTGTAGGTTTGCGGACCCTCATATCGAGGAAACCCTCGCTTGGCTTCTGACAAACGGAGCTGAGAGCCTGCAACCGTTGAAATTTGCGTAAAAAGTAAAATCTTTTTTCAGATTTTCCCCAGGAATCCCACTTCACTGCTTCACCCCGCCGGGGCTTCAAATTCTGATAAACTCCTGTAAAAATTGGCATCTTGCTCTCCAAACCGGCCCTTTTAACCATCCAGGCCCAGGACTTTCTTATCGCGCCTTTCTAACGGGAATCTGTATCTCTGTCAGGTATTCTTCTTCCCGCTCCCTGTTCCAGCATCCGTCGATGGCGCTGTCTCTGGGCGGTCCCGCCTGCTCATAGCCATGCTCCTTTATCCACGATCTGGCGAATGCATGGGCTCTTCCCAGGTTCCTATATGGACCCTTGTGGAGGACTGACACAACCGTGACCGGCTCCAGCTCTCCAAACTGATACGCCTCGCAGTCTTGCCCAAACCCGGTGACCGCATCGCAAAACCGGTAATGCACCTCCTTATCCCGGAATTCTCCATCCATGTAGATCAGCACATTATAGTCCGGATCCACCAGCTGAATCTGGGGATTTTCCTTCATCACCCGGTCGGATAAATCCTGAAGAAAGTTTTCATCTTTCGTAAAGTTAAAAAAGGATTCCAGCGACGGCGCGAAATAGTCTTTATAATAGATAATGCAGCCTGGTATTTTTTTGATCTCTGCTTTATAGCTCTCCATAGATGACCTCCCCTTCAAAAACCACTGCTCCAAAGTCAATATCCTTTACCTTTGCCGGATCCGCCTCCAAAGGGTTCTCCGACACGATACAAAAATTAGCCAGTTTTCCCGGAGTCAGGCTGCCCATGATGGTTTGCCAGTGAAGCTGTCTGGCCCCCGCCGCCGTGTACCCTTTCAGTAGAGTTTCCAAAGGGATGCGGGCATTTTCCGGCGGGCGCATGCCGCCTGGGTAGAGCCCCTCATCCAGCGGAAACTGGGGGTCGATCCGGGTATTGGCAACCTGTATGCCGAAGAAAGGATTGGCCCGATTCAGCTCGTAATCCGTTATGACATCGCTGGAAAACGCCACCTGGGCGCCAAATCTGATCATGGGGTTGAACTGGTACATATTGTTCCACTTTTCCTCCCCGATAAAGCGCTTTGCCTCATCGCCGAAATACCCGCCCGACCAGTGGCAGCTCCAGTTGACCGCGATGCCCAGTTCAGCCGGTTTTCCCATATCATCTGCATCCACAAGCTCGCAGTGGGCAAACACAATCTGGGAACCCCATTCCTTTCCCTGGAGCGCCGCCTCTTTTTTAGCCGCCGCAACTGCCTGCCATCCGGTGCGGAAAGCCCGGTCACCCACAATATGCAGGTGGACATCCAGCTTTTCGTCGTTGCAGAGCAGGAAACAGTTTTTCAACTCTTCCTGTTCCATCTTTATTTCTCCATAATTTTTGCCCTCAGGATCGCTGACATGGGGCTCCAGATAAGCGCCGTTTCCCGATTCGTTGGTGCCGTCCAGAAACAGTTTCATGGTCTGAACCTTGATGTGCTTTGTTCCGTATTGTTTTTGGTAATGGCGCAAAAGCTCGATCTTCCCCGGCAAATCCTGATAGGACCAAAAGCGCACCGCTCCGTCATAATAGACTTTTAACTCGCCCCGATCATCCAGATTTTTCAGGACCCGCATCTGTTCTTCGCTTTCAATGACCCCATCAAAGAGAGCCGTGATTCCTTTGGCTTTAAAAAAGTCTAAAACTCGTTTCATGGCCGGCTCTGTCACCTCGATCGGCGGCGTCCATCCGATCTTTTCATACATCTTATCCGCGAAATGGAACCAAGCCATCTCCTTGACCCAGCCCGTAGGATTGCCGTCCTGGTCACGGACGAACATCTCCAGGCCCGGAACCGGATCTGGCGTGGAAGCATCCACCTCCATCAGCTCCAGCATCTTTGAGTTGACCCAGTGCATATGATCGCCAAAGTCCTGGCAGAGACATGGCCGATCGCTGATTGCCGTATCCAAAAGCTCTTTTGTCGGTCCCTCGGCACCAAATAGATTGGTCAGATAATATTCAAAATACAGAAACGGCACTTCCTCTTTGGGATGTTTGTCTCCATAATCTTTTACATAGCTCAGAAGGTCCCGGACGTTTTCAAACATGGGCATGGGGATGTGCCAGCTGCTCATGGCAACGGCCGCAGGATGAATGTGGCTGTCGATAAAGCCGGGAAGCACAAACCGCCCCTCAAGATCGATGGTTCGCACTTCTTCGCCCTCTGTTCTCGATTCATCCTTTCCTACATAGATCAATTTATTGTCTTTATACGCCAGTACCTCCGCCCACGGCTGTTCATCATCCGCAGTGAAGATACGTGCGTTCCTCAGTAGCGTAATCATAATCCCTCTCTTTTTCCTTACTTTTCGTATACGACCTTTCCTTTAAAAATGGTCTGTTCTGCCTCTACTTTATAGATTTCATCAAACGGCACGGCCTCGATATCGCAGTCCAAAATGACCAGATCCGCCGATTTACCCACCTCAATGTTCCCGGTCACATCCTCCAGGAAATTCTGGTAGGCACCGTTGATGGTCAAAGCCCGGATTGCTTCCGTCAGAGAAACCCGTTCCTGCTCGCCCAGGACCTTTCCTTTGAATCGATCATAGTCGGGCGCGTCAGGAAATACGCTCCTGGTCATGGCACACTGAATTTCGTGGAAGGGATTGGGCGGCGGAGTCACCGGAAAATCGGTTCCGTAGGCCACAATCGCCCCAGCGTCCTCAAAGCTTTTGTTGGGATAAAATTTCATGGCCCGCTCTTCGCCAAAGCATGGTTTATAAAAGTCTTCCACATCCGTATCATAGATCATCCATCTGGGCTGGCAGGAGCATACGATAGAAAGATCGGCTATCCGCTGCACATCTTCCTCCCGCACGCCCATCAGGTGGGCGATGACGTTGCGGTTATCGCCGTCCGAATGCTTCTGCGCCTCTTCCAGACAGTCGATGGAGGTCTTGACCGTTTGATCACCCATTGCGTGCATGTGGATTTGAAAGCCCTGTTCAATCGCCCGGCTCATATATTCTGCGCCTTCCTTCACCGTCCAGAAGAGATCGCCCCGGTAGTCTTCCTCCCGGCCCGCGGTTTTATTGACCTGGGCGCTGTATGGCTCAATCATGCAGGGCGTGCCTTCCATGAACATTTTGATGGTATTGATCTGGAACAAATCACCCCGGTTATCTTTTCCTTTTCTGGAAAGGGCCGTCTGCCAATCCTCCTCCGCCCGGTTGTTATCCAGGGCATACACGCCCCTGGCCCGCATGGTAAGCCGGCCCTCTTCAGCCAGCTCCACATATGCCTGGCGGGCGTTGTCGGTGTGAAAGGCATCACAGATCAGGGTCACGCCATAGTTATTTGCCAGCTCCTTCTGGTATTTGAGCAGCACCTCTTTGTACTGTTTCACTGTATAATCATATCCTGGGAGATTGGCCTTGATCAGTTCAATTGCCGAAGCCTCTTCAAAGATGCCGGTTGGATATCCATCCTTTTCTCTGTGGATAACCCCCGTATCCGGTGAAGGCGTCTCTTCGGTCACGCCGGACAGTTCAAGAGCCTTTGTATTGACCCAAATATTGTGCAAGCAGTAGGATTCCAGAACAATGGGTTTGTCGCTTAAAACCTCATCCAAATCGTGGCGGCTGGGCATTCTGCCGTCGCCGTTGGAACCATTGAACCAGGCCCGGTTCCAGCCGTTTCCCCGGATCACTTCCAGATCGGGATTGGCCTCAATATAGGCTCGCAGCCGATCCGTATATTTTTTAATGACATCCTCGTTGGATTCTCCCTCTTCCTGGTAAATATTAAATAAATCGCAGGCAGCATAGGTCCCGGCGCTGGAAGCCGCATGGCAGTGTCCGTCACACAGGCCCGGCAGCACCGTATGGCCCTTGCAGTCGATCACCTTTGTCCTGCTTCCAATAAACGGGTTCATTTCTTCCGATGTGCCCGCGGCTATAATAATTCCGTCTTTCACCGCTGCTGCTTCGCCCCGGGTCACGCTGCCCGCCAGGTCAACCGATAGGGTTTTTCCATTGATTAAAACTAAGTCCGCTGTATTCATCATCTTTCCTCGCTCTCGTTCAAAGGATATACTTCTCTTCCTTTAAAGAAGGTTTTCTCCGCCCGCAGGCTTCCGATTGCTTGCGGATCAGTTTCCGTGATCCGCTTATCCAAAATTACAAAGTCCGCGGATTTCCCGATTTCCAGAGACCCGGTCACATCCTCAAGGAAACATTGATAAGCACTTGATATGGTGTATCCTTCGATCATATCATTAAGGCCGACCTTTTCCTGCTCCGCGCCCAGGGATACGCCTTTGTAGTGCTCATATTCCGGATGGGGCGGCGTGATGGTCCTGGTGATACCAGTCTGTATGCCAAGAAAAGGACTGGGAGGAATGGTCACAGGAAAATCCGTTCCGCAGGTAATCCGGCATCCGGCATTTTTGATGCTTCCAAAGGGATAGGTCCTGTGAATCCGCTCCGCGCCCAGCATGGCAGCTCCTGTCTCTTCACTCATGCTGTCGGCGATGGCCCACATGGGCTGGATCGCCGCTATTATGCCCAGCCGGGCCATTCTGTGGATATCCCCTTCGTCCACCAGCATCAGGTGGGTTATAGTGTGGCGGTTCTTTTTCAAGTCGTTGAACTCAGCCACATATTCAAATGCGTCAAGGGCCATGCGCACCGCTCCGTCGGTCATGCAATGGAGGTGGATCTGCAGCCCGGCGCTGTCGATTTTTAGAAAGTATTCATTGAGTTCTTTCTGGCGCCATTGGGAATAGCCCCGGTAGCCTTCCTCCATGCCGATGCTGGCCAGCCAATCCTTCTCGAAAGGCTCATTTAAGCAAAACGTCAGACCGGATCCGTCGATGAAAAATTTTACGGTTTGGATGGCAAATCCGTCCGTGCGATATTTATCCTTGTCAGCCAGGATCTCATCGAATTGGCTGGCGGGCAGGGAGGGATCCGCGTAAAAGGAGGACCTGACCCGCAGGTTGAGCCGCCCTTCCTCTTCCAGCTCCTGATAGGCTTTTCTGGCATTTTCGCTGCAGTATGCGTCGAAAATCAAGGTCGTGCCGTAAGAATTTCCAAATTTGTCTTGATAATATTCAATCCCCGCCTTGTATTCCTCCACCGAATAGTCGGCTCCAGGCAGATTGCGCAGCAGCAGGTCCGTGGCCGTGGTTTCCTGGAAAATGCCGGTGGGGTTGCCGATAGGTCCCCTTTCGATGACTCCATTGCGGGGCGACGGGGTGTCTCTGTTAATTCCCGCCAGTTCCATGGCCTTGCTGTTTACCCATAAATAGTGATGGTCAAAGGACCGGAGAATCATCGGGATATCCGGGCAGACGGCATCGATGTCCGCTGCCATGGGCTGCCCCATGGGGTCGGAGACAAACAGGGTGGGATTCCAGCCGGCGCCGCGGATGATGGCGGAATCCTTGTGGTTCTCCGCATAAGCCCTGATTTTCTCCTGATATTCTTTGATATAGTCGTCCCTGGTTTTGTCCGGCGCGAAATCAACTCCCCGCAGATCAAAATCAAAGATCAGTTCTGTAGTCATGGATGCATGAAGGTGGGAATCTGCCAGCCCGGGCAGAACGGTCCTGCCTTCCAGGTCGATGATCTTTGTGTCCGGACCGATCCAGCTTTCCATCTCTTCATCCAATCCCAGCGACAAAATCTGTCCGCCGCAGATCGCCATTGCCTGATATTCTTTTTTGCATCTTGCTTCATCGATGGAGTACAACTGCCCGTTTTTTAAAACCAGTTCTGCAGTCTTTTTCGTGTTTATCATATGCTTTGCCTCGCGATCTTTTTTATAACGACTTTTCGTTGAACTCGGTGTACTTTCTCTTGGAGGAGGTACAAATTCCTCGAATTACCGCTACCAGTACCAGCACGCCGGTCATAATCAGCCAAGGAATATGATAAGCTCCGAACGTCTGGTAGAGTACACCCACTGCAGTGGCTCCAATGGCTCCGCCGATACCGATGAACACATTCACGTAGCCGATCAGCCTGCTCAGATCTTTTTCTCCGTACATGTGGCTCATCATTAAAGGTGAGATAATATTGATTGCCGGAACGCCGAACATGTAACCGATCATGAACACTGGAATGCCCCATCCGGCCGTACCGGTATAAGCCAGGCCGAACACTGCCATGGCAAAGAAGAGGCTGGTGCCTACCGCTGCCACCGATAGTTTGAATTTGTCACAGATAATGCCGATAATTGGTCCGGTTACGATCATAATGAGGGACATGGTGGAAATTAGAGCTGTGGCTTTTGTCTGTGAAATTCCGCCGATCACCATGGTCGCGATGCCGTGCTGGAGGATCGAGCCAGAAACGATAACGGCCAACGTGCAGGAAATGAAAGCCAGCCAGGTGATGGGTTTTTTCAAGGCTGCGGCAAAGCCGATTCCGGAAGCGGTTCCCTGCTGCATGGCTGCCAATTCACTTTCCTCCAGGTCGCCGACCCGCTGGATTCCCTTTTGGGCCGGGCTCCAAACGACAACTTTTAAAGCGATTAATACGCAGACCGCAACGCAGGCGGCCAGAATGATGTAGCCGACTCTCCATCCGCGGGAAAGGATCACAAAGTTGAGTACGTTCATGAGAATGACGGTAATAATGGACATTATGGCCAAGAAGATACTCATGGCCCTGCCCCTGGCCTTTTCGCCAAACCAGTTGCTGACCAGGATCTGGCACGGTGTCATGGTAAAGGCGCCGAAGCAGAATCCCTGCGGAACCGCGAAGATGTAAAACCACATCAGAGATTTCGCCATGGCAAATCCAATAAAGGAAATAATTCCCACACATCCTGCGATAATCATGATCTTTTTCATGTTCTTTTCATTGAAATGTTTTGAAATAGTAAGCAGGGTTATGATCTGGGTCAGGGACATGATGGTTATGTAAAAAGAATAGCCTGCCACGGGAAGGCCCAGGGACTGGGTAACCGGCATTAGGAACACCCCGGTCACAGAAACGATTCCGCTGTAGACCAGCCCGCAGAAGATGGCGGCGGCCAGGACGATCCACCACCCATAGTAGAATTTCCCATTTTCATCACGGAAAGTAAACGATTTCATAATAATTGCCTCCTTAAATAAATTTGTGCCTGAGGTTGTAATAATTGGCAGCCGCTTTGGCTGTAAGTTGCGAAGTGCGCTAAGTATCGCAGTAAAGTCAGTCTGTTTACAGCTCGATTTGGGGAGGAAGCTGTCTCAGTCCTTTTGTCTTAAACAGCAGATAAACGAGCCCTGCCGCAAGCCAGATTCCTCCGATAATTTTGGCATTTGTCTCCAGGCTGAAAAACAGGTAAAGAATGACCACTGCTCCAATAGCTGGAATCACAATATATTGAAACACAGCTTTTCCCCCTCTCTTGCGGTCTTTGACCCAATACTGCATGACGACAGACAAATTGACGAAAAAGAAGCCTACCAGTGCGCCGAAGCTGACCAGCGAAGCAGCTCCTGTCATATTGCCCTGGAAAATGATTGCTACCAGACCTACGATTCCAGCAATTAATATATTATATACTGGGACGCCTGTCTTAGGGCTGAGATAGCCGAACACCTTTTGAGGCAAAAATCCGTCTCTTCCCATGCTGTACATAATTCTGGAAACTGCCATCTGGCCGGTAATGCAAATCGCGATGCAGCATACGGAATTAAGAACAATAAATATGTAGTTGAACATGGGATATCCAATTTTTACATAAAATTCCGTAATTGCAGAATCCGGATCCGTAACTTCTGAAAAGGCGTTTGGCCAGGCCGCATTCATGATAATTGCTGTCACTACCCACAAGAGGCCCGCTCCCAAACAGATAAGCACGGCTGCACGGCCGATTGTCTTTTCGGGGTTTACCGTCTCTTCAGCCATGGTGCTAACCGCATCAAAGCCCAAAAAACCTACGGCCAGAATAGCCGATGCCGCTAATACACCCGTCATGGTAAAGGATTCCGGCTTAATATAAATATCTGTCGCAAAGAGAGTTCCTTCTCCGCCGCCGTCGAACACATAGATTACTGCCAGAATGATGGTTACCACCAGTGCTGCAATTCCCAGGAGAGAAATGATTGTATCTACGGTGGAAGCCACTGTAATTCCCCGTAAATTGAACAGGGTTACAATCAATACTCCAATGATGATCCATACCCAGATTGGTACTGACGGCATCGCCACATTGAGATAAATTCCGAAGCTCAAATAGCAAACCATAGGCAGCAACAGGTAATCTGCCAGCATCGCCCATCCCACCATAAATCCCAAATGAGGATTCATTGTTTTTTGTGTATAAGTATACACCGAGCCAGCTACCGGATAGCGCCGGGTCATCTTTGCATAACTAATCGCAGTAAAGAGCATGGCTACTGCAGTTATCGCAATGACAATCGGATAATGTCCGCCTGACAACACGCTGAGAATACCAAAGTACATGGTAACTGCGGCAGGAGACAAGTATGCCATTCCTATGAAAAATAACTGCGGCAGCTTTAACGTTCGTTTCAGCTGGCCTTGTTCCGTTACAGCCTTTGCTTCCATATGTTCTTCCTCCTATAAACAAATTACATTTGATGAGTGCTTATATTTATACAATACAGTATTTTCAGAATATTGCAATTCAATTTTTAGGGTATTTTATTGTTTAAAAAACATGAAATTTACCATAATGTTTTGTTTTTTAGCCTGCCGCCTTCAGTATGTTTTTCTCAAATTGCAGGCGACATGGGTTTTTCGGAATGTGAGGCGGATGCGGCTTGAAGATCACCTCCGCTGCTCGGTTTTTATATCGACCCAAGAAACCCACCTGCACCACAAAAGTGTCTATATAGCAGCTGCCTATATGGGCGGAACAATTTCGTTAATTGTAATATTATGGGATGCAATGGTTACTCCAATCATAGGGTATATCGCAGACCGAACAACGTCAAAATATGGGAGGCGGAGACCTTTTATGCTGGCCGCTGTTTTTCCTTTACTTCTCTTTACGGTATTGCTGTTTACTGCTGTTAATTTTGGAACAACAGTCTCCTATGTTTACTATATTATAATCGGCATTTTGTTCTGGACTGTTTACGATTTTTATGTGGTACCATTTTCCGCATTAGGTGCGGAGTTAACGCAAAATTTTAACGATCGCAATAATTTACGAACAGTAGTGGGATTTTTTATTTATCTCACGGTTTGGGGCGTTACCGCACTTCCTATGTTCATTTGGGACAGGGTATCTCTTGCAGGCGGTTCTGATCAGTTGGCATGGATCATTTCGGCGCTTGTAATAGGCGGAGCCGGGCTTATCTGCGGACTTATTTGCTGGAATTTTACGAGAGGAAAAGAGTTATCCGCCGGAAGTACTCTTGTAAAGAATGCCAATACACGAATAGAAAGGGGCTTCCTGCGTAATTACATTGAACTTTTAAAACAGCGCCCTTTGCAAAATATTACACTGACAATGATCTGTCTTTGCATCTCCTTTTCGATTGAATCGGCGGCCCTGGTTTATTTGATGAATAATAATTTGGGCCTTTCGGAAACAACACAGGCATTTTATTGGACATGTTATACGGTGATCACTTTCATCGTACTTCCCATCTGTAATGTAATCGCTAATAAAATCGGAAAACGAAACGCTTTGCTTCTGCTGAATGCTCTGGCCGCAGGAGGATGCGTGTTATACTATGTCGTAGGTATTGATAGTTTTGTCCAATTAGTAATATTCTCTTTTCTATATCAGCTGGGAAACTCAGCACTTTGGATTTTAGGGTATTCCCTAAGTTACGATTGTATAGAGGTGGACGAATTTTTACATGGCTGCCGAAGAGAAGGCGCTGTTACGGGATTGACCTCCTTTGCGCAAAAACTAGGATCTGCCTTAGGCATGTGGATCAGCGGCTTATTACTTTCGTTTTTTAATTATGACGGTACCCAGGCAGTTCAATCTGCGGCAACCGAAAAGGGGATTCTTTTCCTTAATACCATAGCCCCTGCAATCTCCATTCTATTTGGAATTGTTTTCCTTTGGTTATACCCGATTAATCAAAAAAATTATCAGGCAATTCTTGAGGCTACGGAACAGAAAAAAACAGGCCAGCCATTCAGCGTGGAAAAATTTAAGGAATTGATAAAATAAATCCTGGAGAGGAGAAATTTATAAACATGGAAAACAAAAAGGAAATAGCCGATATTGTGATTCTGAACGCAAACGTATATCTAGCTGATAACCAAGATACCATGGCTGAGGCCATAGCGGTTAAAGGAAGCAAAATTTTTTGTGTAGGAAAGGAGTCTTTCATCCGAAGCCGCATTGGGAGTACGACGGAAATAATCGATGCGGCAGGCAAAACCGTAATGCCTGGGCCAATTCAAAAGCTATCATGGACGCAGGAATAACAAATGATACTGCAGATCCAGCAGGAGGCCGCATTGATCGTAATGAGGATGGCACAGCCAGCGGATTTTTTGAGGACTGTGTATCCGTTGGCGTTACTTCGGTGCGGGAAGCCGGCATATCCGATGAGCCGGCCTACGAAGCCTACCTGCGGATGCTGGATGAAGATTTGCCGATCAACCTGTTTATGGATGTGGTTATCCCCTCCAATCATGAAACAAGCAACCGGGAAAAGCTTAAAGCAGCCCAACAAAAAATTGAAATGTTTAACCGTGGAAATTACTATACGGGTGGAGTGAAAATTTTTTTGGACGGCGTTTGTGAAGCAAAAACAGGTGCGGTCGAGGAGCCTTATTCAGATGATCCAAATAATAGAGGCACCCTGCTCTGGGAACCCGAAGATTTTAATGAAATTTGCAGACTGGCGGATGAACAGGGACTTCAAATTCATATACACGCCATCGGCGACCGAGCAGTTTGCACCGCCCTTGATGGTATGGAATACGCCTCTGCTGTAAATGGCAGCCGCCATGCAAGAAATATGATTGCACATATTCAATTAATGAAAGAGCAGGATTTAGAGCGGTTTGCTTCACTGGGCGCCATTCCTGTAATGACTCCGCAATGGTTTGAAAAAGAGCGTATGTATCGAGAGGTAGACGTCGCGTACTTGGGATGCGAACGGGCAGATTCAGAATATCTATTCAGACGCTTTTTTGATGCTGGCGTTCTCGCGACCTGCGGAAGCGACGCACCGATTGGGGTGACCAAAGAACTGCTGCCCATACCATTCAGTCCCTGGCAAGGAATCCAGCAGGCTATCACCAGGTGCGCACCCGATGCTTCTTATGAAGATGAAGCGCATATCCTGAATCCTTCTGAAAAAGTTGATTTAAAGACAGCAATCAAAGCATATACGATCTATGCGGCCGCCTCGTGGTTTAGGGAAAAGTCGACCGGGAGTCTGCTCCCCGGAAAGGATGCGGATTTGATTTTACTGGACCGGGATCTGTTTCATACAGAAGTAGGCCAAATATATAAAACGGTCGTTAAGTTGACCATGAAGCAAGGGAAAATCGTATACCGAGGATAGAACAAGAGCCCTTACAAAAACAACTTCGTCCTATGATTCTGCATGGATATCTGCATGACATCATCCTTAATATCCCGAATTTCCACATATTCCAGATCATCCTGCACGCCGTATTTATATTTATCGCGGAACTGCTTGGGCGTGCATCGGTACCAGCGCTTGAATGCAGCATAGTACAGCTTTACGTCGGAAAACCCATAGGCTTCAGCAACCTGAGCGATGCTTTTATCAGTCGTAAGCAGCATTTTTTCCGAGGCATTGGCTCGGTTGTAAGCCACCATTTTTTTAAAACTGAGACCGCTCTTTCGAATGAACTCCGAGACATAGGATTCTGTGAGGTGGAACTCCTTTGCCAGATCCTGAAGGGTCACCGGCTCATGAAGACGTTTCCACAGAAAGACGCTTATTTCGTGATAACGCTCGATATACTTCTCGCTGAGCTGTTCCCGGGAGACGAGATAGAAAAGAATGTCAAACTCACGCACCATCATTTGCATGATTTTATCAGTAGCCCGGTTGACCACTTCCAGATCAGGCTGATTTTCCTCATTGAGATATATCAGAATCCCCAGCAGCAGACCCTGCAGCTCCAGGTGAGCTTTCGTAGGATAGGGCTGCTCGGATTCTTTCAGTCCCTCACAAACGAACATGGAGTTTCGTGTCGCCGGATATTTTTCATAAAAGGGATCTAAATCAATGTAAAAGGAGACACAGATGCTGCCGTCGCCCTCCGCCAGATAGTAGGCATCCCGGTCCACGGAAATGAACTCTCCCTGGTGGAGGGTAAACTCTTCATATGCATATGAAAAGCGGATGCTCCCTTTTATGCACATAATGATTTCAAGAACCCCTTCCTGCAGCTGAGTGGAAAGAGAGTTGGCTGAATAAATGCTGAGTCCAAGAGGAGTCCCTTGTATCCATGAAACTTTTTTTGTCTGGATCATTGTTGTTCCGATCTCCTTTCCTATTCTTTCTTTTTCCCCAAAACGATCCTGGATTTTTTATCCTAAAACACCGCGGCAATCCATATCCAGCCAAAAAAACTATTCATAGCAGTATTATCTTGAAGAAACGCTGCGTGTGTTTACCATGAAAGTATTATAGCATATTCAATTTTGAATTCGACATAGCCGCCCAAATTCCACAAAAAGAATTGACAAAGTTTAAATATACGATAAAATATTAGCATACAAACTATTTGTATGCTAACTAAAAAAGGAGTTCGTTTTTATGGATACAAGTTTACACTATTTAATTATGATCGTACATTCTTTATTTCAGAAACAGGTATTGGCTGAGCTCTCTCCCCTGGGACTGACGGCGGGCCAGCCAAAAGTGCTGGATTATCTGGGCCGTCACGACGGAAGCGTGCAAAAAGAGATTGCAGTAGGATGCCAGATCGACCCGGCCACCCTCACCGGACTGCTCAACCGGATGGAAGACAAAGGGATGATTGAGAGACGGAGCCTTTCTGGCAACCGCCGCTCCTTTCATATCTATTTGACCGAGCTTGGGTGGGCGCGCCAGAAAGAAGTTATGGCTGCTTTTAAAAAATGTGAAAACAAACTGCTGTCGGATTTGAATCCGCTGCAGCAAAAGGAATTGACGCGCACGCTTTTGCAATTCTGTAAAAAAATGACGGATTTTGAGGTGCTGCAATGAGTAAAATGGAATTATTAAAACGATACATATTCTTCTTTTTGGGGCTGTTCATCAACTCCTTCGGCATCAGTCTCATTACCAAAGCCGCCTTGGGAACCTCGCCTATTTCCAGTGTTCCTTACACCCTCAGCCTGGCCTTTTCTCCAACTTTAGGCATATTTACCCTATATATGAGCATTGTCCTGGTGATCGTGCAGCTGATTTTATTGCGAAAAAACTTTCCCAAACAGTACTGGCTGCAGATTCCGATTTCGTTTTTGTTTTCCGCCTTTATCGATCTGACCATGTATCTGCTCAGGTTTTTGGCGCCGGAAGCCTATATTGTACAATTTCTCTGTCTGCTTTTGGGCTGCTTGATTCTGGGAACGGGCGTCTTTATGGAAATGGCGGCAGATGTGGTTATGCTTCCAGGCGAATGTTTTGTTAACGCGATTTCCAAAACCTTTCATACGGACTTTGGAAAAACAAAGGTCGCTTTTGATTCTTCGATGGCAATTACAGCCGTAATCATGAGCTTGATCCTTTTCCGCGGTCTGGCCGGTGTTCGGGAAGGGACGATTATTGCAGCAGTTCTCGTCGGCATGATCGCCCGTTTTCTTAAACGAAAGATTGGCGCCAAAGTTGAAGATGTTTTCTTCCGGCCTGCTGCGCAGGAAAAGGAGCCTGCTTCTGAGAAAACCGCTTCTTTGGGAGAGGAACCCATGATTATCACAATCGCCAGAGAGTATGGAAGCGGCGGCAGAAAAATCGCGGAAAAGCTCTCCCAAGAGCTGGGGTTTGCCTTTTATGACCGGGACATCCTTTCTCAGGCAGCTGCTAAACTCCATATGGATGAGCGGGAAGTGGAGAAAAAGGATCAGAAAATTACTAGTATTTTTCTATATGATATGCTTTCACAGCTCTACGACTTCTCCGAACAAAAGCCGATTTTGGATGATGTTTACGAAGCAGAAAAGCAGGTGATCCTGGATACCGCATCCAAGGGAAACTGTGTAATCGTAGGCCGATGCGCCGACGACATCTGCAAAGATTTCACCAACGTGCGCCGCATTTTTCTTTATGCAGATGAGGGCCATAAGGTTGGAGAGATCATGAGGCGGGAAGGGATGTCTGAATCCAACGCTTTAAAGCATGTAAAGGAAGTGAATAAGGAGCGGGCAACCCATTATAAATACTACACTGGCAAGGTGTGGGGCATGGCCTCTAACTATGACCTCTGTGTGGATACCGGCACCGCCGGAGTTGATAAAACCGTGGAGTTAATCGCCTCTATTCTTTAGGTGTGCCCATGGGCCCGCGGAAAATTTATAAAAGAAATCGAATTATTTACGCAAAGTTGTGGGTTGGTGGGACCTGATCCCGCCAACTATGCGGCCCTCGCGGCCTTGTTACGAATTTGACAGCGCCAGATCGTTGGAACTTGCGTAAAAAGCGAAATCTTTTTTCAATTTTTTCCCGAATATCCTCAAGCTGCAGCCCCCTCACATTCCGGAAAACTTCTGTAAAAATAAAGCTGCAAGTAAAAAGCCCCGGGAGCTCCCGGGGCCAATTTTCTTACTGCATTCACTTAGTCTTTCAAATAGTCTTCCGATTTAATTTCTTCCAAAACTTCATCGAAATCAATTTCCTTTTTCACCTTGTATTTTCCGCTCTTGCTCATAACCGTAAAGATTACATATGGAATCAGGAACCATGGAATTCCCACGATAACCGCGATTCTTGTATCCGGATAGTAAGCAGTGATGCCAAAGGCCAGTGCCAGAATGACCAGCCCAATAATATTGGGCAGTGGATACAGCGGTGTATGGAACTTTAAATTCTTTTTGGTCAGCCCGTGCTGTTTCAGCCGTTTTCTGAAAATCAGCTGCGAAATGCAAATCGCAGTCCAGCAGAAGATTGTCGCGATCCCCGATACGGAAAGGAGGAAGGCATAGAAGGAGCCGGAGCTGTCAAAGGAGTAGATAAAGAGGATAATCCAAACTACAACCAGGGAGAACACAGCTGCCGTAATGGGAACGCCCTTTTTCGTCGTTCTACCCATAACTCCGGGTGACATGCCTTCCTTGGACATGGAGAACATATCCCGAATTGCAGCATACAAGTTGCAGTTGGCACAAGACAGCGCCGCAACAATAATGATCAGGTTAAATAGGTGAGATAGCGCGCCGAATCCATTGTACGAAAGTGCATCCGCAAAAGCGCTGGTGTCATAGCTGCAAGTCGTCCAGGGCAGAATGACCGTAACCAGGAAAGTGGGAATGATGAACAGCAGCACCACGCGGATAGCTCCGGCCCTTACTGCGCTTGGCATAACCTTGGCCGGATTTTCCGTTTCCCCGGCTGTCAGGGCCACGATCTCAATTCCCGCAAAATTCATAACGATGATGGATAGATTGGCGAAAATAGCCATTACCCCCAGCGGGAACAGCCCGCCCCGTCCGGTCATATTGGACATGCCCGGCGCTTCATGGGTTCCAATTACGCCGAAGGCGATTAAAACAGCCAGTACAACGAAGACCACAATGGCCGCCACCTTAGTAATGGCCAGAATCGATTCAATCTTGCCCAGATTGCTTACCTGCCTCAGATTGATGATGGTGATGACCAGGCATCCCAGCACCGCGCCTGCGAATACTGAGATTTGCGGCACATACATATTGAGGATCGTCCCGATTACGATGCACTCAGATGGTATGTAAACGATAATTGCAATCCAGTACGTCCAGCCTACACCGGCAGCACATCCATCGGAGATGAATTCTCTGGAGTAAGAAATGAAGGAACCAGTTGTCGGCATTGCCACTAGCAGTTCTCCCAGGCAGTACAAGGTACAAAATACTAGGATGCCGCCCAGCGCAAAGGCCAGGAATGCTGCCGGTCCGGTCATTTGGATGAATCCGCCTACCCCGTAAAAGTAGGCAGAGCCGATTACGCCTCCCAAAGCAACCATCTGCACGTGTAATTTTTTTAATCCTTTCTGTAGAGTTCCGTCTTGTAGTGTTTTATCTTCCATGCCGGTCTCCTTTCCGCGCTAGAAAATGGTGCAATGATTTACTTACACTGAGCTTTTGGCTGCTGAAGCGTCATGCAGTGAACGTTTCCGCCCGCCAGGGACCACTCTCTAGTGTAAATGGGAACGATGTCCCTGTCCGGATAGATTTCCTGCATCTTCTCCATAGCTTCTTTGTCTCTCGGATCTCCGAACTGGGGAACGAGGACTGCTCCGTTGATCAGATAAGAGTTGATATAGGTAACGGCCAGTGGCAGTCCCGATTCTCTCGAAGCCGCATCCTGGCAAATATCGATACCATCGTTTTCTTCCTCGGTGATATATAAAACCTCCGGAATGTGAATCTTAATAATTTCGAATTTTCTTCCCTTGGCATCTGTCTCGTTGGAAAGGATATCGTAAGCTTCCTTCAGGCAAGAATACTGGGGATGGTTGGGATCGTCCACCCAAGACAGAACGATTACGCCGGGTCTTGCGAAGAAGCATACATCGTCCACGTGGCCGTCGGTTTCATCAAAGGCCATGCCCCGCTTCAGCCAGATCACTTTATCGATGTTCATATATTCTTTCAGGTATCTTTCTGTTTCTTCCTTGGTCATGTCGCCGTTTCGATTATGATTCATGAATACCTGCTCTGTAACGATCAGCGTTCCTTCACCGTCCACCTGTGTGGCGCCGTTTTCCAGGACAAATTTCGTTGCATCATAGCGGTCACAGTTTTCTATTTCCAGGATTTTTTGGCCTACCTGGGAGTCCAGCTTCCACGGGAAGTAGAGTCCGCCTTCCAAACCGCCGTAAGCGTTCCATCCCCAATGTACACCTCTTACCTCACCCTTGTCGTTAATTACAAAGCTGGGTCCTTTATCCTGGGTCCAGGCATCGTCGGTGGACATTTCAATCACTCTAACTTCTTCCGGCAGTCTTGCTCTTGCATTTTCATACTGGGTAGCAGAAACCAGTACTGTCAAAGGTTCATATTTAACCAGTTTGGTTGCAACGTCTACGAAAACTTTCTGCGCGGGCTTGCCTCCGTCTCTCCAAGTATCGGTTCTTTCCGGCCAGATCAGCCAGGACCGTTCATGTTCTTCAAATTCTCCAGGCATTCTGAATCCATCTTGTTTCGGTGTGCTCTTTAATGTTCTAGCCATTGTTGTTCCTCCTCTTTACTCAAAAAGTATATTTGGGTGGTAGTTTTTGTAAAATCAGCCGGCATGTTTACTAGACCGACCGGTCGGTACTGAAATAGTACAATATTTTCAGAAAATTGTCAACACCCAATATCAAGAATTGACTTTTTATTTTTTTTGTGCTTAAATGTCTTGGTAATTAAGAAAGCAGGTATTGGAGTCTGGATATGAAATCAACGCGAAACACAAAACAAGAAATCGTTAACGCTTCTCTGGAGCTTTTCGCCAGCAAAGGGTACGGCGGTACCTCCATGAATGACATTATTTCCGCCGTCGGCATCAGCAAGGGGAGCGTTTACTGGCATTTTAAAAGCAAAGAAGAAATTTTTATGCAGGTCATTACGGAAAGCTACGCGGAATGGATCAGCCTTGTCAATTCGGAGCTTGCCCTTATCGATGATCCCATCGACAAACTTCGAAAATACGGAGAATTGTTTATCGCCACCATCGACATGCCTGTCTGGCGTATTTCGCCGGAAACCTACTGGAACGAATTCAGCGCAGAAAACAGGAAAATTTTAGATAATTGTTTTTCTCAGGACGATATTATTCTCCAGGGAATCTTCCAGGAGGCCATCGACCAAAACCTAATTTCCGGAGAAGATCCTGAAAAACTGATGTGGATTTACATTTCCAGCCTGGAGGGCATGTTCGAAAAGATCATTCTCTCCTACAAGAACCAAGACAACAATCATGAAAAACTGGAGCACTACGCAGCCTCGGGCATTGAGTTGTTTTTAAAGACGATTGTTAGATAGTTAAAGTATCAGTATTTCGCCAAAACATCATCTTCACTGACAGTTTTGAAGCGGACCATTAAAAAAAGTATCAGGATTGAGTAGTAGCGGGCTCAATCCTGATACTTTTTTATTTGCGCAGCGCTGGAAAGGGGCATTATAGGCCGAAACTGTCTGAAACGAATGTGTTTTTTAAGATTTTAATAGCGGCATTTATTTCCCGGCTGGCAGCTTCCGGCCTTAATAAAATATCCTATAGCCTATTTATCGTAATTTTTGTGGAGAAATTCGACCATATCCTCTGTTTTGGGAATATGGGGATAGGTATATTGGTCCGGCTCGGATTTTACTGCTTCCGCCACGGTTTCAATCAAGGAGGGCTCGACGCCCAGCTCTTTCAAATTGGGAATGCCAATGCCGTCAGCGAATGCTTCTACCCGTTCTGCCACCAGGGTTCCCAGCTCATCGTTGTCCATTTCCTCCGGCAATTTCAGACCCATGATTTCGCCCAATGCTCGTACTTTTTCGGGCACAGCATGGACGTTATCTTTAATGGAAAAGGGCAAGGCGATGGCGCATGCGACTCCATGGGGCAGATGCCAATAGGCGCCCATAGGATGGGCCAAGCCATGGCCCTGATTCTGAAAGGCATTATTAAAGGCAAGCCCGGCCGTCAAGCAGCCCAGGCACATCCCGGTTCTGTTTTCAAGGCAGCTGCCCGCTTCCACAGCCTTTGGCAGATATTCAATAATCGTGCGGATCGCTTGCAGGGAAATGGCTTCCGTAATGGGCGTGGCAATCATAGACATATAGGATTCCACCGCATGAGCCAGGGAGTCCATACCGGTTGCGGCCGTTATTCCTTTTGGAATCCCCAGCGCCAGGACAGGATCGATCACTGCCAAATCGGCTCCCAGGTTTTTCCCCCAAATGCTCACTTTTCGCTTTTCATCAGGGACGCTCAAAACTCCCCCATCTGTCACTTCACTACTAGTCCCAAAGGTGGTGGGCACCAAAATCAAATACCCGCCCGGGCACTTCATAGTATCGTAGTCATGGGCGTAATCCAAAATCTTCCCTTCATTTCCCAACAGCGCGTTCACACACTTTGCCGTATCCATGGTGCTTCCGCCGCCGATTCCCAGAATGCCTTGAACCTTCTCCTTTCGAGCGATGGCGGCAGCCTGATCGATCAGACCAGCCGGGGGATCGGAAACCACTTCTCCAAATTCAAGGACCTCAATGCCTTCGCCTCTTACGCTCTCCAAAACACGATCTACAATGCCGGTGCTTTTTACCCCTTGGTCATAGATGCACATAATTTTATCTACATCCGCATCCTTAAAATATTGGCCTGTATTATCGGAGTAATGTTCACCGAACATCACTTTACTGGGCACGTTAAAAATAAATTCCATGATTTCCCTCCTTATCCTACAAAAGTTCTTTAAAGGATTCCGTCGAATACGGCTTTCCTGCTTCTTTCAGGGCAATAGCTTCTTTAATTGCTGTGTGTCTAGCTTTTGTCATAGGGTTGGTCGCAGTAGCAATGATCGACAACAGCAGAAAAAAGCTGGTGCCGACCGACAACAAAACGGCGAATCCAGTCAATGTGGTCTGTGATTGTTCCGCCAGACCAGGATCATATCCCAGCCATGTAATGATCCACCCGCAGATGGCAACTGCAATCGCCGAACCCAGTTTCTGCGTGAGAGAGGCCATTGAATAATAAAGGCCCTCTTTTCTCTGTCCGGTTCTAAATTCATCCACTTCGACACAATCCGGTATGGATGCCCACGTAACCTGGTAAATGGCATTATATCCTACCACATAAATACTGGTCATGACATATACCGCGATGGCGTTTCCCGGAGCATTGATCACCCATACGAAAATGAACAGGGTTGCGATCCAAATCACCATTGAAAAATTCCATGCGACTTTTTTGGAGTATTTCAATGCGATATGGTTTGTCAGCGCAATCCAGAAAAAGGCCACAACCCACATAATAACCATTGCCGCGGAAATTTGATTTTCCGACAGCTGCAAATTATACGACATATAGTAAACGGTAACAGAAACGGCTACGGTCTGGCCCACGATGCCAAACAAATAGGAAAGGGCCACGTGCCTGAACGATTTGTTGGAAAACGGACCTTTGAAAGCTTTCGCCAGATTGAAGGGCTCCCCATCTGCCATCTCTGTGCTTTCCCGGCCTTTCGTCGTTTTCCAGGCGATCAGTATGGTGATTGTGCACAGAAGTCCGAACATTAAATTAGCAGCGGACCATCCCATGCTGGCTGAATCAAACAGCTTTCCCAAATAAGCGGTGATCGCCATGGTAAAGCCGCTGACAATGCCGCCCACTGTCGCCCAGGTATAACGAATGGAACTCAGCTTGGTTCGCTCATCATAATCCAGTGTCATCTCCGATCCCAGAGCTGTATAAGGAACATCGATCAGCGTCTGGACTACATAGAAAAGAATGATGAGAATCGCAAAATAAACCATAGACATGGCGGAACCGAATCCCCAGTCAGTGAATAAAAGCCATGATACGAGCCCGAAGGGGATGGCAGCCATTAACAAAAATGGCCGGCGACGCCCTTTTTTCGGATTTCGCTTATCACTGATGGTCCCGATCAGCGGATCGGTAATTGCATCGACAAGTGTACCGATGCTAAGCAGCATTCCGGCAAATCCCGCCGATAATCCCACTACATCGGTAAAAAAATACAAACCATAGGTAATAACGATTGTAAAGGTAAATAATGTTGCATATCCGGCAGACCCGTACCCGACCATTACCTTTAACGGAAGACCTTTTTTCGTATTACTATTCATTTATTTCCTCCTAGCATTCGCTGAAACCCATTTCAATAACGGTTGATTTTCCCCTCCTTTCTTGGCTGGCGTTATTTTCTAAACCGACCAGTTGGTATGGTTTTAATATAATCGTTCTTCCTTCCCTTGTCAACGTTGATTTTGCCTGCAGTCTATGCTAAACTATTATTCATAAATGAATTTATATTCACCCGTGATTAAAGGCCAAGTTAAGAGGATTGTATGAAAAGTAAAACGGATACAAAACAACGGATTTTGGATACATCCCTGGATCTTTTTGCTTCTAAGGGATACGCCGGAACCTCCATGAACGACATCATTTCTCAGGTGGGAATCAGCAAAGGCAGCGTTTATTGGCATTTTAAGAGTAAAGAAGAAATCTTTGTCAGTGTTCTGACGACCAATTATGCCAAATGGATGGAATTGGTCAATTCCCACTTGAAAACCATCGACGATCCTATGGAAAAGCTGAAAAAATATGGTGAATTGTTTATCGCCACAGTCGATATGCCAGTCTGGCGCATTGCTCCGGAAACCTATTGGAACGAGTTCAGTGAAGAAAATAAAAAAATAGTTGACCAATGTTTTTCACTGGACGACAAGCTGATCTTAAATATTTTCAATGAGGCGCTGGAAAAAGGATTATTAAAATATGACGATACAGAGAAGCTTACCTGGTTTTACATTTCATCCCTGAAAGGCATGTTTGAGAAAGTTCTTCTTTCTTATAAGCACGGCCGCGGCGATCGGAAAAAGGCCGAAGAGTATGCCGTGTCGGCCATCTCCATATTCTTGGATATCATAAAAAACGTGTGAAAACAGGACTGGTGCATAAAAAGCGATTTGCTTCGTACACCAGTCTTATTCACATGTTTTTCTTTTTTGACCCCTTACCGCCTAAAGATTTTCCCTTTTCTGTAAATTATGCTATACTGTGGACATCACTTTATAGTTAGTATAATCTTAGGAGGTATCATTATGGATTTGCAGAGACTAACCATCGGACAAATGGCAAAGCTGAACCGGATATCCCAGCAGACGCTCCGGCTTTACGACCGAGAAGGGCTTCTTCGTCCGATGATTATAGACCCCCACACCGGCTACCGCTATTATCACATCATCCAGTCCGCCAGATTGGACATGATCCAGTACATGAAAGCATACGGCATGACCCTCAAGCAGATTCGCCAGCAGCTGGACGAGGGGGATTCGGAATCCATTCAGCGTTTTCTGGTCCAGCAGCAGGACGCCATTGACGGGCAGATCGAGGAACTGATCCGCAGCAAGCGCTCCATCGCCAGAACACTGGAAAACTACCGCCAGTACGAGGCACTTCCCAAGGACGGGCAGATGTTCATGGAATATATCCCCCAGCGTTACATCTATCGCTATACTTCGGAAAAAGATTTTTTTGACCAGGACTATGCCGGGTACGAATACATGCTCCGTGAATTGAAAATGCACCTGGCCAACAATGATCTTGCAATGAGCTATTTTTGTAATGTGGGAACAATCATGAAACAGGAAAATTTAATGAAAGAAAACTTTTCCTCCCATGAAGTCTTTCTTTTCGTGGACCCGGAAGATGCGACCGTATCAGCGGAAACGATTCCGGCAGCCATGTATTACTGCGTCTGTTCCGACGATTTCTATGCTGAAAAAGCCAACGCCAGAAAGCTGCTTGCGCTGATCCGCGACAACGGGTTTCAAGTCTGCGGGGACTACCTGTGCGAAGTGCTGGTAGAATTTCCGGTCTTTGAGGACAATCAAAGGAACATGTTCTACAAAATTGAAATTCCAGTGGTCCCTATGAAAAAATAGTCAAAAAAGTCTTGACTTTATACTTACTATAACATTTATACTGATTAGTAAGAAAAAGAATTAGCACCCGGGCTGCATAATTTGAAATCCGTTTATCGCTTTTGCGTGAATCATTGAGGAGGTCTCATTATGAAACGTAAGGTTAAAGTTGCCCAATACGGCTGTGGCAAAATGAGTAAATATTTGATGCAATATGCCGTTGAAAAAGGTGCGGAGCTGGTCGCTGCTTTTGATATGAATTCAGCGATTATTGGAAAAGATGTGGGAGAGATTCTGGGCTGCGGCCCGATGGGTGTCATCGTTTCTCCCGCCGATCAGGCAGACCGTGTTTTCAAGTCGACGAATCCCGATATTTGCATGATCGCTACCAGAAGTACCATGGAAGAGCTGAAAGAAGCTTTCTCCGTTTGCGCAAAAAACAAGGTCAACGCCATTTCCACTTGCGAAGAATCCCTTTATCCATGGAACTCCTCGCCGGTCATTACCAAAGACCTGGACGCACTGGCTAAAGAGTATGGATGTACCCTGTGCGGCAGCGGCTACCCGGATCTCTTTTGGGGGACGATGATTACCAACCTGGCTGCGTCTTCTGCCCGGATCACAAAGATCAAAGGCAGCAGCAGCTACAATGTGGAGGATTACGGGATTGCACTGGCACAAGGACACGGCGCCGGGCTGACCATTGCTGAATTTGAAAGGCAGATTGGTAATTACAACGATCTTTCATCGGAAGAAATAGGCGCTCTGGTTGAAGAAGGGGTGTACATTCCATCCTATATGTGGAATCAGAACGGATGGCTTTGCAGCAGGATGGGCCTAACCGTGGTTTCCCAGACACAAAAATGCATTCCCCATACTTACGACAAGGACCTGCATTCAGAAACATTGGGAATGACCATTAAAGCGGGGGACGCAACGGGAATGTCGGCCATTGTGACCACCGAAACAGCAGAAGGGATCACCCTGGAAACGGAATGTATCGGCAAGGTCTATGCCCCAGAGGAATTCGATAAAAATCAATGGACCCTGTACGGCGAACCGGAGACAACGATCATTGTCAACCGGCCGGCCACCGTAGAACTGACCTGCGCCACTATTGTCAACCGGCTTCCTCAGCTCATCGACGCAGAGCCGGGATATATCAGTACCGACAAGCTGCCCTACAGCCAATACATGGTCAAACCGATTCACGAATATGTCAAAAGCCTTTAGCATATTTCATTACCATTGTCATCTTCTGACTTAAAATATTATGCTTATACAGCAGAAAAAAGGGCCCCAGCTTAGCCAGCCGGGGCCCTTTTCTGTTTTCTTATCTCATCACGGGAACACCCTTTTTCACTTTGGAATATTTGCTGTAATACTTCTTCTTGTCAATCTGTTTGTAGGCCCGCACTTTATAATAATATTTCTTACCCTTCTTCAGTTTGGAATTGGTCAGCTTGGTTCCCTTTTTAACGGTTTTTACCTTTTTGTATTTTCCCTTGGGAGAAGTCGCCCGGTAGACCACATATCCATTAGCGCCGGAAACCTTCTTCCAGGTGATCTTCAGCGTCCTGCTGTTGACCGCTTTTACCGATTTGATCTTGGGTACTTTTTTCTTAAAAGCGGCGATCTCTTTCTTTTTGGTAGGAACCGCTTTCATCTTTGCGATGGCTGTATTGTAAATCTTCTGGGCCTGCTCTCTGGATTCGGCATACATCAGCTCTTCCGATGCTTCCCAGTAAATATCTTCGATCTTCTCCAAACCGTCTTCTGTATACAAGTTCTCATCCAGGGTGTAGATAAAGCGTTCCAGTTTTTTATCCAGTTCCGTCAAAATGGGGTAATCCTCCATCGGAAACTCAATCCCTGTGATGTCCGTGTAGTCTTTCCCGGCCTGGGTATAGATTTGAACGATTTCTTCCATCATCTCAGCAGCGTTGATTTCCCGCACTGCCTGATCGCGGATCCCCTCCAGCCGTTTCCAGTCATAGGACGTATATCGGGCCGGATCCAGTCCCAGGTTGACATACTGTTTGATCTGGGCGCATGCCTGGGCGCGCAGCTCCTGGATATCCTCTTTGGCATAGGAGTTCTCCATGGCGTTCATTGCAGTCAGGTAGCCTTTGATAGCGGTCCGGAAGTTCTGTGCACCGTTGATCCACTTCAAACCCATGTATCGTCCATCCTGAATCCGATCCCAGTAATAATCGTTGTAATCAGAGGATCGATAACCCTTGTATTCCTGTTCGATTTCTTTTTTGTAGCTGGTTTTCAATCCCGGCAGATCCTTGGCCGTGCTTTTAACCCAGGTCATCTCACCCAGCAGTTCCAAAAGCTGAAAATCGCTGCCCAGCTCATTTTCCTCATCCACCAGCATGATGTACAGGTCGTCTTCATTCATGGAGTCGATTTGCGCCATCAGCTCACGATAGGCCGCCTGGATCTCCGCCCAGACCTCGCTGCAATACGCTCCCTTTGGCTCGATGCTCTCCACATAGAACATATCCAGCAGTTCCAAAGCGAGCTGCCTCAGCTGCTCCGCGTATTCCTCATCCACGCCCGATGCAACAGGGATGCTGCTTTTCAGTTCTTTTTTGGCGGAGGCTGCGAAGGCTGCGGACGGAAGCAATGTCAGCAGCATCATACACGCTGTTAAAGCAGCGATTATGGTTTTTTTTCTCATAGCTTATTCCCTCCTTACCGGCACGTGCGGACCGCGGTCTTGGAATAAGGTCCGTAGACCTTCTTGCCTTTTATGGTCCGATAGGCTCTGACTTTATACTTGTACTTCTTGCCCCATTTTACCTTTTTGTCCGTATAGGCGCGCTTTTTCATCTTGCTTGTTTTCAGAGTCTTTTTCTTGACGTATTTTCCTTTGGAGGCCGAATGTTTGTACACCACATAACCGGAAGCTCCCTGCACCTTGGACCAGGTAATGGTGATCCCGCTCTTTGTGTTTTTTGTCTTTACGGAAGCTTTCTTCAGCTTGGGTGTCGCGCTCTTTGCGGAGGAGTATCCGCAGTATTCGATGCTGGCCCCTGCCTTGTAATAGGCTCGAATCTTATACCGATATTTGGTTCCAGTCTTGAGGCCGGTGTTTTTCCAGGAGTTCTTTGTTCCTGACACCGTCTTTACTTTGGCATACTTGCCCTTGCCTGCGGCCCGGTAAATTTCATAGCCGTCGGCATAGGGGATGGACTTCCAGGTCAGTTTGTTGGCCGAATAGCTGGAGGAGGATGCCTTCAGTCCGTAGGCTTTCCCCGAATATCCGGTTTTAAAAATGGTGATCCGCAGGGAGGTGAATTTACCGTTTGGCGCTTTAGCCTTGATGGTGGTCTGGCCCAAACCGGCGGTTGTCAGCGCTCCCGTGTTTTTATCGATATCCGCTACCGACCGGTTGCTGCTGGACCAGGCAACCGGCAGGCTCTGGTCGGCATTGTCCGGCGTAAAGGCTGCTTTAAAGGTATAGGAACTTCCCAGTTTAATCTTTTGCTGAGGGCTGATCAGTTTCACACCGGTGACATCGGAGTAAGTAACCGTAACTTCAACGATCTGCGCCAGTTTGTTGCCGGCGGTCAAACTCCTGGCCGGGTCTTTGTCCGGGCTGCCTGACGTGTAGCCGATAATTTTGGCAGTTCCGATGCCTCTGGCTTCCACCATGCCTTCTTCATCCACCGTAACCACATTTTTATCGCTGCTATTCCAGCTGATCTCGGTGTTATCGGCATTCTTGGGCAAGACCTGCGCATCCAGATAAAAGGAGCTGCCCATGGCCATATTTTTCGCCTTGTCTGCGTTGACAATATTAAGGGATGTGGGCGCTACCACCGGCGCTACCAGGACCGTACATGATTTGCTTGTACTTCCGATGGTGCAGGTAATGACTGCAGTTCCTGCAGCTACTCCGCTTACTTTTCCGGTCTTTTCATCTACTTTAGCAATGGAAGGCTTGTCGCTTTCCCATTTAACAGTATCCGTCACGTTGGCCGGTTCTGCCCGAACCTCCAGCATCTGGCTCTGCCCCTGGTCAATGCGGATTGTATCTTCCTTAAAGGTAATGGAAGTGGCACTGGCCGCCGGACTTTCCATGGCCGCTTCCACAGCCTTTTGAGCATTTACCAGGCCGTAGCCGGTATAATAATCAAATTTGTTATCGCCTGTGTTTTCCGCACCCTGATCGTTTCCCAAATACTGGGCGGTACCGCAGAGGATGTTCTTTACCTGGAAAGGCTTGATATCCGGGGTCACCGCATAGAGCATGGCTGCCACGGCGCTGACCATGGGCGCTGACATGGAGGTTCCGCTCATCTGCCCGTAATCTCCCGGAATGGTACTCAATATGCTGGTTCCCGGCGCGGAAATGTCCTTGGCCAGGCCGTAATTGGAGCCGTACATGGCTGAATTATACCGCTTGTTCTGTCTGGTGAGGTTACAGACACTGATTACTTCCCCATAGTCGGATGGAAAGCATATCTCGTCTGTGTTCTCATTTCCGGCAGCAGCAACGATGGTAACGCCATTTTTATAGGCTGATTCGACGCTCTCTTCCAGAATGTAGTTGCGGCCAAAGCCGCCCAGACTCATGTTGATCACCTTAGCGTCGTTTTTCATGGCATAGTTGATGGCTTCAACCAGGTTGTAGGTATTAAAATACAGCTCACCATTATAGTTGGTAGAAGCATCGATGGCCATCAGCTTGACCTTATTATCGGTTCCGCCCGATGCGATGCCGGCGATGCCTTTGCCATTATTGGAGACTGCTCCCACGATTCCCGCCGTATGGGTTCCGTGGGAATCGGAGTCGCCCCTCAGGGATGTGATATTTCCCGAAGAGTCCAGCTTCATAGATTTGCTGCTCACATTGGCGCTGAGATCTTCATGGGATTTATCGATTCCCGTATCGATCACCGCTACAGTCACTTGCGACAGACTGTTCTTTTTTGCCTCCATGGTGTTCCAGGCTTCCCGGGCCTTCATGTTAGTCAGATACCACTGGTTGACGCCTTCATCATTGGCAAGGGGATCGTTGACGCCTGCCTGTTTATAGCGGTAGTTAGGCTGGGCGTATTCTACCTTTGGGTTCTGCTCCAGCTTGGTAATCGCTTCTTCTACAGAATCGTTTTTGTTGATATCGGCCACCGCCACCTTGGAGTCTTCCACAGGCTGGCTGATTTCCAGGCACCTCGCGTCTTCTGCCTTGATTTCCTTTTTAATCTTGGCATTCGACACCCGGTCTTTAAAGACGACGATTACTTGATCGTCCACATAGTCGGCGCCGTCCACCATTTCCCTGGCTTCTGCCGATACGGCCGCAGGCGTCTTTTGACTTTCCCCCTGACCTGCGGTCTCGGCCATTACAGAACTTGCTGTAGCAAGAAACAGAGCTGCGGCCGACAGCAGCGCAATGAATTTTCTTGTTCTTTTCATAATCTTCCTTTCTTTTATTGATTTTCCACAATAGCGATCATAAGAATATTATACTATAATCAAAAAAGAAAAACTGCCCCTTTTTTACAAAAAGGCAGAATTTTATAACAAATCAATTCTATTTCAGACGCTCCTGTTTTACTTTATGATCCACAACGTGACGCTTTGCCAGCTCCGCCGTGATATCCGGGAGCCCGATCCCCTGTTCAACCATCATCACCATCACATGATAGGCCAGATCGGCGATCTCAAAGACCGTCTCTTCCTTATCGTCCTTGGCGCCGGCAATGATGACCTCGGTGCATTCTTCTCCCACCTTTTTGAGGATCTTATCCATACCCTTATCAAAGAGGTAAGTGGTATAGCTTCCTTCTTTGGGCTGGGTTTTACGCCCCTTAATCATGTCATACAGAGCCTGATAGGAAAATGGAGTCTCATCCCCGGCCTGATAAATTTGGTTGAAAAAACAGCTCTCCGCTCCTGTATGACAGGCGGGACCGTCCTTGATCACCTCAACCACCAGAGCATCCTGGTCGCAGTCGGCGGTAATAGTGACCACCTTCTGCCGGTTGCCGCTGGTTTCACCTTTTCTCCAGAGCTCTGCCCGGCTGCGGCTGTAAAAGCAGGTATATCCTTCCTTCATGGTGATATCCAGAGATTCCTGGTTCATATAAGCCACTGTCAGCACCTGCTTGGTATAGTAATCCTGCACAATGGCAGGAATCAGGCCTTTATCGTCAAATTTCAATTCCATATTTCCACCTTGCTAGAGGCGAACCTCTACGCCTTCCTTTCTCAGATATTGCTTCAGGTCACGGATGTCGATCTCCTTAAAGTGGAAGATGCTGGCCGCCAGCCCCGCGTCGATCCCCGGATGCTGAAACAGCTGGGAAAAGTCCTCCATTTTACCCGCTCCCCCTGAGGCGATGATAGGCACGGAGACTCTGGCCGCGATTTCATCCAAAAGCTCCAGATCGAATCCGTTTTTTACGCCGTCGGTATCGATGCTGTTGACCACTAATTCACCGGCGCCGCGCTCCACGCCGTCGACGGCCCACTGAAGAGCGTCGATCCCGGTGTTTTCTCTGCCGCCTTTGGAGAACAGTTTAAAAACGCCATCCACCCGTTTGATGTCCATGCTCAGGACCACACACTGATCTCCATATTTTTTTGCTCCCTGCTCGATCAGATCGGGATTACGGATTGCGCCGCTGTTGACGCTCACCTTATCGGCGCCGCATTTGAGCACCCGGTCAAAATCATCCAGGGTATTGATGCCTCCGCCCACCGTGAGGGGGATGAAAATCTGGGAGGCCACGTTCACTAGAATATCGGAAAAGAGGGCCCGCTCTTCCACGCTGGCCGTTATATCGTAAAAGACCAGCTCATCGGCGCCGCTTTCATTATAGAAGCGGGCCATTTCCACCGGGTCCGCCACATCTTGTATTCCTTCAAAATTAATTCCCTTTACCACCCTTCCGTTGCGCACGTCCAGGCAGGGAATGATCCGTTTGGTGATCATGTTTCCTCCTCTATTTTGCCAGCTCGACAGCCGTTTCCAGATCCAGCAGCCCGTCATAAAGGGCTTTGCCCAGAATGGCTCCGTAGACGGTTTCTTTCAAAGCAGTTATTTCCTCGGCAAAGCTGATTCCGCCAGAAGCCACTACCTGGAGTCCTTTGATTTGGGAAAGCTGTTTATAAACTTCCAGGTTGGTTCCCTTCAAGCCGCCGTCCCTGGAAATATCCGTGTAGATCACGGTGGTGACACCGATGTCCCGCAGATACCTGCAGAATTCCATGCCCTCCCGGTCCGTCACTTCTTTCCAGCCGCTTACAGCTACGAAACCGTCTTTCACATCCACGCCCACCGCAATTTTTTCCTTATATTTGCGGACCATTTCTTCGAGAAACTCCGGTTCTTTTACGGCGATCGTTCCCAGGATAACCCGGCCCACGCCCAGATCCAGATATTGACGGATCCGATCTTCATCGCGGATTCCGCCGCCCACTTCCACAAAGAGGTCCATGTCTGTAACAATTTCCCGTATCGATTCAAAATTGACTAGCACGCCGTCCTTGGCTCCGTCCAGATCGACCAGATGGAGGTTTTTCGCACCTTTGGCCTTGAACTGCCTTGCCACGTCCACCGGACTTTTGCTGTACACGGTCATCTGATCGTAATCACCCTGAAACAGACGCACAGCCTGCCCGTCTCTCAAATCAATCGCCGGAAATAATTCCATTTATCTAACATCCTTTCTGTTCTGCTGGTCAAGCAGGTTCTGCACCGCTTTTGCCGATGCCCCATATTTTGTCACATCATTTTTCAGCAGCTCTTTGGCACGCTGCGCATCGAGATAAACGTTGCGCTCCTCTTTTTTCCCATCTTCCCCTTTTACAGTGTACACCCATTGAACCTGATCTGCCCCCTTTGTCAAGGCCAGAATCTGTTCTGCGTATTTCTGCATTTTTTCGTCAAAGGCCTGCTGTTCGGCCGCAGAAATGGTTTTGTCAAATGTGATTACCATGCTCTTGGGACTTTCCTTCACCATGAGCGTAACCTGATAATTAGCCATATTCTTCCTCAAATCCACGGTCTCCAAGAGCTTTGCCACCGATGCAGAGTCATTGATATCCTCCACTCTAGCGTCATAAAGAAGCTGTGCCTGCTGCGATACTCCCTGTTCCTGAGTCGGTACCGTCGTCTCGTTCACATCTGTCGGCGCTTCTGACTCTTTTGTCTCAGAGGTTTTGGTAGGGTCGGTGGGAATTTGATTCCGTTCCTCGTTCCCTGCAATCAGCATCAATAAAACGGCTAAGGCAACCACCGTAGTCGCTGCGATAATAAGAAGCATTCGAATGTTCTTATTGATGGCTTTGTGCACCTTTTTCATGGTCTTGTCTCCTATATTCTGTTATAGCTGGATAAAGGCCCTGAGAATATTGAGCCCCACATTGCCGCTCTTCTCCGGATGAAACTGAGTTCCATACACGGATCCGCTGCGAACGGCTCCTGTAATTTCGATATCGTAATTGGACGATGCGATAGTATTCTCAAGACAATTCTTACCATAAAAGCTGTGCACGTAATAGACATAATCGCCCTCTTTGATATATTTAAAGAGAGGGTCGCTGCATTTCAGATTGAGACTGTTCCATCCGATATGGGGAACTTTCAGTCTGCCGCCGGGTCTTTTGGGCAGATCCTCCTCAATGGAAGCGATCTCGCCTTTGATCAGTCCCAGTCCCCGGTGGCGCCCGTATTCGTAACTCATTTCAAAGAGAAGCTGCATGCCCAGGCAGATACCCAGAAGGGGTTTCCCCTTTTCGGTCTCCCGGATGATCGTTTCCACAAGGCCGGTGGCCTTTAATTTGGCGATGGCGTCTTCAAAGGCGCCCACGCCCGGAAGGATGATCCGATCAGCCGCCTCAATATCTTCTTTTTGATTGGTTACCACCGTCTCAGCACCTAAAAACTTCAGCGAAGCGGTGAGAGAAAATAAATTTCCAACTCCATAATCAATTACTGCAATCATGTCTTACCTTTCTAGAGAACGCCCTTTGTGGAAGGGATCTCGTCTGCATATTCAGGATCGATAGCTGCTGCCTGGGCCAGTGCCCTGGCCAGCGCCTTGAAAACGGCCTCGATGATGTGGTGGCTGTTTTCTCCGGCCAGCATTTTAAAATGAAGGGTCAGCCCCATTTCCCTGGAAAACGCAGTCATAAATTCCTTGACCAGCTCCGTGTCAAAACTCCCGACTTTCTGCGCGGGAATCGAAACGTCAAAATTCAGGTACGCTCTCCCACTGATGTCCAGCGCACACAGGATGAGCGTTTCATCCATGGGCAGCGTCATATTCCCATATCTTCTTATCCCTTTCTTGTCTGCCAGAGCCTCTTTAAAAGCCTGTCCAAGGGAAATTCCGATATCCTCTGCCGTGTGATGGTCATCTACGTGGCTATCGCCTTTGCACTTTATGGAAAGATCGAAACGGCCATGGCGGGCGAATAATTCCATCATATGATTGAGAAATCCGCAGCCGGTGTCGATGTCAAAGGTTCCTTTGCCGTCGATATCCAGGGAGATCCTTACATCCGTCTCTCCGGTAGTTCTGATGATCTGGCTGGTTCTCATATCAGTTTCCTTTCCCGAGCAGCTCTTTTGTCGCAAAGATCAGCTGCTCCATGTCCTCTTCTCTGCCTATGGTGATCCTTACATAATCTGAAATAGGCTCTTTCCCAAAGTACCGTACCAATATATTCCTTTCTCTCAGTCCGTGGAAATACTCCTCGCCTGAAAGCCGGCTGCTCTTTGCGAACACAAAGTTGGCTGAGGACGGGAGTACGGTAAATCCCAGTTCCTTTAACTGTTTGGTAAAGGTTTCCCTGGTTTTTATGATCGTCTGTCTGGTCTGCTGAAAATATGCTTCGTCGCGGATGGCCGCCGCCGCGGCTGAAATGGACAGCCGGTTCAGGTTGTATGGGTTGAAGCTGAACTTGATCCGGTTCAGGTCCGAAATCAGTTCCTTGCTGCCCATGGCGAACCCCACTCTTGCCCCTGCCAGACTTCTGGATTTTGAGAAAGTTTGTATCACTAATAGATTATCATATTTTTGCAAAAAAGGCACGCAACTTTTTGCTCCGAAATCAATGTAGGCTTCGTCAATTATAACTAAGTTGCTGCTGTTGCTGGCGATGATATCCTCGATATCGTTTAAATTTAAGGCGATCCCGGTGGGTGCGTTGGGGTTGGCGATGAGAATTGTTCCATTTAAATTTTTATATTTTTTTGGATCGATCCGCAAATCTTCCGTCAGGGGAATGGGACCCGCCTTTGAGCGGTATATGTCGGCGTAAACCTTATAAAATCCGTAGCTTGGGTCTGGAAACCAAATATTGGAGCCTTCGCTGGCGTAGGCCATGAAGGAGAAGGCCAGAATTTCATCCGATCCGTTTCCAACTGCTACCTGCTCTTTTTCCAAGTTGTAATATTGAGCAATAGCCGTCGTCAACTCCGATGCCTCTGGGTCGGGATAAAGCATTAGTTTGCTCACTTCGCCGCTGCTGATAACCGCCGCTGCCCGCGGACTGGGCCCGAAGGGGTTTTCGTTGGTGTTCAGCTTGATCAGTTTTTGGTTTTTGGGCTGCTCACCGGGGGTGTATGGCTCCAGGTTTTGATATTGTTTTTTTAGAAATCTGCTCATTTTACTGCTTCTCCCAGTTTTTCCATCATGTCGCTGATCATGTCGTTTTGAAATTTAAAGCTGGACTTATTGGCGATGAATCTGGCGCTGATGTTTTTAAACTCTTCGATAACCTCCAGGTTGTTGGCCTTCAACGTGCCGCCTGTTTCCACGATGTCCACGATTACGTCCGACAGTCCCAGAATGGGCGCCAGCTCAATGCTGCCGTTGAGTTTTATAATCTCAATATCCCGGTTTTTTTCCGAATAGAATTTTTTTGCAATATTCACATATTTGGTGGCGATGCGCAGGGTCCGGTCCGTGTCTTCCACATAGCCTTTGGGGGCTGCCACCGCCATTCTGCATTTTCCGATGTTCAGATCCAGGAGTTCATAGACATCCGGGCAGGATTCCAGGAGAATGTCCTTGCCAACGATGCCCACGTCGGCCGCATGGTGTTCCACATAAATGGCCACATCGCTGGGCTTTACCAGCAGATAGCGGACGCCTTTTTCCGGGCTTTCCAGCACAAGCAGCCTGTTTTTTTCTTCGTATGCCGGGCAGTCGTATCCCGCATCCCTGAGCATTCCGTACACTTGATCGCCCAGCCTTCCTTTGGGCAGCGCAATGTTTAGCATGATGGCTCCTCCTTTTTCAAAATTCCATTCTCCAGTCTGTACAGCTCTCTGTAACGCACATTGGGGGGAACTGCTTTTTCCGCCCGCACGCTAAGCCCTTCTTTTTGCAGCTGGCGAACGGCTTCCGCCACCGTCACCACGTCTTCGCCGCAGGGGTAAATGACCACCGCATCCACGTCATAGAGGGGCTTCTGCTCGGCGATGCGATTGATTTCATTGAGATAAAGGGCAAAGCCGATGGCCTCCACTTTTTTTCCCAGGAGAGCCATCGCCTGGTCGTACTGACCGCCGGCCAGCACGCATCTGCCCAGCTCTTTAATATATCCTTTAAAGATGATGCCATTATAATAATCAATGTCATTGACGATGGAAAGGTCCACCTGAATATTTTTTGCCAGGCCCAGAGCTTTGAGGGCTCCGTAAATTTCGGACAGTTCATCCAGGCTGCGGTCCATAGCTTTGTTCAGGGAAATTTTCTTTGCTTCTTTTATCGTCTTGTTAACGTCCCCGTAGAGGAAAGGCAGTCTGCACAAACTTTCGATCTGCAGTTCGGACAGGTCGGCCTTTTCTGCGGTCCTTCGCAGACCGTCGACGTTTTTGCTCCTGATCAGGCGTAGCAGTTTGAATTTAATATGTTCGTTTACTTGTAGGCTCTCCAGCAGCTCGACAACAAAGCTCATGTGGGCAACTTCCAGAATATAGTCCTTGCTGATGGTGCGCAGGCTTTTTGCGGCCAGGGCGATCACCTCGGTAATGCAGTAAGCATCCACTTTACCGATATATTCCAGTCCCATCTGGCTGATCTCTTTAAAGGTGTGGCTTTCCCTGCTCTCCCGATAAACATTTTCTATGTAGTACAGTTTTTCATTGCACTGGATCGTAGCCTGGGTATTTTTGATGATGCTCAGGGTTACATCCGGTTTGAGGGCCAGCAGCCTGCCGTCCAGATCGGTAAAGGTAATCACCTTGTCGCTGGCGAGAAAATCTTTGTTTTCCACGTAGAGGCTGTACTCCTCAAATTTGCTCATTTTATATTTCTTGTAGCCATATTGTTCGTAAAGACCTCTCAGTTCCAGACAAGCCTTTTCATCGGGTTTTAGTTCTGCCTTTTTATATTTCATGGTCGTCCCTTCTTTTCTTTGTTGATTTGCGTTTTGCTTTTGGTTGATGCCGGTCGATTGGAATAAAAAAATTTTTAGTTGCTAGTTGCTATTTGATTTATCTCTTTATCGCTCTAAAGCATTAACTTGCACAAGTGATATTATAGCACATGAGACGCAATTGTCCAGAGATTTTTTTGATTTTTTCTGACGAATATGGGAAGCTTTGAGTGGGGCTCTAGGTTGGTTTGGGTATGGGCGGGAGCTGGGGGGGCTGGCGCACGAAGTGTGGTTTCCTGTGCTTTATGGTTTACCGTAATGAAATTGGAGGATTTTGGCCAAAATTAGTATGAATTTTGTGGGCTTGAAGACTTGAAGTTTTGCGACATATAAATTTTCATGAATTTTGACACAATTCAATGCCTGGAAACGTTGGAATTCTACACTAGATATGAAAAAATGAAAAATTTCATGTAAGCACAGTACAGCTTGGTGGGGCCGCATGAATCAAGCCGATCCTAATAGTGCAGCCCCAAATTACCGCTATCTTCCTTTCTGGTTCTGATTTACGATGATTTGCGGGCCTCGCGGCCTGGAATCAGGTCGATTCCATGACCAAATCGATCATTTGCAGATGGAGCGGAGCCCGCGGGCAATCCAAAATGTGAATGTCTTGTGAAAACTGTAAAAAAGTACAATGGTTGCCTTGACAACTATTATTTGTTGTAGTAATATGGTTGCCAGTTCAACTATATTTGCTGCAGGGGAGGCTGTAACATGGAAGATCACAGTTATTTGACAAGTTTCTCGATTATACACAGATTCAGCATCTTGTATCACATCAAGGAACTGAAAAAATTTAAAATATCCGGCCATCAAATGGGGTACATTATGTGTGTCTGCAAACAGCCCGGGATTTCACAGGAGGCGTTATCCTCGTATCTGCGCCTTAATAAGGGCGCCGTTGCCAAGGGGGTTCGCCCGCTGATCGAAGAAGGCTATATTCGCCGGGTTCAAAGCAGCCGGGATCGGCGGGCTTATGAGCTGTATCCGACAGAAAAAGCCCAAGATCTGCATGTTGAAGCAGAAAGGACCATGCGATCCTTTGATCGCATCTTGACACAAAATATGACAGATGAAGAACAGCAGCTGTTTAAGAGCTTAGTGACGGTTGCCTGCAATAATGTTCTGGAAGCTGCTGGCGAGGACCGGCACGAATTGACCCAGCCGGGTCCGCCTCCGGGATGCGGAAGAGCCAGCCGCGGCCGTCCAGCTTCAGAGGCCGGAAAACGACACCGCTAACCGAACGCAATCAACGAAAGGGGATTTTACGATATGAAAGAAATGCTAAAATACTATAAGCCTTATATCCCAATCATTGTTCTGATCATTGCCGCTCTATTCGGCCAGGCCCTGTGTGAACTGGCACTGCCTGGGTATATGTCCGACATCATCAACAACGGGATTATCAAGGGCAATATGACCTACATCTATAAAATTGGAGCCATCATGCTTCTGGTTTCTCTGGCAGTTGTACTCTGCACCGGCCTCGCTGGTCTCTTTTCTGCCAGAGTAGCTGCAAAATCTTCCCGTGATATCCGCGGAGCCCTCTTTAAGCGAGTCACCGCTTTTTCTGCGGCAGAACTGGAACAATTTTCAACTGCCTCTTTGATTACTCGCTCTACCAATGATGTACAAATGGTGCAGCAGTCCACGGTCATGATCCTGCGGATAGCTTGTTTTGCACCGATCATGGGTATTGGCGCTGTCATTAAGGCCTTGAGAACCAGCGTTCCGCTTTCTTGGACCATCGCTTTAGCTGTGCTGGTGATCCTTTGTATCATGGTGCTGGCATTCCTGCTGGTCATGCCCAAGTTTAAAGTCCTCCAGTCCAAGCTGGACCGGATTAATCTGATCATGCAGGAACGGCTGTCCGGACTTTTGGTCGTACGTGCTTTCACCTCTGAGCCTTACGAAGAAAAACGTTTTGATGAGGCAAATCTGGAATTAAAGAGGATCAACATGTTCGTAAATCGTGCCATGTCCTTTATGATGCCGGCGCTGATGCTTGTGATGAACCTGTCCAGTATTCTCATCGTTTGGGTAGGTGCCAAGCTGATCGATGCACAGAATCTTTTGATCGGCGATATGCTGGCTTTTATGCAGTACGCCATGCAGATCATCATGTCTTTCCTCTTCATCACCATGATGTTCATTATGATTCCGAGAGCTGCGGTTTCCGGTCAAAGAATCGGAGTTGTACTCGCCGTTAAGCCGACCATTGAGGATGCTCCCGATTGTAAAGAAATAACCCATCCAGCCGGTGTCGTCGAGTTCAGAAACGTTTCTTTTTCGTATCCAGATGCCGAAGAAGCAACTCTTTCCAATATCAGTTTTATTGCCAACCCCGGGGAGACAACGGCCATTATCGGGGGAACCGGCAGCGGTAAGTCCAGCTTGATCGGGTTAATCCCTCGTTTTTACGATGTTACCGAAGGCAAAATACTGCTGGACGGCACGGATATTCGCCAAATCTCCCAGAAAAGCCTTCGGGATGCCATCGGCTACGTTCCGCAAAAAGGCGTCCTATTTTCCGGCACCATTGATTCCAACTTGAAATACGGAAAAGAGGATGCTTCTATGGAAGAACTTGAAGATGCGGTCCGCACCGCCCAGGCTATGGATTTTATTGAAGAAAAGACAGATGGGTTCAATGAACCAGTGGCCCAGGGAGGAACCACTGTATCCGGCGGACAAAAGCAGCGCCTTTCCATCGCACGGGCGCTGGTGAAAAAGCCGCAGATTTATATATTTGACGACAGCTTCTCTGCTCTGGATTTTAAGACGGACGCGGCCCTGCGGACAGCTCTGAAAGAAAAAGTGGGCGCAAGCACCATGCTGATCGTAGCACAGCGGATCAATACCATCATGGACGCTGACAAAATCGTCGTTCTCGATGAGGGAAGGGTCGCCGGCATCGGCACCCATCAGGAGCTGCTGAAAAACTGTCAGGTTTACCAGGAAATCGCCTCGTCGCAGTTAAGCGAAGAGGAATTGGGAAAGGGGGGCAAACAGCAATGACTAATTCAAATCCAAGACCGAAACGAAGAAGAGGCCCCGGCGGCGGCGGTCCCGGCGGTATGATGCCGGGCGAAAAAGCAAAAGATTTTAAGGGCACGATGAAAACACTGCTCTCTTATTTAAAGCCCTATCGGATCGCAGTGGCAGTGGTTTTTATCTTTGCCATTGCCAGCACTATTTTTAACATCATCTCCCCGACCATTTTGGGGGATGCTACCGACGAAGTCGTTAAAGGCCTGATGTCCAAAACCGGCATTGATTTCGGCGCCCTGCTGCAGATTTTGATTTTCCTGATCATTCTATACGGCCTCAGCTTTGCCTTCTCCACCATCCAGGGCTATATTATGGCCGGAGTATCGCAGAAAATCATCTACAGCCTTCGCAGGGCCATGTCGGAAAAAATGGACCGGCTGCCGCTCAAGTATTTTGACAGCAAAACCCACGGCGAAATTCAGAGCCGTGTAGTCAATGATATTGAAACGGTTAACCAGACGCTTTCTCAAAGTTTGACCCAAGTGATTACCAGCATTACCACCATCATCGGCATCCTAGTGATGATGATCCGCATCAATCTGCTGATGACCATCACCGCTCTAGTCGTGCTTCCGCTGTCGATGCTGATCATTCGTCTGATTATCAGCAAGACACAGGTCCACTTTAAAAATCAGCAGAGATATCTGGGCGAAGTCAACAGTCATGTTGAAGAAATGTATACTGGCCATACCATTGTAAAAGCCTTTAATCAAGAGGAAAACTCCGAAGAAGTCTTTGACCATTATAATGAAAAACTCTATGAGTCCGCATGGAAATCCCAGTTCTTGTCCGGTCTGATGATGCCTCTGACCAATTTTGTGGGCAATCTGGCCTATGTTGCCGTTTGCATTTTGGGCGGCCATCTGGCGCTGAAGGGAACCATCACCATTGGCAATATCCAGGCGTTTATTCAATATGTACGTTCCTTCAATCAACCGGTAGCTCAGGTTGCCAACGTCGCCAACCTGCTCCAATCAACCGCAGCGGCAGCGGAACGTGTCTTTGAGTTCATCGCCGAAGAGGAGGAGGACATTTCAGCCGATGTGGCTGCTGACGGCTCTTCCGCCCACACGCTTCCCCTCAATCGGGAAATCCTTCACGGAGAAGTCAGCTTTGAGCATGTGGGTTTTGGCTACAACGACAACGAGCTGATTATTAAGGACTTTAACTTCAATGTGAAGCCAGGCCAGCGGGTAGCCATCGTCGGGCCGACCGGAGCCGGTAAGACGACCATCGTCAAACTGCTGCTTCGTTTCTATGAGCTGAACCGTGGACGCATCACCGTTGACGGCCACGATATTAAGGATTATTCCCGCAAGGATCTGCGCAGCATCTTCGGAATGGTCCTTCAGGATACCTGGCTCTTCAGCGGCACGGTCCGCGAAAATATCCGTTACGGAAAGATGACCGCCAGTGACGATGAGGTGGCGGAGGCAGCCAAGGCAGCCCATATTCACCATTTCATCAAGACCCAGCCAAAGGGCTATGACATGGAGATCAATGAGGAAGCGTCCAATATTTCTCAAGGTCAAAAGCAGCTTTTGACCATCGCCCGGGCAATCCTGGCGGATACGCCAATTTTAATTCTGGACGAAGCCACCAGCTCGGTGGATACCAGAACCGAAACGCTGATACAAAAAGCCATGGCTAATTTGATGGAGGGCAGAACCAGCTTTATCATTGCCCACCGACTTTCAACCATTCGTGACGCTGATATGATCCTGGTCATGAACCACGGCGATATTATCGAGCAGGGCACCCATGAAGATCTGTTGGCGAAGGATGGATTTTACGCCAATCTGTATAACAGCCAGTTCAGCGGCGAGTAGGCAGATGCGGGTCCAGGTTGGAGAAGCAGGCAGGATCGGAGAAAAAATCAAATCAGGGAAAAAATCAAAAAAGTTTCTCGAAATTTGCGCTTTTTGCAACGGCTATGCCCTCTTAATTGGGCTCAAAAGCCAATATTGCTTCTTTTCCTATCAACCAGGTCCCTTAAATCCACAACTTTGCGTAAATAATGCGGATTTTTATCAAAGTTTTCCCAGATGACGCAGCAAGGGAAATGAAATTAAAAACAGGGCTGATACACGAAGCAACTTGTGTATCAGCCCTGTTTTCTTATCCGTTAAAACATATATAAATGGAAGCTTTCCAGCTGCCCGTCGTGGGGCAGCAAATCAGAATCTCCCTCTCCCCCCTGGCAGGCCATGATCGATGCCCGGTAGGGTATTCCTTTTTCATCCAGCTTGTATGTATAAACCATATTCCAACCTCCTTTAACTGGATTATGGTCCATCCGGATTCTTTTTATTCCTTTAAATATTCAGCAAATCAATTTTTCTAAAATCCGGCAGCTGATAGCTCCTAATCTGGTTCATCTGAACAAGATAAAACACATCCCCGATATACAGGCCCCGAATGTCATAGCAGTTGTTTCCTACCGGCTCTTTAAACACCTGCTTGAAGCCGTTTTCATACCGATAGATATAGTAGCCGGCCCCTTTTCTCCCGCTTGCAGCAAAGCCGAAAATATTCTTCTCAGGGTCGATCATGACTGCCCGATGATTGGACAGGACTTCTGCGTCAAACGTATCCTTTATGATAACCGTACTTTCTTCCTTCACCTGGGAAGGGTCGCTGATATCGAACATGGACAGCTTCACCCCGGAAGTAACTGCGTTTTCATCGGCAGCCTGCCCGATTCCCAGCAGCCGGTCCTTCCCGTAAAAATGCAGATATTCCGAAAAGCCCGGTATCTTCAGCGCGCCCAGGATTTTCGGATTTGCGGGGTCGGACAGATCGACGGAAAACAGCGGGTCCGTTTGCCTGTAGGTCACAAAATAGCCTCTGTCCTGGAGAAACCTGGCTGAATAGATCCGTTCATCCTTGGCCAGCTTGAGAATGCTGCCCGTTACCTTCATATTTTCGTCCAGCACATAGACGTTGTTATAGGTGCTTCCCGACGCTCCGTTCAGTGTGGTAACCAGCCGCAGATTACCCTTATATTCATCCATTGAAAAAGAATCATTGAAATAACCCTTTACCTTGCCGGTCGTCTGGTATTGGATTTTCCCGTCTTTATAAGAAAACTTGCGGATCTCCGTGTCCTTTCCGTCCTGGCTCCGATCTGAAGCTGCATAGATGTGTTTCTGGCTCACATAAAACGTATCGCCGGATGAAAGAACCGATTTGCGGTCAGATGCCCGGTCCGGCTTTGTAAGATCAATTGCTGTCATCACCAAGTATTGGGGAGTCTGCGGGTTTTCCGGCACAATGATTTCCGGCATTTTGATCGTCTCCCCATTCACCAGCGGCACATATTGGTCGGTCTTATTCCGGCTTTCCGGAAGATCGGGATAATAGTTGCTGAAGATATACAGATAACCGCCCTCCATCCTGCTTGTATGAAGCTCGCCGCTCTGGGCCACAGTGCCCATATGTTCAGGCTTCTGACGGTCCTTCATATCGTAGGTGCGGACGATCGTCTCAACGCCGCCTTTCTCAGCCTGACGAGTGCCGGTAACCGACAGGCGGTCTCCTTCCACATAAAGCTCCTGTGCCGTAAGCTGGCTGTCCAGCGGAATCACAGAGCATGTTTTCATCTTTCCGGCCTTTGCCTTGACGATGGATACGGAGACATAATCCCGGTCCAAAACGTAAAGATACTCTCCGTCCGTTTTAACAATGTCACCTTCATCCACGCCTTCCACCTGTATATTGGTGTCGGAAAAAGATTCCTTCGCCGATTCGTCTTCGGAAAAGGTACGCGCCGCGCTCTCCGGCACTCCGACTTCCGCTTTATCCATGATCCGGTTGTCGATCAGACTATTCTGCTGACTCGTAAGCTCCTGCAGCGTCTGATAAAGTTCCCCATAGCTGTCGCTGTCCTTGCCTTTTGTCTGGCTCAGCAAAAACCCGCTGCCCACCACCAGCATCAACGCCGCAGCCCCGGCAATGACTTTGACCCAGGTGCGCTGCTTTTTTCGGGCTGACTGCTCCAGGCGATTTTGTATCCGATCCGGCTTCAAGCTCTCCGGAATCTCAATGGTTTCCCCATCCTTTTGCAGCTTTTTTCTCAGATCCTCTTCTTTCATATGCTCTCCTCCTCCCCTAGAAACCGCCGCATTTTTTGAAAGGCTCTGCTCATCTTGGAGCGTACTGTTGGCGCGGGAAGTCCCATTTGCTCCCCGATTTCGCCGCTGCGATATCCTCCGAATACGGAGAGGGCCACAATCATCCGCTCCTGGTCGCTGAGCTGTTCAAAGGCTTCCCTCAGACTGAGGGTCGTGCCGGGGTCAGCTGCCAGATAAGGCTCCTCTTCCTGCCCCAGCTGCTGCTGACGCTCCTTTTGCTTCAACTTTTTGCGGCATTGATTGACCAGAATCTGAAACATCCAGCTTTTGAAAGCATCCGCCTTTTTCAGCATCCCGATTTTTTCGAAGGCTGTCATAACAGCCTCGCTGACCGCATCTTCCGCATCCTGAGGCTGTTTCATCGTGTAAAAGGCGAAGCGATACAGATCCATGTATATTTCTTCATAAAGGGCGGCGAAGGCTTGGGTGCTGCCCTTCTTTGCCTGCCGCACCAGTTCCTGACGGTCAATATTCATGGCCAATCTCCTTTCTTTCACTTATTTGATCTTCAAGCGGCCCTGATTGTTGCATAGGAAGAAAACTTTTTTATGGAAATGCCGGATCTTGCCGGCTCATCATTTTCATCGTATACTTAACCATAGCACAAGGAAAGGAAAAACGAAATGATTACTTACAGAAATGAAATCTCTACAGAAGCTTATCATACACTTAGACACGGAGTTGGATGGAAGGCGCTGGACTCGGCGCAGGCCGCCAGAGGCTTGAAAAATTCCGCTTATCTCATATCCGCCTGGGACGGCGGTCTGCCGGCGGGCATGGCTAGGGTGATCAGCGATGGGGGTTATATGTTCCTGATCGTCGATGTTATGGTCCTGCCGGAGTATCAGGGCCGGGGGATTGGCAGAGAGATGATGAACCGGATCAACAGCTGGATCGATGAGCTGGCCAGAGACGGCAGCTGTATCATGGTCAATCTGATGGCCACCCCCGGCAATGAGAGTTTCTATGAAAAGCTGGGCTTTGTAACAAGGCCCAACGACCACATGGGCGCCGGCATGGTCCGCTGGATCAACGGGTGATTGGCAGCGATAATTCTCTATTTGCCCTTCATTAATTTCTTGTAATAGCTCTCAGCCGTATACAAAGCTGCAGCCGGATTGTGGCCCAGCACCCGGTCTTTAGTGACAACGGTTGTGGCCAGTGCCTGTGAGTATTTATAAAACAGGCTGTCATGGCCTACGCACAGACCCATGACCAGGTTGAGATCGGTCCCCGCCTCATTGAGCAGCTTGGCCTGCATGATCGGGTTGCACATGGAAACGCCCAGTTCCTCGCATTTGGCATCAATGCCTACGGAAGTCTTGGGGATAGCCCCTACTTTGCATGCAACGCCGTAAACCTCAAAACCGCGGTTCCTCAAAATTTTAGTCAGGGTTCTCGACTCCTTGAGCAGACCTACGCAGGTGGCGATGCCCAGCTTCTTGGCGCCGATTTTTTCGGCAAAATTCATCACCTCTTCCACCCTGCAATCCATGCAGTATCCTTCTGTTTCCACCTCAGCGGCCGCAATGGCAGCCCGCTTATTCTCTTCCTGACCGTAGCACTGCAAAACTTCCTCAACCTGCTCGTCCGTCAGCGCAGCAGTCGGACAAAAGTCCGGGTACATCCGGTCCAAAAACTCGCAGTTGCGCACAGCGCAGTCCACACAGGACATGGTTTTATCACTCATAAGCATCCTCTTTTCTCATTAAACTTTATTCCTATTATACCTTTCTTTTGCTGCCCGCTGCAATCCATTTCAGCCACTTAATACCAGGAATAAATGGATTGGCAATCAGGGCCGATTGTGATACTCTATAGATAACCGTATATTGCTCCTTTCTAATACGAGGAGGACTCATTATGAAAAGAAGAAAGATCCTATCTATCACAATCTGCGTCTGTCTGCTCATCTGCATGTTCCCGCAGCTGGCTTTCGCCGCAGAAGCTGATCCGCAGGCCAATCAGCAAACAGAGCCTGTAATCAGTACCGATGCCGCAGAGCCGCAGAAAGCGCCTGCCGAAGTCACAGACCCTCCCGAAAGCCCAATGCCGCAGGCAGAGCCGACTACTGCTGACGACAAGGGCGGGGAACCGCAAGGCACGGTCCAAAATCAGAGCACCTCTGAGCAGGAAAGTTCTGCCGCCGCTCCTTCAGATTCTCCGACAGAGTCACCGCAGCCTGAGCCGGCATCTGTTGAAAGCTCTAATGCTTTTAGTCAAAGCCAAGCCAGTACGCCTGCCGCTGAGCAGGAGACTTCTGCAGCTTCCCTGACGACGAAAAAAGCCGCGGCTCCAATGGAGGGCGCCCCCAAAGAACAAGCTGGCGCTGCCAAGTCTAAGACCATTGCTACCGTAAAGAAAACGGCTGCCGGAGTCACCATATCCGGCGGAATCGAAGGCAAGGACTGGGTTTACGATTCCAGTCAGCAGACCCTGGTCATCCAAAAGGACGGGATTACCGTCAGCGGAACAGCCACCGACGATCTGGCAATTCTCTGCACGATGGCAGTGACCGCCATTACCATCGATAATCTGGATCATGGCAGCAATGTAATTGCCTTGATGTCGGCGGACGAAAACGGCAATTCTCTGACAGACCTTACCATTAAGATTCAGGGGGAAAACCGCATTGACGCAATCGTAGGAATGGGTGATATCACCCTGGTTGGTACGAAAAACAGCCGCTTGGATTTGACCCTGGGCGCGATGGCATTCCAGGATTTGAATTTTAAAAACGCAGTGGTCAATGGAGGTTCCTTTATGGCGATTCGTGATCTCAATATCAAGGGGAAATCGGTGGTCACGGCTAAATTTAACAAATACCTGTCTCCTGGCGATACCGCTGCCATGATTTTTGCCGGGAGGGATCTGAATATTGATCTGGCAAAAGGCGGAAAGGTCACGGCTGATGGATATGCGGGGAGCAGCAAGTACCATTATCAGGACCGTACTTTCCCTCTTCTGGCCGGACGCAGCATTAACATCAGCAAAGGCAGTCACGTATCTACTCCCAGCGGCGGAAAGGTGGGGACCTATTACGACGAGGGACTTTCCCTGCAAGCAATCCTCAACGCCGACGGAAGCCCTGCTGTAGATGCCTCGGTCCAGTACGGCACCGATAAATCCCTAACCGCCAGCGCCTCTGTATCCGACATTTCCTCTTCACCCCAGACCGGAGACTATGGTGCAGGACTGGTATTCCTTTACATCGTACTGCTGGCTGCGGGAGCAGCCGCCCTCATCAGCAGGAGAAAAACAGAATAAACATACTGCCATAACGATAAAAGCGGTCAGCTGCGTGAAGGAAAGAAATTTTCTTCATGCGGCTGACCGCTTTCTATTTGCTTAGTTTTCCCGGCCCAGGGTCTTTGTCTACAGCTGCCTCAGGGCATCCACGATCTCGATCTTTTCCGCACTGGTATCTTGGGCGGATTTGATCACTCTGGCCGGAACGCCTGCAACCACAGCGCCAGCCGGAACGTCTTCAATGACAACAGCCCCTGCGGCAACCACCGCGCCTTTTCCAACCCGGCAGCCTTCCAGGACTACTGCATTAGCGCCGATTACTACATTATCTTCAATGGTAACAGGCGTTGCGTTGGGCGGCTCGATCACGCCGGCCAGGACCGTTCCTGCACCAATATGACAGTTTTTTCCAACTGTCGCTCTGCCGCCGAGTACCGCTCCCATGTCAATCATGGTTCCTGAACCTATGACGGAGCCGATATTGATGACCGCTCCCATCATGATTACTGCGTTATCACCAATCTCAACCATATCCCGGATAATGGCGCCCGGTTCAATGCGGGCATTGATGTTGCGCGTATTCAAAAGCGGGATTGCCGAATTGCGGCAGTCGCTTTCTACTACAAAATCTTCAAGTTTATCTTTGTTGGCTTCAAGCACAGGGCCCAGCACCTTCCAATCGCCAAACACGATCTTATCGCCGGTTCCGAATACCTGGCACTCTCCAAAATCCACCGGCGCTTTTTCTTTAACATAGACTTTTACGGGGGTCTTTTTTTCTGCGTTTCCTATAAATTCTATTAATTCTCTTGCTTCCATCTGTAACTCGCTTCCTTTTTTAATCGCCAAACAGCACATTTTCCATATTATACAAGCCTGGTCCTGCTGTCTGGGCAAAAGCCGCCGCCTTCACAGCACCTGCGGCAAAGATTTTCTTGGAACCGGCCGTATGTTTGATTTCTAAAATTTCATCATCTCCGGCAAAGATCACATCGTGTTCTCCGGCGATGGTGCCGCCGCGAATAGCATGGATGCCGATCTCCCGTCCTCTTTTGCGGTTTCCTTCTCTGCCGTGTACTTCCTCATATTTCCCTTGGCCGTTGATGGCATTTACCAGCATCTTGGCCGTACCGCTGGGTGAATCCAGCTTTTTGTTATGGTGCTTTTCAATAACCTCGATATCAAAGCTATCCTCCAGAATCGGCGTGATCTCTTGCAAAACCCGCTTCATCACCGTGATTCCCAGAGAAAAGTTGGCTGCAAATACCACCGGTACCTGCTGGGCCATATCCGTGATCATTTGCTGCTGCTCCAGGCTGAACCCTGTGGTCGCGATCACTGCCGGGCAAGACCTGGCAATGCAGTAGTCCATCAGCATTTCCAGATTGTCCGGGTTGCTGAAGTCGATGACCACGTCCACTTGACCTTCAATATCGTGAATCCGCTCCCCGTTCCTCGGTTCCACGATTCCCGACAGGGACATGCCCTGGTGTTCTTCAATCGTTTGGGCCAGTACATGGCCCATTGCTCCTGCGCCTAAAATGGCTGCGTTCATATTCTCCTCCTCCCATTTTCCTTTCTGCACAAATACCTTATAGTAAATCGATCGCTTTCATGGTCTCGATCAGCTTTGCTTTTGTATCTTCTTCCATGGTGCACAGCGGCATTCGATAGCCGCCTACGTTCATTCCCACCAGATTCATGGCCTCCTTAATTGGAATCGGATTGGTTTCGATAAAGAGCGCATTGATAAAGTCCAGATAATACTTCTGCATATCAGCGGCCTTTTTCACATCGCCCTCCAGATAGGCCATGGCCATCTCATGTGTCTGACGCGGCAAAATGTTGGCCAGCACGGAAATGATTCCCGCTCCACCCATTGACATCAGAGGGATGGAGATATCGTCGTTTCCGCAGTATACGTTAAAATCATCGGTGATCAGCCTGGAGATTTTGGTGATAAAGGACATGTCTCCGCTGGCTTCCTTAATGCCTACAATATTCTTATGCTTGCTGATCTCGGCTAATGCTTCATAAGTCAGAGAAACGCCCGTCCGTCCGGGAACGTTGTAGACATAGATGGGAATATTGACCGCATCGGCTACGGTATAGAAATGGTTGACCATTCCTGCTTTGTTGGTTTTGTTGTAATAAGGGGTGATGACCAGCAGGGCGTCAGCTCCCATTTTTTCGTATTTGATGCTCTGTTCCATGGCGATCATCGTATTGTTGGATCCGCTGCCTACGATGATAGGAACTCTGCCTGCCGCAGTTTCAATGGAGATCCTGGCGATCTCATCTTCTTCGGTTATGGTCAGAGCCGGTGTTTCCGCCGTAGTTCCCAGCACCAGAATGGCGTCGGTCTGCTCGGCTATATGCCATTCGACCAGCTCTCTGAGCTTGTCGTAATTGACGCTTCCGTCTTCGTTGAATGGTGTAATCAATGCCACCATTGAGCCTCTTATCATTTTAAATTTCCTCCTGAATATATGTACCTTCCGCAACCCTTACCGCAGGACCGGCCATCGTTACTTCGCCGTCCGGCAGCTGCTCGATGATCAAGCGGCCGTATGGCAGGCGGACCGTTACTTTGCTGCCGCATCTGCCCTGCCTGATACCCATGACCAGAGACGCGCAGGCTCCTGTGCCGCAGGCAAAGGTAAACCCTACACCCCGTTCAAAGGTCTTGATGGCAAGTGTTTTGGAATCCATTCTCTTTACAAAATTTACGTTGGTTTTCTCGGTGAAAACGGGATGGTTTGAAAGCTGGCTTGCCGCTGATTCGGAAGGAAATTCCTCCACCCAGACCACCGTATGGACCGTGCCCATAAAACAGCTGCTGACCGTAAAGGTTCCTTCTGTGGTCTCCAGTTCCTGCGCAAGAAAGGTCTCCGAACCGTCAAGAACGCCGAAATCGGCCGACCGAAAGCTGGGCTTTCCCATGCTGATCTTGACCAGGAAGGGGGAAGTTTCGATCCTGTTTACGATCATTTCCCCCGCCAGTGTCTTGACCGGATAAACCGCTTCTGTCCGAATCCCGTTATCAAAGCAATATGCCGCAAAGCAGCGGATGCCGTTTCCGCACATGGGAGCGCGGCTTCCATCCATATTGTAAAAAACCATCTCCAGCTCCGGCTCTTCCCTGACGACAATCAGTCCGTCGGCTCCGATTCCGGTAGCGGCGCAGCACACGGCTTGCGCCAGCAGGCTGTAGTCCTTTCCCAGAACATCCTGTTCTTTTACAATGATAAAGTTGTTCCCGCATCCGTGATACTTGGCAAATGGAATCATTGCTTTTCTCCTTACAGATCAAATGCCTGCGCTAAGGCAAGGGCCGCTTTGATCTTCCACTCCATATCCACGGTTACGGAAATGGAGATTTCAGAAGTCGTTATATGATAGTATTTGATGTCATTGGCCGCCAGTACATTGAACACTTCGCTGGCCACGCCGGAATGAGTTGCCATTCCTACACCCACAAGAGAGATCATCGCCAGATCTTCTTCGCATTCAACGGTCACGCCGGCAAAGGCTTTGTCTGCATCGATATGCTTTTTCAGTTCTTTGCCCTGCGCTCTGGTGCAGCTGAAGGATACGGAGCAAGTATCCTTGCCCGTGCTCTGCTGGGAGATCATATCAACATTGATGTTCAGCTCTCCCAGAATCTTGAAGCATTCGGCAACGGTTCTGCCGTCGTTCTTTACATTCTTCAGTGTGAAAATAGCGATATCTTCCTGGATGCTCATGCCTGTAACCGGCATATCTTCTACTAATAAATTATCGTTGTTCATGATGTATGTTCCTTTACTTTTATCCCTTTCCAATGACTTTCCTAAAAATAACTTAACGCCGTATTTTTTGGCCAGCTCCACGCTGCGAGTTTCCAGTTTATCCGCTCCCAGATTGGCCAGTTCCATCATTTCCTCGTAGGTGATGGCGGGCAGACGCTTTGCCTGTGGATAGACCTGTGGATCAACCGTATAGAGGCAGTCTGTTGTGCTGTATACTTCGCACGGCCATTCCAGATGAGCCGCTATGGCTACGGCTGTGATGTCGGAGCCGCCTCTTCCAAGAGTGGTCACGTCTCCGTCCTCACTGACGCCCTGGAAACCGGCTACTACCGCAACCTTTCCCTGGGCAATAATTTCTTCCACCTTTTCCGTATTGATCTCTTTGATCTTGGCGTTGGTGTGGTAATCGTTGGTAATGAATCCTGATTGGAACCCGGTCATGGACACCGCCGGTACTCCCAGATTGTTGAGAGCGATGGCTAAAAGCGCAACGGACTGCTGCTCCCCGGTGGCAAGAAGGGCATCCAGCTCTCGCTTTGGAATCTCCTCGCCAACTTCCTGCGCCATCTTCATCAGACGGTCTGTGGTCCTTCCCATTGCGCTGGCAACGATAACCAGTCCGTCGCCTTCTTGTCTGGTCTCGGCCACATGTTTGGCTATGGCCTTTATTTTGTCAATGGTATCGACGCACCTGCCATTGTATTTTTGTACTACATTCATCTTTATTATCCTTTCTTATGTGATAAAAATCTCCACTGTTTTATGCTCTGGCAGAAGACTAAAGGCTGAGCGGTTCATCCGCCTCCAGCCTGAGCTGGTCTTCATAGGACTCCCGCTTGAGCACTCTGCGGGCTTTGCCGTCTTTTACAAAGATTACTTCCGGCCGTCCTGCCCGGTTGTAATTGCTCGCCATCGAGTAGCCGTAGGCTCCGGTCGCGTACATCACCAGCAAATCTCCCTCACAGGCCGTATCAGGAAGTTTTGCTTCCTTGATGAGAATATCTCCTGACTCGCAGTTTTTCCCGGCGATACAGTAAGTTTTATTCTTAGCCTCTCCGAGACGATTTGCGATGTCACAGCTGTAATCCGCCTGGTAGAGCGCCGGTCTGATGTTGTCGCTCATGCCTCCGTCCACAAAGAGAAAGTGCTTGGTGTCGGTATCTTTACTGAATCCCACTTTATAAAGTGAGTATCCCGCCTCCCCTACGATGGACCTTCCCGGTTCGATCAGGAGCTTTTCCAGCCTGACGCCTTTTTCATCCAAAAGCCTCTCGCAGGTACGGGCCAGAATTTCCGCCATTTCCCCCAAGGGGATCGGTTTATCATCGGCAGTATATCTTATGCCGAATCCACCCCCTATACTAAGATGCTTTGTCGATATGTTGTAGCCGTCCCGCATTTCACGGATAAATCCCAGCATGATGGCCAGTGCCTCTTCAAACGCTGCCGCTTCTGTGATCTGGGAACCGATATGGCTGTGAAAACCTTTGAACTGAACGTAGTCGCTGAGCATGGCGATGTTTACCAGTGCTTTGATCTCATTCTTCTTGGCGATGGATATTCCGAATTTGGAGTCGGACCCGGATGTTCGGATGTATTCGTGGGTATGTGCTTCGATGCCCGGATTGACTCTCAATAGAACCTGTATGGGTTTTTTCAACTCTTCCGCCAGCCGGGTCAGTTTTCGGCATTCCATGTCGTTGTCCAGTACAATGGTGCCGCAGCCCAGCTCCAGGGCCATTCTCAGCTCTTCTTCCGACTTGTTGTTGCCGTGGAAATAGACCTTTTCCATGGGCATGCCCGCCTGGTGAGCGCAGTACAGCTCGCCGCCGCTGACTACATCCAGCCCCGCGCCCGCCTGCCGCACCTTTTCAAAGATGGCTTTGCAGGAAAAGGCTTTGGCCGCGTAGACCACTTCCGTCTCAAACCTCTGGGATTGGAAATTCTCTGTCGCTGCTGCCAGCTGCTCTTCAATTTTTGCTTCATCGTAGATCAGGAGCGGTGTTCCTGAAATTTCTGCCAGTCTTTTGCAGTCAATTCCTCCGATTTCTAATGTTGCCATGTTGTTTCTTCTCTTTTCCTTTAGTTTATTTCTGTTGATATGATCCCGCAGTCCTTTGATCTATACGAAAAAAGGCCAGCGAGCAATCCCCGCTGACCATAATTAACAGTATCTGATGGCGGTAAACGCCGCCTCCAAATGAAACTGAATCAATCAAATGTCACGAACGGATAGCTCAACTGTTTTGAATCGTGGTTCAAAACAGACAGTCACACAGCTGTTCGCTGTATGCCCACCGAAGCGCCATGCCTGGAAACTTCGATTCGGCGAAGGTACCTCCAGATCAGGTCTGTGCCTGCCGGCTCTCTGATCCTTCTTTTGCTTCGCGCCTCTATCAACTTGTGCTTAGTGTACTAGAAATTCACTGATATTGCAACCCTTTTTTGTGAATTTGTACAATTTTTTTTGAATTTCTGTGTCTGATCAATAAATTGTTCTGCTCCACGGCAGATTTTTGAGCTGACAGTTCTTGCTGGTCATCAGCATCTTTCCGCCGGTTTTTCTTTGACAAGAGCCAGCGCGGATAGTATCATGGTTAAAAAAGAGAAAGGGACCAGATTTATGGATTTTCAAAAGCTGCTTACTCTCCATAGAAGAGAGTTACATAAAATTCCCGAGCTGGGCCGCGACTTGCCGAAAACAAAGGCTTATATCAAGTCTGTCCTGGATCAGCTGGATTGTCAGGTTGTTGAGGTGATGGAGTCGGGGCTTTATGCGTATTTTGATCGCGGGAAGGACACGACCACCGCCTTTCGGGCGGATATGGACGCGCTGCCGGTGACGGAAGTAAACCAGGCGGACTACACCTCTCTTCATGAGGGCAGGATGCATGCCTGCGGCCATGACGGCCATATGGCGATGGTGCTGACGATGGTTCAATATGTTGATACACAAAAGGAGCTTCCTGCCAACGTTCTTTGTATTTTTCAGCCGGCTGAGGAAACGACGGGAGGCGCAAAGGAAATCTGCGAGACCGGAGTGTTGGAAACCTATCATGTGGACCGAATCTTTGGCGTTCATATGTGGCCGTTTCTTGAGGCAGGAAGAATCTGCAGCAAAGGGGGCCCAATGATGCCCCGTTCTTCGGAGATTACTATTGAGGTGTTCGGCCGTACCTCCCATGCCACGGCTCCGGAAAATGGAATCGACGCGCTCTTGATCGGCTGCCGCTACATCGAGGAGATTTACGCTCTCCATCAAAAAAGGTGCAAGGCCGACCCCACGCCGGAGGAGCGGACAATCGTTCAAATCTGCAAGATGGAAAGCGGAACTGCGCGCAATGTTATCTCCGGTTACAGCGCATTGCTGGGAACCATGCGGGCCTTCTCCGATGAGGATTTTGCCGGACTGGTGTCCATTTTGGAGGAAACGGCGCATGCGCTGTCGGAGAAGTATGATTGCCGCATCGAAGCGTTCCACAGTGAAGGCTATCCGCCGGTATTCAACAACCGGGAGCTGTACCACCAGATCCTTCCTGCTGTAAAAGAGCATCTGTCCTATGAAGAAATGGAGCTTCCGGCTATGATCTCGGAAGATTACTCTTTTTACGGTCTGCGGGTTCCTTCGGTATTCTTTTTTCTGGGAACGGGAACCGGGATCGCTCTTCACAGCAATAATTTTGATTTCGATGAGCAGGTATTGGTCCAGGGCTTGGAGCTGTATAAGACGCTGCTATTACATCAGTAAGCTGGATTGGGTGTCGAGAGGCAGCGGTAAAGGTTTGAGGCGGGCCGGGAGTTCGTGATGGACCGAGGATTCGTAGTAGGGCCGGCAGGATTATCAGAATCTGCCGCAAAATCCGGTAAACTTCTGCGAAAATCTGCATTTTTTAGCAAACTTGTGGGTTTGCGCAGCCTCATGTTGGGGGCCACACCAAAAAATCGAACTTGGCACCTAAAAGGCCCGATTGAAGCGGCGCAATCGTTGAAAATGACGTAAATTCTAAAAATATTTTTCGTTTTTTTCCGTGCAATGACACTTGCGCTCGGATCCCGGCAGCGCCGGAATCCAGGCGCATAACGAAAGACCGGGCGGCCGCATAAAGCGACCGCCCGACCTTTTTTTATGACGCAGGAAATATCGTTAGTGATATTTCCTGCCTTTCAGCAATGTCTACTTTTTTAGAATCGGCAATGCCGACTTTGCTCTTCATATATCTAAGCGTATGTCTCGTCTTCTTCTACTTCCTTTTCTTTCTTCTTAGCGAAGATCACCGTCAGTACCTGGATAACGGCCAGTACAGCCATTACGACGGTCCATTTGTCCGTCCACTGCATGGGCAGCGACATATCTTCTGTCAGAACAAATACGATAATCGATCCAATGGCTACGACTGCGCTGAACAGACGAAGGATTCCTTTTCTCTTGATCTCTGTTTCCGGCTGGTCGTTTTCTTCATCAGCTTCCTGCTTCCTCCTTGTAACGTAGAGGATCAACAGAAGAATGCTCAGCAGCGCTGTTGCGATGGTTAAAATCAAGTTGAGGAGCGCCCAGTGGGCGCCTGCGCCTGCTGCCAGAGGTGTAGGCTGGTCTTTGATGGTAACCGGTGCTGCATCATCTCCATTATCATTGGCCGGAGCCGTCTGAGGGAGCGCTGCCGGCGGTATTGCGGCTGCAGGGCCTGCTGCCGCTGCTGCTGGGGCTGCCGCTGCTCCATTTCCCCCTGTCTGTCTCGTTGATGTTGTGGTGGTTGTCGTTGTAGTAGTGGTTGTCGTCGTTGCCGGCTGCTCCGGATCGCTATTATCAGGAACGATCAGCTCCGCGTAAACATCATCCCGTACATAGAGCCAGCAGTTATCGCTGAGATGGGCATCGCCTGTGGCATAATGGGCTGTGTGGACCGCGCCTTCAACCGCTTCATCTTCTTTTGCCTGATCCACATCCATGCTGAACCATTGGTCGCCGCCCTGAAGCAGATAAGGCTGATTTTTATCCACAGTCACTGCGAAGGAACGATATCCCTCCGGCAGAGATACTTCTGCAGCTTTCTCGCTATAGAACAGATCCAGTCCGCTGTCGGGAATAGCGTCTTTATAAACGGTTACATCCAAGCCTTCATATTCCGCTTTGTTCATAAAGGTTCCCTGGAGCAGCTTCGCGCCGTTTGTGGCTTTACGACTTCCCTCAGTCCTATTAAAGGTATCTACTGCAAATTTTGTGCCGTCAGCCAGGGCAGTAACAGATGCTTTCTCGCTGACAGCGATATGGGCGGTATGTGTGTTTTCAGCACCGGAGCCAATACCGGAGGCGCCCCATCCGCCGACAGCCTTGATGGCACCGCCGTCAACGTTGATATTGAGCTTGGTATTGGACGCATATTTCCCTGTATTGGGATCTCCGGATCCAATTCCCGCTCCGCCGAGTTTTTCGCTTCTTGTGCTAGCTCCCCCTTCTGCAGTGATCGTTCCGCCGCTGATGTCAACCATAACCTCATCGGCTCCGGATCCGCCGCCGATTCCCGCTCCGCCGCCTGCGGCTCCATTGGCGGAAATTTGGCCGCCGGAAAGGATAACTGCTGTTCGATCCAGCAAAGCAGCATCGCCTCTGCCGGTAATCCCTCTATCTTGATTACTGTTGGGGGTTCCGCCGCTGCCGATTCCGGCTGCACTGCTTGTAGCGGCGCTTCCATCTGCGGCCGCGACAACCTGCCCTCCGGTAATGGTAACGTTTCCGTGTCCTTCATAGCCGCCGCCAATTCCTGCTCCGCCGTGGTTCCTGGTGGCGCCCTGGCCGCCGGCAGCTTCAATATAACCGCCGCTGATGATGATTTTGCCGCTGTCGCCGTACATGCCGCCGCCGATTCCGGCCGCGTTTCCGCCGCCCGTTGCTTTCACCTTAGCGCTGCCGCTTATGGTAATGGTTCCGCCCTGGTAATATCCGGGGCCTTTGTCTCCATCATTGCCCTTATTTTTTGAACTTCCAAGCCCGGATCCAATTCCTGCTCCGCCGCCTGCTCCTATGGCCGTCACGTCCGCATCACCGGTGATGGTGATCACTCCCCCGTCGCAGTGGTTAGCGCCGCCGACTCCGGCTCCGTTTCCGCTGCCCTTGGCTATAAGGATGCCCGACTTCATGAGAATGGTTCCGCAGGCCCGATCCGCTTTTTTATAGGAACCGTTTGATCCGCTGTTGGCAATGCCGCCGATTCCGGCCCCATTGTCACTTCCCTCTGCAGTCAGCTGTCCGTCTCCTTCAATGGTCACTTTATTTCCGGCAGTAACCTGCAGAGCAGTATCCTTGTCGCCTTCGATCTGATTCTTTCCTTCTAAAATCAGAGTCACATCGGAGCCTTCGGTTAATTTCAAAGATTTTTTAATGTTGGCATCTTTCAGTACGATCGTGCCGCTGTATTTTTTTGCTGTGATCGTGCTGCCTGTTCCTGTTACAGTAACGGTATTTTTATGATCAAATGAAGAAGTTCCCTGGGTAATCGTCTTTTCTGCAAGGTAAAGATCGCCGTCAGCCAAGTCCAGCGTGGAAGAAGCCTTTGCCTTTGCTTTTGCATCCTTTGTCACGGCTGTTTTGGTCTTTGCCGCCTTTACGGCCGGCTGCACCGGTTTTTCCTGTGTTTCTTTCTTTTGTTCTTCCTTTATTTCACCAGACTTCTCTTCCTGAGCCTGGTCTGTTTCCTTTGCATCGCTGTTTGCGGCAGCGGCCTCTGTCTGGAGGTCTGCCGGCTGGGTGCTTTCTTCAGCAGCAAAACTGGAGCCTGCGGCTTGCAGGCCAAAGAGCATGAATACTGCTGTTAAGCTTATGATTCTTAAGAATCGACGTTCTTTTCTCATGGGATTCTCCTATTCTTTCCTCATCTTGTGAGAACAGTATACACCCCAAAAGTTACATAAGGGTTACATCACAATGTAACCCTTGTCTTTTTTTCTCAATCTGTTAAATTTTTTAGCTGGGCGCCGGTAATTTCCAGCAGAGGCTTCAACGGCACTTCCATTTGCAGCCCCACCTTCCCTGCGCTGACAATGATGGTATCCTGGGCAGCCGCGCTCTCATCGACAGCAGTTTTAAACTGCTTTTTCATCCCCACGGGGGAGCAGCCGCCTTTTATATAGCCGGTTACTTTTGTAATGTCCCTGGCGGGAATCATTTCGATCTTTTTTTCGCCAAAATGTTTTGCCGCCTTCTTCAAATTCAGTTCTTCGGCTACCGGGATGACGCACACATAGTATTCTTTGCTGTGCCCCTGCAGCACCAGCGTCTTAAATACGTGTTCAACGGGCATACCGGTCGCTCTGGCCACCGACACTCCATCCAAAAACCCGTCCGGGGCCTCATATTCGTAAACCTGATAGGGAATTTTTTTCGCTTCAATAATCCGCACAGCATTGGTCTTTGTCTTGCTGCGGGCCATCCTACTTAGCCTCCTTGATCAAATAAGTATTGGTAAATCCGAATTTCTCCGAATGTACCACATCGATTACCCGAAATCCCAGGCTTTGATAGAAGGCCACATCATCATCCGTATTGGTAAAGAGCATGATCGGCAGACCCTCTTCCTTGGCAAAAGCACAAACGGCTTCCATCAGTTTGTGTCCCCGGCCCTGTTTCTGGCAGGCCGGCCGCACGCCTAAAAAGTCCGCATATAGATGGGGCTCCGGTATGTCAACCTGCTCTTCCAGCCGGTCCAGCTCATCGAACAAAGCGACCCTGCACTGCTGTTCTTCTTCTGTGAGCTGAGCCATCGCCGCCTTATATTCAGGAGAATAGCTTCCAGCTTGAATATGCTTTTCTTCCGTGTAAGTCATATCCTTGGAATAGACCAGGCAGACCCCTTCATTGATGGACGGATCCAAGGCGAAAGCTTCGCCGTATTCCATATCATAGGCCACATAGTAGCGCAGCGATGCTTCCAGTGCCGCTTCTTTGGCCCGTTTATCGGGGAAAGCGACCATCAGCTTGGGATAATCGGCAAACGCTTCTTTATAGGTTTGAATTAATTTTTCTTCATCTTCTCTTTTTAATTTATATAATCCTTTAATTTCCATAATATTCTTCCTTCATCAGTGAATGGCATAAAACATCCCGCAAGGTACCGTCGTAAATCCGATAGGCCTTACGGAGCATCCCTTCATAGGTAAATCCGCATTTTCGAATCACGCTCTGGGACCGCTTATTTTCCGGTCCGGTACAAATGCAGATCATATCCAGTTTCATCGTCTCAAAGCCGTAGCGTATTACTTCCAGGGCCGCTTCGGTCATGATTCCTTTGCCCCAGTAGGCCTCCGAAAGGGAGTACCCCAGCTCTCTGCTGTTGATATTGGGCCTGTATTTGTCCGTATCAAAGCCGATGCTGCCAATGGCTCTGCCGTTCTCCCGGTCTCGAATCGCCCAGACATTGTGAGGCCGAAAGATGGTTTTGATGATTCTCCTGGACTCCCGGACGTCCGAATGGGGTTTCCAGCCGGCGTGAGGGCCCACATTGGGATTCCTCGCGTATTCATAAAGATCTGCCGCGTCCTTTCTGGTCCAGGTGGAAAGGATCAGCCTCTTTGTCTCCAAAATTTTCATATTCACCTCCTGTTTTATAACTATACCACATAAGGTACCCATTTATCAAAGCTTTGCATATCGTATTATTGGGAGGAATATCACCATGAAAAGAATATTGACTGTAGTCCTCGTTTTGATACTCTGCTTTTCCGTCGCCCAGCCGGTCTTTGCCGCCAGTGAGCAAAGGGGCATTGACGTAAGTCAGTGGCAGGGCAGAATCGATTATGCAAGAGTACGGGATGCGGGGATTCGGGTCGTATATATGAAAGCGGGAGAAGGTTCCCGGTTTGTAGATCCGTATTTTGAGCGAAATTACCGTGAGGCCAGAAGGCACCATTTGGATATCGGGTTTTATCATTTTGTGACGGCCAGAACGGTAGATGAAGGCCGCAGGCAAGCGCATTTTTTCGCGACGTTGATTAATGAGCGAAAGATGGAATGCCGACCGGCTATGGATTTTGAAGAGTTCGGAGACCTAAGCAGACGTGAAATCAATGCCATTGCCCGAGCTTATATGGCGGAGCTGGAAAAGTTGACCGGATTGAAACCCATGCTTTATTCGGACGCCAGCAACGTTGAAAGCCTTTGGACACGGCACTTTGCCCGTTATCCGCTGTGGGTGGCTGATTACGGCCGGGATGAACCTTACACCACTGGGCATTGGAGCACCTGGGAAGGTTTTCAGTACAGCGATCGAGGCCGAATTTCCGGTATCGACGGTCTTGTTGATCTGGACCGCTTTAAGGACGGCGTTTATTTAAAGCGCCATGAAAGAGTTAAGGAACGGCCTGTTGTGTATCGGGTAAAGCGGGGCGATACCCTTGAAAAGATTGCCCGCCGCTATGATACGACCGTAGATAGAATTGTGGAGCTCAATCCAAACCTGATCCGCCCGGGAGAAAAACTGATTATTAAACGATAGCTTGCCCCCTCCGCTTGGATCTAAATCCAGGCAAACGAGGGCGGAGAGGCTTTACCTTATATGCCAAATGGATCGAGGAAGACCAGGCGTTATCATCTACTGCCGGCAGCCCATCACAGGACAGCACAGAACAGCGGAGGGCTGTATCGGCCACCGGCGATGCCCGTACAGATCTGTGGATACCAATATGTCTGCTGACGCTTTCCGGACTTGTACTGATTTGTCTGTACCGATTTACGAAGAGACGCAGAAAGAATCATTAATCATCTATGCAGACATGTCGCTGACAAGCAGCGACGCTTTGTAAGGTATGTTCTTTTATATTCCATCAAAGAGATACGTTCACATTGCGCACAACAAAAAAACGATCAGGATTGGCTGATTTCATGGCATATCCTGATCGTTTTTTATCGCCGGGTGATCGGTCATAAACTGCCCCGAAATAAGCAGTTCCTTCAAGGATTTTGATAGCAGCCGCTCAAAACACAGAATTCATAAAAGAGATTCATCAAGCCACAGCTAGCTCTCTTTATTCCGTCGTACTCAAGATTTCCTTGTTTTTCTCTACCTGGCTGATCTTCATCCTGCTGATGTCGGACGGATCCACTTCTTCTTTCAGTCCCAGAATGGTCGGTCCCAGATAAATGGTATCCAGCACCTCTCCGTCCAGGGATATTTTACTGTATTCCGTAAAGTTTTCACCTTTAATATAATAATCTTCGCCGATTTTAACGATATCGTTGATCTTGATCGGATTGATGCCCATTTTCATGTCTGTCGGCTTGAAGGGACTCTTCCCTCCATAGATATAGTCTTGACCGTAAAGCATATCATAGGCCAGCATTTCTAAATTCTTCATATAGCCTGCGCTGTTCTCGTATTTCTGATGGTATTTGGTCAGCAGTCCTTCATGGATACCCAGCCGGTTGAGTACATCAGCACCAATCTCGTAAGCCGCCTGATTTTTATCCTCTTTTTTTAGGCCAAAATTATCCCATATAATATATTCGGTCGAAAACAGGTCCTTGTTTTTCATCTGCTCCTCGGTCATATCCAGGGCCGGGAGATGGTCGCCGTACATGACGAGAACAACATCCTCATCGAATTGAGAGAGCCGGTCGGTCAAATCTTTGATGAAAAGGTCCATTTCATAGACCTGATTCACATAATATTCATATTGCCATTTCTGTTCCTCGGACGGAGCCTTCGTTACGCTGACTGCCGGATTTTCAAGAACTTGCTCGGTGGGGTACTTGCCATGCCCCTGTACGGAAATGGTATAGATATAATCTCTGCCTTCTGTTGATTTCATGGCATCGATCATTTGATCCGTCAGCAGACCGTCTTTGGCCCAGTTTTTTGCTGTCTTAACGACATTATTCATGTATTCCAGAGACGTAAAGGTATCGAATCCCAGGTTGGGAAACACCTTATTTCTACCGTAAAACGCCCCTCTATGATTGTGAATGGCATGGGTGGAATAGCCGATATTCTTCAAATCATAAGGAATGCTTTCGCAGGTTTTCTCCAGCAGCACCGATTTATACGGATATTCTCCCGGGCCAAAGAATTTTACACTAATTCCGGTCATGGACTCGAATTCCGTATTGGCGGTCCCTGCTCCTACGGACGGCACGGTCAAATAACCGGAGGAATATTCTTTCATCAGTTTTCGGTAGTTGGGCATGGGATCTTTCGAATAGCTGAAGCCTTCCACAAGGGTCGGGTCGATAAAAGATTCCAGCTGCAGGAAGATAATATTTGGATGTTTTTCATCCTCATCTTTTTTTTCAACCTTATAGGTGCCGTCTTTACTGAGCTCACCGCTCTTAAAAATGGACTTCACAGCCTGCTCCGAATAGCCGTCAGGCTTTCGGATGCCGGTATTGAGCCAAGTACTGATAAAGCAATAGGGCACTCCATAGTCGCGGTAGGCATACGCCAGATTGCCAAAGAACGTTTCCACGGTCTTAGTCTTAACAGCCCCCTGCCAGGCTCCGAATGTGGCAATTGCAACGATTAAGATGGCAGCAATACTTCTTTTATAATTGACTTTTCTCTTTGCTTTGGGAGCGAAAAGAAACAAAAGAATCAGTCCGGCTACAAGGACAAGGATGCCGACGATTGCCAGGATCAAGGTGGCCGTGGACAAATAGTTGGTGGCGATGGAAAGCCCGTCGCCCAGATTGGCCATATCTTTTACAGTAAACGGGGTCATACGGTTGAGCAGAATAATCCCGTTGGTAACCCCTAAAGCAACCCATAGCGCGGAAATCACCACATACCAAAAAATCTTTCGTCTGAAAAGAAGGACGATTGAATAAGTGGCAAAAATAATAAATGAATTAAACAAGAATACTGCGGGGCTTTCTGCAAAAAAACGGAGGCTCCCGATCAGCGAATGCCTTGCCATCGTTTCAATGAAGAGATTCATTGCCAGCGCCAGCACCGCAGAAAACACAATACTGTTTCGCAAATACTTTCTGTAAAAAGATTTCAACTTCTCCATATTCCTCTACTCCTGATGATTTTTTATGTGCTCTGTCATTTGATTGGCAATTGCGGCGAATTCATCCAGATCCAGCGTTTCCGCTCGTCTAACCGGGTCAATGTGAACCGCGTTTAGAATTTCCCTGACCGCGTCTTTTGAAAGTCCCGCGGCCCCTGTCAGAGAGTTGAGCAGTGTTTTGCGCCGCTGCCCGAAACCGGATTTAATACACACAAAGAACATCTTTTCATCAATCAGCTCCACTGGGTGCTGTTTGCGAATATCCAGTTTCAAGACTGATGAATCTACTTTTGGCTGTGGAACAAAGACTTCCTTTGGAACAGCTGCCACCTGACGGATCGTACAATAGTATTGTACGGCTGCTGATAGTGCGCCGTAAGTCTTAGAACCAGGACCCGCCTTAATCCGATCAGCCACTTCCTTCTGCATCATGATAGTGATGCTGTCCGCCGGCACATGGTCCTCCAGAATCTTCATGATAATGGGGGTCGTAATATAATAGGGCAGATTGCCGATAATCTTCACCCCGCCCTTTCCTCTGTAGCGCTCCACCAGCTCGGTGAGGTTTGTTTTGAGTACATCCTGATTAATGACGGTTACATTGGAATAAGGCGCCAAGGTTTCTTCCAGTATGGGAATCAAATTGCGGTCGATCTCAACCGCAGCGACTTTTCCCGCATATTGCGCCGCTTCCGCGGTCAGAACCCCGATCCCCGGCCCAATTTCAATGACCAGATCCTCCGGTCCGATATCCGAGCTTTCAATAATCCGGTCAATGATATTTTTATCAGTAAGAAAATTCTGGCCCAGACTTTTGGAAAGCCTGAAGCCGTGTTTTTCCCTGATCTCTTTAATGGTCGATGGTGCGTAAAGTTTCATTTATATCTCCCCAAGCTCTTTGAGGAATTGCTCTCTGGAAACGCCGTACTGATTCAGCCGGTTTAAAAAACACTTGCTGTTTCCATATCCGATCCCCAGGGCTTTCCCCAGCCTGTCTCTTCTGTCTGCGGCCTGAGGGTCGGCTGTCAGCCCGTACTTCCTCAGATCCTCCATGGTAAATTCGTTTCGATCCTCTTCAACGGTATAGTGGGCATGTTCAAGGGCCTGCTGTATACTCTGCGGCGACGCGTTCTCAATGCCGATGTCTCCGGCCTTCAAGGCGTCTGTTTTGGACAGATAGGCCTGGCCGGCATTGGGGAATTTTTCTGTGAGCCGTTTGCGTATCTCTACCCCTGCATAGTCCGGGTCGGTAAAAATAATGATGCCTTTTTCATTATACGCTTTTTCGATCAGCTGCCAAGTCTCTTTTTTGATTCCATATCCGTGGGTCTCTATGGTCTGGGCATCGACCGCTCGTTTGACTGCCGCTGTGTCATCCCGGCCTTCAACCACAATGATCTCTTTAATTTTCATCTTTCGTCTCTTTCTCTTGTTCAGTCTCGTCCGCGGATGGAACGTAAATCTTTTCCCCCGGAAGCACCAGACGCAGCTGCGTCCTGGCCTGTTCTTTGATGTAGTCCGGGTTGCTCAGCTGGTTCAGTTCCTCCTCCAGTTCCGCTTTCTGCTCCTTCAGCTCCTGCTGCTGTTTGAGGATTTCTTTCTGTTCTTGTTTCAGCGTGACGATATTATAAACGGACACACCAATGACCGCTACAATGGCAAAGATTATAGCGGCAGAGATGATGCTCCTTCTTTTTTTCGCCTGTTTGATGCTCGCTCTGACAGGCCGATCGGAAACAGGCGATGGATTCGTTCTTCCCTTTTTATGCTGTCTGCTCCTCTTTTCCTGTCGTTTGCGGCGAGCCTCCTCAATGTCGATTACCTGGCTGCTGTCTTTAAATTGTTTGCTCCTTTTTCTTTTTGCCATGTCTCTTTCTCAAACCTCTTGTCCTTTTTCCCTCACAGTGAGTTGGAAGTATTATACCACAAAAGCATTTCTTCCACAACAAAACCCCGATTGCGAACGCGCAGACAGCATGGACGCTGAGACGGCCGTATGCACAATAATAAAGAAACTGTGACGTGATTACGGCAGCCGCCAGCCAGAAGAAAATCTCCAGGCAGACTCGGATCCACTTGTGGATCTTAATCCGCCCGCAAAGAAAAGAACATAACTGATAGAAAAGCATGAAGGCAATCCCAGCTCCCAGCATGACCAAGCACTGGCCTGCCTGCTCTTTTATCAGGTCGGTCAATTCTATACTCATTTAAGAATCTTTCGGATGAGCCCTTTTTCTGATTTGTCTTTTTTCTGCGTATAAGCCAGCGAATTGATCTCGCCTGTGATCACGGCCTTTCCTTCGCCCAGATCGAGCATCTGGATATGCAGCCCTTTGCCTTTGATCAAAAGGCCTCCTGTCTTTAAATTAGCGCAGATTTCTTCTTCGTCGAAGTTGTCGATATCCGCCACTTCGGTGACGGTTATCTTCTCCCTGTTATCAATGGTAATCACATGGTTTTCCATAGGCAAATTCCTCCTTATTAGCAGTATATTGCCCGGGAAAGGTTCCTAGAACGATTACCTGTCTGTGCTTTATCTACTTTCCTATTATAATGCAAAAGTTCTTTCCGTTTATTACGATCTTCTTACAGTTCTAATAGATTTTCCTTAAGTTTTATGATCCGGTGATGCATGGTATTTTATTTCTCTGGAATAAAAAAAGAAGTAAGAATGCATCTTTTTGATAGCATTTTTGTCTCTTAAAAGAAGGCTGACGCTATAATGTAGTGGCTTTGTCTAAATCTGTCGAAAAGCTTCGAAGTGTGCCGAAATAACGGTACAATATTCTGATCTAATAAGCTGTATTTTTTGATTCTTCTCCCGTATCATTGTAGAAGGGAGTGATAGTTGTGACATTACAGAAAAATATGTCTAATATGATGAATGCCATCCGAACGAGTCGCAAGCAATCCATTGCTGAATTTTCAGAAGAACTGGGTATCTCGCGTTCTTCTACGCAGGAGCTGTTAAAAGGCACCGGAAATCCCAGAATGGACACGGTTGAACATATCGCCCATCGACTGAAGGTCGATCCGCTGACGCTGCTTTCTTGTTCCTATTCGGAAAAGCAATTGGAAAGTACACTTTTGTTATTAAAAACCATCGATGCCTTTTCTAAGCTTTCTGATGAAAAGAAGCTGAAATTTGCATCTTTATTTCAAGAATTAATTTTACTTATGGAGTCTGAAACATGATTACGAAAATACGAGAATTACTGTGCTGCCTTGGGATTACTGCCAATTACACAGGGTTTTATTACACGTCCTACGCCGTTTACCTTGCAATGGAAGACATGGAATGTTTGTCCCTTGTGACCAAATACCTTTATCCGGAGGTAGCCAAACATTATCACACCACTCCGGCCTGCGTGGAGCGTAATATCCGTACTGTCATTCAAATTGCCTGGGCACAGAATTCCAGCCTTCTAATCCGCTTGTCAAAAGACACGAACCTGCGCAAGCCCACTACAGCACAGTTTATCGCTATTCTTACAACCCATTTTCTAGAATCGGATCGCAGTGCTGTCCCAAATTAGGATAAATTTGTATACCTTTTTCGCCACGACCTCAGAGGCCAAAAGCTGCGGAGCGAAAACAAAATGCCTCACTATTAAAATCTTTTAAAAACGTGTTTATTTCAGACATTTTTTAGCCTGTGATGCGTGCTACCAGATTAAAAGTATCAGGGTTTATCCCGATATCCTTCAATCCTGATCGTTTTCTCAATGGCTTGCTTCAAAAGTGTCAGTCATGAAGGCGTTTTTTTCTAAACCTTGATACTTTTCTCTGCATTGATAAAAACTCTCGAGATAGAAGACCCCACCAGTGACATAAGCCATCCTGCCCCGAAATACCAAACTCCCGCAAAGGACGATGGCCGATTTCGCTGCAATTCCGCACTAATTTGTTCAATATGTTATAATAAAAATTATCAAGTCTTTTAATGAACTTTTAATTTTCTCATGTTATCCTTATGCCATAATCAAAAGAGAGGTGCAATATGCGTTTACTAATTGCAGAAGACGAAAAAAATCTCAATCGAATCCTTACCCAGCAGTTTAAAGATAACGGCTACAGCGTTGATTCCTGCCAGGACGGCGAAGAGGCCCTGGACTATATTGCCGCTGCCGACTACGATGTCATAGTGCTTGATATTATGATGCCGGGCGCGGATGGATTGACTGTACTGCAGCAGCTGCGCAGCCAGGGAATCGATACTCCGGTCCTGTTCCTTACCGCTAAAGACAGCATCTCTGACCGAGTTGAAGGGTTGGATCTGGGCGCGGATGATTACTTGACCAAGCCATTTGCCTTCGAAGAGCTGCTGGCCAGAGTCCGCGTTCTCACGCGAAAGAAGACCGGCAGCAAAACCAATATTTACAAACTGGCAGACCTGACGGTCAACAGCCAGAGCCGGGAAGTAAAGCGGGGCGATACCTCGATCTCTCTTTCTTCCAGAGAATTTTCCATTCTGGAATATATGATTATGAACAAAAATATGGTGCTTTCCCGCGATACCTTAGAGCGCCATGTTGTCAACTATGATTACGAAGGTTCTTCCAATATGATCGACGTTTACATCCGTTATCTGCGGAAAAAAATCGATGAAGGATTTGAGCCCAAGCTGATTCACACTGTTCGGGGCGCAGGTTATGTATTGAAGGTGGGCGGAAAATGAAAAAGTTTTCCATTAAAACCCGGGTTACAATCTGGTATGTGTTCTTCCTGGTTGTCCTGGTTTGCCTGGTCTTTGTTTCGCTCATCTATACCAGCAACCGCCTGATCCAGAAAAATATTATGGGAGATCTGACCGCAGTAGTAGAGGACAGTTGCCGGGACGTGAAGATTAAAGACGGTATCCTGGAAATCGACGACGACATGATCACCTATCGGGACAGCGTCTACGTGCTGGTCTACAAGGAAAACAACTTTATCGTCACCGGATCGCTGCCTGCAGGGGTAAAGAAAGAAATTCCCTTTAAGGCAGGACAGGCGAGAAAAGAAACGGACAGCGGGCGGGAGTTCTATGTGTATGATTATCTGATCAGCGACGAGACTTTTGACGATGTCTGGGTCCGGGGCATCACATCGGCTGACTTGGGGAAATCCGATCCGGCAATCGCTTTTATGCTGAAAATGTTTCTGATCGCGCTGCCCCTTTTGATCCTTCTTGCGGCCTTGGGAGGCTACTATATCACCAAGAGCGCTTTCCGGCCCGTATTCCGGATCAGTGAAACAGCTCGGCGCATTGAAGCCAGCAAGGACTTGTCTCAGCGTATCGGACTGGACGCCCAGACTAACACCAAGGATGAACTCTATGACCTTGCCGCCACCTTTGACCGGATGCTGACGCGTCTGGAAGCTTCTTTCCAAGCGGAAAAACAGTTTTCCAACGATGCCTCCCATGAACTGCGGACACCCATTTCGGTTATCATGGCACAGTGCGAGTACGCTCTGAGAAAAGCATCCACGCTGGAAGAAGCCCAAACGGCCCTGGAGGTGATCCTGGCTCAATCGAAAAATATGTCCGCTCTGGTCAGTCAGCTTCTGACCCTGGCCCGCGCTGATCAAGGGACAGCCCAATTGGAATTCGAAACCATCAATATCAGCGAGATCACGGATATGGTGGCGCTGGAGCAGGCGGAACTTGCCGCCCGCAAAAACATTTCGATCCAGCGCGATATCCAGCCTGACATTTTCGCCTGTGTAGATGAAACCCTCTTTATGCGAATCTTTATCAATTTGATCTCCAATGGAATCAAGTACGGTAAAGAGGGCGGATTTATCCGGGTGATTCTGAAACGAGACAAAGATCGGGCGGTCAGCCAAATCATTGACGATGGAATCGGCATTCCGCCGCAGGATCTGCCCAAGATTTGGGATCGTTTTTACCAGGTCAATCCATCCCGCAGCAGTGGAAGCGGCGCCGGCCTGGGACTGTCTATGGTCAAATGGATCGTATCCGCTCACGGAGGGACGATCAAAGTTGATAGTATATTGGGAAAAGGGACGCGGTTTACCATCTCCCTGCCCCTCAATCGAACAATTCAAAAGGAGGAAGTATATCATGAAAGAGAAAATTTTGAAGAATAAAACATTGGTTATTGTTGTTGCCGCCATTGTAGTTTGTGCAGTGGGATTTGCGGCAGGTATGATGGTGAAAACGGCTCTTGCCCATGACAGCGGCAATTATATCGGCGCCGAAAAAGCAAAGGTCATCGCCTTGGAAAGTGTAGGGGTTTCCCCGGCTAAAGCGACTTTTACCAAGGTGGAAATCGACCGCTCCGAGCGGCCTGTTGTTTATGACATCGAATTCTACACGGCTTCCAATGAGTACGATTTTGAGATCAATGCCAAAACCGGGGACATCATGGAAAAAAGCAGTGAAGCCATTGCCGCAGGCAATCAGCAAACACAGACCTCCGGTCAGACCGATGCAGGAACTGTTCCGCCCGCCGTCACCCAGCAGCCAGGTCAGGCCCAGAGCAGCCAGCCAGCCGTTTCTGCCGGCCAGCCTTCTTCATCCGAGTACATTGGTGTGAACAAAGCCAAAAGTATTGCCTTTAAGCACGCCGGCGTCTCCGCATCAGCAGCCACAGTGACCAAGGCCAAGCTGGATTCGGATGATGGCGTGAAAACCTATGAAATTGAGTTTATCGTGGCTAATAAGGAATATGAATATGAAATCAACGCCTACACCGGTAAGGTGATGGATTATGACACGGAGGTTCTGGACAGCTATGAACATCATGACGACGACCATGATAATCACGATTATCACGATTAAAGCTGCGCCGCTCCATATGTGGGTGTGACCCTGGACCGCAAAGCGCTCACTATCAAGTTCTTTTGAAAAAGCGCCAGAGTCGGAGCTGGTTTTTAAGATGAAGGAATGGGATGTTACGGGAATAAACGGGGAAAATTCCATAAAATTTACCCCGTTTTCAACGATTGCGCCCTCTCAGTTTGTGCAAACAGCAGCCAGGCTTGAATTTCTTCAATTTTTTCCGGCACGAGCCCCTGCAAATCCACAACTTTACGTAAATATTGCCGATTTATATAAAAATTTTCCCCGGGGCCATACACACCGCCCAGGGCACATCCCTGGAGGCCCACATCACTTCATCCTTTCGGCTGGCAGCATCAACACCGGCTTCATGCCTCTGCGCATCACCTATCCCTTCTTATTCTGCCGCTTTTTTCTTAATATGCCGATAGAGCATTGCCGCAAATACGAACCCTGCCAGGGACACGCCGGCCATAAATACAAAGGCATGATGAAAACCTGAAATTCCAGGGTATCGGTCGAGCCAGTTTCCTACCACAGCGTAGGCAAACATATCCGGCGAGTAACCGATAAAGGATGCCACACCCACAGCTGCTCCCGTATATTTAATCGGGATACCAATTTCATCGATTACGGCAAAATAGATGCCTCTGGGGATAAAAACTACGAAGGCCACAAGGAGCATAAGAACAATTACCAGCCAGAGAAATCCTTTATCCACCGGCGCCAGGAAAAAGGACATCAGCAGCCCTGCAATCAGCACAAAAGAAATTGCGATTACCTTTGTCGTCGAACCCGCTTTATCAGCAATGAAACCAGCGATCATTGCACCGAAAATACCGATGCCATATGTGCGTATTGTCGCCAGGACAGCTGCTGTACTCGTGCTGGCACCATAAATTTCTGTCGTATACGGCGTAATAAAGCTGAGACAGATATACACAAGATAGGAGCTGAAAATGATCAGCGCCAGCAGCCACACTCCCGGAAGCCTGAGCACAAATTTAATCTCCGACCATTTTACGACGGTTGCCTGCTCTTTTAAGGAAGCGGCTTCCCGTTTCTCCGGCTTAAAGGCTACCCAGATTAAGAGGGCGCTGAAGAACATCAGACAGCATAATGCAACAATCCCAAAGTTAAGTGCCTTTTCTTCGGTTCCCACTTTTGTCAGTGCGAAGTTGAATAAAGCGATTACTCCAAAACAATAGAGCATTGGAACCAAACTGCGGCCGCTTTCCAAGATACCGAACAATCGCCCCTGCACATTGCTGTCCCCCAGCTGTCTGGTCGCCTTGATAATCGCTGCCCACATGGGAAGCACTGCTGAAATGCCCATCAAAGCCCAAATGATCAAAAGCATCGTATAAGGAGGATGGAATAAGAGAAACAGCCCCAGGATACCTGTTATCGTCAGCGAAATAGTCAAAAGGATACGTTCCGGGAGCATATCAGCCAGCCAGCCGCCGGGAAAGCGGGAGGCCAGCGCCGCGACCCCATACACGGTCATCAGTGATCCCATCTGAAGATTGGTCAGCTCGAACGCCGCTTTCATCGGATCATAGAAAGTCCAGCTTAAGTATGGAATTTCAAATACAGTAGACGACGCGAACCATAAGGCTACCATTTTTAATGCGGTCTCTTTCATAGTTCTTTTATTTTCCATGATCGTTCACCCACTCCTTTATCTCATACATTTGAAAAAGGCTGTTTAAACTGCTCCCTTTCAATTTTTTCTCTATATTCAGACTCCATTTCCAGCACACCAGCAGGAAATTCGTACTCTTCCAGCAGTTCCAGTACCGGCATTGGGTTGAATTCTTCGGACAGGCGAACGCCGAACGGCCCTTCCATCTCGCCTTTTGCGGTCAGCTCTACAATAATGGCCGGGACCACTGCTGTCTGCGCTACGACTGCGGGAGTCCCATATTTTTCTATGCACTCCTGATTATCCGCCACCTGATATATATAAACTTGTCTTTCCATTCCGTCTTTTCTGCCTACAACCCACAGCCCTGCACAAGTTTTTCCCACCAACTCCTGGCCAATTTTTTTTGGCTCAGGAGACACGGCGCCCAGCAGATCCACAAGCAGGTCGACCGGCTTCACTTCTTTTCCCCTCAAAATAACTTTACGGTCTGAAAGGAGGCCCAGTTGTTTCAGATACTTCATCGCATCCTCAAAATCCTGGCCGTAACCGATCTTGAAATCCGCTTTTTTCAGCCCTTTAATGTGCTGTGACATATTGAAAGGCTCCGAATGTTCCACTGCGGACATCCTCGTCATGCCAATGCCTCCGGGAAGCCAAAACTCTTCCGTCAAGGTCAAAGGCTCCGCTGAATAAATCCCCTTTTCATAATCGTAAAGGTGCGGGCCATACAAGCATTCCATTAAAGTAGTGGCAACGGAAAACCCAAATACCAGCTCATTGGTCGGATGGCGCAGATTGCTTCCGTCCCGTACATGCAGTTCCTCGATTTCATCAAAAAAATGTTTTTCCGCAAACCTTGCAAAATAGTCTACCATACCCGGCTCCACTCCGCAGCCAACCATGGCGTAAAGTCCTTTTTCCTCAAATGCTTTTGATTTTAGAAATTCCTCGTGTCCCAATTCTTGTATGATCACTGTTGGATCATCCGGGTCGCGAAGCGTTTCTGTCAGGGCCATATCCACAAAATGACAGTTACATTCCAGACAGGCATCCATAATCACCGAGGTGAATCCCTCTGTTACCAAACAATGAACCATATAGCCGATTTCGTATTTTCGTGCAAGTCTGACAAGGTCCTCCTTTTTTAGCGCATCGACCTGCTCGGCAATAAAGCGGTCTTTGTTCCGCTGTTTTGCCGCTGCTTCCTTGGCCTTTTCAAAATCATAGTCTGCCAAAACCACTTTGCCCAGCCATTCATCCGCATTTTTCCTTCTGTCGAAAAGCGCGCATATGGATTCTCCAACGCCGCCGGCTCCAATTACAAGAACATTCATCATATCCGATCTCCTTTCTACTTTCAGCCTATATCGTGATTCCATTATATAATTTGCAATTTTTCTTTACAGATACGATGTTGACAAAAACTTTGCTTTTTTAATTGGTTAAACTATAATGGAAGTACCTGTTGCGCAAGTTTTAAGTCAATAAAAAGAAGGAGGTTATCGCCATGCTGGTTAAAGAGGTCGTGATGGAAAAAGACCTGCATTGCAAATGCGAGATCTGCGCCGTATCGTTTATTCCCATGCATATGCATCATGCATTTGAAATCATTTATATATTGAAGGGCAGTATCAACCTAACGTGTCAGGCTTTTGAATACCATCTGAATGAGGGAGATGTCTTTATCTGCAATGTCAACGAGCCGCATTTCGTGACGTCGGATGATCAAGAAAACATCGTTCTGTTTTTCCATTTAGACCCGTACCATTACGAAAACGTTTATCCCCACCTGAGCTATCATTGGTTCCTCTGCGATTCCTACAAAACGCCAGAAAAAGACGATATTCCTTTAAGGCAGCTGCAGCAGATGCTCTGGCATGCCGCCAGCGCCCTGTCTCCCCGTACCTCGATCCTGCCGGGCGAAGTTGATGCTTTGATCTTTAATATTGTCAACCATCTGATTAACAACTATCAGAACTTCTCTTTCGCCGGCAATCAGCATGCGCTCCAGAGTTTAAAAAGCTGCGATACTCTAACGGTCAAAAGGATTTTTGAAATACAAGAATACATTTATAGAAACTACCAAAATAAGATTTCGCTGGAGGACCTCTCAAATCATCTCTATTTAAATAAATACTATGTTTCGCGATTAATTAAAAATTTTACTGGATTAAATTTGATCGATCTTTTGGGCCTTGTTCGTACAGAGAAAGCACAGATTCTTTTATTGACCTCCGACCGTTCTTTGGAAGAAATTTCCTTTGAATGCGGCTTTTCCTCAGTAAAGTATTTTGAAAAGTATTTTGTCCAATGGTATAAAGTTTCTCCCCGCCGCTATCGGGAGGACATGCGAGATAAGATTCTGTCCGGTGCTCAGCGCACTGTTTCCATTTCCCATACGTCTCCAAAACTGGCCGCTATCCGAAAACAGCTGTCTCAATCAGCAGTGTTGGCTAAAACGGCTTTTTCCCAGTATGAATACATTCTGAATTTGGAGGGTCTTTGCCAGCCCTTTCCCCATCTATGGCAAAGCAGCATCTACATTTCGGATATCGCCACTTCCATACAGTTAATTGATTCCATCGACCTTGCCCAATGCCGGGAAGACATTGGGTTTGAAAAAGTGGAGCTCCATAACCTCTTTGAACGGTATCCATACTATCGCAAAAAAAATCCGTTTTTTGATGCAGGCCTCCTTCATCTGATTAAGAATCTCTGTTCTGTGCAGTTGCTCGTTGAGCTTAATCTTTCATTGAATAAAGACAATCTTGATGAGGAATTGGAATCACTCTTAAATATTGCCGCTCTACTGGCTGAAAGCTTGACTGAATCAGAGTCCAATGGGCTGGCATTTTGTCTTCGCAATCAGTCCTTTGATTCCAAGGAACTCTCACAGCTAACCGACAAAATCGCCAAAACTTTGGAACACAGCCGGCTCCCATCTGCCATACGCATTACGGAGCAGCATTTTTTAAGAGAAACCTATTCCAACGATTCGATGTGCCTGGTACCACATCTGATCAATCATGCCTTGTCTATGCCGCATCAAACCGATACTTCCATACCTTATCGGGAAATGTTTGATATTCCAGGAGAAGATACCAAGACTAATATTCCTGCTTTTTCCTATAATGGTCTCTTTGGGCCTTTCGGCGAGAAGAAACCGCTCTATTATGCCTGGCATCTGCTTTCTCTTCTGGGCGATCAAGTGATCTTTCAGGCAGATGGAATTCTTGTTACAAAACTTAGATCTGATTTCTCCATTCTTCTATATGACCCGTTCGAAGAGCGGAGCTTACACCACGCCGGCTCCCCATCCGGTGCCGCCTTTACGCTGAAATTTGCATCAGCGCCCCACAATCAATACCAGGTTACTCAAATCAGCCTCAACAGTGAAAAGAGCCTGTTTCAGCATCTTAAAAATCTACGTTTTCCGAAAAATCTTGATCGCAGCGATATACGCCGGCTGGATCAGGCCGCCGCACCGGAAATAGCCTTCTCTTTTCTTGATTTGTATGATGAGAGCATTCTCAACATCAGCCTCAACCCCTATTCAGCCAAATTGCTGATCTTAAAGCATTTATGATTAACCAGCGTCCGGGCCGCACCCCAAAGCTCCCTTCCCCCATGTGATAAAAATTTATCGAAAATCTTAAAACTTAGTGTTTTCTTTTTTTACCAAAGGGTATAGGATAGTTACATGGGAAAATTGAAACTAGTATTCGGGGAGGTTATTTATGAAAACATTAAAATTGAAAGAAGGACTTTACTGGACAGGAATTTTAGATCCGCAGCTGCGGGTATTTGATATCATCATGAATACGGAGTATGGGACGACCTACAATTCTTACCTGCTCCAAGGCTCAGAAAAAACGGCACTTTTCGAAACGGCCAAAGCCAAATGTATGGACGAATATCTGGATAAGCTTACATCCCTGATCGATATCAAAGATATCGACTACATCATCGTCGATCATACAGAGCCGGATCACGCCGGTTCCGCGGAAAAGCTGATCGAAATCAACCCGGCCATTAAGCTGGTGGGTACTGCTACCGCTATCAGCTTCATGAAAGAAATCTGCAATACAGAATTTGCTTCTGTCATTGTCAAAGAAGGCGATACGCTCTCCCTGGGAGACAAGACCCTCAAGTTTATCGCTGCGCCCAATCTTCACTGGCCGGATGCCATGTATACATATGTGGAAGAGGACAAAGTTCTGCTGACTTGCGACTCTTTCGGCGCTCACTACAGCTTTGATCAAATTCTAAGCTCCAAAATTACCGATCAGGACGGCTATATGAGCGCGCTCCGCTACTATTTTGATAACATTATGGGGCCTTTCAAGCCTTATGTACTTAAGGCTATCGACAAAATCCGTGACCTTGAAATCGATATGGTATGTCCGGGGCACGGCCCTGTGCTGGACGAAGATCCTTGGAAAATTATTAACATTTACAAGGGATGGTCCACCGAAGTTAACCCCAATACAAAGAAAACGGTTGTAATTCCTTACGTAGCTGCTTACGGTTATACACAGGTGCTGGCAGCAAAGATCACAGAAGGAATCAAAGCTTCCGGCGATGTGGAGGTAAAACTCTACGACATGGTTACTTCCGATCAGGCTCAGGTTCTGGGAGAGCTTTACTGGGCGGATGGAATCCTCTTTGGAACACCGACCATCCTGGGAGAAGCTTTGAAGCCGATCTGGGATCTGACCACATCCATCTTCCCGGTTACCCACGGCGGCAAGATCGCTTCCGCCTTCGGCTCTTACGGCTGGAGCGGCGAAGCTGTACCTCATATGATCGAACGCCTCAAGCAGCTGCGCATGAAAGTCTACGGAAAGGGCCTGCGGGTACGGTTTAAGCCGTCTGATGCCCAGCTGGCGGAAGCTTATGAATTCGGATATAATTTTGGACGCTCCGTTATCGAAGGCGCGATCGTCGAGCCGGAACCGGCTCCAGCAGGCAACAGAAGATGGAAGTGCCTGGTCTGCGGTGAGATTATCGAAGGTCCCAAACCTCCCGAAAGCTGTCCCATCTGCGGCGTAGGTCCGGAGCAGTTTGTGGAAGTTCCTTCTGAAGAAGTTTCCTTCAGCTCCACCGAGCAAGCTAAGATTGTCGTTGTTGGAAGCGGAGTCGCAGCACTGTCCGCTTGTGAAGAGATCAGAAAGAGAAATCAGGTATGCGACCTTGAGATCATCTCCAATGAAAGCGTGTTCTGCTACAACCGGCCCATGCTGACAAAGGGCATTCTGTCCGAGTTTGATGCTCTGAACTTCTTCACCAAACAGCTAGACTGGTACGAAGAGAATAAAATCAAGCTAACTTTAGATACCACTGTGGAAGCAATTGATACTACAGCTAAAAAGCTTCAGCTCTCCGGAGGAGAGCAGCGTCAGTACGACAAGCTGATCCTGGCAACAGGAGCAGAATGCAATATCCCCCCTATTAAGGGATCCGAATGCAGCAATGTTTACTCCATTCGCAAACTGGCCGATGCCAACGCCATCCGCGAGCGTATCGATCAGGTAACGGATATCGCTGTAATTGGCGGCGGTGTACTGGGTCTTGAGGCTGCCTGGGAATTCCGCAGAGCCGGCAAGAACGTTACCATTCTGGAAGTGTCCGATGGGTTGATGAAAAACCAGCTGGATGAGCAGGCATCTCTCCTTCTGAAGGAAGCAGCGGAGAAATCTGGTCTTACGGTTATTACGGGAGCGAAGATCGACCAAATTACAGAGTCCGGCGTCGATCTGGCAGACGGAAGTGAAATTTCCGGCCAGCTGGTCATTATCTCGGCCGGGATCAAACCCAATGCCGCCGTTGCTACCAGCGCCGGTATTGAAGGCGACCGCTGGATCAAGGTCAATGAAAAAATGGAAACCAGCGCCAAGGACGTATACGCCTGCGGCGATGTGGCCGCAATGAACGGCGTCAGTGTGGGCATCTGGAGCCAGGGACTGGAAATGGGCAAAGTGGCCGGCGCCAACGCGGCGGGAGACAGCCTTTCCTATAAGCCGGTAACTCCATCCAACTCCTACAGCGGGATGGGAATTAACCTCTTTGCCATTGGTGATAACGGCAAGAAGGAAGGTCTCAATTATAAAGCAATCCAGCTGGCCGACCCAGCCAAGGGCATCTACAAGAAACTGTACTTCGTGAACAATCGTTTCACAGGCGGTATTCTGATAGGAGATGTGAGTCAATCGGCAAAGCTTCTGACAGGTTATGAAAAGAAACAGACCCTGGAAGATATGATGGGAATTCTATAAACAACAAATCATTTTCCATGTGGAGGCTTGCGGGATGAAAAATACCCGCAAGTCTCTTTTTCATCCTTATACGGAGAAATTGCCAAAGCCTCCGGGTTTTGATATAATTGGATGGCAATCAAATACATATCAAAAGGCGGTAGATAGATCATGAAAAGAAAGCAAGCTTATCGAATATGCTCGATTGTTTTGGTTCTGCTTTTCACAGCAGCCTTCTTCGGCTGCAGCAGCAGCGGCGAAAAAGACAGTGCCTCCTCTTCAGACTCCCCCAAGGAGCGAGGACCGGTTCTCATCTCCAAAGCAGAAGAGAAAAAGACGATAAACAACGATGCGGCTATTATCGATATTACCAATGTTTCTCAGGGCTACATCTGTATTAAATACTTGGGGAACAACAAAAAGGTCAAACTGCAGCTGACCAAGGGAGAGGAAACGTATACCTACAACCTGCTTAAACGGGGAAATTTTGAAATATTTCCCTTCTCTGACGGCAGCGGCAGCTATAAGGTCGCAATCTTTGAAAATATTAGCGGCGATCAATATTCCCAGGTCTGCTCTGAAGAAGTGAAGGTGAAATTAAAGAATGAAAATCTTCCTTTTCTTTACCCCAACGAGTATGTGAATTACACTGCTGATGATCCCATCGTGGGCCTGAGCGACCAGGTGACGGCAAAGAGCAGCGATGATCTGGAAAAGGTGGAGGACGTCTTTAATTATGTAACCACAAACATTGATTATGACTACGATCTGGCGGTTAATGTGGCCACCGACTATCTGCCCAATATCGATCAAGTCCTGAAAAAAAAGAAGGGCATCTGTTTTGACTATGCGTCTGTCATGAGCGCCATGCTGCGGATTCAAGGAATCCCTACCAAACTGGTGATTGGTTATGCAGGCGATGTATATCATGCTTGGATCAGCGTTTATACAGAGGACGAAGGCTGGGTGGACGGTGTTATTCAATTCGATGGGAAAGACTGGACGATGATGGATCCTACCACTGCAGCGGCAAGCGGCGAAATGGATGATATTACAAATGACAGCCGTTACAATGCTCTCTATTTCTATTAATTAAAGGAGGTCCCCGATGAGGAAAAAGACGCGACAGAAAAAAGCAGAAGAGCTCGCGCTGCTGTTAAATGAACTTGGCATGTTTTTCAACGGGGGTATTCCTCTATATGACGCCTTCCTTATTATGGAGGAAAATTCTTCCAATGACGACGATCGGAGCCTTTATCATATGATTGGCGAAGAGATCGAGCAGGGAATGGATTTATCTGACGCGCTGGAGCACACAGGTCGTTTTCCAGATTACATGATTCAAATGATTCGGATTGGTGAAAACTCTGGAAAGCTGGAAGAAGTCTTTTCCTCTTTGGCGCTTTACTATCAGCGGCAGGACCATTTGACGAGCAGCCTTCGCAGTGCAGTGGTATACCCGCTGGCGATGGTCCTAGTGATGCTTCTTATTTTGGCAGTGCTGATGATTAAAGTTCTGCCGGTGTTCTCGCAAGTTTTTACTCAGGTGGGCGCACAGCTTCCCGCTCCCCTTGAAGCGGCAGCAGGTTCGGGAAGCGCTGCGGCTGTTGCAGCGGTCTGCGTTTTAGGCGTTATCGTCCTTTGCTTGATTCTCTACGGGCTGATTCGCAGAAAGGAAGAAGGCCGGCGATTTCTCGCTCATCTCTATGAGGGGTTTCCCCTTACAAGAAAAATTGCAGAGAAATCCGCAGCCAATCGATTTGCTTATTCCATGGCTTTGCTGCTTGCCAGCGGCATCAATGTGGACGAGGCTGTGGATTTGGTTCGAGAACTAAATCGCTCTCCCAGGGCCGGGCAAAAGCTTACAAAGCTGAAAGGCCTAATGGACGAGGGAGAAACGTTTCCTCATGCGCTGACGTCCAGCGGCATCCTATCCTCAGAATATTCCTCAATGATTGCCGTAGGACTGAAAACGGGCAGCGGCGAGGAGATGATGGACTTGGTAGCGCAGCGTCTGAGCAGTGATACGGATCGATATATCGACCGTACTCTCTCTGGTATTGAACCAGCCATTGTGATTATCATGTGTCTGATGATCGGCTCGGTCCTTTTGTCAGTCATGCTTCCTTTAATGAAAATCATGACAGCCATGTAGGGAGGCGCTTATGAGAAGCATTTATCGTACGATCTTTCTAGTTGTGTCCATTGCCGTTATGATCAGCGGAACGATCTTTATCTCCGAGTATCTGGAAAAAAGAGTAAGCCAAGACAGGCAGCAGCTGCTGGAAGATACCATCCGTAATTATGCGGTTCAGTGTTATGCTCTGGAAGGACAATATCCAAAAGATTTGGGTTATCTGGAGTCGCATTATACCTTAAACCTGGATCGGGATAAGTATGTCTATCATTACAAATTTATCGGCACCAATATGGTTCCCGAAATCTCTGTTTTTGAAAAGGATCGCTAGGTGGAAGCATGGAAAAAAGACGCCATATAATTGATGTCCTATTTATCGTTATTCTCATAGGAGCTTTTGCCCTCTTTTCCGTGGCTCTGGTTGTTTTAGGCGCCAATGTTTATAAAAAAACAGTGTCATCCAACCAGCAAGCCTATCAAATACGGACTGCCTCCTTATATTTTGATCAGAAGATCCATCAGTCGGACAGCCGCGGATCCCTTTCGCTGAACACTCTGAAAAGCGGCCAGTCGGCTCTGGTCTTGGGCGAGGACGATTATGAAACCTGGATTTTTCTTTCGAACGGTCAGCTTCGGGAGACAACCGTAAAAAAAGGGACCGCTGTGACCGAAGACTTCGGACAGCCGGTTCTTTCTTTACGAACTCTTGAATTTACACTTGTCAAGGATCATCTTTTGAGAATCACAGCTGTCTCCCAGGATGGAGTTTACTCCCGGACGGACATTCTTGTGCGGGCTTCGCAGCCGGAGGTAAACGATGAAAAAAAATAGTTCCGGCCGGAGCCTGTTCCTGTTGGAAATAGGAGTTTTAATGCTATTCTTTATTATATCCGCAGTAGTTTGTGTCACCCTCTTTGTTTATTCTCATGAAAAAAATAACGATGCCAATGATCTCAACAGTGCGGCCGTGAAGGCCGTTACCATAGCCGATACCATAAAGGCCTGCAAAAACGATTTGGATGAAGCAAAGTCCCTTTTAGGTGCTGACGCAGGTTTTCGCATTTATTACGACGAGGATTGGCAGACGGGCGGGAAAAAAAATTATCAGGCGATTATTTCTTGCAAACGAAACGATCTTCTCCTGACCGCAGATATCACCTTTATTCGTCTGGAAGACGGAAAAACCATTTACTTTCTGCAAACGAAAGAATTCTTAGGGGAGGCCGAGAAATGAGAGAAAAAAAACTGCGATCGTTTGTCGGTATGGGTGCCGTGGCATTGGCCGTAATTCTAATCATTCTTACAATCACTTGTTTTGCGGTCCTAACTTATGTCTCTGCCGACAGTGAGTATAAGCTGAGCGAAAAAAGCAGGAATGCAGTAAGCCAATACTATGAAGCAGACGCAAAAGCCAATGAAAGGCTGGCAGAAATTTCCGCCTTAATAAAAAATAAAAAATCGCAAGACTTTATCGAAAAAAAAGGTTATAATGTAACTACTGCCCAAGGAAAGGATATTGTTACCTTTCAGGTATCTATTGAAAAGGGAAAAGTGTTACAGGTAGAAGCAGCGTTCAGCACATATGACCGGGTAACAATCCTAAAATGGGAGACAGAGAATTTATTGCAGGAGGATAACCAGTAGCGATATGGACATCACGGATGTATTGAAAGACGCATCGAATAAAAATGCTTCGGATATTTTTATCATTGCCGGAAGACCGCTGGGTTTTAAGATCAACAGCCGCATCGTGGATTATTCTGATCAGGTATTAATGCCAAAGGAGACTCAGGAGCTGATCTTTGCCATTTATGGATTAGCTGGCAGCAGGCAGACAGAAAAACTGCTTCGCAGCGGCGATGATGATTTTTCATTCGCAATTGCCGGCGTTGCCAGATTTCGCGCCAGTATTTACAAGCAGAGAGGTTCATTGGCCGCTGTCATTCGGGTTATTTCTTTTGATCTGCCCCAGCCGGATCATATGCATATTCCCCTGCAGGTCATGGATGCGGCGGAATACACCAAAGGGCTTGTCCTAATCACCGGCCCGTCCGGCAGCGGAAAATCCGTCACCTTGGCTTGTTTGATTGATCGTATCAATTCCACAAGAAACTCGCATATCATTACTTTGGAGGAACCGATTGAATTTCTGCATCCTCACAAGAAAAGTATTGTCAGCCAGAGAGAAATTTCTCTCGATACGGAGAGCTATCTCACTGCCCTGCGAGCATCGCTGCGCCAGACGCCGGATGTCATTCTTCTGGGAGAACTGCGGGACCCGGAAACCATCAACGTGGCTATGACCGCTGCGGAAACCGGCCATCTGGTCATATCAACGCTTCACACATTGGGTGCCGCCAATACCATTGATCGAATTGTCGATAATTTTCCATCGCAAAAACAGCCGCAAATCCGATTGCAGCTGTCGATGGTGCTGCAGGCCGTCATTTCACAGCAGCTATTAGTCGCGGAGGATTCCTCCCTGATTCCGGCCTTTGAACTAATGAAAGCCACTCCTGCTGTGCGCACAATGATTCGCGATGCCAAGACTCATCAAATTGAATCTGCGATTCATTCAGGGGCAAAGGATGGCATGATTAGTATGGACTCCAGCCTGCTTGAGCTGTATAAGGCGGGTCGGATCGATAAACACACGGCAACGGCGCACAGCTTTTCGCCAGAAGCCTTTTTAAGAAAATTGTAGGGAGGACAAAACCTATGGCAAAAGTGGAAATTTATATGCTTGGTCGTTTTATGATCGTCGTTGATGGCATTGATATTGTTCCCAAGCTGGGAAACTCCAAAAAGAAACTAGCGCTTTTACAATATTTACTTTTAAATAAAGATACCAACATCAGCAATTTCAGCCTTTTTGAAAGCATCTGGCCAGGAGAGGAAAACGCCAACCCGGAAAGCTCTCTGAAAACTTTAATCAGCCGCTTACGGCAGAATTTAAAGGAGGAGGGCCTGGATAAGGCGATTATCACCAAGCAGGGGGCTTATCGCTGGAATGACGCTTTAAATGCGGACATTGATATTTTCAGATTTGATGAACTCTGCCAGGAGGCGCTGGACGTGACCGAATTAACCGAAGAAACGGAGCCGATTTTTGAGGAAATCCTGCGTTTATATCAGGGTGATTTACTGTCCGGCTATGATACTGAAACGTGGATCGTTCCCAAGAGCATGTATTTCCATAACATATACTTAAAGGTTCTCTATCTACAGATCGATCTCTTGGAAAAACAGCAGCGATACAACGATATTATGCATTTATCCAGAAAAGGGCTGGAGGTGGATATGTTTGACTCCAAACTGAATCTTCACCTTATGACCTCACTGCTCGAGCTGGGAATGAAAAATGAAGCCATGTCCCATTATAACTATACGGTTAATCTTCACTATACACAGCTGGGGGTAACGCCTTCCACGGAGATCCTTTCTTTTTACAAGGACCTGGTCAAAGTGGAGCATGATTCCAATGCCAGCCTGGATATTATTTGCCGGGATTTGCAGTCGGAGGAAGAGGATAATGCGGCCTTTGTCTGCGACTATTCGATCTTTAAGGATATTTACAAGTTGAACATGCGCAATCTGGAGCGATTGAACATCACCATTTTCCTGGGGCTCATCACCATTCTTCCGGCGGATAAAAAAGAGCACACGGATTTGCTCCTATTGGATAAGATCATGGAGATGTTTCTTGATACACTCAAACATAATCTGCGGAAGGGCGATACCATTTCCCGATATGGCCCATCCCAATTCGCGATCCTGCTCCCGGCCATCAACCATAAAACCGGAACCATCGCTATGGAGCGTGTGAAAAAAGCATTTTATAGCCAGCATTCAATCCCGGATTTTGTGATCAGCTATAAGATTAAACCAATTGTTTCAAAGCCAAGATAGGAATCGAAGGCTGTAGATCCTCCAACGCCCGGTACGTTTATCTGTATGTATTCATATACATATAGAAATGACCAGGTTTTGGAGGTTTTTTAATGGAACAACAGCAAGGGCGAAACCGCCCGTTTATTTTATATCCGCGGCAGAATATTGAAGATATTCGTTCATGTGTTCTTGAAAATTTCGGCCGCATCAAATATGAACTTCCCTTTCTCAATGCGTTGTGCGTTGAAATTCCGGAAGAAAAGGTTCAAGCAATCAAAACAAATCGCCGTGTAGCCATGATGTCGGAGGATGTGGCGGTATCTAAGCTTCCGATTCAAAGCGCTCCTGTCGGAAGTCGCTCTTTTGAATGCCGCAGCAGAGGCTATCGGCGCCGGGGAGAAGGCGTCGCCGTCGCTGTCATTGATACTGGCGTGGCACCTCATTACGATTTAATTAAGCCGTTTAACCGAATTCTTTATTTTAAAGACTTTGTAAATGGCAGAAAAACGCCCTATGACGATGACGGGCATGGTACGCATGTAGCTGGAATTGTTCTGGGGAATGGGTATTCCTCAGGCAAGTTCCAGGGAACCGCTCCTGGCGCCGCTCTGGTTTCGCTGAAGGCCCTTGACCAGGAGGGAAATGGAAATGCTTCCGATATTCTTGCCGCCATGCAATGGATTTATGATAACCATCAGCGCTATAACATACGGGTTGTCAATCTTTCTCTGGGAATCGCCTCTTCTCCTTATACACAGATCGATCCCCTCGTTCTGGGCGCTAACGCACTGGTTTTTAAAGGACTTTGTGTTGTTGCTGCCGCGGGCAACAGCGGACCTGACCGGCAAAGCATCACATCTCCCGGAACCAGCCCCTTTGTTTTGACCGTCGGTTCATGTGATTGTGATAATCATATTCCCGACTTTTCCAGTCGGGGGCCAACTCCTTCGGGCCAGCCTAAGCCGGATGTAGTTGCTCCCGGCGTTGATATCATTTCTTTGTCCTCACAAAACCCGAAAGGGTACATTGCTCAGACCGGAACGTCCATGTCCTCGCCGTTTGTAGCCGGTCTTGCTGCTGAATATTGCGCCAGGCACCCTCAGGCCCACCCTCTGGAGGTGAGAAGCGCCCTGCTGGATTTGGCCCGGCCGGTAAGCAGCGCCAGCCGCAATGAACAGGGCTGGGGGAGGTTATATAGGGGTGTTTTGCGGTAATTGGCAGACCAGCCGGTTCGCCAGTCCGGGCGGATTTTGATGTGCCAAGATTTTTGGTGATACCTGTGGTTTGATGTCCATTTTTTGCAAAAACAAAGAAGAGAAAATCGGCTGTCGATTATCTCTTCTTTATTCATTTCATCTTTCTTTCAATCCACAGGTCTCCCTGACATATAAATTATATCACGTTCTAGCAATAAGCATCAGCATTCATTTTCGTAGAAATTGTTCTATAATTTAACAAATCAGGGACTGCGTATAACTGAATATATCAAGCATTTTAAAAGCCAGTCCAATTTCCTGGACTGGCTTTCTTCTTTTTTCAACTATGGCAAATATTTCATCGGATCGACCGGATCTCCATTGACACGAATTTCAAAGTGACAATGAGGGCCAGTGCTCCTTCCGGTGCTCCCGGACTCCGCGATGTGATATCCCTGGTAGACCTTATCGCCTTCCTTGACCAGAAGTTTGGAGTTATGTCCATAATAGGTCTCCATTCCGTTCTGGTGGTCGATGATGACCAGGTATCCAAAGCTGCCTTTATATCCGGCCCAAGTAACGGTTCCGCCGTCAGCGGCAACGACATCACTTCCCATTGCACAAGCCAGATCGACACCATTATGGTTTCTTCCCCAGCGCGCACCGAACGGTGAAGATATGCGATAATTGGTAACTGGATATATGTATTTTCCTGATCCGATCGTAGGCGGCCTCTCCTTAGTGCCCACAAGAATGACCTCTGTCGTCGGTTCTTTTTCAACTTTTTCCACAATTGGAACCTTTGTTGATTCCTTGCCGTTGCTCTTTTCGACCCTGGCTGTTATGACTTTTGTACCCTTTTTGCCTTTGGTCTTGACTTCTTTTTCGCCTTCGTAGATCTTGTCGGACTTCTTTTCTACGGTTTCAAAATCGATAGGTTCTTCATATGTAACCAGCTCGGATGCCTTGAGTGTAACGACCGGTGCTTCCTCCTGCAGTTTAACCTCGCTGCCCACCTCCAGCTTTTTGGGGTTAATTTCCGGATTCATTTCTATGATCTGTTCTTCCGTCATATTGTTGCTTTTAGCCAGGTCCGCCAGAGTTTCTCCAGCAGTGACAATATGTGTTTTTTCAACAACAGATCCGGTTTTCAGCGCATGTTTAGCATCCTCTTCCTGCTGCAGGTTGTCCAAATCCGTGTTGACCTCTTTGATTTCTACATCTTCAACAAATTTTGCGTCCTCAACGACTACATTCTCGCCTTGATCGGTATACTCATCTTTAATTGCACTGAGCACATTCTTTGCAGATTCTTCACTGTCAACGACTGCTGCATGTTTTCCGTTAACAGTAATACTGTAAGCTTTTACATTGACATCGCCCACATAGGTAAGTCTTTTAAGCACTTCTTCCGAGGTATCGATATGGGTGTCTTTACCAAAGGCTGACACACGTTTAAAGTCGATATCCTTCTTTTTATCAATGACAACCTCGATATCCCGTTCTTCGGTAAGGGCGCTCTGTACCAGATCGGTGATCTTAAGAACGTCCTCCTTATCTTTAACAATTCCCAAAACCTTTCCATTATAGGAGTATGCATATGCCATATAGTGGTTGAATATGCCCAGCATTCCTACCGTTGCGACGATAAATGCAGTAAATACTGCTAAAATCAGAATTCTGTGATGTTCTGCAAATTTTCTAAATTGGGTAAATTTTCCCGGCTTTTTATTATTCAATTTTTCTGTTAATGTGTTTATTCGGTTGCTAAATTTTTCTGCCATAGTTCCGCCTCTCTCGTCCGGAGGTTAAAGCACTCGCAGCGCTCACCCTCGTCGTTAGTCCCGGTATCCTTACATATTTTACACTTATAGTGCACATCCAGATAATCGAGTTCAAAGTCGTTGTCCGTCAAAAGAACTGCTCTTTCTCTGCTCAAACTGTCTACCGTATCCTGCAGTCTCTTGACCTCAGTTTGTTTGTCTATCCTGTTCGAAATGATGACTTTAGACATTTGCATGCTGCAAGAATTCATTTCTTCTTCTACTTCCCGCAGACGCGGGATTTTGTTATAAACTTCTCTTTTGCGTGCCTCAGCTTCATCTTCTTCCTTATTTCGCAAGTAGTTGTAATATTTGAGAACTGTGGAAACAGACATTGCTTTGGGCTTGCCGTCAACTGTGCCATTCTTCTCTTCAAACCAGTTCACCAGTACTTTGTTGACATAATTGATGTTTGGGTTGGATATGCCGCTGGTCTTTCCGCAGGCCTCCAACACCTTGTCGATGGTGTAATTCATTTCTTCAAACCAGCGGTTCATGATCTTTTTTTCTTCTTCTGTCGGATTTCGATCAAACCCCAGCGCCTTAAGAACGCGTTTGTATAGGTAGTGCCTCTGGTCCCGCTCTTTCAAGTATTCCTCCACCGCCAGTACATCGTTTAGACCCTCTGCCACCCAGCGTTTGACAACAGCCGCTACATAGCGGATGTTCTTCTTCTCTCTGGAAACGCAGTAGGAGTATGCGTAAACGATAACTTCCGGTGAAGCGTTAAAATCGTTGATCCAGGAAAGGATTTCCATCATCTCGGCGCCGCTGATCACTCTGCCCACAATTCGCTCGATGGAACGATACATGCTCTGAATATTTTTATCTGCCATGACCGCTTTTGCGCTGTCATCCACTTGCTTCTTTTTCTTTTTGGGCGTCTTGCCGTATAGCAGCTCTTTTAGGTTAATAAATTCTACCTGATAATTAAATTTGTCTTCTGCATGTTTTCGGCATTTGCGAATAACACCCATGCTTTCCCAATAAGTCCATGCTTTGAGCACATCCTCTTCCTGCAGGCCCAGCTGTTTGGCTATGGTTTCATTTTCCATATCCTCCCCCAGGGTTCCATACATAAGGGCAAAAAGATAAACCTTCACATAGTCTCCGGGAGCTGAAGCCATGTATTCGTTGATAAAAATATTCTCGACATCCGTGTCCAATAAATAGTAGTCTTTTATTTGTTCTCGCCTAAAGTTCATTAGCCTTGTTCAGATCCTCCAATAGTTTGCTCAGATCGACGCTGTGGCCTTCTGCCGCATCCTGGAGGGTCTCGCCGCTGCTGCCCGGGCAGCCCACACAGTTCAGTCCGTGAGAGATAAAGACGTCCTCCAGCTGGGGATTTAAGTCTAATATCTCGCAAATCATCATATCCTTGGTGATTTCCTTCATGGTTACCTCCCAATGCTGCTCTTGTCAGCAAATCTTGTGTATTTACCCAGCCATGTCACATCCACTGTGCCGGTCGGGCCGCTTCTGTGCTTGGCAACAATAACTTCGCATTCTCCAGGCTTATCGGTATCCTCATTGTAATATTCATCCCGATAAAGGAAAATTACAATATCCGCGTCCTGCTCGATAGAACCGGATTCCCGCAGGTCAGCCAGCATAGGCCTGTGGTTGGGCCGCTGCTCCGGGGCACGTGACAGCTGAGAAAGAACAATGACCGGGCAGTCCAGCTCTCTGGCCAGGAGCTTGAGATTTCTGGAGAGGGCCGAAATTTCCTGCGTTCTGCTGTCCGTTTTTTTACCTTCCAGATTCATTAGCTGGAGATAGTCAATGACGATCAAGTCCAATCCGCTCTCTGCTTTCAAGCGGCGGCATTTGTTCTTCATCTCCATGATGCTGATGCCGGGCGTATCGTCGATATTTATATTTGCTCTGGAAAGAACGTCCAGCGCCATATTGATCTGGTCCCAATCTTTTCTTTCCAGGTTTCCTGTTTTTAAATTCTGCATATCAATACGGGATTCCATAGAGAGCAGTCTCTGTCCAAGCTGCTCTTTGGACATCTCCATACTAAAGATCATCACGCTGGCGTCGCCCTTGATCGCTGCTTGCTGCGCCACACTTAGGGCAAAAGCAGTTTTTCCCATGGCCGGCCTTGCGGCCAGTATGATCAGGTCGGATCTCTGCAGACCGGAAGTCATCTGATCCAGATCGCGAAATCCAGTGGTCAGTCCGGTCAAATTTCCGTCCAGCTGGGAAATTCTGTCGATAATATTGATGTTTTCCAGCAGTACGTCCTTAATATGGGCAAAATCGCTCTTCTGCCCTTTTTGGGCTATTTCAAAGATTCCCTGTTCCGCAAAATCGAGAATCGCATTGGTATCCATATTTTCTTCGTAGCTCTTTTGAACAATATCATCGGCCGTGGATATGAGCCTGCGAAGGGATGCCTTTTGTGAAATGATCTTTGCGTATTCGGCCGCGTTGGATGTGGATGGGACATCTGCCGAAAGTGTTGCTATGTACGCCCTGCCGCCTACCATTTCCAGCGAATTGCGTTTTTTCAATTCTTCGGAAACGGTCAGCGCGTCCACCGGCGCGCTTCGTTTATATAAATCCGTAATTGCTTTAAAAATCTCTTTATGGGTTTCGCTGTAAAAGTCATCCGGCGTCAAAAGCTCTACCACATCGAACAGAGCATCCTTATCCAGCAGTGCCGAACCTAGTACCGAGCGTTCAGCCTCTCCATTATGAGGAGGAATTCTTTCCATGTTTCGTTCCTCTTCTCTTTAGACTGTAACAGTCACTTTCAGCTGAGCGGATACTTCCGGATACAGCTTAATCGGAACAGTAAATGTTCCAGTCTGTTTAATAGGGCTTTCCAGTTCGATTTTTTTCTTGTCGACTTTGATCTTATGCTGGTCCGCCAGCGCCTGGGCGATGTCTTTGGATGTAATGGAGCCGAAAAGTCTGCCGCCTTCGCCGCCTTTTGTCTTGATGGTTACGGAAAGAGCGCTGATTTTTTTAGCTGTTTCTTCGGCAGACGCTTTTTGCTCTGCCTTTTTTTCTGCCGCGATTTCTTTTTGTTTTTTTAAGCTCTTTATATTGCCCTCTGTCGCTTCTTTGGCGATTCCCTTGGGAATCAGCATATTCCTGGCGTAGCCGTCGCTTACTTTTACAACGTCTCCGGCTTTGCCTGTACCTTTTAAATCTTTTTGCAATATTACTATCATTTTATTGTAACCTCCTAATGTGATGAGTTAAAGAAAATCTTTCAGAATTTCTTTTAATTTTTCCAAAGTTTCTTCCGGCGTCATCGTTACCTGAGCACCGGCCGTGTTGAGATGTCCGCCGCCTCCCAGCTGTTCCATGATCAGCTGCACGTTTACATCTCCCAGAGATCGGGCGCTTACCACGGTCTGGCCATGCTCGTTTTGTCCGGCGACAAAGGTCGCCTGGATTCCCTGTACCGTGAGAAGCTCATCGGCTACCTGGGAGTTGACGATTTGGGCGTTGGGGTTCCTTCCTTGACAAACGGACATCGCGATGCCGTCTTCCAAGAACTGAGCATTGGCAATGCACTTTGCCCGAATTTGAAAGCTTTCCAAATCCGCCTGAAAATATTTTTTAACGGTAACCGTATCAGCTCCGCATCTGCGCAGCCATGAGGCCGCCTCAAAGGTACGTACGCCGGTCTTTACAGCAAATCGATTGGTGTCTACGGTGATTCCCGCCAGCAGCGCCTCCGCCTCCATTTTTTTCAGAGACTTTTTATCCCCGGAATACTGGATGATCTCGGTTACCAGCTCGGAAGTGGAGGAAGCATACGGTTCCATGTAGGAAAGAATCATGTTGAGAATCGCTTCCTCGGCCTTACGATGATGGTCTATAACAACAATTTTTTCCAAATCCAGGAGCTCCGGGCATTCCACCAAACTAGGTCTGTGGGTGTCCAAAACTACGATCAGAACGTTCTCGTCGCTAAGGGAAATTGCTTTTTCTGAGTTAATAAAATTATATTCTTCCGTTTCCTTAGCTGCCTGGTAAATAGCGGTGAGAGCTTCATTGTACCCGTTTATCACGATATAGGCTTCTTTTTTTATGTTGGCTGCTATTCGAAAGATGCCCAAAGCAGCGCCGAAGCAGTCCATGTCAGGGTTACGATGACCCATAATAATTACTTTGGATGATTGCTCCATCAGCTGTTTGAGCGCATGGGCGATCACTCGGGATTTCCCTTTGTTACGCTTTTCCACAGTCTGCATCTTTCCGCCGTAATATTCGATGCGCCTTACGTTTTTGACCACCGCCTGGTCGCCTCCGCGGCCAAGAGCGATCTCCAGTGCATCATTGGCATACTGTTCCGTCTCCATTGGATTCTTGCCGGCTACACCGATGCCGATGCTCAAGGTTACGGGAAAGTCCGATTCGGTCTCCAGCTCGCGAATCTCGTCCAAAATCGGAAATTTTGTCTCAACCAGCTTTTCATAATATTTGTACTCGAAGACCATGAAATACAGATGTTCCTTGTATCTGGTAATAGATGCGCTCATCTTCGTTCCCCAGCTCCGAACCACCTTGTCGATCTCCGAAGCCAGCATCATTTGTTTTTCTTCTCCTGTGCTGGAAGTAAGTTCATCGAAGTTATCCACATTGACGATAGCCATACAGCTCCGTTCCTCGTTGTGAAGGGTTTTGAGCATCTCATAGGTGGTGACATCGAAAAAATACATAGCAATACTGGCCAGCTCACCGTCTCCGATAAAAGAAGTCAATATCTTGAAAATTTTATCGTTGCGGGAAATGGTCAGCGATCTGCCCTCCCTGGTTGCTGCTATAATCTCAGCATGCTTGATCCCTGTAAGAGCATATATATCCGCCCCCCGGATGCCGTCATAAATGAACACCTCGTCGATCTTGGAGCTGGCTCTGGATACTTTTCCCTGGGGATTGAGTACGCAAAGAGGCACCGGTGAATATGCGGCAAGTAATTTTTCTATTCGACTTACATACATGTAGTATAATCTCCTATTCCGGTATCATCTAGCTGAGTTTTTCTTTCAATCGGAACATTACGTCCGCGAATCCCAGGAGAAGCAGTGCGATCTTGCCCAGCCCGGTAAAAAGAAAGAAAAGAATGATGATAACAGCGATTGCCTTGGGCGCCCCTTTTTTATGACAGAACATAAAAATTACGGACATGCCCTGAAGGCAGAACACAAAGTTAAACAATGCGTTTATATTGGCATATAGCAGGTCTCCTATTTTTATCCCGGTTTTTGCCAGAACCCAGGATAAAAGGAATATTATCACCCAGCCGATAATAACATTTCTTGGGAGGTCAAATTCGCGAAATCTGGGCATTTTGAGCGCTAACGCGCCGCCCGGTTTTACGATCCTGCTAAGTATCGTATATTCGATATAAGCTGCGATTGCTGTAAAGATACAAATGGTGGACGGCACTAGATCAGCAGCCTGTCCATACACCTGGGTAAAAAACTGTACCCGCTCTGTCTCAGTCGTCTCTTTCCCAAGCAGGTCCCCGAACATCGGGTCCTTTGCCAAGGTTTGGGCCATGTAACGGACGCTTTCCTGGAGCGTATCTAAGATCCCGTTTCCTGTGGCAGAAGCAATAATCATAATAAGAATGGATCCGATAACTCCTGCAAAGATCCCTTCCAGTACCACCCGGTAAGGCGAAAGCCTTTTTCCCATGGCTTGAATCATGATGGGAACAGGCAGAACCAATGCCGCTATGAAAACAAATGTCAAATACATGAAAGGTTCCTTCCTTGCGGCAGTACCGCAATTCGATGGTTGAAGTTTATTATAACACAATTAAACGATCTTGTCTGCCACTAGATGTAGTGCCTGTTTTTTGATAAAATACTGTATATGAAAGGAGGGCAGCGTTTTGAATAAAATGACAATTTGCCTGGTCAGCTGCCTTTTACTGACGTCCACATCTGTTTTTCCTCAGATCACCCCGTCATCCGGCGCCGTTTATCAAGAAGGCTTTTCTTATTGCGAAATTACACCTTTTATTGCTTCCCGAATTGAAGGAAAATCCTACCGGGAAAACCCGGATATTTCGCTGGCTGATCTGCGTTATGTAAGGATCAAATACATTGATTTTGAAGGTAATGAAAAGGACGGCGAGCTGATTGTCAATCGCAGGATCGCCCGCGATACAGTGGAAATCTTTTATCAGCTTTATCGTCACAAGTATCCCCTGCAGGAGGTGTCTTTGATCGATGATTACGGGGCCAGTGACGACCGCTCCATGGAAGCCAACAATACCGCGGCCTTTAATTACCGCAAGATTACCGGCAGCACCAGTCTGTCCCGCCACGCCTACGGTATGGCCATCGATATCAATCCCCTCATCAATCCATATGTGAAGGGATCGACCGTGCTTCCCGCCGGCGGCAACGTTTACGCCCAGCGCAGCGCTGAAAAGTGCACTGGAAAATATGCTTCTTTTATGATCCAGCGAGGAGATTTTATCTATAAGCTTTTTATGGAGCATGGTTTTACCTGGGGCGGTGACTGGAGAAGTGTGAAAGATTATCAGCATTTTGAGAAGGAGTAGGGGCTGGATCTGTTTTGCGCCAGGCTCCAGCGCGTCCTGCAGCCTGGACAGCAAAGCGGCCGGCGTTGGCGGATAGACAAGGGGAACTCAGGGTCAGCGGCGGTGGCGGCAGGTCTTCCACAAGACAAAAGTTAAATCTTATGCCGGGAATCTATTCGAAATAGGAAAAAACAGGCTGCTTGTCCATAGAAAAACAGCCTGTTTTTTATTTTTCAGGGTTTGGAAGATTGTCTTTGCTTCCTTAGGGTTCACATAGAACTCTGCCAGGATTATGCGACCCACAGGCTAAGTTCTATTTTTTAGCAGCTCCTCCGCATTTTTATAAAAGACACGCGCTTCTAGTTCTTTGTCTCCACCGCAGGCTTCCTCCACAATTCGAATCGGGGCCGCTTCTTGTCCCCAGGGCCAATCGGTGCCAAAGAGGACCCGCCGCTCTCCGAATCTTTTCAGGAACTCCTTCACTACAGAAGATGGCTGGAATGACGTATCTACGTAAAGATTTTTCATATCTGCACCTTCCCATAACTGGTCATAATCAAACGTTCCGCCGCAATGAGCGCCCACGAAATTAATGTTGGGAAACCGGGACACTAATTCTAAAAAGTCCGGATTGGATCCATTTTCAGGCGCATTGCGGTAGCTTTCTTCCGGATGAAAGTAGCAGAAGCTATAAGTATGACAGATAACCGGCTTACCCGTTTCCTCCCAAGCCTTCAGCGCTTCTGCCACCTCAGAGGACAGCAGCTTTTTCCTCTGCAGGATAGGGTGTATTTTCAGGCCCGCCGCACCTTTTTCTGCATCCTGCACAATTTTTTTACTAGCAGCCTTTCCCAAGTCAAAGTCAATACATGTGAAAGGCGTTATTCTCGGATCCAGCTTGGATGCCGCCAATACTTCTTCAAAACCGACATGAGGCAGCACCGGCAAAATCCATATGCCGGTAATTTTGTTTTCATCCATTGACGTTTGCAAGTTCTGCAAAGTGGCTGTATGGTTCCTCGCCTGCTCTTCGTTGAGCGCACTTTCACTAAATACCAAAGGGTCTAAATTCTCAAATTCCTCCGGCATCAGCATATTGTTTGCTTCCAGCTGTTCCAAGTAATTATGATGGTCCCGCTTCCTTACATTTTGCTTAAAAGTAATGTTCTTTCCATAGAGGATATCGCCTAAATGGCCGTGCGAATCGATTATTTTTCTGCCCATTATCTTCTCCTTTCACTGAGGATTTCCGCAACCTGTTCTTTTGGTAATGCAAAGATTTTATTATGTTGGATTCCTTCCATTGTTTCCGCTGCGCAAAGAGCATTCAAAATAGCCTCTTCCACCGCATCAGCAACCGCTTTATAGATGGGATCCATTCTATGATCGCCGAGAATTTGCGCTACAGCTTTGGTATGGGTGAAAGCATTTTCGTTGGCTGTGGAAAAGGCCACAAAGATGTCCCCTGACCCATTTTCATAGCCGGAACCCAGCTTGCCGATTCCAATGGGAACCCGCTTGCACATCTTTGATAGCTGAATGGGATTGACGGGAGCGTCCGTGGCAAGTACGACGATGATTGATCCCGTGCCCGGTTTGGCCATTGCCATGTTGTAAACCGGGTCAGCGCCGGTAAGTTTTTCGCCCATGGGAATTCCATTTATTGTGAACCATTTTCGCGCGCCGTGATTGGCCTGCACTAGAACACCCACCGTATATCCGCCGTCTTCCCGGCTTAACTTTCTGGATGAAGTGCCGGTACCGCCTTTAAATTCATGACAGACCATCCCGGTGCCTCCTCCCACGTTACCTTCTTCGATAAAGCCTCCGTGGGCGTTTTCCAATGCTTCCATGACGTGATGCTCTTTTACATGAAATCCATTGGTATCATTGAGTATGCCGTCATAGGTCTCTCCCACTACCGGATAAAAATATCCGCTGCCTTCTATTTCATTACCCTGGAAAACCAGCGGATGATAAAATTTATTTTCCAGCATCCACTTTGTCACCGAATCCCGGACAATGCCCACGCTATTCGTATTGGTGATCATAATCGGGCCGTGTATAAATCCAGAATCATCCATCCAATGGGTTCCGGTCAGCTCCCCATTTCCATTCAAATCATGCCGCCCTGCATATACGACACTTCTCTGTCTGCCTCTGGGTAAAATCGCCGTTACCCCAGTTCGGGCAAAATTAGATCCCATGCCACTGTAATCCTCAGGTTCTCCTTTTATAATTGTGCTATAACCCACCATGACACCATCCACGTCGGTTATGGCATTGTATGTACCGGTTTCTCCGTCCAAGCTGATTCCCAGTTCCCTTGCTCTTTTTTTCATAATAATCTCCTTTTTTATTAACGTCTGATTAGTTTTTCAAACCCCGCTTCACTATGGGGTTTACCTGTTTTCTTTTGCTCTAAGGCACGCTTAAGTGCTTGGTGGCGCGCTTTGGTCACCGGATAAACGATGGCCAGCAGTCCGGCACAGACGCCCAGAATTCCTGGAAGAAGGGTATTGGCGGAAATGATTGTTTCTGCCGCTTTTGCCTCCTGTCCGGCAACATCGTATCCTCCAAATTGTAAAAACACGCCCAGCAGCTGCATAGAAACGGCAGTTCCACATTTTTGAATCAAATCCATCAACCCGGCCATAGCACCGATCCGCTCTTCTCCATTAACATATTCGTCTAGTTCGCTCAAATCATACATGAGTGAAAAGTAAACAGTAAAAAAGGTTGTATTGCCAAAGGTAAAGAAAAATGCCATGGCGATGGCCCATTCAAAAGATTTTACTCCGATGATGCCGAACAGACAGAGGACAGTTCCGCTGAAAAGCATCGCGCAGCAATAGACATGTTTTTTATCAAACTTTTTCCCCAGTCCATTGATGACCGGCGCCCAAAGCACGGAAAATAGTCCGATGCACGTGAAATAGAGGGACTGCTGTCCTGCTGTAACCTGAAAATTAGTTGTCAGCATATAGACTGCGCCGCCGCTGGCAGCCGCCGCAGCCATCGCCCAGAAAAAAACGGTGATTCCCAAAAATCTGACCGGCCTCAGCTTTAAGACCTCCAGATAAGATAAAAAGAAATTCTTTCTTTTCTCTTTCTCTCCTTGTGCCGGGCTGGGATTGGCGGCCTCTTTTCCTTTTGTACATAGGAGGCAGATTGACATTCCTAATATGATCAGAATTCCAAAGACAGTACCAACGGTCCTCCACCCCTGAACTGGACTGCTATCCAAAGTTTCCTCTACAAAAGCTACGATCATCGGGGGCAGAGCTAAGGCCAGAATCATGGTAGCGTAGCCGACCGCGCTTCCCCAGGCCCTAACACTGGTCCTTTCTTCAAAGTCATCCGTTAATTCTCCGCCCAAAGCGAAAAATGGGATTACATAGGTCGTATAGCAGGTATAATAGGCCATCGCAATCACCATAAAATAAAGTACCTTTATATTTGAGGGCAAAGGTAAATCGCTGAAGATTAAATACATACAAATCCCATACGGGAAAACGGCTTTTGCCATAAACGATCTGCGCCTGCCCATTCTGCTCTTACTATTATCAGACAAATAACCGATAAACGGATCCAGTACACCATTCCAAAGTACTGCGATTGAAGAGACCATTCCTGCCTTGACCGGCGCCACGCCGGCAATATCGGTAAGAAAAAACAGAAAGTAAAAGTTAAAGATATTAAGGGGTATGGCGTCGCCAAAAGCTCCTATGGCATATCCCAGCTTAGTTCCGACAGATAATTTTTTTTCTGTCATAAAATTACTCCTTTCCTATTCCATCAGTTCAATAGGCTTTGGTTTGTACAAACACTATCTATTTATACAGCAAGGATTATGCCATCTAAAAACTATAAATATTGCCGAAAACCCACCTTTTTTTATGAAAATTCAAACTTTTTAGCCATTAAAACAAAGGAGCGTCTAATTCTTTTGACACTCCTTCCTCCTTTATTTTCGGCATTCTTCATAAAAACGTCTAACTTTTTAGACACTGTAAAGGTTTTTAGACACTTTTGCTGCTATGGGCCAGCTTGTTATATAAGGTTGCCCGGGAAATTTTTAATAATTCCGCTGCTTTCTGCTTGTTTCCTCCGCATAAGTCCAGGGCCTTTTCAATCACCTCTTGTTCAGCCAGTTCTCTGGCTTTTTCCAAAGGGTTTTTTTCTGTAAAAATGGTGCTTTTCATTTCCCCATATAAGCTTTCTGAAACGAAATCGCCCAAATCGCCGGCTTCGATCTGTTTACCCACACAGAGGTTCATTGCCCGTTCAATCAGGTTTTTTAATTCCCTGACATTTCCCGGCCAATTATAGCAATAGAAATATTTCATCACTTGGGGAGAAACACATTCCACCTTTTTGTCCAGCAAAGTGTTCATTTCCTGGATGCTTTGTTCTACAAACAGAGGGATGTCTTCTTTTCGCTCTCGCAGCGGAGGAATGGTCACTCGCATAATATTCAAACGGTAATAGAGATCCTCTCTAAATTTTCCTTCCTTCACAAGCAGAGCTAAGTTTTTATTGGATGCAGCAATAATCCGCACATCCATTTTTTTTGTTCTTCCTCCGATCCGGCAAAATTCTTTTTCCTGAAGCACACGCAGCAGCTTAGGCTGGATGTGGTAAGGCAGCTGATCCACTTCATCCAAAAAGAGCGCCCCTTTCTCGGCCAGCTCCAGTTTGCCAGGTCTTCCGCCCGGTTGTGCACCGGTGAAGGCCCCTCCTTCGTAGCCGAACAGCTCTGATTCAAAAAGGCTTTCCGGTATGGCCGCGCAGTTGATTTCAATGAACGGATAATTCATCCGCTTGCTCAGATTATGGATAGAATGTGCGACAAGCTCTTTTCCGCAACCTGTTTCAGCTTCGATCAGGACCGTCGAATCGGTTTCGGACATCCTGACTAATTTACTTTTTAGTTCTCGAATCGGTACGCTGTCTCCGATTATATCAGCAAGGGAATATTTCTTGTGCGCTTTTTTTCTTTTTTTGCCGGAAATAATTCGTTTGATTCGATCGGAAAAGTCCAAAAGTCCATCAGCTGATAGAGCCTCCAGTTTATTAAAAAACAGGTCGACTTCTTGAGCGGTACTGAATAAATCAAAGTCCACAACGCCAATCATTTTTTTGCCCTCATACAGCGCTTTCATTCTGGCAATATTGATACCGCTCATTCCCAGGTAAACAGCCAGCTCCTCGTTTTTTTCCGATTCCAGAAAATCTATTAATTTGCTGGCGGGGTATATTTCCCTTATGTTTTTTCCAAGGATCTCTTTAGAGAAATTTTCGCCTTCTGTTTGGGTTATTTTTTCCTTCAATTCCTTTGCCATATATCGTATGGTTCCATCTTTGTCCACAACCACCAACCCACTAATATGATCCAGAATTCTTTTGCATTCTTCAAGCGTAAGCTGAAAATCGCTGCTCTTCCTATTCATCTCCAGGTCCTCCTGTTTCCAACTAAAGAAAAAAACGGAACCAGCTGTCTTATTCTGCTGATTCCGCTCTCTTGTTCTTCTTAGTCTGCTGTATAAGGCAGCAGTGCAACGATTCTTGCTCTCTTGATCGCTCTTGTTACTTCTCTCTGGTGTACTGCGCAAGTTCCGGTGATTCTCTTAGGAAGAATCTTACCTCTTTCCGTTACATATTTTTTCAGTTTTTCAACGTCTTTGTAATCTATGGTTTCTGTCTTGTCCGCACAGAACTGGCATACTTTTTTTCTTCTCATGCCGCCGCGTCTTCTATCCATGACATTATCTCCTTTCTCTTAGAATGGGATGTCCTCATCCTCGATGGCCTGGAATCCCTCTGGAATCCCCATGTCATCCTTCTGCGGAGATGAGGCCTGCTGTTGTGCCGGCCGATCGCTTCTTTCGTTCCGATCTCCCCAGTCTAAAAATTCTACGTTATTAGCAACTACTTCCGTGGTATACACAGTCGCCCCATCTTTGTTGGTATATTTTCCTGTCTGTATGCGTCCCTGTATTCCTACAAGTCTGCCTTTTCTCAGGAAACGTTCGCAGTTTTCCGCCTGTTTTCCAAATACAACCACATTGGGAAAATCGGCCTGCTTTTCGCCTCCGGCTCTTACCGGACGGTCGATGGCTACGCTGAATCTGGCAACCGCCATCTGCGTTTCGGAAGTATATCTTACTTCAGGGTCTCTTGTTAATCTGCCGATCAGTACTACATTATTCATACCCGCACCCCTTTATTTCTCATCTTTGTTAATGATCATGTGTCTCATTACATTATCTGAGATTTTCAGTCTTCTGTCTAATTCTTTAGGCAGATTTTCACTTGCTTTAAATTCTACGACTACGTAGTATCCGTCATTTTTCTTCTGAATCGGATATGCAAGTTTTTTCATTCCCCATACGTCTGTTTTGGTGACTTCGCCATCCGCGCTGATGATCTGCTGAACAGTCTCAACGGTAGCATTCTTTTTCTCGTCCTCCAAAACTGGATCGATAATGAACATAACTTCATAATTTGTCATTCGTTTCACCTCCCTGTGGACTAAATGGCGCCCGCCTTCTGCCGGCGCAGAGAGCATTAAAAATTTCAATGCCTTTCTATTATACACTACTTTGTGCAAAAATCAAGAAAAATCTTTACACCGGAATAATCAATCCGCCCATGATGATTTCCATCATTTCCTCAGTCAGCTCCATATCCCAGCTGTAATTATCGTTTTTCGTCAGCTTAACGGTAAGCGTCTGCGGCTCACCGGGCGCGGCCTGGCTGGCCTTTTCCACCTGCTTTGCGAAAATACTCAAGCACTTTTTGTTTAGACTCTTTTTACTGTTCTTTCCCGTGTAAAGATTATCCTCCATATAGGAATAGGCTTCCTTATTATAATCTTTCAGAACACCGCTGAAATCCGAATTGCAGACCTGGACCTGGGCCGTGGCTGCGGTTTCGGCCTGGTTTTTTTCTACAGAATCAATTTTATAAGTGAAGTTTTTAAAAAGGCTGTTGTAGATCAGATCCAAATCCTCTTTGTTTCCCGCGCTGTGGAGGAGCATGTTGATATCCTCATTTTGCGTATACAAAATCAGCGTATCCGTATCCTTTTTCTTTAAACCTTCAAAAAATGCTTCTGTCACCTGCTCCGGCTCGGTGATTGTCAGGGTCTGGGTAAAATCTTTCATGCTGCATCCCCAAAGCCCGCTGGCCGCGGCAAGGATCATAACGATTGCGATTATCTTTTTCATACCTGAATTCTCCATACATTTTTTCTATTATATCATGTATGGCGCCAGTTGGCATGTTTTCCCGTCATATTTTGTTGTCTGCTGGGAAGGATTTATCGCTGCACCCGCCCGCTGCCGTCGCCGGCCGCCAGCGCATTCACTTCTTCAACGCTCACCCTGTTAAAATCACCCTCCACAGAATGTTTGAGACAGGACGCCGCCGCAGCGAATTCCAGGGCATCTTTCAGGGACATGTTTTTATACAGCCCATAAATCAGTCCTGCTGCGAAGCTGTCTCCCCCGCCAACCCGGTCGACGATATGAATCTCATACTCCTTTGAAAAGAAACATTGGCTGCCGTCGCTGATCATGGCGGCCCATCGGTTATCATTGGCCGACAAGCTGGTTCTCAATGTGATCGCAGCGTATTTAAAGCCAAACCGCTCAATCAGCTGACTTGCAACAGAACAATAACCTTCATGATTGAGTTTTCCCCCGTTCACATCACTATCCTCGGCCTGTATGCCGAAAATCTTTTCCGCATCCTCTTCATTGGCAATGCAGATATCCACATAGTCCATCAGTGGTTCCATAATACGCTGCGCTTCCTGAGAGGACCAGAGTTTTTTCCTGAAGTTGAGATCGCAGCTGATCGTCATATCCCGCTTCTTGGCTTCCCGGCAGGCTTCTTTTACCAGCACTGCGGTATTCTCGCTCAGGGCCGGCGTAATTCCGGTAAAATGAAACCATTTCGCCCCATCAAAAATGGCCGGCCAGTCAAAATCTCCCGAAACCGCCTGGGCAATGGAGGATCCGGCTCTGTCGTAGATAACTTTGGAAGGCCTCTGGGATGCTCCTGTTTCCAAATAATAGATTCCGACCCGATCCCCTCCCCGGACAATGCTGCCGGTATCCACTCCGAAAGAATTCAAGCTGCGGATGGCTGCCGCTCCAATCTCGTGGGGAGGCAGCTTGGTGACAAAAGCAGTGTCCACTCCAAAATTGGAAAGGGATACGGCAACATTTGCTTCCCCGCCGCCAAAAGTCGCTTCCATACGGTCATTCTGAAAAAAGCGCAGATAGCCTTCTGGTTTCAGCCGCAGCATAATTTCTCCAAACGTAATAATTTCCGCCATCTTCTTACCTCCTAATCTCCTTTACAAGTTTCATCGCCTTCCGGCACCTCTTTGTCACTTCTTTCCATCGATCCTGCTCTAATAAATCCGCTTTCACCATAAACGTGCCGCCGCAGGCAGCAACCGCTGGGCTGGACAGGTATTCCCCCAAATTATCCATGGAGATTCCGCCGGTAGGCATGAATTTCACTTGCTGATAAGGACCGGCAAGGGCTTTTATGGTTTTGACCCCGCCGAACTGCTCTGCCGGAAAAAATTTCAGGACGGTCAGCCCCATCTCCATGGCCCGCTCAATCTCCGTAGGCGTGACACATCCGGGGAATACAGGAATGTCCCGATTCAAGCAAAACTCCACCACCTTTGGATTGAAACCCGGGCTGACGATAAACCGGGCCCCGGCATCTTTCGCCCTTTGGGCCTGCTCTACGGTAAGAACGGTACCGGCTCCCACCATTAGACGATCACATTGCGCGCCCATGGTTTCGATAACTTTTTCCGCCCCTTGAGCGCGGAATGTAACTTCCGCGGCCTCCATTTCTCCATCTGCCAGCGCCTTTGCCAGCAGCGCAGCCTTATTTGTCTGATCCAGCCGGATGACAGGAATAATTCCTGCCCGGAAAAAAGTCTGTACAACGCTCTGGTATTGTTTGCTCATAATGTCACTCCTTGCTTAAAAATCGCGATATCCCGGTAACCCCTGCTCTCGCTTTTCGTTCGATCCCCGCTGGCTGTTTCTATAACACAGCGGTAAAAATCTTCAACAATCTTTTCCCGGTCCCCTTCATCCGCCATAAAGCCCCCATCGAAATCGAACCAGTTGTTCTTTTTTTCATAAATGACATGGTTGGAAGCGATCTTAACGGTAGGAACCAGGCTTCCGAAAGGCGTTCCCCTGCCTGTGGTAAAAAGAATCAAATGAGCGCCGGACAGGGCCAGGGCCGTGGAAGCCACCAGATCGTTTCCAGGGGCGGAAAGCAAATTCAGCCCGGGAACCTTTACCGGTTCTCCATACTGTAAGACATCATTGACAAGGGAGCTGCCGCCCTTTTGCACGCAGCCCAGCGATTTATCTTCCAAAGTGGTAATGCCCCCCGCTTTATTTCCCGGGGAAGGATTTTCACAAATCACCTGTCCGTGGCGTCTGAAATAGTCCTTAAACTGATTGATGAGTCCAACTGTTTTAGCGAAGGTCTCTTCATCTCTGCACCTGTTCATCAACAGTCTTTCCGCTCCGAACATCTCCGGAACTTCTGTCAGGATTACGCTGCCGCCCTGGCCGCACAAGCGGTCGGAAAACCTGCCCACCAGGGGATTTGCCGTTATACCGGAAAGGCCGTCGGAGCCGCCGCATTTCAGACCGACCACCAGCCGGCTCACCGGAACCGGCTGCCGCCGGAAGTTTTTCGCATAATCGATCAGATCGCGTACCAATAAAGCGCCGTCTTCAAGTTCATCCTCCGTATCCTGGCATTGGAGAAATTTTATCCGCTCCAATGAAGCCGGCTGACCTGGCAAATAGTCCTTTAAAACGTCCAAGTTGCAATTTTCGCAGCCCAGCCCCAAGAGCAGAACGCCTCCGGCGTTGGGATGACCGGCCAGAGCGGCCAATGCCCTGCGGGTATTTTCTTGATCCTCGCCCATCTGTGAACAGCCATAAGGATGGGTGATGGCATAAACCCCGTCAACCTTTCCCCGTGCGTATTCCTTCGCTTTCTCAGCAAGCTCCTGGGCAACGGAATTCACACAGCCCACAGTGGCAATAATCCAAACCTCATTTCGAACCGCGCACCTGCCGTCTTCCCGCACATATCCGCTGAAAAAAGAAGCTTTCGATCCTCTTAGTTCTTGAGTTTTCAAGGCTTTACGGTATTGATAATCTTCTGTATCGCCTAATAGCGTTTTTACGTTGTGGGTATGGACCCATTGGCCCTCTTGAATGTCTTTCTCAGCCCGCCCGATGGGGCAGCCGTATTTGATAATGGTCTCCCCCTTGGAAATTTTTTTTAAAGCGAATTTATGACCCTGGGGTATCTTCTCTTTTTTCACCAGATCGTTCAAGGCGACCGCCACGTTATCCTTCTCGTTTATTTTAATCCAGTCCATCTCTAACACTCCTTGAGAAAACCAGCCAGAGCCTCTGCCATCCCCCGGCTTTCGATTTCATCCATTAAGGCTGCCGTCATCTGCACCAGGCCTTGAACCTTGGATAGATCCTCCTGGAAAAAATCCTTCTGTTTAAGCAGTTCATGGACAAGGGCCTCATTGGTCTGAAACTGTCCGGCCCTGCGGAAAAAAGCGAGGACCTGTTCATCGTCCCGAACCTGCTCATGTTTGTAGTAGACAATCAGCGCTGCCAGGGCAAAGACGGTACATGCAGGCAGCGTCCCCTTGCGGGCGGCATATTCTTTCAGTGATGGCTTGATTCTGGCCGTCCATTTTGAAATGCTGTTGAGGGCGATATCGGTCAGCTTGTGGTCGATAAAGGGGTTGGCAAAACGATCGAATACATCTTCAGCAAATTGGCGCAAATCTTCCTCGGGCAGGTCCAAGGTTGGAATGACTTCTTGAAAAACAAAGGTCCTGACAAACTGGTTGATCTTTTCATCTTCCATGCTTTCTCTGACAATTTGTTTTCCTGCGAGACGGGCCACAGGGACCAGGCAAGTATGGGCCCCGTTGAGAATTCTCACCTTGCGGGTTTTGTAAGGCTTGTGGTCTTTTTTTACCAGGATCGGCAGCCCGGCCCTGGTAAAAGGAAGGCTCCCTTCCAAATCCTCTGTACCCTCAATCACCCAAAGACCAAAGAATTCAGCCGCATCCATCAAGACGTCCTCATATCCGTTTTTTCCGTTTTCTTCCTCCGGATCGGCAGGGTATCCGGTGACGATCCGATCCACCAGGGTGGAGCAGAATCGATTTTCCTGCTCTACCCATTGGATGAAGTCCGGCCCCAAATCCCAGTCCCGGCTGTGGGACAGCACGCAGTCTTTCAGCTTTTTTCCGTTATCATCGATGAGTTCGCAGGAGAGTATGATAAATCCCCGCTGGCTGGCTGTGCGGGAAAATCGTTCATACAGCAGCCTGGTCAGCTTTGCCGGAAAAGTTCCGGCAGGTTGGTCGGAAAACCGGCAGGTGCCGTCGTAAACGATCCCGGCCTCCGTTGTGTTGGATACGATATATTCCATCTCCTCATTTCTGGCCAACTCCAAAAAAGAAGGAAAATCTTCATACGGATCGATCCCTCTGCTGATGCAGCTGATGATCCGCTTTTCATTTCTGATTCCTTGTCTGTCCCGGCCCCGCAGGCAGAGAGTGTACAGTCCCTCCTGCCGGTTGATATCCCCAATGCGTCCTGCCGGAATGGGCTGGACAACGGCCACTTTACCGTTGAAACCACCCCGCTCATTGGCAAGGTCGATAAAGTAATCGACAAAGCCCCGCAGAAAATTCCCTTCGCCGAATTGAATGACTTTCTCAGGAGCCTGCCGGAGAAGATAGCCGTCATAGTTTAATATATCCAGAGTTTCATACGTTAATTTATCCATGGACCCTCCTTTAAAATTCGATCAAAACCTTGAGCATGTTTCCCTGGCTTGCGTCAAACGCTCTGAAAGCTTCTTCGCTTTCTTTGAATTTATAAACGTTGGTAATCACCTTGTCAAAAGGAATTGCTCCTTTTTTCGCCAGCTGGATGGATTCCATAAAATCTTCTTTTAGAGCGTTGCGTGAACCGTATACGGTTAACTCCTTTTTTTGCAGCATGGTAAAGTTAAAATCCAAATTCTCTTTGCCCACACCGATTAAAAGAACCTTGCCTGCGAATGCCGCTCCATCGACGGCCAGCTGGAAAGTCTGCGGAAGCCCCACAGCCTCTACGGCTGTATCATAGCCCCGTCCCTGAGTGAGGCTTTCTATTTTTTCAGACAAATGGCCATCGTTGAGCACGTATTGGTCAAAGCCGAAGGTTTTTACATAGTCCAGCTTTTCCCTGGATATGTCGCAGATATGGACTTCCGCGCCCATGATTTTGGCAGATAGTCCGGCCATTACACCGATGGTTCCGGCGCCGATAATCAGAACCTTATCTCCGGCTTTGATGCCCGCCCGTTTGATTCCATGGTACCCGATGCAGAAAGGCTCGATGAGGGCCAGATGCTTTGGGTCAATGTCATCTCCCTTATACAGCCGCTCCACCGGCATGGTGATGTACTGGCGAAAGGCCCCGTCCCTTTGGGCGCCCATGGTTTGGTTATTTTCGCAGCAATTGACAAATCCCCGCTGACAGGCATAGCATTGACCGCAGTTAAAATACGGGTTGGCTGTGACGATCATGCCCTTTTCCAGTCCCAGTTCATTTTGGCCGATGTCAACGATTTCCGCAGAAAATTCATGGCCCGGAATCCTTGGATAATCGGCATAGGCAAACGTCCCCCTGTATGTGCCCAGGTCCGATCCGCAGATTCCGCCGTAAAGCAGCTTGAGCACTGCTTCGCCCTCGCCTTTCTTTGGCAGCTCCGCCTCTTTATAGACCAGTTCCTTTGGTCTTTCAATACAAATATAATCCACAAAGATACCTCCTTTTGTTCTTTAAAACTTGTTGTTCAGCAGCTTGATTGCCTTCTCTGCTTTTTCCGCGGCCTCAGTTTCCTTTAAAACGGCCTGATTATAGCAGCGCTGCTGACGATCCAGGGCCTGCTCCAGCCGCTCCCTTTCCTGATAACCGTACTTGTTTTCCAGAAGGGACCTGATTACAGCGTACAAGTCCTCATTGCCGTTTTCGATCAGGCCGGTGCCCCAGCTGTCTTTTGGCTCCTCTGTCACCTGCTTTACAAAATAATCATAGGTGTCCCGACTGAAGAACGGCGCATAATAATTAAAATCAATTTCCATCAGATGGTCCGCTGCAGAGGAATACTGCCCTTTCTCTGAACAGGCAACGGCTTTTTCCAACGCCTCCACATTGGCAGCGTACCTTTGATGGGGAGCGATCATTTCATCGTTCCAATTGAGCCGGATAAAGTGCTGGTGGATAAATTGATAAATTTTGTGAAGTTCCTGATTTAAGGCTCCTTTATCCGCCGGAATCCGGCCTTCCGCCAAGCAGCCTTCATTGAAATCGGCCACATGCTCCTTGAGCAGGACCGCCTCCCTTACCGCTTTCTTAAAAATCTGAACATCGGATTCTTTCAGGACTGGGGCAAGCTCTTCATAAATCCCCCCAAGCCTTCTCTGCAAATTGATGGGGCAGATCGCTTTTGCGTCCAGATGGGCAATGATATGAGCAAACAGGTTATGAAACAGTTCAAAGGCTTGATCATCAAAACCTGCTTCCCAGGAGCTGTCCGAGCTGTGGAGGACTTTCCGGTCCGCCAGGCACCCATCGTAGGCTCCGGCGACGAAGCTGGGAATTCCCGCTTTTGTATAACTGAAATCTTCTGTGGAGGACGTCAATTTCATATTTGTTTCTATCTGGTATTCTCCTGTGTTTCCATAGGCGTTCACGGCCTCTTGTACAAAATCGTACAGCTCCTGGGTGCAGACGATACAGAATTTCCGCTCTCCCTTTACTGCATAAAACCCATCCAGGTTGACCACTGCGAAGCCCGTTTCCTTCCACTCCGGCCGAATATCCGTGATCTGCCGATAGGCTCCGATCGCCCAATCGTATTTGCTGTCCATCAAGCCCCATTCTTCCGCTCCGTGGGCGACAAATCGCAGCGTCTTTTTGGGTCGAACTCCTTTTTCTGTAAATGCCTTAGCCAGTCCCAGAGCCCAGCCGATTCCCTGTACATCGTCAAAGACCGTGTAATAATAGGAATCGTAATGGTTGATGATGTAGATAACGTCCTCTGTTTCCCCAGGGATGTCTCCCCAGATATTATAGGAAATACCGCCTTCTTCGACCCTGCTGTCCACATTCAGGACGACGGATATTTCCTTTGTGCTGCTGGCAGCAATCTGCTGTTTCAGCCGAAAGCCGTCTTTCTTTCCAATGGAAAAGGCCAGCAGATCCGCCGGACCGCAAAGATCTTCCGACACCAGCACGTTGTCCCCTTCCTGCCCGAAACCTCCCGTATTGATGCAGATCACCCCCAAGGCTCCCCGAAGCTTTGCTTCGTATGCGGGAAAATTTATCCACCAGTCGTCGGCCTGATTGATTTCGATCAGCACCAGCTTTCCCTTGGGATCTACCTGTTCATAGTCCTGTTCCGTTCCTTTTCCTGCGAAGATCATGGACACTTTTTTCTTTTCAAAGACCGCATGGCAGGCGTATCCGCCCATGGAAACTTCCTGCTTCTCCCCGCTTTCTTCCGTATAAGTCAGCGAAGTTTCTTTTAAAGTCCAGGCATCTACCGGGAAGGGATCCTTTGTAACTCTTACAAGTCCGGCTTCATTAAATTTTTTTACCAGGTAGTCCGCCGCCTCATGTTCCGCGGGGGAACCGGCCCAGCGGCCGCCGATCTTGCTGCAATCGGTTATCCGGGACAGCTCCTCGATCACTTCTTTTGAAAAAGTAATGTTTATTTTTTCCTTTTTCCAATCGCTGTTCATTTGTATCTCCATCGACATAATACAGGGAGCAGGATATTCCTTCCATGCTCCCTATCCACTGATTATAATTATTAGAAAATCTTTGCCGGATCTTTTTTCTTGCCCCAGATCATGAGGATGATTCCGATAACGCCTGCGGCAATGGTAAGGTATTTAATGGCTGTAATAAAGGTCTGGAAAATATCCGGGCTTCCGTAGCCTTCCGCATAAACCGCCGGATTCTCGTACCACGGGAAGAAGAAGATGGCGATGATGCCCAGGATCGCCCACATGACCAGAATCACGCCTGTCCTCAGGATGTCTCCCGGCGCCAATTTTGTAGCGGGGTTGATGGGATACCGCTGAGGATCGATGGATGTCATTCCGCCGTAAACTTTCTTGATGATGATGTAAGCTGCAGGTCCGCTGATTACGCCGATAATACCGAATAGGAAATAATCGGTTCCGTTCAAATATAAGGCGATCACTCCGATTATAAAGGGTACCGAGCTGTAAGCGATGAACACTCCGTCGCTTACCTTTAACTTAAAGGGGCCGTCCGGATGGGTCTTTCTCACTCTTCTCAGAATGCCCGATATCTGGGTCAGGCTGGAAGCAAAGATGCTCATGGTAACGGTAATGATAACCAACTGTGTAAAGTTGAACTGGCAGATAATAAAGGATACAACAGCTACGCTGAGCACGCCCACATAGGGAACGCCTCTCTTCTTGTCGCATTTAACCAAGAACTTTGGACAGAGGTTGTCGGCGGCCATTACGAAAAAGCCTCTGGATGTGGACGCGATGTATCCGTTGAACAGTGAGACGTTGGACAGAACTGCAACAATCAGGAAGAAGCTGAAGAAAATCGGTCCTCCGTATTCTCTGGCCACATCGATGTAAGAAACACCTTCCGAACCCCAGTTATCCCACTGGCCGATAGAGGAAAGTCCTGCAGTTGTGGGAACGATGTAGGTCAAAATGATCAATGGAATGGCGATCATCAATGCTTTTGGTATGATCTGCGGTTTTTCCAGTTCTTCGCTCATGATGGACATGGCTTCCATTCCTCCGTACATCCACATGCCGATGGCCAGACCATAACCGATACTTTCAATCAAGCTTTGTCCCTCCGGTATAAAGGGCTGGACCGGCGACTGATTGTAATGGGCGAATCCGAGAATCGCCACGATGGCGAAAGCTGCCAGAATACTGATGGATATAATGGTATTGACGATTGCTACGTCCTTGATTCCTCTCAGGTTGACGATTGTAAAAACCACGATAAAGGCAATTTTTACAATGTATTCCTGCGTTCCGGTCAGATGAAAGGCGCTGGCCATGTAATTGGATGCCAGCACGACGAAGGTTACGGTATTAAAGTAGCCTCCCAGAGTTCTCCACCAGCCCATCTGGAACCCCCAAAATTCACCGCAGGTTTCCTGAACCCACTTGTACGGGCCTCCTTCGGCCGGTATGGCAGATCCCATCTCGGCGCAGACAAAAGCCTGCGGATATGCCCAGACCAGCGGTATGATGATCAGCATGACCATGCACAGGCCCGGGCCCACGCTGGGTACCATGTCTTCGATTCCATAAGCCCCTGCGGCTGTCAGAGAATAGATGGTGCCCACTACGGCCAGAAGTCCGACTTTATGGCGTTTCAGCCCTTTGTTGGATAAATCGTTCATATCTCCCTCCATAATTATAAAATGAGAACAACGGCATTTTGCATATCTGTTGCATATCTGTTGTATACAACAGATCATGTGATTATTTTAACCCCTTGTAAAATGTTTGTCAACTATATTTTGAACAATCTGACCATTTCCCGGCCATCTTTATTTTTTAGCGGGCTTTTCCTTTTTTTAATCCCTTTTTTTCCAATCTTGTAGTATACTTTTAAGCATAAAGGGACCATTCCTTTGATTTATTTTAGAAAAAAATCTCTGAAGATTAATGATAAAAGGAAGAATATGCAAAAAGAAAGTTTAAAAAACAAAGCTTATAACTTGATCAAGACAAAGATCGTCAATTGTGAATATCCGCCCAATTCCTTCTTGAACGAAACCCTGCTCATGGACGAAATCGGCTCCAGCCGGACGCCCATCAGGGAAGCGCTCAGCAAGCTGGAACAGGAGAATCTGGTTCGGATCCTTCCCAAAAAAGGAATTATGGTGTCGGATCTTTCCATCAATGAAATCAGCATGATCTTTGAAACCCGGATTTTAATTGAGCCGTACATCGTCGCCCATTACGGGCAGCTGGTTCCGTCCGACATTCTGTCATCCATGAAAAAAACCTTTGATTTGAAAAATTTATCCCACAGATCGACCAATGAAATTTACGTGAAGGATGATCAATTTCACAAATTACTGGTAAATTCCAGCAAAAATCTATATTTTATGCGGACCATGGATTACATCTACAACCAAAACTTCCGCCTGCGGGTTATGACCGGAAATCAGAATCAGGAACGGATCCTGGCTTCCAACAACGAACACGTAAATATTATCGACCTGATGCTGGGCGGGAAATTCGATGAGGCAGGAGAAGCGATCAAGACCCATCTGGAGAAGGCCAGGGAAGCTAGTTTTTCCAGTTTCATCAATCATTACTGAACTTGATTTGAGGACATATGCTTATGGATACGGTTAAAAAAAAGAAACGATTCAAAAACGGGTTTTTGATTTTACTCCTCGTCGATCTTTTACTCCTGCTTCTCATCTGCTCTTCGGCGGCAGCAGTGGTCTGGGCTGCGCAGAATATGGTGGAGGAAGCCGAAAAAAAAGAGGCGGCCAAGGTGGAGGCCATGTATGAAAAAGCCTCAGAAGTGAATCTCCCTGACTCCTTGCGCCAGTATACTGCCGACCGGCTGACAAAGCAGGAATCCATTCCTGCCTATTCCCTGGAACAGATTTACGACCTTGATCTGAGAAAGCCCAGCGGCGTAACGGAAGCCGATTTAAAGCTGGTCACCAGCCAGGGGCTGGTCGGACTGGAGGAAGCCTTTGTTCGCGCTGAGGAAAAATACGGAGTCAACTGCGTTTTCCTCATGTCCATCGCTTCGCTGGAAAGCGCCAAAGGAACCATGATGTTCCGGCCCAACAATATGTTTGGCTACGGCCGAAGCGGATTTTCTTCCAAGTCTGAAGGCATCAACGTGGTTGCCAAAGGCCTTTCTTCCAAATATCTCAAGCCGGGCGCCAGTCTTTACGGCGGCAGTCCCACAGTAAAAGGTGTCAACAAACGCTATGCCGCAAATCCCCAGTGGTATGCCAAGGTGGGGAATTATATGGTGGATTATTACGCGGTCATCAGCAAGCGTCATAAGGAAGCACTGAGCAGAATTAAGTAACTAAGGAAAGGCCGGAACGTTGATGTTTGATGAAATTTTCTTTTTTACCTATATCTTTGCCGGATTTGTGGGCTTTCTCGTTTTAAGGATGTAAAAGGAAAGATTGCTCTGGCCGGCGTGGATCAGTGGAATGTGGCCTGGATCGATCAATATATGAATGAAGCCGCCCTTCACGGCGCTGCGGCCATCGTTACATACAGTCTGGAAATCGGCTACGGATCTTACTCCGACGATATGATCAACATGCAGGATTTATGCGCAAAAGACGTGATCCCTTGCGTCAGCATCAGCCGTAATCACTACAAGGAGCTTTCCAAAGCCATAAAAGAAGGTAAGAATAAAGCGACTTTGGAAGTCGATAATGTTATGGAGCCGGATAAGGGCACCATCTACAATGTGGTTGGAAAAATCAAGGGAAAATCCTCTGACCAGCAAATCATTGTCTCCGGTCATTATGCCGTATATTTCAATGGTTTTCAGGATGATAGCTGCGCCATCAGCCTGATTCTTTCTATGGCCAAGGCTATGAAGGATTCCGAATATACCCCGGAAAACGATATTGTCTTCGTATGCCACGGTTCTAAGGAATGGGGCGCCATCGGAAGCCAGTTCGACTGGACCACCGGCGCCTGGGAAATGATCAACAACGCTCATCCTGATTGGGCCGGAAAAACCATCGCCATGCTCAACTTCGAGCTTCCCGCCGTTTACGATGGAGCAAAACAGGGCGAGATCCAGTGCGATCCCGACTTTGCTCCCCTTGTGAAAGAGTTTGTGGAAAATTTCGGAATTCTTGCCGCGCCTGAAAACGATATTTATCCCGACGGCTTTAACAGCACTTCCGTCGATACTTTTTGCCTGGAGGACGGGGTTTCTTACCGGGCCAGCGGCGTTCCTCACTCTGTCAATATCCCGGGATTCGATAAGGAAAAAGATAAAAACTGGAACCGCGACCGCTATCATACGGTGGCCGACGACAAGGATACCTACAATGCGGATGTTATGACCACCAATCTCAAGACCTTCGGCGCATTAGCCATCTATGTGGATCAGACCCCGGCCCTCAAGCTGGATATGACTGCTACCTGCGATGATCTGGATGAGGCGCTCAACGAGGATTTGGCAAAGGCAGCCGGTGCGGATACGGAAGCTTATAAGGCGGCCTCCAAAGAACTGCGCGCTTCTGTCGACAGCCTGAACAAGAAGATCGATGATGTCAATTCCCGCTACGAGAAGGCTGTTTCAGACGGCGCTTCTGAGGATGAGCTCACGGCCATTCGGTCAGAAGGAAAAGCGCTGAATAAGACGACTTTGGAAACCTTCAAATATATCCAGGATCATTTTATCGGCATTATCCTCACTTCCGATATGGTCATCAAGCACATTCCTTACCAGTCCAATATCGAACTGATCTCAGACGTTACGGCAGCTCTGGAAAAAGACGTGCTATCCAATGAAAAGGAGCAAAACGGCGCTCTGGATTTGGCTGGTCAGATCAACGTCAGAGCGGAATTCGGATATTATTCCTTCAGCCCAAAGACCTGCAAAGCCTCAGAAGAATCGCTTCTCGAAGACAGCAACAAGGGCAATCTTTTCTGGGGAACGGGCAAAGGCCCAAAGCTGGCGGATACGAAGGATGCGACCCGCTCGCTTCTGAAAAAATCAGCCGCCGGGGAAAAGGGTTCTTACAGCGAGGAAATCGAAATTTACAACAAGGCCCTAAAAGCCCAGCAGAAGGAAATGACAAAAACCATGGAAGCCGAAACTAAGGCTATGAAGGAGCTGGCTGACAGCTTGAAAGCGAAAATTTAGGAAGTAAGATTTTGTTCATCTGAAATCAAAAAGGGCTGTCGCATTAGTGAAAACGAATGCGATGTGCCCTTTTTTCGATCCATTTTTTGAAAGGAGCAGCCCCTTCGGCCCAGGATTCATAAAGGGTGAAAAGCAAAATGATCGCTCGAGCTTGTTTTGGTCTAAGTTTACGATGATTTTTCATCGCGGGAAGAGAAAATAAGGTAGAAAAGAGATAATTTCCTGCTGTTTTTAGGAGGATTGGCAGCGAAAAAGGCCTAAAATCATCGCTGAAAAGGCTGCTAGTCTCAGATCACGATGATTTGCTCCCAGCCTCGACTCCAGGCCCCGCAAACCCGCAACTTTGCGTAAATCCAGAAAATTTTCCGGACTTAAAATTTCCTGGTATCCTTTACCCTATTTCCACAGCTTGTCCGGGTAAAGCCCTTTGTCCTTCATGGACTGGAGAGCAGCCACCACCTGTTCCTTATCGGCCCGGTAGGTCACTCCGTACCATTTATCCTGGGAAGGAAGAACTTTTACCGTTGCTTTTCCTTCTTTCACCAGCCGGTCCGCCACCATAGGCAGATAATATTCGCCCTTGAGCGGATTCTCTTTTATCGCCTGATCTAAAAAAGCAGGAAATCCTTTTTCCATTTCTTCCATCATGCTTTTGGTAAAGCCCCAAAAATTCATGGACACCGTTGTTCCATCGGGAAGAGGTATCCAGGACTGGCCGTCGTCCTCCGTATAGCAAATACCTTCCGGCCGCCTCATGATCTTGGTGCGCTCAGTAACTTGAGTCAAATTACCTTCTTCCGTGATCTCACATACGCCGCGGGCCACATGTCCGTTTTCTGTAATGGTGTTTTCCAATTTGAAGCCCACCATGCAGTAGGAATAGGTTGCGCCGTCCTTGCTGCTGATCAGGAAATCATAGATGCTCTGGAACCCTCCGGCTCCATAATAATCGTCGGCATTGATGACTGCAAAGGGTCCGTCGATCAAATGTCTGCAGCTCAAAACTGCATGGGCTGTTCCCCAAGGCTTTTCCCGGCCCTGCGGAACCAGATAACCCTGGGGGAGATCCTCCAGCTTTTGAAAGGCGTACTCCACCTGTAGATGCTTTCCCGCTCTGTCGTCGATTAAAGCCCGGAAGTCCTCTTCCATTTCTTCTTTAATAACGAATATGACTTTTTTAAATCCGGCCATCATGGCATCATAGAGGGAAAAATCCAAGATGATCTCGCCCTGATCGCTGATGGGGTCCATCTGTTTAAGCCCGCCGTACCGGGAACCCATTCCCGCGGCCATTATAATTAAAGTTGGTTCTTTCATAACGCTTCCTCTTTTCTGATGTTTTTAACAGGGCCTGTCCAATGCAAAAGCCCTGTTATAGTATACGATAAATGACGGCCGCCCGCAAGCCGGGGATACTTGCCTGCAGCCCATTTGTGTCGTATACTGAAAACATAACTTATATTTGATCGGGGGACATTATGAATCATTCAAGAATCTTTGTAATTGGCTTTATGGGAAGCGATCGACGGGGGCTGGCTGAAAAGCTGGCAAAAGAGTATCAATATCGCGTTTTTGATTTGGACGATGAAATTGAGAAGAAGGACGGCCGCACCGTCCAGAGAATTTGCATGATGATGGGCGAACACGAATATCGGAATAAAGAGTACGAAATGCTGTGCCTTTTGGCGGAGGAAGAGGGGATTGTCGTTTCCTGCGGGGACGGTGTTATGCTGGATGAAATGAACAGGGACATACTCGAACAAAACAAAGTCATTGTCGCAGATGGGGACATTTCCCCGAAAACCTTGTGGGAAAGGGCAAAAGATGAGAAGGGGCTGCCTTACGCCTTTATGAATCAAAGCGATTCTTCCTTAAAGAAAGAAAAATTCTTTGCCCTTTACGAACAACGCAAACCATTGTATAATCAATTTATATGAAAATCTTAGGAGGATTTCAATGATTTACAAAAGTGAAGATGCTGAGAAAAGAAGCGCTTTTCTTGTAGCTGATAAAATGGTTGCCGCCGCCAAGACAGCTCCCAAGGGCTGCGGAGAAGACAAGGTCATATCTTTTATTTTAGATGGAAACGATAAGGACGTGCTCAGCGCCCATATGCGAGACATCGCCAAGGAAACGGGAGCTGACTTTTTTGAAAGGGACGCTAAAAATGTGGATGACAGTCATTGCATCGTATTGCTTGGTGTTCTCAGCGATCCGCTGGGACTTGATCCGTGCGGCATGTGCGGATTTGAAAATTGTGCGGAAATGACGAAAGCCGGAGCAAATTGCGCCTTTAATGTAACCGATCTGGGCATTGCTGTCGGATCGGCCGTCTCCATAGCCGCTGATAATCGGATCGATAATCGGGTCTTATTTTCAGCCGGACAGGCTGCCTTGAGGATGGGATGTTTCCCGTCCGGCGTGAGAGTCTGCTTTGGAATTCCTCTTTCCACTTCATCAAAGAGCATTTTCTTTGATCGGGACCCGGAAAACGTGATGGTTTAATCGCTGAGATTTATTTTTCAAAATGCTGATAATCTTTCAGTGCTTTCCAATCCCCGCCCCAGGTAAAACCATGTTTTTTAAACAGCTTGTATATAAAGTCATTTTTATGAATCATCGCAGCGGCTTACTTGCCGCTGTATTTTTTTACGTCACGCTGGGCTTAAACCTTGCCGTTTGCGGGCTCCACGGTTGATCCTTTTACATAAGGATTAAGCTGCTGGTGTTGTTGGCTCTCATGGAGCGGTTGGATTTGCCAAGATGTATCATAGAACGCGCCGACTTTGAGTCTGGCTCCGGCCGCATGGGAGCAGTCAGGAAATAAAAGTAAAAAGACAAAAAAAAGGAAAATACATGCTCATATTTTTTTAATTCATATAGACAACCTTTCTTCTTTAATGCGGCAGTCCTGCTCTTTTTTCATACCGTTCTTCCATGGCGATGAGGACCATCAAAATAGCCAGCCCCAAACACCAGCCTCCCAGAACATCCGTTGGAAAATGAACACCCATATAGATGCGGCTCAAGCCGATAAAGATCCAGGGTATAGCCAAAAGCACCGTCAAGAGATTGGCCTTTTTCCTATCTTTCACATAACGCCTCACCAGATAAATCAACATTCCAAAGACAACCATGCTGGTTATGGAGTGGCCGCTTGTAAAGGAGTATCCTCCCTGATCGATCAGATGCAGGCTCACATCCGGCCGGGGCCTCTTGAATATGATTTTAATAACTTTATTGAGGGCTGTCACAGTGATGGCGCCCACGGAAACCGGTATTCCATAACGAACTCTGGTTTTTCGAAAAAACAGCAGCAGTATGCACAAAATGGTTATGCTCTGCCAGTTTCCCATATATGTAATGACCTTAAGTATTGGAGTCAAAACATCGTTTCTCAAAGAATAGAACCACTCTCTGATCACAGTATCAAAGGCAAGCTCCCCTCCGCCCACGACAAAACAGGCGATTATAAGAAAACCCGCCAGTCCGCCAATCATCAGAATCATTTGTTTTTTTGACATATTGTTCATCATCCGCCTTCCTCTTTTATCTATCCTATTATATATGGTTTCTTTTAAAAATACACGACGTTTTTTTGCCGTCCTTGTCCAAATTATGGAACTGAATACTGAGAAAATTTTTCGACGCGGCTCTAAAATTATGGTATAGTAGATATACTAAGATTCAGGAGGGCTATATGAAAATCATACGAAACATACCAGGGTTTTTTAAACTCTATACCACATTAAAAAGGTTAAATGAATATAAAAGCGAAATTGAGGACGCGAAAGCAAAAGGAGATGTGGAGCGGGAATGCCGCAACATCCTCATGGCAGAAACGGTTTGGTCCAGGGATGTTCTCAATATGTTCGGTTCGGAGCTGGTGGTCCATGGAGAAGAAAATCTGCCCCAGGAAGGACCGGTTGTCTATATCGCCAATCATCAGGGATATGCGGACATTATCGCTTATACGGCTTCGCTGAACACAATTCAGTTCGGATTTGTAGCAAAGGATAATCTGGGCAAAATTCCCATCTACGGCGAGTGGATCCGCAGAATACGAAGCGTTCTTATAAAACGGGACGACCCCCGCGCTTCCTTGAAGGCTATCGATGAAGGGATCGAATTGATCAACCAGGGCTTTTCCCTCATGATCTTTCCCGAGGGAACCAGGAGCAAAGGGCCTGATCCCGGCGATTTTAAGAGAGGCGCTTTCAAACTTGCCGTCAAGCCGGAAGTCCCCATCATTCCGGTATCGGTCTTTGGAAGCTATAAGATGTATGAAGAAACCGGCATTCTCAAAGGAACCAGAATCGATGTCATGATCCATCCCCGGGTAGAAACCAAGGGACTTTCCCGGAAAGAAGAAAAACAGCTGTGCCTGGATGTTGAAAAAACAGTAAAGGACGGAATCGCCAAACTGCGGGAGCTGCAGAACAGCTTGAAGGATGACCAGGGAAAATAAAGGGTTAAATAAAGGCCCGAGACCAGGGCAGACAAAGCGGTCAAGATCGGCCAGGCTGGCGCGGCCTCCCCGTATGGAGAAAATCATCGTGATCTGTGCCTAGCAGCCTTTTCAGCGATGATTTTAGGCCTTTTTCGCTGCCAATCCACCTAAAAACAGCAGGAAATTATCGCTTTTCTACCTTATTTTCTCTTCCCGCGATGAAAAATCATCGCAAACTTAGACCAAAACAAGCTCGAGCGATCATTTTGCTTTTCACCCTTTATGAATCCTGGCCCGAAGGGACCGCTCCTTTCCCAACAGTTCACAAAATGGGTCGAAAAAAGGGCACATCGCATTCGTTTTCTAATGCGACAGTCCCTATAATCCTTTTTACGCGTCTGCCCCTCCCGGAACATCGTTTCCATCTGTTGTTTCTTCTGCCGGCTCCTTAGTCGGCTTTTCAGTCGGAGCCTGAGTTTCCGGCTCAGCAGGCTTCTGCGTTTGCTCGATGGTCTGCTCCTGGGTTTGTTGGGTAGAAGGTTGGGCGTTTTGGTCGTCTTTGTCCTTATAAACGTAAAAATAGTAATACGCGCCCGCTGCCGCCAAAAGCAAAACGATGATAATAACCAGTACTGCCGGCAGGATGCTGGTCTTTTTCTTTACATGTTTATGTACCACTGGCCGCTTGGATCCGCTCCTAGCGGATTTTTTAACCGTCTTTTTAGAAGAACGGCTGCTGCTTCTCTTATTGCGTCCAGAGCCGCTTTCCTCATAATCTTCGTACTCATCCTCATACGGAAGATCCCGGTCCATCGGACATCCGCAGTTCGGACAATTTTCTGCGTATTCCGAGACCTGGCGGCCGCATTCCGGACATTTGATTAATGCCATGATTAATTCCCCCTTTGATCTTACTTAAGCTTCCCCTTTTATTCATTCGCAGGTGCATCCGGTGCTTCAGTCGGTGCTTGTGTAGGAGCCTGCGTTGTAGACTGCTTTGTGGTCTGTTTCTGTGTCGTTGATTTTGTAGGTTTTGTCGTGGCCTTCGTCTCTTTTTTCTTAGTCGTTTCTTTTGAGGACGGCTGCTTCTCATCATAACTGCGATAAGTTTCTTGCGTGGTCACATCGGTATGATCGGTCATATCCGATGGATCTTTATTGGCTTTAGAAGGCCCTGCCATCGCAAAATAATAGGCAATACCTCCTCCGATTACGACGATGGCAATAATAACAATAAGGGCTATTTTCAGTCCTCTTTTATCATCCTTTTTCTTTTTCGATTTCTTCTTGCCAGAAAATGCGCTTTCCGAATTTTTTACCAGCCTCTGCTGACCCGGCTTTCTCTTCTGTCCGCTCCTGCTTCTTCCGGCTCTCGCCTGCTGCATGGCCTCTTCCAGCTCTTTCTGGCTGTAAACCTGCGTATTGGTGTTACTCTTCGTTTGATTGTTGTCCCAGCTGCGATCATCGATTTGATTTTCCTGGGCAATATCGGACATGGGACAACCGCAGTGGGGACAGGAACTGGCAAATTCCGAAACATATTCGCCGCATTCAGGGCATTTTAAAAGTGCCATAAGCATGCTCTCCTTTTTCGATTTTCCTCAATCAGATTCCAAGGCCAAAGTTATCCTTTACCCGCTTCATGGTTCTTTCCGCAATGACGCCTGCTCTTTCAGCCCCGTCTTTCAAGGTTTTTATCAACTCTTCAGAATTCCGAATTTCGTTGAACCTCTCCTTGATCGGAGTAAGGGCATCCACTGTTACTTCCACCAGATCCTTTTTAAAGTCACCGTATCCCCGGCCGTCGTAATCTTTTTCAATCTCAGAGATGTCCTTGCCGGAAAATACACTGTAGATGTTGAGCAGATTGGTAATTCCCGGTTTGTTTTCCGGGTCAAAACGAATGCTTCCCTCTGAATCGGTAGTCGCCCTCATAATGGATTTTTTAATCTTGGAAGGCTCATCCAGCAGAGAGATCCTGCTGTGGATATTTTCGGCGCTTTTGCTCATTTTCTTTTCAGGATCGTCCAGGGCCATGATTCGTGCCCCTGCCTTTAAGAATCTTCCATCGGGTACTACAAACGTCTTTTTATATTTATTATTAATTCGAATTGCGATATCCCGGCAAAGCTCGATGTGCTGTTTTTGATCATTTCCCACGGGAACAATATCCGTATCATAAAGAAGAATATCGGCAGCCATTAGAATGGGATACGTAAACAGCCCTGTGGGCGCGGATTCTTTGCCCTTGCTTTTATCTTTAAATTGAGTCATTCTGGACAACTCTCCAGTATAGGAATTGCACGTGAGAACCCAAGAAAGTTCAGAGTGTCCCGGTACGTCGGACTGAACGAAAACGATGGATTTTGAAGGATCTACCCCAACGGCCAGATACAGGGCCGCCACATCCAGGGTGTTTTTTCTCAGCTCCTTTGGATCCTGGGGTACGGTAATCGAATGCATGTCAACGATGCAATAGATACATTCGTTTTCCTCCTGGAGCTCTACAAATTGCTTCAGCGCTCCTAAATAATTTCCTATATGAATATTTCCTGTGGGCTGCACGCCCGAAAAGACTCTTTTCATCTTGCTCCATATCCTCCTAGCATTGCGCTTCTCTCTGAAAGCGCTCTCTAATATTTTTTTCCGCCCGGGAAATCGTCATCTGTGAAACGCCCAATCTTTTTGCGATCTCTGCCTGGGATTTATCCTCTACGAACCGTTCTTTAAAAATATATTTGTTGGTATCACTCAGCTCATTGAGTACCTTGGAGATCATTTCCGTATATTCCAGCCTGTCATACCCTCCGTCTTCAATGGCCGCGTACTTTTCAAGAGCCGAAGATTCTCCTTCTTCTCCCGACTCATCAAAGGTCTGGTTAAGGGAATAAGCATTGTAAGCCATGCTGCCTTCCATCGCCTGCAGAACCTCTTCTTCTGAGTAACCGATATAATCGGCCAATTCAGGGATGGTCGGATTTCTCTGCAGCTGATTGAACAGCTCTTCCCTGGCCGACTGGATTTTTCCTGAAAGTTCTTTCAGCCTTCTGGGGACCTTGACGCTCCATTCCTTATCGCGGAAATATTTTTTAATCTCCCCGATAATTGTCGGCGTGGCAAAGCTGGAAAACTCATATCCCTTGGACGGATCAAATCTCTCTACAGCAGCAATCAGGGCCATGGCGCCGACCTGATACAGATCATCGTATTCCACACCCTTGTTCAAATATTTTCGAATCAAAATATCTACCATATACAGATAAGATTCCACAATTTCATTTCTCAGTGTTCGATCTTTTGTCCTCTGATATTGGTTGAACAATTCTTCCTTCAGCATCTATTCTTCACCATTCTAATACTGTTGTTTCCGTCTTGTGCCTTAACGATTTCTACTTCATCCATCAGTGATTTAATGATATATACGCCCAGATTGCCTTCATTGGGACAATCAAGACAAGGCTTTTTATGCTTTTCGAGACCATGTTCGCAAGACTTGTCAGAAACTGTGACAATCATCCGATCCTCCTCGATCATACATTCAACCTCATAAAAATTGCTGAAACCATCGAAACCGTGGCATGTAATATTCTTACATGCCTCTCCAACTGCGATTTCAATGTCTTCAATGGCTTCGATATTAAAATTTGCCGTTCCCGCGGCGGACCCAACAGCCAGCTTGGCTATTTTAACATATTCGGGTTTACCCGGTATTGAGAATTTTAACAAATCACCCATTTGGCTTCTCCTATTCTGTTTTCATATGAATCTGACTACTGCCGCTGTCATTTGATTTTTTACCTTCTTCTTTCGGCTCATCGTCTATATCTTCCTCTTTGATCACCTTTGCCATGGCAATAATATTGGAATCTTCTTCAACTTTCATAATTTTAACGCCCTGGGTCGCTCTGTTCAAAACAGATACTTCCTTGGCTTCTATACGAATTACAATACCGTCGGAATTAATCAACAGTATCTCATCATCCTCATTGACCACCATGGCGCCTACCAGTTCACCCGTCTTTTTAAACTTGGCCTTATCGTAAGTCAGCAGGCCTTTTCCGCCTCTTACCTGAATCTTATAATCTTTAACCGGCGTTCTCTTTCCATAGCCATTAGTCGTTACAACCAAAAGCTGCTGATCCGGCTGTACCAGTTCCATGGAAACGACTTCGTCATCGCCTTCCAGCTTGATTGCACGAACGCCTCCTGCGATCCTTCCCATTGGTCTTACATCGTCCTCTGAGAAGCAGATGCATTTTCCATGTTTGGTAACAATGATTACATTATCGGTTCCCGTTGTCTGTTTGATATCCACCAGCTGATCGTCTTCTTTCAGATTAATGGCAATCAATCCGGTTTTACGATTGGTATCAAAGTTGGCAAGAGCTGTCTTTTTGATGGTACCATTCTTTGTTACTGCAATCAAATATTTTTCTTCGGAAAATTCCTGAATTGGAATCACAGCTGTGATCCGCTCTCTCTGCATCAGATTGAGGAAGTTAACGGCAGGGGTGCCCTTGGCCGTTCTGGTCGCTTCGGGAATTTCGTAGGCTTTGATCTTATGCGCTTTTCCCGTATTGGTAAAGAACATCAGATAATCGTGGGTCGAGGTCATGATCAGATTTTTTACAAAATCGTTTTCCCTGGTGGTAAGCCCGGTAATTCCTTTGCCGCCTCTTCTCTGAGTTTTATAAGTGTCCGCCGGTATACGCTTGAGATAACCCAGGTGGGTCAAGGTAACAGCAACCTGCTTTTCCTGAATCAGATCTTCTTCGTCAATTTCCGTCGCATTGGCTGTAATCTTGGTTCTTCTCTTATCTTTATATTTTTCCTTGATCTCTAAAAGTTCTTCGCGGATAACATTCATCATCTTGTCATCGTCCGCCAGCAGCGCTTTGTAATAGGTAATGCGCTTTTGCAGTTCCGCGTATTCTTCTTCAATTTTTTCCCGTTCCAAACCTTGCAGACGGGCCAGTCTCATATCAAGAATCGCTTGAGCCTGTATTTCTGAAAGGCCAAAACGCTCCATCAATTTTTCTCTGGCATCGTTGTAACTGGAACGGATGATTCTTATGATCTCATCGATGTTATCCAAGGCAATGCGCAGACCTTCCAAGATATGGGCTCTTGCCTCCGCCTTTTTAAGATCATATTTTGTTCTTCTGGTTACCACATCGAACTGATGCTTCAGGTATTCATACAGAATCTCGTACAGATTGAGAATCTTTGGTTCGCCCCTGACAAGAGCGATCATGATCATACTATAGCTTTCCTGCAGCTGGGTATGCTTGAACAGCCGATTGAGGGTAATCTGAGGATTGGCATCTTTTTTCAGTTCGATGACGATTCTCATACCTTCTCTGCTGGAAGATTCGTCGCGGATGTCGGAAATTCCGTCCACCCGTTTATCCTTAACCAGCTCGGCAATCTTTTCAATCAGTCTGGCTTTGTTAACCTGATAAGGAATCTCGGTCACAATGATCTGGGATCTGCCGCGGGTAGTCTCTTCAATCTCCGTCTTTGAACGTACAATAACTTTTCCCTGTCCGGTGCGATAGGCATTTTTGATATTGTTCTTTCCCATAATCATGGCGCCTGTCGGGAAGTCCGGTCCCTTGACAATTTGAATCAGATCGTCAATGGTACAATCTTTATCTTCAATCATCTTTACCGCAGCATCGATGACTTCTCCCAGGTTATGGGGCGGAATAGAGGTCGCCATGCCAACCGCGATACCGTTGCTGCCGTTGACCAGCAGGTTGGGAATTCTAGAAGGAAGAACCACTGGTTCTTTCTCTTCCTCATCGAAGTTGGGCATAAAGTCAACCGTTTCTTTGTCAATATCCCGCAGCATCTGCAGGGCGAAAGGCGTCATCCTTGCCTCTGTATAACGCATGGCAGCTGCGCCGTGACCGTCTACGGAACCAAAGTTTCCGTGGCCGTCCACCAGCATGTATCTTGTGGAAAAGGGCTGCGCCAGCCTTACCATAGCATCGTAAATGGAACTGTCCCCGTGAGGATGGTATTTACCCATTACTTCACCGACAATACGAGCTGATTTCTTGTATGGCTTGTCCGGTGTTACGCCCAGTCCGCTCATTCCGTATAAAATTCTCCTGTGAACGGGCTTCAGTCCATCCCGCACATCAGGAAGGGCTCTTCCAACGATTACGCTCATGGCATAGTCGATGTAGGAGTCTTTCATTTCCTTGTATATCTCATGTTGGATCAGTTTCTGATCCTCAATTAAATTTGCCACTTGTTACCCCCTGTTTTCTAAATATCCAGATTTGCATAGGTTGCATGTTCCTCGATAAACTTTCTTCTCGGCGGAACCTTGTCTCCCATCAGCGTGGTGAAGATATCATCGGCCGCTGCCACATCATCCAGCGTAATTTGAACCAAGGTTCTGGTTTCAAAGTTCATGGTCGTATCCCATAGCTGGTTTTCATCCATTTCACCCAGACCTTTATATCTCTGAACTTCTGCTTTTCCAGGTTTTTCGGCGATGGACGCCAGCAGCTTTTCCTGCTCCGCATCTGAATAAGTGTAGTGAACTTCTTTTCCCTTCTTTACCTGGAAAAGAGGAGGCTGGGCAGCGTAAACATAGCCGCCTTCTATGAGCGGTGTCATATACCGATAGAAGAAGGTCAAAAGCAGCGTCCGGATATGGGCGCCGTCCACATCGGCATCGGTCATAATAATAATCTTATGATACCTGAGTTTTTCAAGGTTAAAGTCATCTCCGATTCCGCAGCCGAAGGCGGTAATCATATTTTTAATTTCATCAGAGTTCAAAATCTTATCCAGCCTTGCTTTTTCAACGTTTAAGATCTTGCCTCTAAGTGGAAGAATCGCTTGTCTTTTCCGGTCGCGGCCGTTAATAGCCGTACCGCCGGCCGAATCTCCCTCTACCAGAAAGATTTCAGAAACGCTGGGATCCTTCTCCGAGCAGTCGGCCAGTTTTCCCGGCAGGGAAATACCATCAAGAACGCCTTTTCTTCTCGTCAGTTCTCTGGCTTTTCTGGCTGCTTCCCTGGCTCTTGCGGCCCGCAGGCATTTATCAAGAATAATTCTCGCCTGAGCCGGATTTTCTTCCAAAAATGCAGTCAGGTTCTCATTGGTGGAAGTTTCGACGAATCCTCTCATCTCACTGTTTCCCAGCTTGGTTTTGGTCTGCCCTTCGAACTGGGGATTGGTCAGCTTAACTGAGATGATGGCCGTCAGTCCTTCCCTTACGTCTTCGCCGGAAAGCGAGTCATCATTTTCTTTCAAAAATTTATTTTTTCTGGCATAGTCGTTGAATACCCTTGTCAGGGCTGTCTTAAATCCCACCATGTGGGTACCGCCCTCAGTAGTATTGATATTATTGGCATAGGATAGAATCAGCTCATTGTATCGATCCGTATACTGCATGGCGATTTCAACTTCCATATCCTTTTTCTTTACTTCAAAATAAACGATATCCTGGTGAAGCGCTTCTTTATTCTGATTCTGATGTTTTACAAATTCCCGGATTCCGCCCTCATAGTGGAATACCTCTTCTTTTTTCTGTCCTTCCCGTTCGTCTTTTAGGGTAATTTTGATTCCTTTATTGAGAAAGGCCATTTCCCTAAGGCGGTGTTCCAATGTGCCGTAGTCGTATTCCGTTTCATCAAAGATCTCAGGATCCGGCCAGAAAGTAGTCTTTGATCCTGTCTTTCTCGAATTTCCGATCTCTGTCAGGGGAGATGTGGTCTTTCCTCTTTCGTAAGTCTGTTTATAAACTTTTCCATTTCTGCGTATTTCCACTTCCATGTGGGTTGAAAGTGCGTTGACAACCGATGCTCCTACGCCGTGAAGACCTCCGGAAACCTTATATCCGCCTCCGCCGAACTTTCCGCCGGCATGGAGGACCGTATGAATGACTTCCACAGCAGGAATTCCCAGTTTTGGGTGCTTGTCTACCGGCATGCCTCTGCCGTCATCTTCAACCATGATCGAATTATCTTTTTGAATGGTTATATTGATTGTCGTGCAATAGCCTGCCAGGGCTTCGTCCACACTGTTGTCCACCACTTCGTAGACCAGATGATGCAGGCCCCTTGGTCCGGTACTGCCTATATACATTCCCGGCCTTTTGCGGACCGGCTCTAATCCTTCAAGCACTTGAATCTGTTCAGCATTGTATTGCTGCTGCTTTACATCTGCGCTCATTAATCGCTTCACCTCTTTATCTTTTGATTTCAGAATCTGTCAAATTCCATAGATATATCATTATACAACAAAAACGCACCATTTACAAGTTTAAGTGCGTTTTGATGTTTTTTTATTATAATCTTGTTTTATCAAGCTATAAGGCTCATTTAAAGCGTCTGAGACTAATAAATTTCTTTTAGAATAGTATTTAAGAAATTATTTTTCCGTTTTCTATGTTAAAATAGCGGATTTCCCCCAGGGATTGGATAGCCTGACGGGAAATTTCGGTGGTGGTAATAAAGATCTGCGTGTCGCTCAAAGACCGGATCAAAAAGTTCTGCCGTTCCTGATCCAACTCAGAAAGAACATCATCCAATAAAAGAATTGGATTTTCGCCAGTCTCTTCTCGAATCAGACGGATTTCCGATAGTTTGAGAGAAAGAGCCGCTGTCCGCTGCTGGCCTTGCGATCCGAAATTCCGTATATCGATGCCGTTTGCTTTTAGCTGAAGATCGTCTTTGTGTGGACCTTTCCCTGTCGTACGGTTCCTAATATCGCGCCTTCTGCATTTTTGGAGCTCTTCAATAAAAATTTGTTTTTGATTTTCACAAGTCTGAATGCTGGGTTCATAAAAAATTTCCAGACATTCTTTGTGATTGGTGATTCCCTGGTGGATTTGACTGCTGATTTTGCTGAGTTTTTTTATGAATTCATTCCTCTGAGCAATGATTCGGCTGCCGTACTGGGCCAGCTCTGCATCCCAAATCTCCAAAACGCCCTCATCAATGAGCGGCTCTTTCAAGTAAGCATTTCTTTGAAGCAGCGCTTTTTTATAACGATTAAGATTATCGTAGTAAGAAGGCTTTATTTGGCACAGTTCCCGATCGATGAATTTTCTTCTTTTTTCAGGCTCATCCTTAACGATCCTCAGATCTTCTGGTGAAAAAATAACGATATAAATCTGCTCTAAAAGCTGAGACATTTTTCTAGCCTTGGCACCGTCGATTTTAATGCCCTTTTTTCCTTCCTGGTTTACCGCTATATCTACCACCAGCTCCTCTTCTTTAAATGCTTTTACCCGAACCCGAAAAAAGTCTTCTCCAAACCGGATCATTTCTCGATCTTTGTTGGTTCGAAAAGACTTTCCCATAGATGTTATATAAATACTCTCCAATAAATTGGTTTTTCCCTGGGCATTCTGCCCAAGGAAAATATTTACGTTTTTATGAAATTCTGCTGTTAGCTGCTCATAATTCCGAAAATCTTTCAGCTGTATTTCTTTAATATACATAATTAGTAGTTTGATGCTATTCTTACTGGAAGAATCAGATATTCGAATGTATTTCCAATCAAAGGTTTTACCAGACAAGGGGTTGTACTGGTATTGAACTCCATGAGAACTTGTTCATCGCTGACTGCTTTTAAAACATCGATTACATATTTGGAATTAAATCCGATTTCCAAATCCTCTCCTGTTTTCTCCATAACGATTTCTTCCTTCACATTCCCTTCTTCCGATCTGGAGGTGATCGTAAGAAGATTATTCTTTATGGTCAATTTTATTAAATTATTCTTTCCTTCCTTAGCCAATAGAGATGCACGCTCAATGCTTTCCAGCAGAACGGCCCTTCCCACTTCCACTTTTGTCTGATTCTGAGTCGGAATAATATCTTTGTATTTGATAAATTCGCCTTCCAGTAGCCGAATGACAATTTTAGTGGTTTCTACCAGTATGACGGCCTTTTTATTGCTGAGCATAATTTGAATATCACCTTCATCTTCTGCTTCCGAAACAATTTTATTGATTTCATTGAGGATTTTAGCGGCGACGACGATCTTTGTGCTTTCCGCACTCTTCATAGGTTCTCTTGCAACAGCCATACGGAAGCCATCAAGTGCAACCATATTAACTGTATCCGGTTCAATTTCCAATAAAACGCCTACAATAATTCCCTTTGATTCATCAATGCTGGCGGCAAAGGAGGTTTTTCTTACCATATCTTTAAAAATTTCTTTATCAAAGGATAAGGTCTCTGGTTGTCCTTCCAGCTCACTGATATTTGGAAATTCGTCGGCAGCAAGTCCTACGATTGTAAATTCTGAAGATGCTGTTTTAATAAGAACATTGTTGTTTTCTTTTTCTTCAATAAGTATATCCTCATTGGGAAGTTTGCGGATAATGTCACTGAATAGCTTTGAAAGGACAACAATCGATCCTTCTTCTTCCACGTTAACATCAATTTTCTTTTCAATACTCAAATCCAGATCAGATGCAGAGAGTGTCAAAGTACCGTCCGATGAAGCTTTTAATAAAATTCCTTTTAAAATGGGAATTGTTGTTCTCGAAGTCACTGCTTTTGAAACTGTATTTAAAGCTTTTGATAATGATTGCTGGCTGCATGTGAATTTCATAGTTTTACCTCCAAAAGGATCCAAAAGACCTTTATTCTCTTTATATATATTTATAGTAATAGTAGTAATAGGGGCTGTTGATACTGTTGATAACTGATTTGCGCTTTCATTTTTGAACGAAATTTGTTCGTCAAAAATTGTTTGTAACCTGTTTTTTTTGTTCAGTTGGTATGTGCATATCTTGTCAGTTTATTTTCCGTTTAATTCGTCTTTGAGCTCATCAATAATATCAGCTGTTTCTTGGCTTGTCTTTACTTCCGCGGCAATTTTTTCATAAGCGTGGATGACGGTGGTGTGATCTCTTCCGCCAAAAGCTTCTCCAACTTTGGGCAGTGAAGTTTCTGTCAGTTCTCTGCACAAATACATGGCAATTTGTCTTGGATAGGCCAGGTTTCGGGTTCTTTTGGCGGATTCAATATCGGCGATTTTAATATTAAACTTTTTGCAGACTGTCTTTTTTATCGATTCACAAGAAATATTAAAGTCGCTGGCCGATAAAATATCTTTGAGGATGTTTCTAGCAAACTTAACGGTGATCTTTTCATTTAAAAGCGTTGAAAAACTGGTGATCCTGGTAAATGCGCCTTCCAACTCCCGAATATTAAACTTAATTTTTTCCGCGATCAAGCCAATGACTTCAAAGAGGTCGTCGTCCAGATCTACGTTTTCCAATTCTGCCTTTTTTCTAAGAATGGCCACTCGGGTTTCATAGTCTGGAGGCTGAATATCAGCGATCATGTTCCATTGAAATCTCGATGTAAGCCGGTCTTCCAAGTTGACCAGCTTGTTGGGCGCTCGGTCGCTGGAAATGATAATTTGCTTGTTGAGATCATAGAGCGTATTGAAGGTATGAAAAAATTCTTCCTGCGTAGCTTCTTTTCCTTCGATAAACTGGATATCATCAATCAGCAAAACATCGATGTTTCTGTATTTTTGTTTGAAAGCGCGAATCCGCTTGCGGTCCTCCAGTGATTTGATCAATTCGTTGGTGAACATTTCCGATGAAACATAGAGTACCTTTTTTTCAGGATGATTTTCCATTATGTAGTGGCCGATGGCATGCATTAAATGGGTTTTTCCAAGACCGGAACCGCCGTATATGAACAGGGGATTATAGGCCATGGATGGAGCATCGGCAACGGCCAGGGCTGCTGCGTGGGCATATTTGTTATTATTGCCTACAACGAAGTTTTCAAAATTGTAACGTGGATTGAAATAAAATTCATCCTTGAGGATTTTTTTCGGATTTTCTTTTATCTTTTTCTCTTCAATTTCATCTTCACTTTCATCGGGTTTCAACTGTATGACGACCCGATACGGTTCTTTTATAACCGTTTCTGCTTTTTTTTGAAGGTTCTCAATATACCTGGTTTCCAGGACTCTTTGTGAAAAGCTGTCGGGCGTCTCCAGATAAAATAGCTTTAATTCTTCGTTGATTTCTTTTGGTATAAGAGGAAGGAACCAGGTTCTATAACTTACACCGGTAAGTTCCAGCTCAAAGAGCCTTAACATTTCTTCCCAAATTGCGTTCATATCTTTCATTGTGATACTTACCCTTTTCTTTTATCCGCTTTTTTGCTATTTTTGTGATAGCACTATCATAACAAAAAAGTTATCCACAGGCAAATGTAAAATTTTTTTTGTTGAAAAAATAAAATTTGAGGAAGTTATCCACTAGTTGTGGACAAAATTGTGCAAAGTTTTCACAGATGCAACTAGATCTTGATTCTTCTCCAAAAATATCAAGCACATCGAATTAAAACAAGGATAAAAGAATTGACATGACACTGGCTCAAAGGTATAATGGTAAGGCATATGTACATGCTTTATACGGATGATGAAACATATGGAATTAAATAATAGTAAGGAGGTGTTTTGAAAATGAAAATGACTTATCAGCCTAAGACAAGGCAGAGAAAAAAAGAACACGGCTTTAGAAAAAGAATGAAGACGAAAAACGGTAGAAATGTTTTAAAGAGAAGAAGAGCAAGAGGAAGAAAAGTGTTATCAGCATAGAGACCGCAAGCGTGGTCTTTTTGTCTACTTCAAGGGTTATGGATCTGCGGCCCCGCCGCATGAACGGATAAATGCCCTTTAACACAGAGAAAGTTAAGCTATGCTAAAAAAAGAAATATTAAGAAGAAACGGCGATTTTTCTTCCATCTATAAAAAGGGAAAGTCTGTGGGAGATCGTTTTGTTGTTGTTTTTTACAGAAAAAATAATCTCCCCTATACCAGAATCGCTTTTTTAGCAAGCAAAAAAGTAGGAAACAGTGTAACGAGAAACAGAGCCAGAAGGCTTATGAAAGAGAGTTACAAAACGATTCAAGAACAGCTGGCTATAGGATACGACATAATCTTTATAGCGCGAAAGACAATTATTAATTCGAAATATGCGGATGTGAAAAAATCAATTGAAGCCGCAACCAGGAGAGCAGGTATTTTGAAAAAATAAGAAGGTGATGCTTTGAGAAAACTATTGATTCTCTTGATAAAGGGTTATCAAAAATTTATATCCCCTTTATTTCCACCTACTTGCAGGTTTTACCCAACGTGTTCCACCTATTTTATTCAGGCATTGGAAAAGTATGGATTTTTCAAAGGCAGTTATCTTGGAATCAAAAGAATTTTAAAGTGTCATCCCTTCAACCCGGGAGGTTACGACCCTTTAAAATAGTGGAGGAAATGAATGTACACAATATTAGGAGTAATAGCAAAACCTCTTGGCTGGTTACTTAGTTTTTTATATGGATTTATTGATAACTACGGGATTACGATCATTGTTTTTACGATTATAGTAAAACTATGTCTTTACCCGCTGTATATAAAACAGACAAAATCCATGGCCAGAATGTCGGAAGTGCAGCCTAAGATGCAGGCGCTTCAGAGGAAATATGCCAACGATAAGGAAACTTTAAATATAAAGATGGCGGAGATGTACAAGGAAGAGAAGTTCAATCCGATGGGCGGTTGTCTACCGATGCTCATTCAGATGCCGATCATCATGGGTCTCTTTGCATTGCTCAGAACTCCGATGACTTACATGAACGATGACAGCATGTTATTCGCAGTACACGAAAAATTTCTGTGGATCATGGACCTCAGTCAGCCGGATAAATGGATCCTGCCGATTTTAGCGGGTATTGCAACCTTTATCGCATTTTCTTTGAATCAGCAGCAATCGGACGATACCGGAGCAGCGGCTCAGATGAACGGCATGATGAAGATGATGAAATACATTTTTCCGATCATGATTGTATGGATGGGCAGATCCTTTCCTGCAGGCCTGGCGGTTTACTGGGCTCTAGGACAGGTAATGCAGATCTTCTTTAATTTACATCTGAAGTCAGTCAGAAAGAAAATGAAAGAAGAAGCGAAGAAAAAAAAGAAAAAATAACTGAATCCTTTCGTTTATATATGGAGGAACATGAATATGGATTTTTCAGAAAAATGGGGTACGGACGTTGAAGAAGCGGTCAAATTGGCCCTGATTGATTTAAAGCTTGAAAGAGATGAAGTCGAAGTGACTGTTTTAGAAGAACCTTCAAAAGGTTTTTTTGGAATCGGTTCAAAGCTAGCCAAGGTGAGAGTGGAACCTAAGAAGAAAGAAGCTGTACCGGAGCCGGAAGTAAAAGCTGAATACAAATCGGAACCGGTTGAGATGGATACTAAAGAAGATAAGCGGCCTGAACAAAGAAAAAAAGAAAAGAAAAAGAGAGAAAGAAAAAAGCCAGTTATTCCAAGAGAGCCGGAAGAAGAACTGACTGTAGTGGAAGAACATCCGGCACTTGAATTTCTCAGAGAAACGACTGAAAAAATGGGACTGACTCTGAACATTACGGCAAAGACTGGAGATAATAGTGTTTATGTTAATATGAAGGGCAAGGATTCCGGTACGGTCATTGGAAAAAGGGGACAAACTCTGGATGCGATCCAGTATCTGACCAGCCTGGTCGTTAACAAAGAAAACGAGAAGTATATCCGGGTTGTAGTCGATGCGGAAAACTATCGATCCAAAAGAGAAAAGACGCTGGAGCAGCTTGCCAACAGACTTGCTGAAAAAGTTGTAAGAACCAAGAAGAGCGTTAGGCTGGAACCGATGAATCCTTATGAAAGAAAGGTGATCCATGCCACTCTTCAGGGAAACCCCAATGTAACGACGAAAAGCGAAGGTGAAGAACCGTACAGAAGGGTTATCATTGAGCTGACAAAATAAGATGAGAGTGACCCGCTGTTTGCGGGTCTTTTCGTTGAAAGGATGAAATATGGAAGAGACAATTGCTGCTATTGCAACTGCATATGGAGAAGGAGGGATCGGCATTGTCAGGATCAGCGGTCCCAAAACCTTTGAAATCCTGGAAAAAGTCTTTATACCGGCCAGAAGCGGGATCATAAATCGTAAATTGACATATGGATATGTGGAAGATCCCAAAAGCGGCCAAAAAATTGATGAGGTATTGGCTGTCTTCATGAAAGAACCGTACACTTATACGAAGGAAGATGTGGCGGAAATCCATTGCCATGGAAGCATGGTTTCCCTTCGAAAAACGTTGGAGCTGGTTCTGCGGCAGGGAGCCCGTATGGCTGAGCCGGGAGAATTCACAAAGAGAGCTTTTTTGAACGGACGATTGGATCTTTCACAGGCAGAGGCAGTCATCGATCTGATACGGGCAAAGACGGATAAAACCTTCGATGTGGCGCTGGGACAATTGGACGGACAGCTTTCCCAAAAGGTAATTCATATTCGAAAGGCCCTGTTGGATCTTCTGGTAAATGTAACGGTTAATATCGATTATCCTGATGAAGATATCGAGGAGATGACCTACGAGGAATTGGAAATCGAAATATCGCAAATAAACGATATGATTGAAAAACTACTGGTTACAGCTGATACAGGCAGGATTATAAGAGAAGGTCTTAATGTTGCCATCATCGGAAAACCCAATGTGGGAAAGTCTTCTTTGATGAATGAATTACTTAAAGAGACGCGGGCGATTGTAACGGATATTCCAGGAACAACAAGAGATACCATCGAAGAAGTTGTAAGTATAAAAAATATACCGGTGAGGCTGACCGATACTGCTGGAATTCGGAAGACCGATGATACTATTGAAAAGATGGGTATCGAAAAGAGCAAAAAAACCTTCAATGAGGCGGATCTCATCATTTTTGTCATGGACAGCAGCCGGGAGATCTCCCAGGAAGACCAGGAAATCATTCAATATATCGGAGATCGCAGGGCAGTGGTTCTCATCAACAAAATCGATCTTGGAAAGTCGTGGAACAGAGAGAAAGTTGAAACCGTGATGCCCAATGCTTCGGTAGTGGAAACTTCTTTGCTTAAAAAAGTGGGGATCGAGGAAATCGAGCAGGTTATTCTGGACATGGTTTACAGCGGAGAAGTTAAGCAGAATGAAAGTCTGATGGTGACCAATGTCAGACATAAAGAACTTTTAGAAAAGGCAAAAGACGCGCTCGCCGATGCCAGACATATGACCTTGGAAAGGGAGGCGTTGGACTTTATTGAAGTTGATCTGAAAAATGCGTATGAATGGTTAGGCGAAATTATTGGAGAAACGGTTTCCGATGATATTATAAATGAAGTTTTTTCAAGATTTTGTTTAGGTAAATAGGGGAAAGAAAATGGCACAATTTTTAATGGGTGAATATGATGTGATTGTAGTAGGAGCGGGCCACGCCGGATGTGAAGCAGCGCTGGCCAGCGCCCGCATGGGAAAAAAGACGTTGATCCTTTCCATTAATCTTGAAGCTGTGGCCATGATGGCCTGTAACCCTTCCATTGGAGGTACGGGTAAGGGGCATTTGGTCCGTGAAATCGATGCTCTTGGGGGTGAAATGGGAATCAATATTGATAAAACCTTCATCCAAAGCAAAATGCTCAATACTGCGAAAGGACCTGCCGTTCATTCCCTGCGGGCCCAGGCGGACAAAAACCGCTATCATGAAGAAATGAAAAGGACGCTAGAGCTGCAGGAAGGTTTGGACTTGAAGCAGGGAGAAGTGGTTGATCTGGTGATCGAGGATGGAAAGGCCTGCGGCGTGGTTTTAAAGACCAATTCTGTCTATCGGGCAAAAGCGGTCATTTTGGCTACCGGTACCTTTCTCAAGGGAAAGATTTTTATCGGTGAGAGTGCTTTTGACAGCGGGCCTAACGGCCTGGCACCATCCATGGAGCTGGGCGATCAGCTGCGAAAATATGGACTTCCCATGCGCAGATTCAAAACGGGCACACCGGCCAGAGCTTTGGGGAAAAGCTTGAATTACGATAAAATGACGGAGCAGACGGGAGATGAACAAATCGTCCCATTTTCCTTTTTAAATGATGAGCTGCAGGGAGAACAGATTTCCTGCTGGCTGACTTATACCAATGAGGAAACCCATACGGTCATTCGAAATAATTTTCATCGGTCAGCGCTGTTCGGCGGTCAGATTGAAGGGGTGGGTCCCAGATATTGTCCATCCATCGAAGACAAGGTTAACCGCTTTGCTGATAAAAAAAGACATCAGCTTTTTATCGAACCGGAGGGCCTTACTACAGATGAGATGTATATACAAGGAATGTCGTCAAGCCTTCCTGAAGATGTACAAGAACAATTTTATAAGACAATACCTGGTTTAGAAAACCTTGAAATCGTAAGGCCAGCTTATGCAATCGAATATGATTGTATTGATCCGTTGGATTTAAAATTAAATTTAGAAAACAGGCAAATTGAATATTTATTTTGCGCTGGTCAATTTAATGGAAGCTCCGGCTATGAGGAAGCAGCGGCGCAGGGTTTGATGGCCGGAATTAACGCAGTGTTAAAAATTGACAGACAAAATTCTTTTATTCTCGACAGAAGCGAGGCTTATATTGGCGTTCTAATCGACGATTTAGTGACAAAAGGTACTAATGAACCTTACAGAATTATGACCAGCAGAGCGGAATATAGGCTGGTTCTCAGGCAAGACAACGCAGATCTCCGTTTGACGGAGAAGGCTTACGCCCTGGGATTGGCTTCGAAAACCAGATATCAAAGATTTTTAGAGAAAAAAGAAATCGTTGAGGAGGAAAAAAAGAGATTGGCACATGCGATGGCAGCGCCAGAAGAAATTAATCTTGTTTTGGAAAATTTAGGAAGTACGCCGGTTAAAACAAAGATCTCTCTTTTGGAACTGATGAAGCGTCCTCAAGTTACCTATGAAAGTCTCAGCGCGGTTGATCCTGAAAGACCGGAACTTTCCAATCATGCGAGGAACCAGCTGGAGGTTCAGATTAAATACGAGGGGTATATTGGCAAGCAGGAACAGCAGATTCAGCGGTTTAAAAAATTGGAAGATAAAAAGCTGGACAGCAATTTTGACTACGAACAGGTGGAAGGCCTGAGAATCGAAGCCCGCCAGAAACTCAATCAATTCAGGCCGGTTTCTCTGGGACAGGCGTCGAGAATTTCCGGCGTATCCCCGGCGGATATCAATGTGCTGCTGATTCATTTGGAGAAGATGAGAAGGAAAAAATCATGAAACAACTTGTAAAGGCTTTCGAAGAATTAAAGATTAATTATGACGATATACTTTTGAAAAAGTATGAAACATATATGGAAGGTATTTTAAAGTGGAATGAGGCTGTAAATCTAACCTCCATAACCGAACCTTCTCAATTTATACAAAAGCATTATATTGATTCCCTGCTTTCTGTTATTTATAAAGAATTTCAAAACGCCGAGCTGATTATCGATGTGGGAACGGGCGGCGGATTTCCCGGGATTCCTTTAGCACTTGCAGCTCCCGATAAAAAATTCGTTCTCATCGATTCTCTCAACAAACGGATCAAAATTATTAAGGAACTTTGCGGAGAATTGGAGATCGATAACGTTACGGCTATTCATGGAAGGGCGGAGGAGTTGGCCCGCAATAAAAACCACAGACAGAAATACGATCTTTGTGTTTCCCGGGCCGTAGCCAATATGGCGACTCTATCTGAATACTGTCTTCCTTTTATAAGAAGAGGCGGGTGGTTCCTAGCTTATAAAGGACCAAATACGGATGAGGAAATCAAGGAATCTGCAAATGCCCTGCGTATGCTGGGAGGAAAGATTCGGAGAGAAGAGCATGCGAAGCTGTCCAATTTTAATTTAGAACATAAGATTATTTTTATAGAAAAGACGGGCGATACCCCTTCGAAATATCCGAGAAAAGCGGGAACTCCATCGAAAGACCCCCTAAAATAGAAAATTTAGGGGTTTTTTGTTGAAAGAAAACCCTTTTCCCAGTGTATAACTCCTGCTAAGATAAAACTGGGACAAGGAGGGAGACATATATGCTGATCAAAAAAGTGACCGAGATTCCTATCGATTTAATCTTTGCCAATCCGGAACAGCCGAGAAAAATATTTGGAGAAGAAGAGCTTCTTGAATTGAGAGACTCCATTAAAGAATACGGTGTTATACAACCGATTATTTTGAAAAGAAACAATAACGGGTCTTACATAGTAATAGCAGGCGAGCGGAGACTGCGGGCAGCTGGGATGGCCGGACTGACCAAAATACCTGCTATTGTCCGCGAAGCGGATGATAAGGATGCTGCTATTATCGCTTTAGTGGAAAATGTACAGCGTGAAAATTTAGGTTATATGGAAGAGGCGCAGGCATACAATCGATTGATGGAAGAGTTCGAACTTACTCAGGGGGAATTGGCAGAGCGGGTCGGAAAAAAGCAGTCGACTATTTCCAATAAAATCAGGCTGTTAAGCCTGCCGGAGGATATACAGAAAGCATTGATTGCCAATCGCCTGACCGAACGTCACGCCAGAGCTTTGCTGAAAATACCTGATGATGAAACCAGGAGAATGGTCATTGACCGTATCGTTTCGCATGGCCTTAATGTAAGGCAAAGTGAAAAATTAATTGAAGATGTCTTGGAAAAGCAGCAGGAGGAAAAACGCAAGCAAAATAAAATAAGATATATTAGTTATAAATTGTATCTTAATACGATTAGAAAAACATTTAATGAAATCTTTCAAGTAGAGCAGGGAGCCAAATATACGCAGGAAGATAAAGGGGAATATTATGAAGTAAAAATAACCATACCTAAAAACACTCCAAAACAGAAACAGGTAGTTAACCAATAAAGGAATGTTTCACGTGAAACATTCCTTTTTTTTATGTAAAAAGTATAGTAAAAAAAAGCCCTATGGTATATAATCAAATTATGCGAAAAAATTGCTTATGTTTTAAAAAGGAGGAACTAATTTGGGAAAGGCAATTGCAATATTCAACCAGAAGGGCGGCGTAGGAAAAACGACAACGAACATTAACCTGGCAGCGTGTCTGGCATTAAAGGGGAAAAAAGTATTAATTTTGGATATTGATCCGCAGGGAAACACTACTAGCGGAATTGGATTATCCAAGAAAGAACTAGGTAATACTTCTTATGAAATTTTAGTAGAAGATCATATAGATCCAACATCGGCGATTATTCAGACTGAGGTACAAAATTTAGATATCATTCCTGCCAGCGTGCAGCTGGCAGGAGCAGAGGTAGAGCTGATTCAGCTCCAGGGAAGGGAAAAAAGGCTGAAACATGCATTGGATCAGATAAAGCCTGACTATGACTATATATTTATTGATTGTCCACCCTCACTGGGACTTCTGACTATTAATTCGTTGACAGCAGTTGATTCGGTTTTGATTCCTATTCAGTGTGAATTCTATGCCCTTGAAGGCGTAAGTCAGCTGATGAGTACAATCGAAATTGTTAAGAAAAATATGAATCCAAATTTGGAGATCCAGGGCGTAATCCTCAGTATGTTCGACGGACGGACAAATTTATCTGTTCAAGTAGTGGAAGAAGTAAAAAAATACTTTAAGGAAAAGGTCTATACCACTGTAATTCCAAGGAATGTAAGACTTGCTGAAGCTCCAAGCTATGGAATGCCAATTATGCAGTACGATCCAAAATCAGCTGGAGCCCAGGCTTATCAGGAATTTGCTGATGAGTTTTTAAGTCTGGAGGATGAACAGTAATGGCGGCGGCAAAGAACAGAGGGCTGGGCAAAGGACTGGATGCATTATTCAGCACCTCAGAAATCGATACAAAAAAAATAAACAGCGAAAAGGCAGATGAGATAAGGGCACAGGGGATTGAATTTATAGACATTAACGATATTAAACCCAATGAAAATCAGCCAAGAAAAGTTTTTGATGATGTAAAATTGCAGGAGCTGGCCAATTCCATAAAAGAACATGGGTTAATTCAACCGGTTATTCTTCGCCAGGCGAAAAAAGGTTATGAAATCGTTGCTGGTGAAAGACGCTGGAGGGCATGCAGGAAAGCGGGTCTGAAAGAAATACCCTGCATGATTAAAGAGCTGACCGATGAGCAAAATATGCTGGTGGCAATTATTGAGAACATGCAGAGAGAAGATCTAAATCCCATCGAAGAAGCGGAGGGTCTTAATCAAATGATCAGTTCCTTTGGTATGACCCAGGAGGAAGTATCCAAAAGCGTTGGTAAAAGCAGACCTTACATAACCAACTCTCTTCGTCTGCTAAAGCTTCCCCAGGAAGTGAGAGACATGGTTTCCGAGGGAAAGCTTACAACCGGACACGCCAGAGCGATTGCTGGAATTGGTGACCGGGAAAGACAAATACAGCTTGCCGAATATGTGATTAAAGAAGAACTGTCTGTCAGAGAAGTTGAAAGGCTGATTAAAGAACAGCATTCTTCAAAAAAGAAAAATCCAAGAAGAAAAGCAGAGAAGAGTGCGGATGTGAAACGGGTAGAAGAAGACCTGAAACATATCATGGGAACAAAAGTAAGCCTTAATCAAAGTGGACGAAAAGGAAAAATTGAAATTGAATATTACAGCAGAGATGAATTGGAAAGATTGATTGAGCTATTGAAATCACTTCAATAGGAATAATCGTTTCACGTGAAACAATATGAAAATACATGAAATTGAAAAATGCTTGCAAGAGGTGATAAAGGAATGCCATCATTTAAACATACCGATCAGTAAGCAAATCGACCCTAAAATCCGCATCAACAAAAGAGCGAAAAGCAGATTTGCTGCTTGCATGAAAGACAAACGTTTTCAGGATCCTGTGTTTGTCATTGAAATTGGAAACGCTCTGTTGGAAATAGATGAGAAAAAGGTAAGAAGTATTTTGGCCCATGAAGTTCTCCATACCTGTTATGGTTGTAATAATCATGGAAGAGTGTGGAAAGCCTATGCTTATAAAATGAACCGGACTTACGGGTATCAGATAAAGACAACAGCGTCTTACGAAGAGCTGGGACTGGCAAAACCAGATAAAACAATTAGATATCGATATGTAATTGTTTGTAAAAAATGCAGCAAGAAATTCTACAGACAAAAGAGATCAAAACTGATTACAAATCTCAGCCAGTACCGGTGCCAATGCGGCGGAAAGCTGGAATGTAGAAATTTAGATCAAGAATCAGAAGCATGAAACTGCAATAATTATAAAGAAGAAAACAGGAGCGGATAGCATGATTGACAAAACCGCTCCTGTTTTTTACGAACTCTTCGTCGTAAAAAGATACATTGATCGTTAAAAAGTTTTGTCGGTCTCTTCTTATCACAAAAAAATAGTCTGTAAAAAAAATGGTATGAACCCTTTTGCCCTCGAATACAATATAACAAGAATATGTATAGGAAGACAGAGGGGGAACAACCATGACCTATGATGAAAAAATACCTGAATTTGCCTTACAACCAGCAAAAACAGCCGACGAAAATACCGATACAGCACAGATAAACGACGGCTTTGATCCAACTCCTTATGATAGACTTTTAGTACCTGCACGTGAGGAAGGAAAAGCAAGTACCGAAAAGGAGGAAGAATTTTCACAGGATCTTCCTGTTTTAGAGGAAACTGCTGCGAACAAACCGGATCAAGAACAAATATCGGAAGAAAAATCTTTCGATGCAACGGAAAAAGACAACAAACAGGGATTACCAAAACAGATTTTGCCGGAAAAAGTTATAGAACATAAACAAGAGGAAGAACTAGAGCCGGTATTTTTAGGCGAAGAAGAGATAAAGGAAAGTTCTGAAACAGCGGCAGAACCAGTTAAAATTACGCCACTGGCGGGTCAGGCCGTTTATAATGAATTAAAGATAACAGCCGTGGCCCAAAATCTTGAAACAAAAATCTTTGTAGAAGAAGATATACTTGTTCCAGATATTAAGCCAGATTTAATATCAATTTTATCGATGGATGGGAAGGCATTTTTATCCAGCAAAGAAATACAAGTCGGACAGGGAGATGATGACAGCATAAAAGTTACAGGAGAGGTAGGATTACAGACAATTTATCTGCCTGATGGAAAAGAGGATGAATCTGTGGCCATCATTCAGTCCAGGCTTCCTTTCAAAACAGACTGGCAGGTGACAGCCTCACCTTTATCTCATTTGGTCATTGAATCTAAAATCGAACGAATTGATTATTCTGTAATTAATGAGCGCAAATTCCGAGCTAAAATTACTCTGGGGCTTTTCCTGAAAGAATACGCGGAAAAAGAATTACAACTCTTCGAAAATCTGCGCGGGGAACAGTTGGAACTATTAAAAGAAACCGTCAAAATGAGCCATGTTGCTCTTCGAAAAGAAGAATCTTTGGAGATTGCAGAAGATTTAAAGGTTAAAGAGGGGAGCCCGAGGCCGATTAAAATTCTGAAAAGTGACATCAATGTGGTGGAAAATCATAAACAAACAACTTCAGAAAAAATGGTCATTAATGCTGCGGTGCGTGTTAATATTCTTTATTTAGGTGAAGAAGAAAAAGACGGAGAGGTAATACAAAAACCTGCTTTTTACCAAGGGAAGGCCGATTTTACCCAGTTCATACTTATGAATAAAGAAGATAACTTGGCTATGAGCAAAGTATCCTTTAATGACAAAGAGCTGGAAGTGACAATCAGCGAGGAAGAAGAAGATTGTTTTATTTTAAAAGGAAGCGTTAACACATCGGTTGAAGTATACCAAAATCTGGAAAAAGAAGTAGTGTCAGATTTATATCATAGTGTCAAAGATACTACTTATGATTATACAGAAAAAATGATAGAAGCAGTCCTGGGAACAGGAACTACAGAGATATCAGCAAGAGAAATTGTAGATGTTGCGGAAAGAAATGGGCAGTTAGGAAAAATTCTTTATGTCAACGGACGTATAAAAGAACAAAAATCCAGGGCCGAACAAGGCCGAGTAACGGTCGAGGGAATTTTAGAAGGAACTGTCTTATGTATACCGGAGGACTCGGAAAAACAAGTATTTGCAATAAAACAGGATATTCCTTTCAGGGGTTCGATTGATATTCCAGCAGCCGAAGAAGGCATGAAAATAGATTGTCAAATTGGAATAAAGGATCTCTGGTCGGATAAGGTGAACAGCAAGCAGGCAGAAATCAATGCCAGCCTGCAGCTTGAAGTATCCGCCATAAAAGAAACGGCGCTGAAATTAATAAAAAATCCATGCTTCCTTGAAAATAAACAGAATAAAAGACCTTCCTCTATGGTTATTTACATAACAAGAAAAAACGACAGTCTATGGAAAATAGCTAAGAAGTACAAAACCAGTATAGAGTCTATCAAGAAGATCAATGAATTGAATGATCCTATTAATCTCCAGGAAGGAAGTCGTTTACTAATCGTAAAATAAAAAAGTTTTATTCGGTCGTGTATAAAAAAATTCTCCTTGGTGAAGAATGAACATACAAGGAGGATTTTTTATGAAAAATATCGATCTAAAAGAAAAATGCATTTTAAGCCTAATTCTGGTTATCGTAATGGGATTCGTCCTTTTTTATACATATGAGGATGAACCGTCCAATCAATACAGCGGAATCATTCGTTTGCACGTAATTGCCAACAGCGACAGCGCTGATGATCAAAATCTCAAATTAAAAGTGAGGGACCAGATTATTAAAGAAGTAGGCAGCCTGGAAAAAAGCCAAGATATTGAACAGTCCCGCAGCTATTTAGAAAATCATCTGAAGGATATGGAAAAGACAGCGGCAAAAGTAATTGAAGAAAATGGCAAAGAATATGGAGCGGAAGCGGATTTAGGTGTTCGATGGATACCGGCCAAAACCTATGGAGATATGTATTTTCCAGCTGGAAACTACGAAGCTCTGAATCTTACACTAGGCGAAGGAAAAGGACAAAACTGGTGGTGCGTCTTATTTCCACCCCTGTGCTTGATTGAGGAAGACCAAGAAGCGATGGATGAGCTGGGGTACACAGAGGATCAGCAGATTGAGATTAAATCCAAGTTAATGGAAATTATCAACGGACCCGGCAAAGATGTTTAAAAAAGGTATAATAAATACGAAAAGACCGAATTGCTTCCGCAGCTCGGTCTTTTCGCATATCTTATTATTACTTATTAAGAGGAAGTTTTCTCTTCTAGTTTAAGTTTAATTTCTTTTGACTGTCCATCGCGAAGTACAATATATTTTACCGTATCGCCCACCTTATGTGAGGTAATAATCGATGAAAGGGTATCGATGTTATCAATTTCTTTTCCATCCACCGAGTAGACCAGATCTCCCTGCTGGAAGCCAGCCTTCTTAGCATTGGATCCGGTTACTTCCTGAATATAAACGCCTCCCGCAGCGCTTTGCTGTCCGCCGCCGAAAAATCCGTTATTTCCCTGCTGCTGAGACATATCCACATAGGACATCCCCGTAGAAGGCTTTCCTTTTACATAACCGCCTTTCATCAACTGGCTGGCTACTTCTGCGGCTCGATTAATGGGAATCGCAAATCCAAGGCCCTCCACATCAGAACCGGAGGACTTAGCGACAACTACGCCCACCAGCTGACCATACTGGTTGAACAATCCGCCTCCCGAATTACCCGGGTTGATGGAGGTATCGGTCTGTAATAGGGACATTGTCTTTCCATCAATGCTGATGGAGCGGTCCAGGGCGCTTATGATTCCAGCCGTAACTGTGCCGCCCAGCTCACCCAGGGGATTGCCGATCGCTACCGCCAAATCACCTACGTTCAACTGGTCACTATTGCCCATAGTGACGGCTGTCAAATTACTTGCATTAATTTTGAGGACCGCTACATCTGTATCTGCATCAGTACCAACCAGCTTTGCTTCATATTCCTTCTTGTCGCTGGTCGTTACTGTTATTTTATTCGCTCCTGCGATTACATGATTATTGGTAATAATATATCCATTGCTTTTAATAATGACACCGCTGCCGGCCCCCTCTGTGACATATTGCTGCATCCACGCATCGGCCTGAACGGATTCTGTCTTGATCTCCACCACAGAATCCTGTGCTTTAGCCGTTATTTCCTGGACCGTCATTGAACTGCCCGTGGCATCCTCCAGATTAAAGCCAGTCGTCTTGGCATTGGTGGTATTTTCTTTGCCTGCCGAATATTGAGACGAGAGGCCGGCGTCATTGGCCAGCATGGCCCCTCCAAAGCCGAATGCGCTGGAGAGCAGGACACATACCAGAATGATTGCAGTAAGGCTAGTTCTGGTGAGCTGTACTGGCTTGCTTTTTTTCTCTTTTTTCTTTTTCGATGACCTGGGACCCATTCCCGGTGCGCCTCCCGGATCACGATCCTCTGTTGGGATCAACTGTCCGGGGTTTGGGCCGCTGGTGTATCTATATTCATTATTTTCAAAATTGTTATCCATTGATTTTTCCTCCCTTTATCCGTTTTGTCCTTTTATTGAGATTAATATACACGGACTTTATGGTTTTTTTGTGTCGAAACCGTGTAAATCTAAAATAAAGTTATTAATAATTTCTTACAACTATGATAGAATTGAAAGGAAAAGATAAAAAAAGAGGTATAAGGAAGATGAGCAATACATTAATCGCAATGGATAAAAGCGGATCTTACCGGGTATATCTGGCAATTACTACAGATATGGTCGAAGAGGCGCGCAATATACACATGACAACGCCGCTGGCCGCAGCAGGGCTGGGAAGAGTCCTGACAGCAGCCGGTCTTATGGGCATTATGCTGAAAAACCCGCAGGACAAGCTTACCCTCCAGTTCAAGGGGGAGGGACCAGCCAAACAGATTTTAGCCACAGCGGATGGAACGGGAAAGGTAAAAGGATACATTGCTAACCCAGACGTGGATTTACCCCTTACGGAAAAAGGAAAACTGGATGTAGGCGGATCGCTGGGAATAGGAGAATTGACCGTAATCAAAGACCTGGGCTTAAAAGAGCCCTACATGGGAACCATTGCCCTGGTCAGCGGAGAAATCGCCGAGGACTTGGCAGCTTACTTTTTTATTTCCGAGCAGCAGAATACTTCCGTCGCTTTGGGCGTAAAAATAGAAAGGGACTATCATGTAGGAGCAGCGGGCGGAATGATTATTCAAATGATGCCGGGAGCAGAGGAAGGAGCCGTATCCGCGCTGGAGGACATGATTGAAAACCTGCCTCCGCTGACAACTCTGATTGATGAAGTGAACAAGACATCCGCCGGAAAGAGTGAAGAAGGGATGGTTATGGAGCTGTCCGCGCGCATATTCAACGAAATGCCGCAGCAGTATCAGATTCAAAAGCTGGAGACCAGGGATATCACCTGGCGCTGCGATTGCAGCAAGCCCCGCCTTGAACGGGCGCTTATGTCCATTGGTAAAAAGGATTTGACGGAGATAATCGAAGAAGACGGGCAGGCAGAGCTGCAGTGCCAGTTTTGTCTGAAAGAATATCATTTTAACAAAGAAGAATTGGAAAAGATGTTGGAGGAGCTGACTGAATGAAGAATATTATGATGAAAATTATTGGAACACAGATAACGGCTGATCTGGAAGAAGACCAGCTGGAATTTATTACCGAAGGCAAGCTGTACGAAAAAGGAGATGCCCTTTATCTCATCTATGATGAAAGCGAAATTTCCGGAATGCCCGGATGCAGGACCCGCCTTAAACTGAAAAACGGAACCATAAAGATGAAAAGGGTTGGAAAAAACGTCGGTATAGATACGGAAATCGAATTCGAAAAAGGAAAACGCTATACCGGCTATTATGACACACCTTTCGGAGCTATTGCGATGGAGGTTCTCACAAATCACGTGGAAAACAGCGTAACAGCGGAAGGAACGGGACAGCTGGATATTGACTACCATATTAGTTTAAAGGGTCTGGCAGAAGGCAGAAATAAATTAAATATTGAACTGATGTAAATAAACGTGGAAAATGAGGAGGCTTTTTGTATTATGATGAAGCAAAAAACGATTCGGATAATTGCGATTGCAATTATAGCAGCAATGGTAGTGACCAGCGTGGTTGGCGCGATTGTTTTTCTGTAGAAGGAGAGGAACGTGATGACGAAGATAGGATTTGACGCAGAAAAGTATATAGAAGAACAATCCAAGTATATTTTGAAACGGATCAACGAGGGAGAAAGCGAAAGGCTTTATCTGGAGTTTGGGGGAAAATTAGTGCATGATAAACATGCCATGCGGGTACTCCCCGGTTTTGATGAAAATGCCAAAATTAAATTGCTCCAGAAAATGAAGGACCAAGCAGAGATTATTATTTGCATCTACTCAGGCGATATCACGACCAGCAAGACGCGTGCTGATTTTGGAATTACCTACGATCTGGAAGTTCTCCGGCTCATCGATATGTTTCGAAAATACGACCTAGCCATCAATAGTGTAGTCGTGACCCGCTATGAAGACGATGCCCCCGCAGTCGATATGTTTTTAAACAAATTGGACCGTCGGGGCATTAAAACGTACAAACATAGATTTACCAAAGGCTATCCCACAGATGTGGATACCATTGTAAGCGATGAAGGGTACGGCGCCAATCCCTATATCCAAGTGACAAAACCCCTGGTTGTGGTAACCGGACCGGGCGGCGGCAGCGGAAAGCTGGCGACCTGTCTTTCCCAGTTGTATCACGATTATAAACGGGGAACAAAAGTGCGTTACGCAAAATTTGAAACATTTCCCATCTGGAGCATTCCGCTCAAGCACCCGGTGAATATCGCCTATGAAGCCGCGACCGCCGATCTGAAAGACGTGAATATGATCGACTCCTTCCACCTGGAAGCATATGGGGAAATGGCGGTAAACTATAATCGGGACCTGGAAGTTTTCCCAGTCGTCAAGAGGATCATAGAAAAGATCACTGGTGAAGAGTCGGAATACAAGAGTCCCACCGACATGGGCGTCAACAGGGCCGGGTTTAGCATCATCGATGACGAGGCTGTCAAAGAAGCAGCCTGCCAGGAAATCATCCGAAGATATCTGACCGCGCTGTGCGATTATAAAAAGGGAAAAATCGATGACGGCGCGCTGGAGCGGTCCAAGCTGTTAATGGACGAGCTGGACCTGAAGGTTGAGGACCGGAAGGTGGTCAAGCCAGCCAGAGATTATGCAGAATACAAACGGAACTGTAATGAGCGATATGAGAACGTCGTCGTCATGTCCTTAGAACTGCCCGGCGGCAGCATTGTGACAGGCCGAAGCTCCAGGAGAATGGTAGCCGCTGCCGCTGCCGTACTCAATGCAATAAAAATTCTCTGCGGAATGGCCGACGACATCCACCTCATTTCCCCAAACGTCTTAAAGGGGATCCAGGATATGAAGACGGATATCCTTCTTCATGAAAAGACAAGCCTTCACTGCGAAGAAATTCTCAGCGCCCTGACCATTTCCGCCGCGACCAACCCGTCCGCAGAAGTAGCCTTGAGCAAACTTCCCTGCCTGAGAGGCTGTCAGGCCCACTGCACCGCAATTCTCAGCGAGAGGGATGAGCAGACAATCAAAGCCTTGGGGATTGATGTGACCAGTGATCCGGAATATATTACCAACAACCTTTATTTCAGTTAATATACCCACCAGACAGAGAAAGGCGGTGAATGTTTTGTTAAACTTCAATGAAGAATACGAGAAACAGCTGATTGAAGCTTTTCAACATTTTGTTCGCAATGAACCTTATGATTATTCGTTTATCCGCCCGGAAATATATGATTCATGGGTGAGATCGAGGCAGTTTGAAATCGAATATAATTCACCTGTGAAAATTAAAAAGTTAGATGAAAAGGAAAGAAAAAAACTTGTTCAAGAAAACGCCGTATTGATCGAAACGGCGAGAAAACATTTGAATAAGATTTATGATGTGATAAAGCCGACAGGGTATTATATCTTTATCAGTGACGATCGGGGATATTTGCTGGATATTATCAGCGATAAAGATCTGCTGAGCCAGTACGAGTACGATCCCTCTCTGGTCGTCGGCGCCAGCAGAAATGAACGGTATGTGGGTACAAATGCCATCGGGACTTGTCTGCAAGAGAAAAAACCCATGGTTTTCTGGGGAGAAGAACATTATAATCTAGTACATAAAAAATATACCTGTTCCGGAGCTCCCATCCACGGGGCAGATGGAGAGATCATCGGGGCCATGTCCTTAACGGGAAGAAAAGAGGACTATCAGGAACATACCCTGGGCATTGTAATTTCCATCGTCGATGCCATAGAAGCGGAACTGAAGAGCAGAACGACAAAGAAAGAGCCGTCTTCTACCGAATATACCTTTGACAATCTGATCGGCCAGTGCAAGGAGATAAAAGAGCTGAAGGAGATCGCCAAGCAGGTGGCCAAGATCGACGCACCGATTCTCTTATGGGGAGAAAGCGGAACTGGCAAGGAAGTGCTGGCTCAATCCATTCACAATGAAAGCCGGCGGAAATCCGGGCCTTTTATCGGCATTAACTGCGGGGCTATTCCCCGGGAACTGATCGAAAGTGAACTTTTTGGCTATGAAGGAGGATCCTTTACCGGCGCCAGCCGGGGAGGGCGTTCGGGCAAGCTGGAGGCCGCCTCAGGAGGAACTCTCTTTTTAGATGAAGTGGAGAGCATGCCCTTGGACGTCCAAATAAAATTGCTGCGGGTTCTTTCCACCTTTAAAGTGACGAGGGTGGGGTCAAACAAGGAAATACCCATTGATATCAGGATTATTTCCGCCAGCAAGAGCGACCTCTATCTGGAAGCGGAGCAGGGTAGGTTCCGCGAGGATTTATATTACCGAATCAACACCATTACCCTGAAGATACCGCCCCTGCGCAAAAGGAACGGAGATATCCGCCTGCTGGCCGACCACTATATTGAGCGGCTGAAAAAGGATATGGGGTTGAACAAATTGAGCATTCCCAAGAGCTTTTACGATATGCTGGAGAATTACGACTGGAAGGGAAATGTAAGAGAACTGAGAAATATCCTGGAAGGCGTAATCGCCATGTCCAAGGAAGGGGAAGAAATAAATACGTCCATGCTTCCGGACCGTATGGTTAACAAAACAAGAAATAACCATCTGCGCAATACCCGGCTGAAAGAAGTTGAAATCGAGATCATAAAAAATGAGATTGAACGGGCCAATGGCAACCTGAGCGCTGCGGCTAAGGCCCTAGGGATCGCCAGAAGCACCCTCTATCAAAAGTTAAAAAACAACACTGAGTTATCAGAGTATTTAAAAAAGTGACCGAATTCCGACATTTTGTCCGATTTTCGTACAATGGAACGTGACTGCTCATAGAACGGGGTGGCAACTTCTATTCAATGAATAAAAATATAAATGAAAAGAAAGCTTGAAAGCGCAAGCTTTCTTTTTTTATGAAAAATTATTCAGAATATTTTGGCACATATTTTGCGCTTAATAATGGAAACAGACAATATGAAGCAATGGCTAGCAGCAAACAATGAAAGGAGAAGTAAAATGAGCAAGAGAAAAATGAGAATCCTGGCAATTTTAATGGTAATCGGGTTAATGGTTACCTGCCTGGCCGGTTGCGGAGGCAGTGAGGAAGGAACTGCAGAGAAAGAGCTAAGCGCCGATGAGGCGAAAACCGAACTCTACGGCATGCTTCCTGACACATGCCTTTCCGGCTTTCTCGATCCCACATCTTTGGAAGATCGTTCTAACATTGATAAGGCACTGCCATTTAAACCCAAAGATCCAAAGCACGTAGTGGTCGGCTGGACAGAGCAGACCCAGGGAGATCCCTGGTTCGTATCAGTAAAAGAATCTGCCGAAAAATGGGCAAAAAAATATGGGTATACCCTCTATTTTGATGTGGCGGATTTTGAACTTTCCAAGCAGAGCGCCCATATCGATTCCTATATTTCCAGAGGCGTGGACGTAATCGTTATTGACCCGGTGGATGTAACCGGAATCGCAGCGGACATTGAACGTGCAGTCAAAGCGGGTATTCCATGTATCGGATTCGGTTCTGAAATTTTCGGCGCTCCCGTGGTAACCACCATCAATGCCAATATCTTTTCCGTCGGCTATTCGGCTGGAAAATATACAGCCAGTCAGTTTGATAAAGAGGAACAGATCAACATGGGTATCGTTCTTGGCATCATGGGAAACTCCACAGCTGAAACCCGCGTAAACGGCATGCTCAGCGGCATGATCTATGAACGGGCCCAGCAGAGAGGTGTTGAATACACCATGGAACAGGCAACCCTGGACGCCACAAAGCTGTTTAACGATTTAAGGAAAAAAGGAACCTTTGAATCAGAAAAATGGAACATGGCCTGCTTGGGATCAGGTGAAGGAAACTGGACCTTTGAAGGCGGAATCGATGTGGCCGAACCAATCATCGCAGCCAACCAAGATAAGCTAAACCTCTTTATCGGAGAAAACGATTTCCAGGGGCTGGGAGCAGCTCAGGCACTGAAAAATTACGGTCTCACCGATAAAGTCCTGGTAGCATGCCCAGGAAACGGAATGAAGACCGAGCTGGAAAAGGTAAAAGACGGGACGCTCCTGTGTGACGGCCCCCATAACGGCCAGGCCTTTGCTATGGAAACCATCAATTTCATAAAAGAACTGGCAGAGGGGACCAACAAATGGGATGCCAACAACCTGCCCATGCTGACCGCGTTCAAAGCTTTTAACATCAACAGAGATACCATGGATACTTACTGGGATGACGATAAGGAAAACCTGTATCACAAAACAGCTCCGCTGGAAGTGCTGACGGTTCCCGAAGTCATCAAAGCGATCGAAGACGGTACTTATTATGAAGAATGGGTTCCGTCCAAATAAGCAAATCTATCTTATTTGAACCAATAGGCCCGGAGGATATGCCTTCGGGCCTGTATTCCAAAAGAGAACTACCGTTATAGGAAAGAGGAGAGCATCATGAGCAATCAAAGAGAGATGATAAGGATGGAGGAAATCAGCAAATCCTTCGGCGGCGTGGCTGCTTTGGATAAGGTTAATTTCTGCGCCCTATCCGGTGAGATCCATGCTCTGATCGGAGAAAACGGCGCCGGAAAATCCACGCTGATGAAATGTCTTGCCGGAGCATACGACAAGGATGAAGGAACCATATACATAGACGGAAAAAAAGAACAAATCACCAATCCCAAGCAGGGGCAGGACTGCGGAATATCCGTCATCTACCAGGAATTTGCCCTGGCAAAAGACCTGACTGTGGCAGAAAATATTTTCATTGACAGCCTGGGAGAAGGAAAGGCGCTGGTGGATAGAAAAAAATTGAAAAAGAGGGCGGAGGAAGTGCTGGAAAAGATGGGCTTCGGAGACATTGACGTCAATAAAAAAGTGGCCGAATTAACCGTCGCCTATCAGCAGATCGTCGAAATCTGCAAAGCCATCTCAAGAAACGCAAAAGTCATGGTTTTCGATGAGCCCACCGCCGTGCTGACAAACCGGGAAGTGGAAAAGCTGTTCGATGTCATTTATAAACTGCGGGATTCGGGCGTATGTGTCATTTATATCTCTCACCGGCTGGAAGAGATCTTTCGCATATGCAGCCGCATCACCGTTCTCAAGGATGGGAAAAACGTCGACACCGTACATGTAAAGGATATTACAGAAAAACAGCTGGTAACCATGATGATCGGCAGAGATCTTTCCGAGCTGTTTCCTGAGCGGAACGCGGCGATCGGAGAAACCGTACTGGAGGCAGAAAACCTCATCTGCGGAAAAATGGTCAACGGCGTGACTTTTCATGTAAAAGCCGGAGAAGTCGTCGGCTTTGCCGGACTTGTGGGAGCCGGCCGCACGGAAACAATGCGGGCCGTATTCGGAGCCGACAAGCTGGAAGAGGGGGAGATCCGACTGGAAGGAAAAAGCGTCAAGATCAATACACCCAAGAAGGCCATTAAAAACGGCATCGGAATGGTGCCGGAAGACCGAAAACAGCAGGGACTGCTCCTGGATATGCCCATCAAGGTAAACGGAACCATGAGTTCTCTGCAGGATTTTACATCGGCTGTAGGCATATTGGACCATCCAAAAGAGAATAAAAAAGTGGAAGAAATGATCGGCATGCTGAACATCAAAGCCAGATCTTACAAAAGCAAAGCATCCTCCCTTTCCGGAGGAAACCAGCAGAAAGTAGCCCTTATGAAATGGATGATCTCCAATTCGAAAGTGATCATATTCGATGAACCCACAAGAGGAGTCGATGTAGGCGCTAAGGTTGAAATATATAAAGTCATGAACACCCTGGCCGAACAAGGCGCGGCAGTTATCATGATTTCCTCGGAAATGCCGGAAATCATCGGTATGAGCGACCGGGTATATGTGATGCGTCACGGAAAAATCGCCGGAGAGGTGGAAAAGCAGCAGTTGACCGAACAAACATTAATTAATTTATCAATGGGGGTGTCTTAAACATGGAAGAAAGATTGAACAATAGACAGATAAACGTAAAGAACATACTACTGAAATACAACGCTGTTTTAATTTTGATCGCACTGATTATCGCTTCTACCATTTTGTCGGATGCGTTCTTTACAGTGACAAATATCTTTAATCTGCTCAGACAGCTGGTTCCCATGACATTGGCGACCCTGGGCATGCTCCTGGTGGTCCTGACCGGAGGCATCGACCTTTCCGTCGGCTCCGTTACTGCCATGGGAGGCATGATCACGGCGATCATGATTCAAAATGCCGGCATGGTTTCCGGCGCCTCCATGATCGTCATACTGATTGCGGTTCTGGGAATCGGTTTTTTAATAGGCTGTATGTCCGGGGCCTTTGTAGTGGTACTGAAAATGGCTCCTTTTGTTGCTACACTGGCCACCATGACCATTATCAGAGGAGCCGCCTACATGACGTCCAACGGACAGCCCATCCGCCTGTCATCCGAATATGATACCTCAGCGATGATGGTCAAGTTCGGAAGTCAGGGCATACCGGGAATCGGACTTCCCTGGCCGGTGGTTTTGGTCATCGCAGTCATCGTTCTCATGTGGCTTGTCATGCGCAATACGGTTTTCGGCCGTCTGGTCATTGCTTCCGGCAGCAACGAGACAGCCGTTCGATTGGCCGGAATCAACGTTAATAAATATAAATTTTTCGCCTATGCCATCTGCGGAATGCTCTGCGCATTGGGCGGATTTATCCTTACCTCCCGCGTAGCGGTCGCATCGCCGGCCGTTTCCACAGGAATGGAGCTGGATGCCATCGCAGCCTGCGTAATCGGCGGAGCCAGTCTGATGGGCGGAAAAGGCAGCGTGGGCAATACAATCATCGGCGTACTGGTTCTGGGGCTGATTACCAACGTCATGACCCTTCTCAGTATCGCGGCTTACCCCCAGCAGATCATCAAGGGTTTGATTATTGTGCTGGCCGTATTCCTCCAGTACATCACCAACAAAGAGGGAGCATATTGAGCATAGAAAGGAAAGAGAGGTGGATCAACCATGCAGGTTAACATTTTGGGATCACCTTCCAAATACATACAGGGAAGAGATCTTCTTCAAAAGGCCGGGAGCTATTTTTCCCCATACAGCAAAAAAATTCTGGTTCTGACCGACCCATTCGTATATCCGCTGATAAAAGAAAAAATGGAAAAAAGCGCTGCAGAGGCGGAGATCATATTTCAATTTGAACGGTTTTCCGGAGAGAGTACCGAAACGGAAGTACAGCGTATCGTTGATCTTGCCGCCCGTCATGAATGCGGAGCCATAGCCGGCTGCGGAGGGGGCAAAACCATCGATACGGCAAAGGCGGCGGCCTGCAAAGCCGGCCTTAAAACCATCGTCATCCCCACAGCAGCATCCACCGATGCGCCCTGCAGCTCGTTAGCGGTCATGTATTCCGATAAGGGGGAGTGGCTGTATGATTTCTTTCTCACCCAAAACCCGGATTTGGTTTTCGTAGATACGCAGATGATAGCAAACGCGCCGGTGAGATTGCTGATATCTGGGATCGGAGACGCCTTCGCCACCTTTTACGAAGCCCGCGCCTGCAGAAATGCAGATGCAGATAATATGTTTCAGGGGAAAGGCACCAACACTGCTTTTGCCCTGGCCTCCCTTTGCAGAGAAATTCTGCTGGAGAACGGATCTTATGCCAAGCTGGCGGCAGAAAACAAATGCGTTACAAAGGCTTTGGAAAATGTCGTCGAAGCCAACATTTATCTGAGCGGCGTAGGCTTTGAAAGCAATGGCTGCGCCATTGCCCACGGAATATACAACGGATTTACTCAGATGAAAAAAGGGACGTATCTCCACGGAGAATGCGTCGCCTTTGGAACCCTGGTCCAGCTGATTGCAGAAAATGTTCCCGCCGGGGAGCTGAATCAGGTATATGGCTTTTTCGAAAGCATCGGACTACCTACAACCCTTTCCCATCTGGGGCTGTCTCTGACGGATGAGGAACTGGAAACTGCGGCCAAAGCCAGCAGTGAAATCGGCATTTCCCACAACATGCCCTTCGGCGTTGACTGGCATACGCTGAAAGCAGCCATTGTGACGGCGGATTCCATCGGCCGCATCCGCCAGAAAGAGGGGAAAACATGAAAGCTCTGATTCTGAAGGACAAAATGCAATTTGTCTATGGGGATGTGCCCAAACCCGTGCCGGCAAAAAATGAGGTTTTAATTCGGATCAAAGCGGTATCCGTTTGCGGCAGCGACATCGCCGGCAGCGACGGAAGCACGGGAAGACGCCGACCTCCCATCGTCATGGGACACGAAGCCAGCGGAATTATAGAAGAGACAGGAAGCAAAGCAACGCGATTCGCCAAGGGGGATCGCGTTACGTTTGACTCTACCATCTATTGCGGGACCTGCCGGTTCTGCCGCAGCGGAAGAGTCAACTTATGCGACAACCGCAGAGTTCTGGGGGTATCCTGCCAAGAGTACCGGCAGCATGGCGCTTTCTGTCAGTACATCGCCCTTCCCGAACATATCGTCTATAAGCTGCCGGACAATGTAACTATATCGATTACCTGCGGCCGGGGAGCCGCCAAAGCGCTGGATGCGGCCGGAGCACAGTCTACTTTTTGTCAGGCAGTCCAATGCCTGCAAAAAGGGGGGATCTTCGTTACCTTAGCCAACCTGGAAAATGCCTTTCCCCTCAATATTTCCAAAGTGGTGACTCAGGAGCTTACAGTAAAAGGCTCCTGTGCCTTCAGCGGTGAATTTCCTCAGGTTTTGGAGCTGATTTCCAGCGGTGCCATCCGTGTTGATTATGCGATTTCTCATCTTGTTCCCCTCTCCCAGGGAGGAGACTTTATTAGAAACATTTACAAGGAAAAACCGGATGATTTCTTTAAATGTATTCTTCTCCCGCCGGAGCCGCAGAAATGACCGGAATCCGACAGACTTGTTCGGATTACGGACACTTTTCCCGGGAAAGAATGAGCGGCTGCTTTTCTGATCTGGAGTGTATAAATAAAAAAATTATTTTAAGAGCTTGAATTTTCAAGCTCTTTTTTATTATAAAAATCAATTCTGAATATTTTGGCATAGCCCTTGCGTTTGTATATGGATACAAAACAAGAATAAGGAGGAATTGATTTATGCAAATGATTATCGGAGGGAACTATGTAGACGCTTCTGACAAAGCGGTCAAAGACGTGTTGGATCCGGGCACGATGAATGTCATCGAAACCATTCCAATGGCAACCGAGGAAGATGTAAAAAAGGCGGTAGCGGCGGCAAAAGAGGGACAAAAACTTTGGGAGAAAATTCCTCTGCACACGAGAATTGATACCCTGAGAAAGTTCCATGATTTGTTCATCGGCGAAAAAGATGCCTTTGTACAGCTGGCAGCGAAAGAAATGGGCAAAACCGTCGCCCATGCTGAGGCGGAAGTCCTCAATGCCGCCAGTCTCATCGAACATTTCTGCGATGCGGCGAGAACGTTAAAAGGCGAATCCTATCCGGCGGGAGACCACTACTCCAATGAGGCGGATATGATGATCACCGTAAGAGAGCCCCACGGGGTGGTAGCATGTATCCTGCCGTTCAACTTCCCCTTTGAGCTGTTCTGCCACAAGGTTGTACCGGCTCTTTTGATGGGAAATGCAGTTGTCATTAAACCGGCGACGGAGACACCGCTTTGCAACCTGAAGATGGCGGGCCTGCTGCTGGATGCGGGCGTTGAGCCAAAAGCCGTAAACTTTATTACAGGAAGCGGCGGCAAAGTGGGTACCTGGATTACTACCAGCAAAGATGTGGATGCGGTTACCTTTACCGGCAGTACGGCCGTCGGTACTCAAATCGCAAAGAATTGTGCCGAAAACCTGACCAGAGTATCTCTGGAACTGGGCGGCAACGACGCGCTGATCGTTTTAGAGGACGCGGATATGGACTATGCGGTAGCAGAAGTGGTGGGAGGAAGAGCCTACTGCTCGGGGCAGGTGTGCTGCGCAAGCAAACGAATTCTAGTACAGAACTCCATCAAAGCTCCGTTTACAGAAAAACTGATCGAAGCGCTGAAAAAGGAAAAGCCGGGAAATCAGTTCGACCCGGAAAGCACCTATGGACCCCAGGTCAGCGAACAGGCGGCCATTGAAGTAGAAGGATATATCAACGAAACCATCAAACAGGGCGGCAAACTGCTGCTTGGGGGCAAACGGTTTGACCGGACCTTTATCGAACCGACCGTCATTGAAGTAACGAAGAATCTGGATGTCGCGCTGGATATGGAAATTTTCGGACCAGTTTGGCCGATCATCGGCTTTGACACGGTGGAAGAAGCCTGCGAAATCTCCAACGCTTCCATGTACGGCCTGTCCGGCGGTGTCATCACCAACGACATCAATAAGGGTATGCATATAGCAAAGACCATGGAAGCCGGATGCTGTGTCGTAAACGGCGGCGGATGCTACCGGGCTCCGGGACAGCCTTTCGGCGGATACAAGATGAGCGGCATCGGCGCGGAAGGCGGGACCTATACCCTGGAAGAGATGAGTCAGGTAAAATCAATTGTACTCAGAAACGCTTATAAATAATGGCGTTCTCAAAATAAAGAGTAAAGAAACGGAGGAGAAGTATGTTTAGACAAGTTGCACAACTGCCGCTGGATTATGACCTGTTCAAAGGGCACGATTCCATTTTTAACTGGAGTCCGGCCGGTTCCATCATCTTTGGAAACGGAGCAGTTAAAAAGGTGGGAAGCGAAGTAAAGCGCCTAGGCGGTAAAAAAGTCGTCGTTTGCACGGACGAAGGACTGGTGAAGTTCGGAGTGGCCCAGAAGGTCATCGACTCCCTCAGTGATGCGGGAATCCAGTATTCCATCTTCGACAAATGTGAGGCCAACCCGTCTGTGGAAACAGTGGAAAAAGTCACGGCGCTTGCAAAAGAGGCGGATATGCTCATCGGTTTGGGCGGCGGAAGCTCCATCGACCCGGCCAAAGCCGCGGCGGTCATGGTTACCAATGGAGGAAATATCCGCGACTACGAGGGCTGCGATCTGTTCCCCAATGCGCCGCTGCCAGTAATAGCCATTCCGACAGCAGCAGGCACAGGAGCGGAAGTTACCTGCTTTGCTGTGGTAACGGACGTGGAAAAAGAATGGAAAATGGCCATTGGAGGCTCCTATAATATCGCATCTCTGGCCATCTGCGATCCGGAACTGACGGCCTCCCTGCCGCCGCTGTTTACAGCCGCAACCGGCATGGATGCTCTGACCCATGCGATCGAAGGCTTTATTTCCAGAGCCAGCGATCCCATTTCAGACGCTATTCTGGCAAAGGCTATCAAGCTGATCGCAGGCTCTTTGCAGAGAGCCACCTTTAAGGGTGAATTCGATAAGGATGCTCGCTACGACATGATGATGGGAAGCACCATGGCCGGAATGGGCTTTATCAACACCATTTTGGGAATTGCCCACTCCATGGCCCATCCTCTGGGAGCCATGTTCGGCGTACCTCACGGTGTGGGCAACGCCATCTGTCTGCCGGTAACGATGGAATTTAATCTTTATTCCAACCCGGATAAGATCGCCGAAATCGCAGGACTCTTTGGCAAGGATACATCGGGCATGGATACCATCCAGGCTGCCAAGCTGGCGGTTGATACGGTCTATGAGCTTTTAGACTCCCTTCCAATTCCGCCCCTTTCCGATTGGAACGTTACCCCGGATGATATCGAAAAATTATCCGAGGAAGCTATGAAGGGCGGAGACCGGTCCACCAATCCAAGGGAGACTACAGTAGAAGATTTTGAAAAGTTGTACCAAAAGGCGCTTACGCTGAAAAAGTAGCTGCTATATGAGAGGAGAAGGAGATGGCTTATAAGAAAATAAGCTTTGATCTGACGGGAAAAGTGGCTGTTGTTCTCGGAGGAACCCGTGGAATCGGCAGGGGAATTGCACTGACCCTTGCCGACCATGGTGCGGCCGTAGTACCTGCCAGCAGAAACAAAGACAATGCAAAAAAAGTAGTGGAAGAAATCGAAGGTATGGGAAGAGAAAGCCTGCATACATCTGTGGATTCCACAAAGGAAAAGGACCTGATCCGTCTGAGAGACGAAGTGATCCAAAAGTTCGGAAGAATCGATATCCTGGTCAACTCCCAGGGGGTGGAACAGAGAGGCTATATCAAAGATTATAAATTTGAAGACTGGCGAAAAGTCATGTCGGTCAACGCTGACTCTGTATTTCTGGCGACAAAGATTTTCGGAAACGAAATGATCAAAAACAAAAAAGGCAAGATCATCAATGTAGCGTCCATGGCGTCCTTCCTGGGCTTGGTGGCTGCGCCGGCTTACACGGCCAGCAAGGGAGCGGTCATTCAGTTTACCAAGGCAGCGGCGCTGGAATACGCGCCGTACAACATTCAGGTGAACGGAATCGCGCCGGGCTGGTTCAAGACAGAACTGACCCAGCCGGTACAGGATGATAAAGAACTCTTTGAAACCATTAAAAACAAAATCCCTATGGGCGAGTGGGGAGACGTGGAAGAGCTGGGCGCCTGCGCGGTCTATTTGGCATCGGATGCAGGGAACTATGTGACAGGAGTCACCATTCCAGTGGACGGCGGTTTCTTATATAACGGAGCGTAAAAATAGGTAAAAAAGTTAAGGAGGAGAAATATGACACCTATATATGAGCAAATAGGACCTTGGCTTGTGGAATATGCCATGCATATTCCACTCGCAATTATTGGATTTATTATTTTATGGAAAGCCGGTGACTTTTCGGCAAAAAAGCCGGGCGGTAAAGTTGTTTTGGCGATTGTTATTTGGATCTGTCTGGTATTCCCAATCGGTGAAGCTATCTGGCATTTTGTGTTCCCGCAGATGTTCCCGCTTCATGAGACAATACTTTAGGCTAATCTAGGAAGGAGTGATGAAAAAGTGGAAACAAAAGTATTTACCTTGCATCAGATCGATTGGGTTATTATCGCGCTTTATATTATAGTCGTTATCGGAATTGGTTTGTTCTTTGGCAGAAGAGTAAAAAACCAGGGAGAATTCTTTGTAGCAAGCAAAAAATTACCGTGGTGGATCTGCTCTCTGGCATTTATGACCGTATTAATCAGCGCTCAGGACATCGTATCTTATTCCCAGACCGGATACGACGCCGGATTCGCCGCATTCCAGATGTATTTGGATGACTGTGGATGGGCGGTATTATTTCTGGCCGTCGGAGTCCCTATTTATTTCTTATCCGGTATTTATTCCGTACCGGAATACATGGAACGGCGATTCGATAAAAAGACAAGGGTCGTCAGCTCCATTGCAATGCTCATTTTCATGCTGGCGCTAATGTCCTTTAATGCTTATGCAGTAGGCGTTATGCTCAACACGATGTTCGGGCTGGATGTGTTCATCGGAATGATGGCTATTTCAATTATTACAGCTATTTATACTACGGCAGGGGGCATCATGGCGGTTATGATTACCGACACCCTGCAGGCGGTGCTGATTTTCGTAGGAGGAGGATTCATCGTATTCAGCGGAGTCAAGATGGCCGGCGGCTTTACGGAGATGATGACCAACCTGCCAACAGGCCATCGAAGCCTGTTTACGCCGCTGCTGGATCCCAATTATCCTCAGCTGGGCATGTTTTTCGGCGGCGCTTTTGCCATTACGGCTGCCTGGTACTTCGCCCACCAGGGCAATATTCAAAAGATCCTCGCTGCCAGAACCCTCAATCAGGCCAGACTGGTTACAGGTGTATTTATGGGAATCCTGATGCCCATCGGCGTGCTCTTTACAGGAATGCCTGGAATTATTTTAAGATCCCTTGCTGAACAGGGCGTTGTTGCGGCTCCTGCCGACACCAGCGCATCTTTCCTGGTACTGGTGGGACTCATCGCCCAGCCCGGCGTATTGGGTGTTATTGTGGCCTTCCTGCTGTCGGCGATGATGTCGACGGGAAGCACCTATATTAACTCAGGAGTAACAATCTTTGTAAACGATATTTATATGCAGATTTGGGATAAAAAGTCGGATAAACATTATCTGCTGGTATCCAGAATTTCGTCGGTGATCGTTGCGGTCGTAGTGCCCTTTGTCTTTGCAAAATACTTTATGCAGTTCGATTCCCTGATGACCGCGCTCTACAGCGTGACATCTGCGGTAATGCCGGGCATGGTAATAGCGGCTATTTTAGGTATTGTGACCAAGAAGATCCATTCCAACACAGCTACACTGGTGATTTTAGCCAGTATCGTAGGCGTTATGCTGGCCATCTTTATCCCGGATGTATTCCTCAAACCTCTCTGCTTTGGTACATACGGTACCCCAGGATGCAGCTGGTACAATTCGCTGGCGGGAACCGTCTGGGCTCTGGCAGCGCTGGTAATCGGCCAGCTGATCTGGCACAAACAGGAAAAGTCGGACGAGGAATACTACGGCATGGTTTACTTCGCCCAGCCGTCCTCCAAATTGGAAGAAATTTATTGGGCTTCCATAGCTAAGGGCGGAAAAGGCTATATTGACCTTTCAACGGAAGAAATTAAAGAAATCGTTGAGAAATAAAGGAAAGGAGTAAACGATGGCAATTAAGAAAATTTCTTTAAAAATAAAAAAACATGAGGAGCCGGACGCGATCGTGGGTGCCTGGCTGACACAAAAGGATTTGAAGGAGATCGAGGCATCCGTCGGAGAATTTATATATGCCTCCATCGGCTGGAGCGGTTCCAAATCGTGCAGAGCGAAAATCTTGGGAATCCTCCCGGAATCAGAGGCCGGAACCGTCGGTCTGACGGAGGACCGCATTTATGAAGGTAATTTTAAAGAGGGAGAAACCTGCCGCGTATGGAAACATACCATTTGGTTTTAATCTAATAAGCAGCAAGGCGTGCCAAAAGGCGCGTCTTGCGTAAAAGAGGTGCGCTATGAGACAAATTCTGGCAACAGAGCTGGTAAAAGATAAGGCCAATGCAGAAAAAGAATTGTCCCAGATCATTAAAGGCATGATTGTGACCAGGTTTTTGAAAAGAACGTATGACATTGAACAACGGCTGCTTCTTTATGTGCCGTTCGCAGTGATGGAGTTTCATATTGCCAATGTGGGAAAGACAAAAAAAGCCAAGCGCATGCAGGATGTGTATATCAGTATGGAGTTGGGCACAGGCAGAATGAAGTCTTTTACGGATTTAGCTGACTTCGGGCCCAGGGAAATTCTGCTGGAGGACGAGTATGTCGCTTATCAAGAACCCAATATTGAAAACATTACGGAGACAGCCAGGAAAGAGCTTTTGTTCAAAATTCTTCCCAAGAACTTGAAATCCTGGAGGGAATACGATATCGAACTGAAAGACTGCCGGATTATCTACCGGCCTCTGTGGCTCATGCGATATCGGGTGTTCGGAAAGAAAATGAGGGTTTATAAGACCTATGGGGATCATTTTAATTTGTAGAATCCAGTGAGGTAAACGTATGAATAAACTGCAAACTATTATACTAACCATTGTTTTGGCCGTGTCGCTTTTGCTGATCGTGTGCATGAAGAAGGCAGGACTCTATTTGGGACTTGCGGCAATACTGCCTTACTTGTTTGTTTTTCTCAGTGTATGGCTGTTGCTTTCGGTCAATATGCTGAGAAAAGCAATGAACCATTTAGCCGATTCGCCCACCGATAAACGGGCGGAAATTTTTGCAGCAATGCTGCGCAAGACCTTTGCTGTGGAAGTGTTTATAAAACGAGAAGAGCTGACTGCGGCTTATGAAAGGGCGATCCAGCTGCCTCAGGTTAGCTATGAGACAAAAAAGAACCTATATGATGCTTTTGACCGCAAGCAGATTTTTGTGCCCTATCCCTCCTACACTGGGAAAAAAAGAAAGAACTAAGAGACGAGGTGAAATGATGTCCATATTACCAAAAAGTGCATATGAGATCAAACTTCCTAAAATGCATCCCGTCACCCAGCTGTTTCCAAATCAGAAGCTGGAGGATCTTACGGCTTGGGTAAACAGGGAGTTTCAAAAAGATGAGATACGAGCAGCAATCCGGCCGGGGCAGTGCATTGCCCTCCTGGTAGGAAGCCGGGGAATATCCAATTTAGCCGAAATTGTTAAGACAACCATCGATAACCTGATTCTGCTGGGGGCGGAGCCTTTCATCATACCGGCTATGGGCAGCCACGGAGGAGGGATCGCCGAAGAACAGAAAAAAATTCTCGAAGGATATGGGATCGATGAAAGAACGATGAACGTTCCTGTCATCGCTTCAATGGAGACGGAAATAATCGGCAGGACTCCGGGGGGAGTTCCCGTACATATAGATCGCAGAGCTTTCGAGGCCGACGGTGTTGTGCCTGTGGGAAGAGTGAAGGTCCATACGGATTTTGACGGACCCATTGAGAGCGGACTTTGCAAAATGCTGGCCATAGGCGGCGGCAAACATAATGGATGTTCCAGATTGCACCAAGAAGGATTCGATCAATTTCCTGAGCTAATCCCCCAAACAGCAGCAGTCATGCTGGAAAAATTAAAGATTCCTTTCGGCGTAGCCATTATTGAAAATGGCCACGAAGAAACCTATCTAGTTGAAGCAGTGCCGGGAGATGACATACTCAAGCGTGAGCCTCAGCTGCTATCGATCAGTAAAAGTTTGATGCCCAGGCTGCAATTTGATGAAATTGATGTGCTAGTGGTTGAACAAATCGGCAAAGATATCACCGGCGCCGGGATGGATCCCAATATTACAGGCCGCAGATCGGTGGGTAAAATCGAAAATTTTGACGGCCCCCGGATTAAACGAATTTTGGTTCTAGGGTTATCGGAGGGGACCCATAACAATGCCACTGGCTGCGGTGTCGCCGACTTTATAACCAAAGACGCTCAGGGGATGGTAGAACTTTCCTCAACCTATACCAACTGTATTGCTTCGGGAAATCCAGAAGCAGGGCGAATGCCCATTATTGTAAAAGATGAAGAAGAAGGGCTGCGGGCAGCGATTCAGACCTGCAGCGGCATTGATGTCAATCATGCCAGGGTAGTAAAGATTCAGGATACCCTGCATTTGGTAAAGATACAGGTATCGGAAAATATGCTGCCTCTATGTGCAGATCAGGATAAATTTAGAATAGGATGGTGAGCCATGAAAGCAATCGTACTTACAAAGACCGGGGATTTAAAAAATCTCCTATATACAGAGAAACGGGAAATTCCCCAGCCGACAGCTCAAGAAATCAGAGTTCGTGTTATAGCTGCCGGGCTTAACCCGGTCGATTATAAACTAGCGGAGGGGTGGGGCGATGTTCAATGGAAGCAGCCTCCCGTTCTAGGGCTTGACGTTGCGGGTATTGTAGATGCAGTGGGGAGCCAGGCGGCAGGATTTAAGGAGGGAGATCGAGTTTTTTACCATGGAAGTCTGGCCGAATGCAACGGCGGTTTTGCCGAGTATGCCTGTACTACGGCTCATACGGCAAGCAAACTGCCAGAGGAAGTTGATTTCACATCGGCAGCTGCATTGCCCTGCTCTGGATACACGGCATATCAGGCGGTTGTGGAAAAGCTTAAATTGGATCAAAGCAAAACCATATTAATACACGGAGGCGCCGGGGGTGTGGGAGGCTATGGAATTCAGCTGGCAAAACATCTGGGGGCTAAAGTCTTTACCACTTGTTCCCCGAAGAATGACCAATACGTGAAAGGACTGGGCGCTGATGAAATTATTCATTATCAAACAGAAGATATACGAAAACGAATTGAAGAACTGACCCATGGACGGGGCGTGGACTATGTTGTAAATACAGTTGATAGCCAAACGGCTACAAAAGACATTGATTTGCTGGCATTCAGCGGTGAATTAGTTGCCGTGGTAGAGCACCCGGATTTTACCAGACTGCGCTTTTATGAAAAGGGGCTGTCTATTCATGAGGTGGCCTTGGGAGGAGCGCATCTTAACGGCGATGATCGAGCTCAACGAAAACTGGCGGAAATTGGAGATCGCTATGCCCAGATGCTGTTGGAGTCCCAAATTAAATTGCCAGCTGTCCAAACAATCGGAATGCAGGATATTCCCGAGGGACTAAGGCAGTTGAAGGATCGCCATGTGGCTGGCAAGATTGTTGCGGTAATGAGGTGAACAAACTATGAAAGAACAAATATTACAGGAGCTCAAAAACAGCAGGATTATCGCGATTGTTAGAGGAATTTCCTCCCATCAAATTACGGATCTGGCACAAGCGCTGTATCAGGGTGGGATTACCTGCATAGAGGTAACGTTCGATCAAGCGGCAGCTGATCTGAAAGATAATCTGGCCGCCATAGAACGAATCCGAACCCAATTTGATGGAAAACTCTTTGTTGGAGCGGGAACTGTCATGTCAGGAAACCAGGTGGAGCTGGCAGTAAAAGCCGGGGCGGAATATATCATTTCTCCCAATGTGGATGCGGACGTAATCCGAAGAACGAAAAAAATGGATAAACTTTCAATTCCAGGGGCCATGACGCCTACAGAAGTAGCCGCAGCCTCTTTCTGGGGAGCTGATTTGGTTAAGGTTTTTCCGGCGGGAATCTTAGGTCCGGATTATATAACGGCCCTGAGAGGACCGCTCAAGCAGATTCCGCTGCTTGCTGTGGGCGGGATCAGCCCGGAAAACTGTGCCTCCTTTATTCGTGCCGGCGCATTAGGGGTGGGCTGCGGCGGAAAACTGGCCAGTCCCGCCCTTGTGGAGGAAAAACAATTTAATGTTATTACCAGGATTGCCGGGAAATATACAGCGGCACTTACAGATTGCCAGACGGGTTAAGCTTATGGAAAGTAGAAAAAAATCTTTCACCGTGTATTTTGACTCAGGGACATCCAATACGAGAATCTATCTTTTAGATTCTCACTGCCAGCTCCTTTACTGGCGAAAAAAATCCATTGGATAAAAAGATTCGGCCATATCCGGCAGCAGCCTGGCTTTGCGAAGGGCGATGAAAGATCTATATGATGAACTGCTGGATTCCTGCAGGCTTACTGATGGGGACGTAGACCAGATCTATGCATCGGGGATGGTTACCTCTCCCTACGGGTTGAAAGAGGTTCCCCATTGCCAAGTGCCGATTGATGTAAAAACCTTTTCCCGGGACCTTTACCCTTACTGGGAAGAGCAGTATTTTAACCGGGAAATCATTCTCGTACCCGGATTGAGGACCGAAAGCTTTGACTTCACGTTTGTCAATAACATGCGAGGTGAAGAAATCCAGATCATCGGCGCTCTGGAAGAACTAAAAGGACTTTCAGGCGGTTCGGCGATCATCTTGCCCGGATCCCACACCCATGTAGCTTATGTAAAGCAAAACATGATAAAAGGAATCCTTTCTAATTTTACGGGAGAGCTCTTCCATGCCCTTAAAGAAGAGACTATTTTATCGCCGATTCTTGCGGAAGAAACCCGGTTGGTTGAAGAAATGGTTAAAAAAGGGTACACCTGTTTGAAGAACTTTGGCTTTAATCGCGCGATCTATATCGCTCATGCCATGCGCATATTCAATCAGGGTACTCCGGAAGAGCGGTTTTCCTTTGCCGAAGGCGTCATAAACGGAGGAATACGCCAATCGATCGAATACTATTGCGCCAATGTTTGGCCGGACTGTAAAAACATAATTTTAATTGGAAACGCGTTTATGCATCAGCTTTACGACTGCCTCTTCGCGGAAAGCAGCCTTGTTTCCAAAATACATTGGCTTTGTGAACAGGACCAAAGGCCGTTCTCTGTTAAGGGCCTTGAAAAAATTATTGAATCGAGGAGAAGCGCATGAAAAAGAAACTTTTGATTACCTCCAGATCCTTCGGGCAGGTCAGCGAAGAGCCCTTGCAGATTTTGAAGAAATCCGGTTATGAGGTGAATTTTTACAATCAAAATTTTTGTTTGCAGGAATTTAAAAACCGAGTCTGCGACTGCCAGGTTCTTGTAATCGGCGGACATGATTTCCCCGCTTCAGTGCTGAATATGTGTACAAACTTGGAACTGATCCTAAAGCATGGGACCGGACTGGATAACATACCCATAGAAGAAGCGAAAGCAGCCGGAATAAAAGTGTGCAATGTGCCGGGGACCAATGCTGATGCTGTAGCGGATTTGACAATGGGTCTGATCCTGGACTTGTCGAGAAAGATTTCTTATGCGGATCGTATGGTTCGCAGAGGGGCGTGGAAAACCGTTACCGGATGTGATGTGTTTTCCAAAACTCTGGGTCTCTTAGGCTTCGGCGCTATTGCCAGAAAGGTGGCCGACCGGGCGAGGGGATTTTCCATGAAGATTCTGGCCTATGACCCCTACCTGGAACAACTTCCCGACAAGTATAATGGATTTGTAACCCTGACTGATCGGGAACAGGTTCTGACAGAAAGCCAGATTCTTTCCGCTCATCTTCCTTTAACGAAAGAGACGTATCACCTCCTTTCAGCAGAAGCCATGAGCAAGATGCAAAAGGGAGCCTTTATCATCAATACCTCCAGAGGCGGTATCGTGGATGAACAGGCCCTGGCAGCGGCCCTATCCACGAAAAAATTGGCGGGAGCAGCGCTGGATGTGCTGGAAGAAGAACCTCTGAGAACGGATAACCCGCTCGCCGGGCGGGATCATGTGCTGATAACGCCCCATATAGGAATGTATTCACAAGAAGCAATCGGCGCGGTAAGTGTCATATGCGCACAGAATGCGGCGGCGCATATCAAGGGAGAACCTTTACAATTCCGTGTCGTCTAAACTTAGAACATAGATAGGGCAGCAGTTTGCCTCAACCACATGTATATTGACCTTTTGTCCGGCGCCGGCCGCTGCCCCCCGCGCCGCTATAACAAGCATTCTATGGACTCGCAAGAGTTCTGGAATAAATACTTTCCATGATTTACACTAGAAAAAACACTTGCCGATCGGGTTCGACAGGTGTTTTTTCCTGCATGGTTTGTTATCGATTTAATCGGAACCCTTTCATGCTCCAGAATAGAGGCCTGACCCTTTATAACGTTACGCCGTCCCGCAAGATGCCCATTTGATAATAGCTGTTCTTTTCATTGCAGGTCCGATAGTCTCCGTTTACTGTGGACATAATCGCATCGTACAGCTCCTGGTTGAGTGCATCCACAGCCTCAGAAGTAGCTGCTGACAGGAGACGGCCGGCATCGTAGTCGATCCAGTGGGGTTTCTTTTGAGCCAGAGCTGTATTGGAAGACAGCCGGAAAGTGGGTCCAGCAAACCCACATGGAGTACCCCGTCCGGTGGTGAAAATGGTCAAAACCGCGCCGCTGGCAATTTGGCCAGTTACGCAGACAAGATCGTTGCCCGGGCCGCTGACGAGAATAAACCCGTTTTTCGTAGCCCGGTCTCCGTATTTGAGAACTTCCGTAACTGCGCAATGTCCGCCTTTTTGTGTGCACCCCAGAGACTTTTCTTCCAGCGTAGTGAGTCCGCCGGCCTTGTTTCCCTGGGTGGGATTATCGCTGGCTTTTTCTCCATATTTGGCGAAGTAGTCTTCATAGTTGTGAATCAAGTCGACGATATCGTGGAACACATCCTCGTTTATGGCGCGATTCATCAGCAGATGTTCGGCCCCCATCATTTCAGGAACCTCGGTCATATTCATCGTAGCTCCCTTTTTTACCATCGTATCGCACAGCGTTCCAAGGAGGGTGTTGGCGGTAATACCCGAATATCCGTCGGAGCCGCCGCAGTTCATAGCGATGTGCAATTTGTCAAAGGTAAGAGGCTGACGGCGGTCACTTAGGACGTTTTCCATCAGCTCGTCGATGAGCGCCATTCCGGTTTCGAACTCATCCTCACAATTTTGCAGAGAAAGAATTTTAATCCGGCTCTCATCGTAATCGCCCATATATTTTTTTAACTCCACAGGATCAGTGATTTCACAGCCCAAGCTGACGATGAGCACAGCACCGAAATTAGCGTTTTGAATCACGCCGGAAAGGATTTTGCAGGTTAATTCCAGATCATAGCCGGTCTGACTACAGCCGTAAGGGTGGGTGAGGGGAAAGATGCCGTCAAAATTATCGGTCATGGGATACTTTTCCTTTGCTATCTCGGACAGATGCTCTAAAGGTCCATTGGCACAAAAGACGGTTGGAATTACAGCAAGATAATTGCGGATTCCAGCACTGCCGTCTCTTCTCAGATAGCCCATAAATGTTTCATCAGAACTTCCAGGCATAATCGTGGTCTGGGGATCAAAGTCATAGGTGTATTCCTTTGATTTTCCCAGCCCGGTCGCTTCGTTATGCTCGTGGACCCATTCCCCTTTTTTAATAGGGCGGGAAGCGTATCCGATGATGTTATCGTACTTGCGGATGCCTTCGCCTGCGGCAAAGTCTTGTAAGGCAATCTTGTGGGCGTTTGGAATATCATCCAGAAGCACAATGGTTTCATTGTTGATCTCGACCGTATCTCCCTTTTTTAATTCTTGCGTAGCAAGTGCGACGGTATCGTTTGGGTATAATTTCATGCATTTCATAAACGTGTCCTTCCTTTCAAAACGGTTTGCTCAATTTCTTTAAGAACATAATTAAGCAAGGGCTATGCCAAAAGACAGTAGTTGGCATAGAATTTGCTTTTTATATAACCGAGAAACAGCGTTCTGATTATGATAGAACAGGGTTTCGATGTAAATGTACAGCGCCGGACCTGCTTCATACCTGCAGGCGCCGGCGCGATTCTCCCTCAAAAACATTGGGAAAAAATAAGTGCTTGATGCACAAATAGGTGATGCGGCTATGGAGCTTGATGCGATGCTGCATCAAAAGCAAAGAAGGAAAGGGATGTAACATGGCGAAAAGTTTAACAGCCCCTGCAAGATATTATCAGGGAAGCGCATTGCTATCCCAAAGCTATCGGTATGTGTCCCATTTAGGCAGGCGTTTTGCAATCATAGCCGACCATTTGGTCAAAGACCTTGTGGAAGAACGAATTGAAGAAGGATTCCGAGACGCGGGAAGTGCATGTGTATTTCTCCACTTTAATGGGGAAACGACTTTAGGAGAAGTGGCAAGATTGACGGCACTTATCTGTGAGGAGAACTGCAGCGGTATAATCGGCGTAGGCGGCGGAAAAGCGATTGATGCGGCCAAGCTGGTTGGAGATACTTGCGGGCTTCCGGTTGTCATAGCACCTACTTCGGCCGCTACGGATGCTCCTTGCAGCAGTATGGCTGTCTTGTACAGCGAGGAAGGCGCTTTTCATAAAGTCCAGAAGCTTAAAAGCGGGCCGCAGGTGGTCCTGGTGGACACGGAAATTATTTCCAAGGCTCCGGTGCGTCTTCTGATTTCTGGAATGGGCGATGCCTTTGCTACCTATTATGAAGCAAGGGCCTGCGAAAGAGCTGGAGTTCAGAATTACACTGGAGGTGTTCGCATGCACACTTCCTTGACCCTGGCGGAACTCTGCAGGGACCTGCTGTTAAAATACGGATACCAGGCCAAACGAGATGTAGAGGCTAAGCGGGATACCCAGGCTGTGGAAAATGTGGTGGAAGCCAATATTTATCTTAGCGGCATTGGATTTGAAAACAATGGATGTGCCGCAGCTCATGCCATCCAAAATGGAATGACGGCAGCGATTAAGCCCTTTGCGGCTCTCCACGGAGAAGGCGTTGCCCTGGGCACGCTGGTTCAACTGATTATGGAATATAACGAATGCGGACGATGGAATCAATCTGAGTGGAACCAGGCGGTGACCTTTTACCGAAAAGTGGGGCTGCCCCTGTCTTTTGGCCACATCGGCATCACTGACGCGGATGATCTTTTGCTGGATAAAATCGCGAAGGCTTCTGTAACGCCGGATTCCAAAGCACATAATATGCCCTTTGAAATAACGCAGGAAAAGATATTTACCGCTCTCAGACAGTTGAGGGATATGGGATTGTAAGAAAGAGGAGAAACGATAATGAGACCGTTTAAAGTTGTGATTACAGATCGAGAATATGAACAAATCGACCAGGAAAAACGTATTTTACAAGCCGCAGGAGCTGAGGTTTTTGACTACCAGTATAAGGATGAAGCAGATATTCTCAAGGTTGCTGCAGATTGTGATGCGCTGATTGTCCAATATGCCAAGGTACCCGCATCTCTAATCAACGGGCTGAAACGATGCAAGATTATAGCCCGCTATGCAACCGGGGTAGACGGAATCGATTTAAAGGCAGCGGGAGAAAAGGGAATCTATGTCACCAACGTAAGAGACTACTGTACGGAAGAGGTATCCTCCCATGCCCTGGCCCTGCTTTTGGAGCTGAGCCAGAAAACAGCCCAATACAGCCGATGGATTAAAGAAGGCCAGTGGAACTACCGAAAAGGGCTCCCCTGCGCCGGCTTGAAAGAAAAGGTGGTGGGATTGATCGGATACGGAAAGATCGCCAAGGCCTGTGCCAGAAAACTCAAGCCTCTGTGTGATCAAATATGGGTTGACAGCAAGCATGCGTCGGCTGAAGAGCTGAAAAAAGAAGGATTTGTTCTGAAAAGCAGAGAAGCAATTGTTGCTAATGCAGATTTTATTTCCCTCCATGCGCCTCTTACCAACGAGAATTACCATATGTTCAATAAAAAGACCTTTGAAAAAATGAAGAAGGAAGCGTGTCTAATCAATGTGGCCAGGGGACCGCTGGTGTGTGAAGAAGATCTTTTCTGGGCTCTGAGGGAAGGCCAAATTGCGGGCGCGGCCCTCGATGTTATGGAAAAGGAGCCTCCAAACAGAGATAACCCTTTGCTTACTTTGGATAATGTGATTTTAACACCCCATATTGCCTGGTACTCCCAGGCAGCGCAAGAAAGACTTCAATCGGCAGTGGCAAAAGAGGTGGCGCGGGTTTTGACAGATCGTGAGCCGGAAAATTGTGTAAACTCTGAATTCTTGTCTAAAAATGCGACGGTTATGGTATAATTGGTGAGGACAATCACGCGAAAAGAGGTGTATACATATGCCGGAATCAAAGGATCAAAAGCTTTTTAAAGATATCATTACCAGCAGCCCCAATGGAATTATTGTTACGGATCAGAAAAATCGAATAAAACTCATGAATCGATCCGTAGAAGTCTTTTGGGGTATGGACAGCGAATCCGCAATTAATAAAAAACTGGAAGACGTCATTCCCGAATTTAAGATCATGGATAAGCTGGACGAACGGATCTTTAAGATTGATATTAATGATAAATATTATTATGTGCTGCCGTTTCAAATGGATGCGGACAATGGAGAAAAGGACACGGTTTATTTAATTCTGGACATTTATGAGAATAAACTGCTCCGATCCGAGCTTTCCTATCAAAAGGAGATGACCCGTGAACTGGAGGAAATTCTTGAAGGATCCTTTGATGGAATCTTGGTAACAGACGCCGATGGAAAAATTCTCTACGTCAATAGTTCTTATGAGCGGGTAGCAGAGATTAAGAAAAAGGACATGGAAGGCAAGACCATGAAGGATCTGATCAATCCGGTGTGGATGCCTAATTCTGTGGCTTATATTGTGGCAGAACAAAAACAGCCGGTGTCTAAGAGGCAGACAGTTAAATCGGGCCGCCATATTATCGTTACCGGACGTCCTGTCTTCAACAAAAAAGGGGACATTAAAAAAATTGTCATCAATGCCAGGGATATTACAGAGATTTATGAACTGACCGAAGAACTGCAGCGCTCACGGGAAATGGGAAAAATGTATCTGGAAAACTATTCAGAGCTGGCAGGGTATATGGAGAACAAAGGAAAGAACCCAATATTGGCCGCCAGCCAGGAAATGCGCAGCGTCCTTTCACTGGCAGAAAAAGTTGCTAATTTTCACGCTACCGTATTGATTCTTGGAGAGTCGGGAGTCGGTAAAGAGGAAGTGGCCAAATATATACATAATAATAGCTTACGCAGTGAAAACCCCTTTATTGTTCTAAACTGCGGAGCAATTCCGGCCAATCTGCTGGAATCAGAGTTGTTCGGCTACGAAAAAGGCGCCTTCACCGGAGCCATGCAGTCCGGCAAAGAGGGCCTGCTGGAAGCAGCCGACGGCGGCACGGTCTTTCTGGACGAAATTGGAGAAACACCCCTGGATTTTCAGGTAAAGCTGCTTCGTTTTCTGGAATCAAAGGAAGTGCGCCGCGTAGGAGCCCTGGAGGCGAAAAATATTGATGTCAGAATCATTGCTGCTACCAATCGGGATTTGGCACAGATGGTCGAGGAAGGGACCTTCCGGGAAGACCTCTATTACAGGCTTAATGTGGTTCAAATCGATGTTCCGCCTCTGCGCAAACGGGCCGACGATATCATGCCTCTGGCATCCCTGTTCCTTCACCGCTACAATGAACTTTATAATCAGGAAAAGCTGTTGACCTACGAGGTGATCAAAGAGCTGGAAAAATACCCATGGGTGGGGAATGTGCGCCAATTGAAGAATGTCATTGAAAATATGGTCATCGTCAGTAATAACGATTACTTGCAGACAGAAGATTTGCCCTGGGTTACACAGGAAATGCGCAGCCCTTCACAGAAGATGGTTGGAACTGTGCTGGAAAGCAGCGACAACCTGTCACTGAATGAAGCAACCGAGGCTTTGGAAAAGCTCATGTTCCAGAGAGCTAAGGAAACGTGCAATACTACCAGAGAGATTGCCGATAAATTGAAAGTGAATCAATCAACGGTAGTCCGAAAGCTTCAGAAGTATGGGTTGTAAAGAAAATAAGGTAAAGGGAGGCCGCATGAAAACTGATTGGCCTCTTTTGTTTTCTGAAAATTGACAATCGTCTGATGCAAATCTACAAGCCGATGCCTGTGTGCATCAAAAGTGAGGACATTGTGAAGAATAAAGAAAGGCTAGGTGAATCGAGCATTTTAATTTTGTAAAATATAGGATGGTGACTTTTCAAGGTTTTACTGATTTCAAATAAAATTATCCGGATATATTTGTTAAACTTTATACAGCTGGTACGGCTCTTGCAATATTAATAAGCAATATACATGATGGATTTGAGTGTAAATTTTTAGAAAAGGAGAAACACGAAATGAAAAAAGTAGTAGCATTGGTATTATCATTATTGATGGTATTCGCTTTCGCCGGATGCGGCGGCGGCGGTTCCGACTCCAGCGACAAAACGGTGATCCACTTTGGGTCCACAGTAGCCACGACTCACCCATGGTACAAGGCGGCGGAAGAGTTTAAAAAAGATGTTGAGGAGAAATCCGGAGGAGCGATTGAGGTTGCGCTGGACTTCGGAGGCGTACATGGTTCGGATAAAGAACATGTTGAAGCTGCAGCTTCCGGTACGCTGGATATGCAGATTGACTCAACGGTTGGTGTTGACGCGGTCGTTACAAAGCTGGGATTTGTTAACCTGCCGTATCTGATGACTTCTTTCGATGAAGTTGATAAGAACTTCTATAACGGCTGGATGAGCGAATCTTGCACAAAGCTGGTTGAAGAACAGGGCATCACTGTATTAGGATGGACAGACTGCGACTTTAGATGGATGACAAACTCCAAGCATCCGATTAAAAAAGTAGAGGATTTGAAGGGTATGAAGATGAGAGTTCCCGAAGCTCCAATGTATCTCAAATTCTTCGAAAATCTGGGAACCACCCCGACTTCCATCGCATTCAACGATCTGCCGTCCGCACTGCAGCAGAAAGTTGTAGACGGGCAGGACAACGGACCGATCCTCACCTATACAGCAGGACTGAATCAGTTCCAGAAATATATGACTGAAACCAATCACGCATTTGCTCCGGCATTGGTTGGATTTAATACCGCAAAACTGGAAAGCCTGCCTGAAGATCAGCAGAAGGTCATCAAAGAATGCGGTGCAGCGTATGCAGAAAAGGTTAAAGAATTAGTTCGTGCTGAATATGAGGCAGACGGTAAAGCAATGGCGGAAACCAGTGAAATTATTGAGGTTACTCCTGAACTGGACAAGGCTATGAGAGCCGCGGCTGAAAAAGTATGGCAGGATAAAGAAGTCACAAAGAACTTCGATCAGGACGCTGTAAACAGAATTTTGGAAGAAGCAGGCCTGAAATAAGCTTTATGCTAATTCAACATGTATAATTTGCTAGAATGTATCGACAGAAAGAAAGAAACTATCATACGGAAACCCCGTTTGGTAGTTTCTTTTTTTCGATCATATAGACGTGCCAGTTAAGGCTCTTGATCGCTTTTGTATTATAAATATTCAAAATATAGAATTATAATAAAAATGATGAAATGTTAAGTAAATTTTAAAATAAAAAAAGATCTGTTAAAAATCAACGCTTAAATTTCAACTATAAACATCTTAAACGCCTCGGACTAGTCCTAAAGTATGAGAATTAAAAACCTGATTTTTAGCACTTGACTTCCGTAGAAATGTGTATGAATATACTGCCCAAGGGATACATGCATAAGCTGGGTCCCGGAATTATTTTTTACATGAATATGGAGGTTAATCATGGAGAAGAAAAACCCAATCACTGCTATTAGTGACAGAGTTTGCTGGGTGGAAAAGCAGATTACATGGATTGCGTTTATCGTAATGCTGGGACTGCTGGTCATTCAGGTCGCCTGCAGGTACTGCTTTCATTTTCCGCTGGCCTGGTCCGAGGAGCTTGTCCGCTTTATCTATGTAGCGGTCAGCTATACCGGAGCAATCGTCGCTGTGCGGGAAAATGAACACATTTGTATCAACATCATTCCTATCATTCTGAAAAAAATTTTAAAGGATCGGCGCCGTGAGGAGCGTGTACTGAAGGTTCTCGACCTGGCGGCTGATGGGATTTGTGCGGTGTTTTGGATCTTTATCAGCTATGGGGTGTTAGGCTACATAGCAGAGGTCAAGGAAAAGGCCATGCTGTCAACGGCCAACGAATGGCCAATGTGGATCGTTTTTGTTCCCGTATTGATGTCGGGCATTCTTATTATTTTCCATTACATAATGAATGGTATTGAAACGGCTATGTCCTTTAAGAAAGACGGTGAAGCGAAAGGGGGCGAAGTATTATGATTTATTTGGGAATTTTTCTGCTAGTATTTTTAGGGCTGGCTTTAATTCGCCTGCCGATTCCATTTGCAATGGGCATCGGCTCGGTGGTGACCATGCTTTATGCAGGAGTCAATTTGGACTCGGTGCCCATGGCCGTATCCAACTCGCTCAACGTGTTCACTTGGCTGGCTATTCCGGCTTTCATTTTTGCTGGGGATTTGATGGCAGCTACTGGTATTTCCAGCGCAATCATGAATTTCGCCAAGTCCTTTATCGGCAGGCTGCGGGGAGCTGCCGGGGCAGTAACGGTTGTTACCTGCATGCTGTTTGGCGCTATCACCGGATCTTCGCTGGCAACCATCACTGGAATTGGCGGCATGATGCTGCCGGAACTGGACAAAGAGGGGTATGACCATAAATACGCAACAGCGCTGATCAGTGCCTGCGGTTTTCTGGGAATTCTGATTCCGCCCAGCATCCCCGGCATTCTCTATGCCATGATGTCGGGCCAGAATCTGATGAAGGTGTGGCTCTGTACAGTGGGACCTGGGATTATGCTGGGGCTGTCGTACATCCTAATCAATTACTTTAAGTATGGCAGAAAACAGGATAAGGTAAAAGAGCCCTTCAAAATCGGTACCTATTTTGCGGGAATCGGAAAAGCGACCTGGTCGTCCCTGCTTGCACTGCTGATGCCGGTTATCATTTTCTACGGAATCTACGGAGGCATCTTTACTGCTACAGAAGCAGGAGCAGTGGCAGTAGCCTACGGGCTGATCGTGGGATGGATCATTCTGCCCATCTTCAAGAAAAAATGGCCGGAGAAGAAATTCCGTACGCTGGTTCTGGAAGCAGGTGTAACATCGGCGACCATTGCCATGCTCAACGTATTTGCGGCCGTAGCCGGAAAGATGATTACGTTTACCAGAATTCCGGCCATGCTGACCGATGCGATGCTTTCTCTAACCGATTCCAAAATCGTTTTTTTGCTGATCTTAAATATTCTGCTGATTATCGTGGGTATGTTTATGGAAACCAACAGCAGCATTTTGCTATTGGGGCCAATTCTCATTCCAGTCGCCACATCCTTTGGCGTGGACCCGATTCACTTTGCGGGAATTATGCTGCTCAATCTGGAAATCGGAATGATCACGCCTCCCTTTGCCGCCAACCTGTTTGTCGGCTGCCGCGTGGGCAAGGTAAGTATGGATCAGGTGCTGCCTAGTATGGTGCCATTCTTTATCGCCTGCGTAATTGTGCTCCTGCTGACAACTTATGTACCCCACCTGGCTTTGTTCCTTCCCAACCTAATATAAAGTTTGATGCAGGATATCATAAAATTAAAAAGATGATGCTTTTTCGCATCATCTTTTTAATTTGAATCATTTATAACAAAAAGTGGATGGATTTTATTTTAACAGAATATGAACAAAAGGTTGTTGAAATTTCAATTGCTTTTTAAAATAGAACAAAATTTCTGAGAATGTAAGGAGCTTCATTCGACAAACTGGTACGAGTTTTGCAAAATATATAAACTGAATGATATGATGAACGATCTTATCTTTTATCTTTTGACAACAATTTATTGAGGAGGTAAATCATGGAAAAGAAAAACCCGATTACAGTCATAAGCGATAAGCTATGCTGGATTGAAAAGCAGATCACGTGGATCGCTTTTATCGTAATGCTGGCGCTGCTTGTAATACAGGTTTTCTGCAGATACGTGTTCGACCTGCCGCTGGCCTGGTCCGAAGAGCTGGTTCGATTCGTATACATCGCAGTAAGCTTTACAGGTGCGGCCGTAGCAGTAAGAGAAACAGAACATATCACAATCAATGTGGTGCCAATCATTTTCAAAAAGATTCTAAAGAGCGAGGTGAAGACAGAAAAAGCTTTAGCAATTCTGGATGTAATCGCCTTTCTGATTGGAGCTATTTTCTGGGTATACATCACATACGGCGTGTCCGGCTATGTATCTGAGGTAAAAGCAAGCGGTATGATTTCCACTGCCAATGAGTGGCCGATGTGGATTGTATTCGTTCCAATCGTTGTTTCCGGTATATTAATGGTATTCCACTACATCATGAATCTGCTTGAAACACTTATGGAATTTAAGCATATTGGAGAAGGAGGTGCCGCATAATGGCTTTCTTAGGAATATTTTTAGGTTCATTTCTTTTGCTGGCAATCATTCGTGTACCGGTACCCTTTTCGATGGGAATCGCATCGATTTTGACCATGCTTTATGCAGGAGTCAATCTGGATTCAGTGCCCATGGCCGTGTCCAACTCGCTCAACGTGTTCACTTGGCTGGCAATTCCGGCCTTCATTTTTGCCGGAGATTTGATGGCAGCTACTGGTATTTCCAGCGCAATCATGAATTTCGCCAAGTCCTTTATCGGCAGGCTGAGGGGCGCCGCCGGGGCAGTAACGGTTGTGACCTGTATGCTGTTTGGAGCCATTACCGGATCCTCCTTGGCAACCATCACTGGAATCGGCGGCATGATGCTGCCGGAACTGGACAAAGAGGGGTATGACCATAAATACGGAACCGCACTGATCAGTGCCTGCGGTTTTCTGGGAATCCTGATTCCGCCCAGCATCCCCGGAATTCTCTACGCCATGATGTCGGGCCAGAATCTGATGAAGGTATGGCTCTGTACGATTACACCAGGGCTTATGCTGGGCTTATCCTATATTTTAATTAACTATATTAAGTATGGAAGAAAAGAAGAAAAGACAAAAGAGCCCTTCAAGATTGGTACCTATTTTGCGGGAATCGGAAAAGCGACCTGGTCGTCCCTGCTTGCACTGCTGATGCCGGTTATCATTTTCTACGGAATTTACGGAGGCATCTTTACTGCTACGGAAGCGGGAGCGGTCGCAGTAGCCTACGGACTAATCGTAGGATGGATCATCCTGCCCATCTTCAAAAAGAAATGGCCGGAAAAGAAATTCCGTACACTGGTATTGGAAGCGGGCGTAACGTCGGCGACCATTGCCATGCTCAACGTATTTGCGGCCGTAGCCGGAAAAATGGTCACCTTTACTAGAATTCCGGCCATGCTGACTGATGCCATGATGTCATTGACTGACTCAAAGATTGTCTTCCTGTTACTTTTGAATATTTTGCTGATTATTATCGGTATGTTTATGGAAACCAACAGCAGTATTTTGCTATTGGGGCCGATTCTCATTCCAGTAGCCACATCCTTTGGCGTGGATCCGATTCACTTTGCAGGAATTATGCTGCTGAATCTGGAAATCGGAATGATTACACCGCCCTTTGCCGCCAACCTGTTTGTCGGCTGCCGCGTGGGCAAGGTAAGTATGGATCAGGTATTGCCGTTCATGGTGCCATTCTTTATCGCCTGTGTGATTGTGCTTTTAATTACAACCTATGTACCGCAGATAGCGCTGTTCCTTCCCAACTTAATTTAAAACGAACAAAAAGAAATGCTCCACAGATTATTTGTGGAGCATTTTTCTTGCATCATGGATTGATGCGCAAGGGCATCAATCCAAATTTTGCATCAGGCAAACCATATGATGGAACTGCAATGAAAAAGAGTACTAAGATTGCATAATCGTTGAAATTTCAACAATAAAAATTTTGCTGTATGAGTTTGAACACTTTGGCATGCTTCTTGATATATAAGTAGGCAGGTAAAGTTCTATTTACAGAAATAGAATGAAAAATTCCACACCATATAGGAGGAAGACAAATGGAATTCAGTTATTCAAGAGAACAAGAGATGGTAAAAAAGATGCTGAAGGAGTTCGCAGAGA
>NZ_JAJAGH010000011.1:0-13222 GCF_020734085.1 Hominibacterium faecale
CTTACCATGGTCTACGTGTCCAATGGTTCCGATATTGATATGTGGTTTGTTTCTTTCAAACTTTGCCTTTGCCATTTCAATTTCCTCCTAAAATGTGTTTAATCGTTAAAAAATTGGAGCTGTTGAGCAGACTCGAACTGCCGAACCTCTTCCTTACCAAGGAAGTGCTCTACCAACTGAGCTACAACAGCACGCCGATCAATTCATATGGTACTATATTTTAGGGCTTGTGTCAACAAAAGAAATGAGTGAAAACGCTTAATTATTGACACAAGTACGCTAAAATTTTTTTCTTGGTTCTCTGGATGGCATTATCAACGGCTTTCGGGCTTTTTCCCAGACCTTCTGCAATCTGTCTATAATTCTTTCCCGTCAAATACTCATTCCATACCTGCATCTCAAATTTGCTGAAAATATTGCCCTCGTTGCCGATGATAGATTTCACCACATCCTTGAGAAGCAGCTGGGCTTCCGGATCCGAATTGCTGTCCGAACAGAGGGTTTCTTCCAGAGTTCCATCTGTCTCTTCCTCAGAAACCGGTTTGTTAAGTGAGATGGAGGTATTGAGTGGTGAATGCTTGAGCCGGCTGGCAGTTTTGATGGCTGTTATGATCTGACGGTTGATGCACAGTTCCGCAAATGTATGAAAGGATGCGTCTTTTGCGCAATCGTAACTCTTAATAGCTTTAAAGAGGCCGATCATCCCTTCCTGAACCACATCCTCGCCATCAGCGCCCATAATAAAATACAGCTTGGCCCTGCTTCTCACCACTTCTTTGTATTTTCGAATCAGATATTCTTCCGCCTCCAGGCTTTCCGCCTGAGCTTCTTCTACCAGCTGTTCATCCGTCAGCTCATCGTAACGCTTGTCCATCACGCTGCCTTACCACCTCGTACATTAAAATTGCCGCCGCACAACTCGCGTTCAGCGAAGTAATCTTTCCCTTCATGGGGATTGATACGGTGAAATCACATTTTTCCCGTACCAGCCTGCTGATGCCGGCCCCCTCGCCGCCGATCACCAGCGCCAGTTTGCCCGTCAAATTCTGCCGGCTGTAAATCTGCCCGTCCATGTCGCAGGCTGCCACCCAGATCCCCTGCGTTTTCAGCTTGTCGATCGTCTGACCAATATTGGCAACCTTTGCGCAGAGCATATGCTCGATGGCGCCGGCAGAAGCTTTAGCTACCGTTTCGGTCAACCCTGCTGCCCGCCGTTTTGGAATTACAATACCGTGAGCGCCGCAGCATTCTGCGGTGCGCATGATGGCTCCCAGATTGTGGGGATCTTCCAGTCCGTCCAGCAGGATCAAAAGCGGTTCTTCGCCGCGCTCTGCAGCACGGTCCAGAATATCTTCCACCTGGCAGTACCGATATTGGGAAACCCAGGCCGCCACTCCCTGATGGTTTTTTCCTTCCGCAACGCGGTCCAGCGCAGATTTGTCGCTGTAATGAATGGGTATCTTTTTCTCCTTAGCCATGCCGGTTATCTTACGGATGGAACCTTCCGCACCCTTGGCCACAATCAGCTTTTCAATTTCCCGGTCGCTTTTCAGCGCCTCCATAACGGCATTTCTGCCGATAATCATAGTATCTGCCATTCTATATCCTCGTATACTCAAAAAATTGGTAGCGAATTCCTTTTTCTTCCTGAACATCGCTTTTCCAGGTGACCGCAAGGTCCTCCATCTCATCCAGGTTGGGAAAGGATCGGTCCGCTGGAAAGGATGCATAGATCTTTGTTACATAAAATCGCCGGCAATCTTCCATAAACTGGAGGTAAATCTGTTCGCCGCCGGATACGAAAACTTCTTCGCCGGCCAGAGCTTCCATCAGCTCTTCTTTTGAGTGATAGACCGTGCAGTCTTTTGGATTGTAATCCTCATTTCGTGAAAGAACCACATTTTTTCTTCCGGGGAGGGGCTTTGCGCCGGGAAAGGATTCCAGGGTTTTTCGCCCCACGACCACCGTTTTTCCGTAAGTGCGCTCTTTAAAATATTTCAAGTCGCCGGGAAGATGGACCAAAAGTCCCCCGTCCCTGCCAATGTTCCAGTTTTCATCTACAACTACAATTGCGTTCATTCCGATCTCCTAAATTGCAACGGGTATATTTTTAATCTGGGGATTCTTTTGATAATCTTCAATCTTAAGATCGTCCACCGTAAAGTCATAGAAATCTTTGATATCCGGATTGAGCGTGAACTTGGGGGCCGGATACTGAGGCCTTTGAATCAGTTCTTTTATGACCGGAACATGCCGGTCATAGATATGGGCATCCGCGATTACGTGAACCAGCTCACCTGGTACTAAACCCGATACCTGAGCGAACATGTGAATCAGCACCGAATACTGCACTACGTTCCAATTATTGGCCGTCAAAATATCCTGGGATCTTTGGTTGAGGATGGCATTGAGCTTATTACCGGTTACGTTGAAGGTCATGCTGTAAGCGCAAGGCTCCAGTCCCATCTCCATCAGATCGCTGAAATTATAAATATTGGTCATAATCCTTCTCGAATAAGGGGTATGGCGAAGCTGCCACAAAACATTGTCCACCTGATCCATCTCTCCATGGGGGAACTTGTACTTCACACCCATCTGGTAGCCGTAGGCTTTGCCGATGGACCCCTCTTCATCCGCCCACTCGTCCCAAATGCGGCTCTTGAGGTCGTTGATGTTGTTGGATTTTTTCTGCCAGATCCAAAGGATCTCGTCCACTGCCGATTTAATCGCCGTCGGCCGCAGCGTCAGGGCCGGAAATTCTTCCTGCAAATCGTAGCGGTTGACTACCCCAAAAGTTTTTATGGTATGAGCCGGCGTTCCGTCTTCCCACTTGGCGCGCACAGTTTGGCCTTCCGATGAAAACCCGTGCTCCAAAATATTTCCGCACATGGTTACAAATAATTGATCTGCTTTGCTCATTTTCTCTCCTGTCTAAAAAATTACATATTTAACAAAGATGCCGATCAGCCCCAGGGCAATAACGACAATATAGGTCTTTTCCGTGGAGGAAAGATTATGCCACTTCCAGCTTTCTCTGCCAGTGGCTTTCCCCTCCTGCTGCTGCCGCTCTCGGTTTTCCTTTGCGTACTGTTTATTGGTTTCATAGTAATCCGTAAAAACGTCCCGGGCCTTATTACGGACTTTTTTCTTTTTTTTCGCCATCTTATGCTCCGTTTTTATTTATCGTTTCAATTGCCCGATCAATGAACCACTTGAGCCGGTCCTGCTGATCCGCCAAATACAGGTAGCCGACCAGTGCTTCGAAAGCGGTGGCCAGTTTGTAAGTCACCGGATCCGTATTCTTGGGCTTGGAAGTGATTTTGCGGTTTCTGGCCCTTCTGGCCAGCGCCTGCTCTTCCTCCGTCAGCTCGTCCATCAGCTTTTTTATCGCCAGCGCCTGGCCTTCGGCCCTGACAAACCTTACGGCGATTTGATGAAGCCGATCCGCGTTGTGCTGACCGGTCTCCATGATGAATCTGCGCACGGCCACTTCGTAGACCGCATCGCCCAGATAGGCCAGCGCTGTCGTATTGATGGTTTTTACTTCCTTTATATCCATATCTATTCTTTGATAATCTGTACGCCCTGCGGAGTATCTTTCAGGGTAATTCCCTTTTCTTTCAGCAGATCGCGAATCTCGTCCGCTCTGGCAAAGTTCTTGTTTTTTCTCGCTTCCTGACGTTCATCGACCAGCGCCTGAATGTCATCGTCAATGCCGCCCTCATCTTCCTGATCGTGCTGCAGAAGTCCCAAAACAGAGGCAAGCTCCATCAGTGTTTCCAAAGATTTTTCTGCAAATTCTTTACTGCAACCGTCTTTTACGGCGGTGTTGATGGCCGTCACCAGTTCAAATACTGCGGAAATGGCATCAGCCGTATTCAGGTCATCCTCCATAGCGGCAATGAATTCCTGTCTATATTGATCGTAACCCTTCAAAGTGTCCTGTTCTTTCTCAGACATCGTTCCCTGGCAGGTACTGATTAAGTGCTTGAGATTGCTCTTGGCATTCTCCATTCTGGCAAGACCGTTCTTGGCCTGTTCCATGAGGCTGTCGCTGAAGTTGATCGGATTGCGGTAATGGCCCGAAAGCAGGAAGAATCGGATCACCTCTCCATCATACTCCTTGAGGATATCCCTTACGGTAAAGAAGTTGCCCTTGGATTTGGACATCTTTTCATTATCAATGGTAATATAACCATTGTGCATCCAGTAGTTGGCGAACTGCTTGCCGCTGTGGGCCTCCGACTGGGCCACTTCGTTTTCGTGGTGGGGGAAGGTCAAATCCTGTCCGCCGGCATGGATATCGATGGTATCGCCCAGATACCGCTTTGACATGGTGGAGCATTCGATGTGCCAGCCGGGCCGCCCCATTCCCCATGGGGATTCCCAGGCGATTTCATCGTCCGTCTTTCTCGCCTTCCAAAGGGCGAAATCCAATGGATCTTTTTTCTTTTCGCCCACTTCAATTCTGGCGCCCGATTCCAAATCCTCGATGTTCTGTCCGGAAAGCTTTCCATAATCCTTAAAGGCTCTGGTGCTGTAGTAAACATCGCCGTCAACCTCATAGGCATATCCCAGATCGATCAGGTCTTTGACAAAGGCGATGATCTCATCCATGTTCTCGGTCACCTTGGGATGGACGTTCGCTTTCTTTACATTGAGCGCCGCCGCGTCTTTATAGTATTCTTCAATAAATTTTTCACTGATTTCTCCGGCGCTGACGCCTTCTTCTCTGGCCTTATTGATGATCTTGTCGTCCACATCGGTAAAGTTCTGGACAAACTTTACGTTTTTTCCCCGGTACTCCAGATATTTTCTCAGGGTGTCGAAGACGACGAAGGGCCTGGCGTTGCCGATGTGAAAGTAGTTGTAAACCGTCGGTCCACAGACGTAGATTTTGATTTCATTCTGATCCACTGGCACAAATTCTTCTTTTTTCCTTGTCAAGGTATTATATATTTTCATCGTTTTTTCCTTTCTGTTGTTCCCTCAATTTATTTTCAAGCATTACGATACGTCTCCGCAGGCACTCCAGCTCGACGGCGATTGGATCCGGCAGGTCTACCTGGTTGAGATCTTCATTGGTCGGCTTGCTCCGTTTTACGATGGTCCCAGGTATTCCCACCACCGTACAGCCGTCGGGAATCTCCTTGAGTACCACAGAACCGGCGCCGATCTTAACGTCGTTTCCCACTCTGAATGGCCCCAGAACCTTGGCCCCTGAGCTTACGATTACCCGGTCGCCCAGGGTGGGATGGCGCTTGCCCACGTCCTTTCCCGTACCGCCCAGGGTCACGCCCTGATAGATGGTCACATCATCGCCGATCTCGGTCGTCTCGCCTATGACCACAGCCATGCCGTGGTCGATGAAACATCGCCTGCCGATGGCGGCTCCAGGATGGATTTCGATACCGGTGAACCATCTGGTCAGCTGGGAGATGATTCTGGCCAGCAATTTCATATGATGTTTGTAACACCAGTGAGCCGGCTTATGCCAGATCAAAGCCCATACGCCCGGATAACATAAAAGGACCTCAAAGCCGTTTCGCGCGGCCGGGTCTTTTTTTAATACGGTCTGTATGTCTTCTCTGATTGCCTTAAAAAATGCCATGTATCTCCTCTTTCATCCTTACAATATCTATTAAAATAAGACAGGTACGCATACCTGCCTTATATTATACAATGTGAGGATAAATTTGTCACCCCTTTGATTTTGCCTCGAAAAAGTTGTCTTACAGATAGTTCATGGGGTTGACATTTTCACCGTTTACCCGGACCTCAAAGTGGAGGTGGGGGCCGGTGGAGTTTCCGGTGGAGCCGACTTTGGCAATGGTCTGGCCTTTTTCTACAGCTTGTCCCTCTTTTGCCAGGATGGCGCTGCAATGGGCGTAATAGGTAACAAGTCCATTCCCGTGGTCGATTTTAACCAGGTTGCCGTAGCTTCCCGAATAACCGGCGAAAATCACCGTTCCTCCGTCGGCGGCGCTGATGGGCGAACCGGATGCCATTCCCAGATCCACACCCAAGTGAGTTCTTCCCCATCTGGGGCCAAATCCGGATGTGACGCGAATGGTCGATACGGGCGCCGCCAGGCTGCCGCTGCCCCGCTTTTCGGTGCCCCTGGAAGCGGTGAACAGGGCTTCTTCATTTTCTTTGGTCCCTGTCAACACAACCTGCGGCTCCGCCTCCTGAAGGATTTCTTCCTCCACAACGTCGGTTTTAACGGCTTCTCCGTTTTCCTTGGTGATTTTCTTTGTTACTTTCTTCAAACCGCTGCGGCCTTCTTTTTTGACTTTCGTCTGTCCCACATAGAGCTTGTCCGTTTTTTCGTGAGTCTCTTTGAATGCAATCGGTTCTTCTTCTGTAACCACTTCGGTGGTTTTGACGGTCAACTCTTCTTTTTCCGCAATTTCAGCGGCTGCTTCCTCTACCGTCATAATCCGGGGCTTTTTATCGCCGTTTTCCAGATTCATCTCTTTTGCAGAGGTCTGCTCTTCTATCTCGATTTTTACAGTTTCATTGTTTTTGTAATGCTGTGCTACTTTTTTTACGACTTCTCTGGCATCTTCCTTACTGTCCACGAGGGCAACCTGCTGCCCATTGGCGGTAACATACCAGGGTGGTGTGATCACTTCTCCATTTGCTAAACGTACAGGTACTTCAAAGTCTGACGGTACTATGGCTGTTCCGGCCGCAATGGATACAGCGGCCAGAAAAACGGCGGCGGTTCCCATGACGATCTTCTTTCTTGTTTTTAGGAACCGGAGGCTCCTACTGGGTAATTCTTTCATAATATCGCTTCCTTTTTTCTCTGTCCCCTTACAGGGAGCTTTGAATTTTGAGCGACTTCCTGGGCGGTGTTTTCAGGTTTAACACCACCTGGATTTAATCGCACACGATATATAGTATTCCCAGCTTGTCCCAATTATACCTATTTTTTATTCAAATTTTGTGCCATGAAAATCCGATCCCCTGGTAATACGCAGGTGATGTCTTTGGGCGATTTCCACAAAACGGGCCGCCTGCTCGACGCTGTGATCGCAATGAAAGCACTCCAATCCGTCCAGCCCATCTTTTTTTAGACGAGAGATCAGGTCATCCACTTTTTGATAAAAGGATTCACTTCCAGGCGTGCCAAACTTGCGAATTTGAATGGGATGGGCAAGGACAGCAATACCGCCCGCTCCTTTAATCAGACCAATGGCGTCGGAGGTTTTCAGCTTTTCTTTTTTAATGGCTTTTGCGGCGGGTGATTCTAAGAGCTTTCCCTCTGCAAAGGCCTCCTTGGGCTTTTCGATGTATCCCTTGGCCGCCATGGCACGGGCAATGATGGGCTTTCCGATAAAGGTCTGCCCGGACCGGAGCATCAGCTCCTCCTGTGTAAGGGGATATCCCATGCGTTCCAGCTCTTTGAGCAGTTTTTCATTGCGGGCGTCCCGCTTCTTGCGCAGATCGTCCAGCGTTTTTAAGAGCTGTTTGTTTTCAGTATCGATATAATAGCCCAGAATGTGAAGGCCGATGCCCGTTTCTGTTTCTGTGGCCAGCTCGATACCGGGTATAATCTCCAGCCCCAATTGTCTGCCGGCTTCCTGAGCTTCTTTGATTCCGTCGATGCCGTCATGATCGGTGATGGCGATTTTGTCGTAGCCATTCTCTTTTGCCTGCTTTACAAGTTCCGCCGGCGAGATGGATCCGTCGGAAAACCAGGTATGGATATGAAAATCTACTTTTGGTTCCATAAGAGCCCTGCTGCCACTTCATCGGAAGCAGCCTTGCCTTTCAACAGTTCGATCAGCTTGAGAGCAAAAGGCATGGCTGTGGCCGGTCCCATGGATGTGACGATTTTTCCATCCACCACTACCTTTTCGTTTTGATAGTCCGCACCGCCAAGCTTGTCCTCCATGCCCGGATAAATGGTGGCTTTTTTCCCATCCAGCACTCCCAGCGCACCAAAGACCATAGGCGCCGCACAGATCGCCGCAATATATTTGTCGTTCTTCGCAAAGCAGCGAATGTGGCTTGTCAGACCTTCGTGATTTCCCAGGTGCTCGGCTCCCGGCATTCCTCCAGGCAGCACAATCATTTCACACTGTTCATAATCGGTTTCTTCAAAGAGGATATCCGCCTCCACCGTTACATTGTGGGCACCCGTAACCTCTTTCTTTCCGGTGATGGAAACCGTCTGCACGCCAATCTGGGCTCTGCGGAAAAGATCCACCGTTGTCAGCGCCTCTACTTCTTCAAATCCATCTGCTAAATGTACGTAAACCATAATCTTACCTCCTTTTTTCATTAGTATATGCCAAAATTCAGCCGCATACAAGCTGCGGCTGAATTCTTTCTTACCATTATTTTACTTGCAAGGCTTTAAGTTTTTCAAGGAAATGTCCATCAAAGGCGCGCCGTAGGTCAGCGTTCCTGCGGAGACATAGTCCACGCCGATGGCCGCGATTTCTTTCAGCCGCTGCTTGGTGACGTTTCCCGAGCATTCCAGCTCCGCCCGTCCTGCGGTAATTTCGACGGCTTTTCGCATGGTCTCAAGGTCCATATTATCCAGCATAATGATATCCGCTCCTGCTGCCAGAGCTTCCTCAAGCTGGTCCAGCGTTTCCACTTCCACTTCCACTTTACGGACAAAAGGTGCATATTCTTTGGCCATCTCCACGGCTTTGGCCACGCTTCCGGCAGCGCCGATGTGATTATCCTTCAGCATCAGCCCGTCGGAAAGATTATAGCGGTGGTTGTTTCCGCCGCCTACTTTTACCGCGTATTTTTCAAAGATGCGCATATTGGGCGTGGTCTTTCTGGTATCCAGAAGTTTTGTGTTGCTTTCTGCAAGCTGGGCTGCCATATTCCGGGTGTGGGTAGCAATGCCGCTCATTCGCTGGAGATAGTTGAGGGCGGTTCGTTCTCCCGATAGAATAGCCCGGATATCTCCGGTCACAATGCCGATCAGATCACCCTTTTTTACCGGATCGCCGTCTTTGAACCGAGTTTCGAAGCGGATGTTTTCATCCAGCAGTTCAAACACCCGCCGAAAGATTTCCAGTCCGCAGATAACGCCGTCCTCTTTGCAGATCAAGTCGGCGGTGCCCGTCTTTTCCTCCCGCATAACCGCATTGGTGGAAACGTCTTCTCCGGTGATATCCTCCTGCAAAGCGCTGAGCAGGTATTTATCCACGTTAATTTTTATGGTCACACCATTGATCATAGAACTTTTCATCCCTTCTCTTTATCTCATTCATAATCAGCTTGCGATTATCCGCCTGCCATGCCTCTTCATCTTCGTATTGGGTCAAGTCGACTTGCTTTCTACCATAAGCGATCAGAGAAATGTTTTTTTCGATCAGCGCGGCGGCCCGTTTGGCAAAGACCAGTCCTTCCAACAAGGAATTACTGGCCAGGCGGTTGGCGCCGTGCACGCCGTTGCAGCCGCTCTCACCTACAGCATAAAGGTTTTTGGCAGAGGTTTCGCCGTTGGTATTGGTTTCAATTCCACCCATCAGGTAGTGCTGCGCCGGTGTGATGGGAATCGGTTCTTTGCACAGATCGTAGCCTTCCTCCAAACATTTCTGATAGATGTTGGGGAAGCGGTCTTTGATCCATTGTTCCGGTTTGCCGGCCAGGGACAAATAGACGCACTGGCTGCGTGTCTTTGTCATTTCTTCCTGAATCGCTGCCGATACCACATCCCGCGGAAGCAGTTCGTCTACAAAGCGTTCGCCTTTGTTGTTAATGAGAATCGCTCCTTCTCCGCGCACGGATTCGGATATGAGAAATCCTCTTCCCGGCTTGTTGGAGTAAAGCACGGTGGGGTGAATCTGTATGTAGTTGAGGTTTTTCAGTTTGATATGGTGCTTGGATGCCATGGCAAAACTGTCGCCGGTGATATGGCGGAAGTTGGTGGAATGTTCAAAGAGACCGCCCATGCCGCCGGTAGCCAATATGACGGCTTTTGCCTGAATTTGTCTCAGCTGGCCGTCCCGGTCTTTTACAATGATTCCGCAGCAGCGGTTTCCTTCCATGACCAAATCCATCATCAGCGTATATTCCTCGATGGTGATATTCTTTTTCTTTCGTGCCGCATCGATCAGCTTGCTGGTGATCTCCTTGCCGGTCACGTCTTTATGGTGCAGGATGCGGCAGGAGCTGTGGGCTCCTTCTCTGGTGTAGTCAAAGCCGCCGTCTTCACTGCGGTCGAATTCCACTCCGTAGGAGATCAGCCGGCGGTTGACTTCCGCTGCCCCTTGGATCATGCACTTAACGGATTCTTTGTTGTTTTCATATCGCCCCGCCCGGAGGGTGTCTTCAAAGAAGGTTTCAAAATCCTGCTCTTCTTTTAAAGTGCAGATGCCGCCCTGGGCCAGGTAGGAGTTGCTGTTTTCTGTCTTGTCCTTTGTGATCATCAGCACATTCACGTTTTGCGGAAGGCTGAGTGCCGCGAACAGCCCGGAGGCACCGGTGCCCGCGACGATCACGTCATATTTGCTTTCCATGATCTTCTCCAATCATTTTTGGGCCAGCTCCAGCATTTTGGTCAGCGGCTTTTGCGCTTCCAGTCGTGCTGTTTCGTCCATTACAAGCGGCTGGTCCATCGATTCTAATGTCTGTAATACTTTTTCCAGCGTGATCTGCTTCATGCCGGAACAGATCTGCTGTTCTTTTGCCGGATGAAAAATCTTATCCGGATTGTTCTTGGTAAGCTCATAGAACACCCCCGTTTCGGTGCAGATAATAAATTCTTTGGCATCGCTTTCGCCTGCTCTTGCTATGATTCCCGATGTGCTGCCAATGTAATCGGCTTCTTCCAGAACTTCCATCGTGCATTCGGGATGGGCCAGAACTTCGGCCTGCGGCCATTGCTCCTTGGAGCGGAGCACGTCTTCTTTTTTTATTTCTTTATGTACATAGCAGTAGCCGTCATTGAAAATAAAGTGCTTTTCCGGAATCTTGGAAGCGATGTATCTTCCCAGATTCTCGTCCGGCACGAAGAGGATATGTTTGTTTGGCAGAGATTTGACGATCTTCATGGCGTTGGAAGATGTTACGCATACGTCCGAATACCGTTTGATTTCCGCCGTGGAGTTGATGTAGCAGACAACGGCCAGGTCGTCGTACTGCTGTCTGACTGCTTTGATTTTTTCCGCCGTCGCCATATGGGCCATCGGGCAGTCGGCGGAAGGATCGGGCATCAAGACCAGCTTTTCCGGATTGAGAATCTTGGCGCTCTCACCCATGAAAGAAACTCCGCAAAAGAGGATTGCTTGTTCTGTGGCCTCTACGGCCTTTTCGCTGAGATAGTAGGAATCGCCCACACAGTCGGCGATCTTCTGTACCTCTTCATCTACGTAATAATGCGCCAGAATGAGCACATCGTTTTCTTCTTTTAACTTTTTAATTTGATTTACAATATCAGCCATTGTCTTTCTCCTACGATTAAACTATAAAACATACTAATTTAACTATCGCACATTTCTTTACAGGTGTCAAGACATTTGTAAATTCCGGTTTGATTCTCGCGCAAATCCCGCTTTTAATTAAATGGTATATATTGACATTTAACATTATATGGTATATACTTCTATAAATTACATTTATATACAAAATATAAGTTAGGTACACCGGCACAAACTTGCAAAACCATCAAAAGGGGGATTTATCACCATGACAAAACCGAAACACATTTACAAAGACAGCGTATTCCGCCAGTTCTTCGACGACAAGGAAAAACTCCTGGAGCTGTACAGCGCCCTCTCCGGGCGGCACTACGCAAAGGATACCCAAATTGAAATCGTTACGTTGGAAGAAGCCATCTTTGGGGACCGGAAGAACGATCTGGCTTTTATCATCGAAGGCCGCCTCATCATCCTGATCGAACACCAGTCCACGATCAACCCCAACATGCCACTGAGGATGCTGGTTTACATCGCCAAAGAATATGAAAAATTCTATTTTTCCAAGGCCATTTACAGCAAGCATTTCGTGTACTGGCACGCTGAAGTTTGGATAAATGACGTCGAAGGATTTTTCATCTCACAAGACGGAAGAATGAGGCGTAGCCGTAGCTACGGCGAACGATGACAACGCAGTGAGGGGAAAATCCGGCAAGTCATTTGCCGAATTTTCAGCGTATCAGTACACTATTACCCGCGCCGGAGCTTTACGTTTTTTACAACGGCATCCAGGCCGCGCCTTTGGAGCAGGAATTGAAACTTTCTAACGCATTTTTCGAAAAATGTGATAAAATAACCTTAGAAGCGGTGGTGAAGGTCATCAATGTGAACTACGGCCAGGCCGCGGAGGTTTTGGCCCATTGCAAAACTCTCTCCGAATACAGTCGGTTCATCCACACCGTGCGTGAGAACCAAAAGCGCATGGGTGACCTGAAAGCCGCCATCGAAGAGGCCGTGAAGGCCTGCGTCAAGGAAGGGAGCCTGCGGGATTTCCTGAAAAGGAATGGTGGTGAGGTTGTGAGTTTTTTATATGACGAATTGAGCAGGGAAGAATGTGAGACCATCCGCGAAAATGATGGCTACCAGACAGGCCGCGAGCAGGGACGTAAAGAAGGTCTGGAACAGGGAAGAACGGAAGGCGCAATCATTAAAACCATTGAAAAAGTGAAAACAAAATACCTAAAGCATCAATCCATACCACAAATAGCGGACGCCCTGGAGGAGCCGGAAGCGGATATCGCGGCGATCCTTGAGGTCATAAAAAAATATCCAGATGCAGAAGCATCTGAACTTTATAAATTTCTGTATCGTTGATCATATCAAAGAGAAAGCCTGCAGTCTCCTATTGGGGATATGCAGGCTTTCTCTTTTCATGTTTTCACTTATTGCTGTGAGTTTCACTTTTGGGGATCTAGGCCGGAAGCCTGGACAGGGTGGAGGCCGGGAGCAAATCATCGCGATCTGTGCCCAGCAGCCTTCCCAGCGATAATTTTTAGCCTTTTTCGCTGCCAATCCACCCAAAAACAGCAGCAAATTATCGCTCTTCTGAATTTTTTCTTTTTTCACGATGAAAAATCATCGCAATCTTAGACCAAAACAAGCTCCAGCGATCATTTTACTTTGCACCCTTTAAAAATCCGGGCCCGAAGGGCCCGCTCCTTATCCCAACACAAATCCGCGCTCCCCCACAAGGGGAGCCGCGCCCCTCATCTCAACTCACAACTCCCGCAGCAAAAAACGTTTTGCGCAGGCAAACTCCGCAGAGCTGC
>NZ_JAJAGH010000012.1:0-227423 GCF_020734085.1 Hominibacterium faecale
TATCGCCCAAACGATATAACCCCGCCCGAGGACCTCGCCGCAGCAAAACGTTTTTTGCCCCTACCGCTCCTCTCGGAAGTAATTGTTGCCCAAATCTCCCGGAGGCTGGCTTTCTTTTCTCTTTTTATGCGTACTGATAATTACAATCAAAATCGTCGCAATATATGGAATCATATCCACCAAGTATTGGGAAATCCCAAGTCCCATAGCCTGGAATTTCAGACCCAGGATGGACAGTCCGCCGAAGAGCACGCCGCCGAAGAAACCTTTGATCGGATTCCATGCCACAAAGATTACCAGAGCCACCGCGATCCAGCCTCTGCCGTTGACAACGTCTTCCTGCCAGATGGGAATACGCACCAGAGAAAGGTACGCGCCGCCCAGCCCGCAAAGCGCGCCGCCGATGAGGATGTGCACATATTTATACAAGGTGATGTTGATACCGGAAGCATCCGCTGCCGCCGTGTTTTCCCCCATCGCTTTCAGGTTCATACCCATGCGGGTCTTATACATGTACACCGCTGCTACTGCGCAGACCACATAGCTCAAATACACGAACATATCCTGCTGGAAGAAAATCGGCCCTATAACCGGAATCTGACCCAGCACAGGAATCGTCACTTTGCTGAAAAAGGAAGTGATCGCAGATGGAGCCATGGAGCCCAGCAGCGGTTCGCCTACGAATTGAGCAAAGCCAGTGCCGAAGATGGTCAGCGTCAGTCCGGTAACAACCTGATTGGCCTTCAAGGTTACCGTCACGAATGCATAAATCATGGCGCCGCCGGCTCCCGCAAGGGCCGCCGAAAGCAGCGCGGCTCCAGGATTGGCTGTGTTCAGCCCCGTGTAAAAGCCCATAACTGCTCCCATGAGCATCATACCTTCCACACCCAGATTCATGTTTCCCGTTTTTTCCGTAATCAGTTCACCCACCGTCGCAAATACCAGAGGTGTTCCCGCTACCACGCACGCAGCCAGAAATTCAATCATAATTAAGCCACCTCCTTGGACGCTCTGCCGAAACGAACTCGGTACCGCATGAAAAATTCACTTCCCAGAACAAAGAACAAGACCAATCCCTGCACAATATCCGATACAGCGCTCGGAATGCCCAGAGCTATTTGGATGTATTCGCCGCCCTGAATCAGCATGGCAAAGACCACGCATACCAGCAGGGCGTATCCCGCATGAAGCTTGGAAAGCCATGCGGTAATGATGGCGGTAAATCCATAATTGTTGGCAATCGCCGCAACCAGCGTTTTTTCGATGGCCGATGCCTGCACCATGCCGACGATGCCGCAAAGACCGCCGGAAACCAGCATGGCAATGACGATAACCTTGCTGATATTCATACCCGCATAGCGGGCTGTTTCAACGCTTTCTCCAACAACTGTAATTTCGTATCCGACTTTAGTATGATTAATGAAGAAATATACAAACGCCGTCGCGATCAGCGCGAAAATCCAGCCGATATGCACGCCGCCCAAAGAAGGCAACACCGCATTGGAGGAGAACGTTGCGATTTTGGGAAATCCGTTGGCTGCAGGATCCATCCAGGGACCGTACTGAAGGTATGTAACGAATTTAATCGCCACATAGTTCATCATCAAGGTAAAGATGGTTTCATTGGTTCCCAGCTTGGCCTTGAAGATCGCCGGTATGAACGCCCAAATTCCGCCGCAGATGGCAGCCGCGATCACCATGAGCAGGATCATGACCGGCTGAGGCACGCTTTCGCCCAGATTAAGGGCTACCCATCCGGCTCCGAGAGCTCCCATCGTGATCTGGCCCTCACCGCCGATATTCCAGAATTTCATTTTAAAGGCGACGATAATTCCCATGGACGCGATGATCAGTGGGATCGCCTTAATGATCGTCTGCTTGATCCGAAGAGAAGTTCCAACCGATCCCAATACGATCTCCTTGAAAATATTAAACGGGTTAAGCCCGAAAATCAATAAAATGATGCCTGCAAAGACAATTGACAGCACCACCGCCAAGGCAGTGATGATAATCTCTTTTTTTCTAGGCAGGTCATCACGTTTTGTCACTCTTATAAAATCCATTACGCCAAAGCCTCCCCATCTTGTTTTCCTGTCATCAAAAGACCAATATCTTCTTTTGTCACTTCCGACGGCTTGACAATGCCTGTAATTTCTCCATGACAAAGCACGATCACCCGGTCGCACAGATCCATCAGCACGTCCAAATCTTCACCGACAAAGAGGACGCCTACGCCTCTCTCCTTCTGTTCGTTGAGCAGATCGTAGATCTTGTAAGAAGCTCCGATATCCAATCCTCGGACCGCATATGCCGTAATCAGGACCTTGGGCGCAGAATCGATCTCCCTGCCAAGGAGCACCTTCTGTACATTGCCGCCCGAAAGCTTTTTAACCGGCGTATAAATATTAGGTGTCTGGATATCCAGTTCTTTGACGATTTTTTTCGCCTTCTTTACGCACGGGCCCCGCTGAAGGATAATCCCCGGCTGATTCTGATAATCTTTTAGAATCATATTATGAACGATATCCATGGAGCCCACCAGTCCCATGCCCAACCGGTCCTCCGGAATAAATCCCATGCGGATCCCCAAACGGATAATATCCCGCGGCGTTTTTCCCACCAGATTTTCGCCTTCGAAGTAGATCCTGCCTTTTTCCGCTTTGGCCAGGCCGGCAATCACCTCGCACAATTCCTTCTGTCCGCTGTTGGCCACTCCTGCCACACCGACGATCTCGTGGGAATTCAAGGTAAAGCTCACATCTGAGAGGGCGTTTTTCCCTTCGCTGTCCAAAACGGTCACCTCGTCCATGTTCAACAGCGGACGTTTTTTATCAAAGCTTTTCTTTTCAATGGACAAATCCACTTTTTTGCCTACCATCATCTCAATCAGATTGGCGACTTTGACCGTTTCTGTCACCACGGTCTCGATGGACTGTCCTTTCCTGAGAACCGTAACCCGGTCGGAAATCTCCATAACCTCATTGAGCTTATGGGTAATGATGACCACCGAACATCCCTGTTCCTTCATATTGCGGATAACCCGAAAAAGTTTTTTAATTTCCTGCGGGGTCAGGACAGCAGTAGGCTCATCCATGATCAGGATTTTGGCGCCCCTGTATAAAACTTTGATGATTTCCAAAGTCTGTTTTTCTCCCACGGACATATCGTATACCTTTTTATCAGGATCGATATCCAGCCCGTATTGATCGGAAAGGTCCTTCACTTTTTTAGACAGGGCTTTTCCGCGGAGAAAAACATTAGTCGGCTGTCCGATGATGATGTTCTCTTTTGCAGTCATAACGTCGACCAGTTTGAAATGCTGATGAATCATGCCGATTCCCATGCGAATAGATTCCTTAGGCGAAGAAAAATGCACTTCTTCCCCGTTGATCTTGATGATACCCGAATCAGGGGTGTAGATTCCCGAGAGCATGTTCATCAGAGTCGACTTGCCTGCGCCGTTTTCTCCAAGCAAAGCATGGACCTCTCCGTGCCGCACGGACAAATTGATATTGTCATTGGCCTTGAGGGTTCCGAATGATTTGCTGATGTTCTTCATTTCGATTGCCAGTTCTTGCTGCACTGTTCGCCTCCAAAATAATGGTAAAATAGTATAAGGGGGACCTGACGGTTCCCCTCAATACAATAAGTTTATTTGTTTCTCATCGATGATTATTTGTTGGAAGTCGCTTTCACGCCTTCAACCTCGCCCTGAATCTTCCATACTTCTTCATCAGTTAAGGTCTGGCCTTCTTTGCACAAAGTCTTTCCGTTATTGTATTTGATTTCGCCGGAGAATACTTTGAATTCGCCTTTTGCCATCTTATCCTTTACTTCGTTGATCTGCTTCTGAGCATCTTCCGGTACTGCTGCACCCAGCTTGTCCAGACAGATCAGACCGCTTTCGATGGAGCCGTAGCTGCTGAAAGGCTTTGTTCCGGTCGGTTTAAAGCTTCCGTCTTTGATCGCCTTAAAGGTCGGTGTGAAGTAAGCGGACATATCCCAGTAAGGAGCTGTCAGGTAATTTTCGCCTGCAACATTGTTGTTGTAGTTCCAGCCGGTGGTGTAAATGCCTGCTTCTTTTGCAGCCAGCTGGGTTGCTGTTGAGTCAGCATGATAGGTCAGCACATCGCATCCGGCGCTGATCAGCTGTTCTGCCGCTGCTTTTTCGATTTCAGCATCGCCCCAAGTGTTGATGTAAACGACTTTTACTTCAACATCCGGATTGACTGCCTGTGCGCCCAGTGTAAAGGCATTGATGCCAATCTGCACTTCTGTGTAAGGATGAGCCGCTACATAACCCAGAACGTTTTTCTTGCTTGCCGCTGCTGCTGCCATGCCGGAAAGATATCTTGCTTCTTCCATGGAACCGAAGAAGTTTTCCATGTTCTTTTCATTCTGGTAAGGGCCTGAGAAGTGTAAGAAGGTAACATCATCATAGTCGCCGGAATTGGCCAGCTCGTTGAGAGCATCTCCGTATCCGAAGGAACACCCTACAATGATCTTGCATCCCTGGTCGATCAGGTTGGTGGCAGTGGTTTTTGCTCCCTGCGTATCACTGTCGCTTACGTTTTCTTTCTTAACCAGTTCCATTCCGTTTTCTTTGGCTGCCTTTTCCAGACCTTCGTTCATGCACTGAGTAAAGCCGCCGTCATTGATGGATCCGATAAAGATACATCCAACTTTTACCGCGTCCTTATCGCCTTCATCGCTGCTTCCGCCGCCGCATGCCGCGAAGCTGAAGACCATAACAAGCGCCAGTAATACTGCTAGTACTTTTTTCATGTTCTTTTTCTCTCCTTTGCGTAAATATAAGTAAATGAAATAAGATACACTCCATTATAGCCACTTCATAATTGGCTTGTAAAGTTATTTTGTCCAGAAAATCACAATTTTTTACACAAAAGCAATCGTTCCGTCATCAATCTTTTCGATGACTGCCAGCGATTCCAGGCGGAACCCTGCCTGCCGCAGTTTTTGACCGCCGCCCTGAAAGCCTTTTTCGATCACTGCGCCGATCCCCAGGACTTTTGCGCCCGCCTGCTGTACCAGCTGTGTCATTGCCAGCGCTGCTTGGCCGTGGGCGAGAAAATCGTCCAGAATCAGCACCCGATCCCCTTCATGAAGATATTTTTTAGCGACCCGAATGATAGAGACGGTTCCCTTGGTAAAGGACTTGGCTTCAGCACCGTAAAAGTCTTCCGTCATGGTGCTGGGCGTGGTTTTTTTTGCGAAAACCACAGGTGGATAGCCGAAATACGGAGCCGTCATACAGGCGATGCCGATACCGCTGGCTTCCACGGTCAAAATTTTATCCACTTCGATATCTGCAAAACGGCGGCGGAATTCTTTGCCGATCTCATCCATAAATTTAACATCGATCTGGTGGTTGAGGAACCCGTCCACTTTCACGATCCCGGTTCCGACAGCTTGTCCTTCTCGGATGATTTTATCCTTTAATGCTTCCATGCTCTGTCTCCTAAACTTTTTTTATATCCAAAACAACTCGTCCAACAATATCTTTTTTCTCAACCAGTCCTACCTCTTTGCTTCTGGAGTCTTTGGAGTTGACCCGGTTGTCACCGAGGACAAAATAGCAATCCTCCCGAACGGTCACCGGATATTCCATCGTCTCATCGGTGATGGCCGTAGCCGTGTAAACATAGTCTTCTTCTACCTTGGTTCCGTTGATGTACAGCCCGTCCTGTCTGCTGACATCCACCGTATCCCCGGCAGTAGCGACCACTCGCTTGATCAGCTTTTCCCCTTTTTTCGTTTTAAAGACGATAATATCCCCTTTTTCTATGTTTCTGGCCAAACGAAAAATAACGATCCGGTCGCCGCTGCAGAAATTGGGCTCCATGGAATTTCCTGTAATCCGCGGCACGCCTATAATCAAATTAAAAACAAGCAAAACCACAAGGAGCGCTGCCCCCGCTTCGAGGGCGAGCCACTTCCAGTTTCGCTTGAAAAGGTTTTCTTTTGAATCCTCGGGTTCTTTTTTTTTCGGTTTCTTTGGTTCTTCGTCTTTAAAAGCTGCATCAAGAGCCTCCCTTACCCATTTATCGGAAGACAGGCTCTCATTCATCTCAAGATTTATTTTGGGAGTTTGCTGCAAATCTTTCTTCAGATCAATCATCCGACTCTACCAGAACATCCTCTATATCTGTACTTGTATCCGTATAGCTCCTGGTGATCTCGTCCTTATCCTGGAAATACAGCTTACTTCTAATTCCTTCCAAAGCTTCTGTTACACTGCCAATATCGGACTTGACTTTCCCGAATTCGCCTTCTATGGTTTCAATATATGTACTATATTTATATTTCTGCTGCTGCAGTTTCTTTTCTTCCAGCTCCAGGTTTCTCCGCTCCTGCTCCATCCGGCTTTCAAGAGCTTTTTTCTGTTCTTCCATTTCAGCCTTCATGCGATTGATCTCCGCTCTAGCCATGGATTTTTCGTTCTGCATTTCGATTTCCAGATTGGCGCGCATGGTCTGTACTTCAGAATTAAAGTTTTCTCTGGCCTGCTGGACATTTTTGGCCAGGCTTTCCTGAACAGCTTTGACTTCAGCCTGGCTCTTGGCACGGGCTTCCTGAACTTCCTTGCGGACAGCCTGCTGCTCCGCTTCCAGTTCTTGTCTGACTCTCTGCTGTTTTCTTTCCAGCTCATGATTGACGCGCTCTTCCTTTGCCTTAAGCTGCGCGTTGACTTTATTTTGTTCAGCGGCCAATTCTTCCCGAACACGATTCTTTTCAGCAGCCAGTTCTTCGCGTACTTTTTTCTTTTCTGCTTCCAGCTCTTCCCGAACCCGATTCTGGTCTGCCTCCAGCTGTGCATTGACTTTACTCTGTTTTGTTTCTAGTTCTTCGTTAATCTTCTTTTCTCTTGCTTCCAGGTCTGCCTGAACTTTTTGCTGTCTCGCTTCCAGTTGTTCGGTAATGCGCTTTTGTTCCGATTCCAGCTGAACCCGGATGCGCTTTTGTTCAGCTTCCAATTCTGCGTTAACCTGAGCCCGCTTCTCATTGATCTGTCTTTCTGCCTCAGCCCACGCAGCTTCGATCTGCATCTGAGACTTGGCCTTTGCCATCTGCATATCTTCTTCGGCCTGTTCTTTCTGCGCTTTGAGCAGAATTTCGCTCTCTGCTTTATCGGCCTCTATTTTGTCACGCAGCGCCTTCATTTCCATTTCAAAACGGCTTCTGGACGCTTGCGCCTCTTTTTCAAACTCTTCCCGTTCCTGCTGCAGTTCTGTCTGTGTCCGTACCTTTTCAGCTTGGAGCTGCAGCCTCTCTTCTTCCTGCTTCTTTTCTTCTTCAGCCAGCTGCGCTCTGCCCTCTTCCAACATCTGGGTAACTTCCGCCCTAGCTCTAGAAACAATCTCGTTGCTGTTTTTCTTCGCTTCCATCATCATGTTGATATAAACATCGTTGTTGGCTTCATATTTTTGCAGTCTCTGCTGAATTTCTTTCATTTTGATTTCAGCTTCCTGCTCAGCCTGACGCTTACTTTCGGCAATCCGCTGTTCCATGGAGGTCTTTTCCGCCTGCATCTGTTTCTGTAAAACCTGTATTTCTGAATCGAATGTCTGCTCCAGCTGAGCGATATTCGATTCATATAAGTTGCAGAGGTCCTGCATGCTCGCATAGACCGCCTCTTTTGCGAAGCCTCCGTCGGCGTCTTTTTTTATGTTCATATTCTGAAGCAACTTGATAACTTCTTCTTTTCTCTTGCTTGCGATTTCGTTTCTATCCATACCTAGCCTCTTTCTGATTTTCAGTTATAGATTTTCTCATTTGTATCCATTCAGGTCCGCAGTGTCCTGAAAATGGTTCAGACAGATTTATTATAACATTTTATTTTCTATTTGTCTCCACATAATTTATACCCTTTAAATTATAAGGATTCTGCCATGAAAGTCAACCGCTTTTACGCTTATCGCCTCCTTCTGACTTTATATTTAGTGCGGCCGTCTCCTTGTTTCATCAGGCTGGCTGGCCGCCGCTTACACTAATTTGCGCAAAAATAGGGCATTTTTATTATGGTAAACCAATTAACACTTCGTGATATTGTGCGAAAAAAAGAGGCTGATCCCATTCATCCTTTGATGCGGCAGCCCCTTTTCTTCGTCTATATTTGAATGTATAATTACACCTCAAAGTCAAAACCTTCTTTAAAGGTTTTCTTCATATATTTCGGCGTTTTCCAGATACACGAAAGCCCTTTGGGAAACGAAACGAGGGTGCCGGGTGTCAGCATCAGTTCTTCACCATTTACAGTAACAATGGCCTCACCCTCTACGATATAGCTGGCTTCTTGCTCTTCCACCAGCCACTCTTCTTCCAGAGGTTCCTCATCAATCAGAACTTCCCACTGATCGGCGCCGATCCGAACCGCTTCCTCAGCTGTAATTTTTTTCACTTTGATATCTTTAATTGTCAATTCTCTTTCTCCTTTCTTGCTTGCTATTATAACTCCATGGCCATGGCCCTGACCGGGGAGCCGTCCGCTCCTTCCAGCTTTAACGGCGCGCCGATAAAAAACACCTCATCCGGCAGCTGCGCCGCATGGACCAGGCCGAGGATGCACGGAATTCCCGCCTTCTGGAATACATAGTCCGGCAGCTCCAGGCCTTCCGGAACCACATCCATCCCATCCCGGGGATCACCGAACATGGGAGCATCGATGGCAAAGGCCTTGATCTTTTTTTCTTTTAGATAATTGGCCGATTCTACCGTAATAAATGGGCTTTCCCAGGTATAATTAGCCTCCTTAATCCGTTTATCCCATCCAGTGGCGATGATGCAGATGTCGCCTTCTTCCAGCCGGTCAGCTCCTGCGGCTTCCAGCATTTCCGGTGTAATCCCGTAAAAAGGCTGCTCCTTGCACGCAAACCGCAATACTCTGGCATGACCCGCTATTTTCTCCAGTGCCACCTGATCTGCGCATTCCCCATCATCCCACCAGTGCTTGCCACACTCCAGATGGGTTCCGGTGTGGGATGTTAAGATATGTTCTTTGGTGATATATCCATTGCCTTTGACCGTAGCCAGGTATTTTGTCCGATAGGGAACATAGGGCGTTCCGTAATACCACAGCTCTTCATTGACTGTGGCTGACAAATCATAGATTTTCATCTTTATTGCTCTCCTTTATTCTCAAAATTTCGCAGCAGGCTCCGGGAAACAAGAAGCCTGCCGCATAAAAGGTCTATGTATAGAAATAAACTGATTGTTTATTCATACCTCATTTCTGTGCCCGGGTCCAGCGGATAAACCGGCCTTCTGATGTTCTTAAAGTCTCCGATCTTTGTCACATCCGGATTGGTCACGCCGATACTGTCGATGGTGATAAATTTATCGGCCATCTCTTTGAAAACCATTTGATAAGCTTCTCCCAGCCCTTTTCCGACAAGGACTTTGTAAGCCGTTGCGTCCATATTCAGATACTTGAAAACATTGATGCTTTCTGTGGATGTTTTATGCTGGGTCACCACAATATGAATACCCTTAAAGTCTACCACCGCGATTCTGCCCGGGTTCTGCAGGTCCTCTTCATTCCAGCATACAAGGGGGATTTTGCCTTCATATAATTTAACAACCGTTCCTTCCACTTGGATGGGATCACCGTGCTTGTTGTCAATCTTTCCGCCCAGCAGGCCGGAAACGGCATTTCCTTCTCCAGCCTGGAACGCCAGCGCAACAAATTCAGGATCGAAAATGGTCATAACCGCTGCCGAATCAGCGCCTTCCTCAAGCAGCCGGCTCAGTATGTAGGTACCGTCAGCCGGGCCTCCGCCCATCGGATCGTCGGCTTCATCGACGAAAAAGCACAGCTTCTCAGTCTGTTCGGCTATTTTCAGAGCATCTTTGACCGAAACCGTTTCCACGAAAAAGGTTTCCTTTTGCTGCCAGAAGTAATCTGCCATTTCAGCTGCGATTTCATTTGCCCGCTGTTCCTTATCCGCCTGCGCCACGACAACTGCCGAAGCTCCCGTATTTACCGTGTCCGACCCATAATAGCCGGCAAAAGGCGAAACGTTGATGATGCCGTTTTCCTCTTCATATTGGAATGCTTTTTCGATCACCGGCTTCATCGCTCCGATGGCCGTGTCCGTGGATATGGCCGGAAGCAAAAGCGGCGGCTGGGCATAAGTACAATAAGTTTTTACTTCTCCTTTTAAGGTGCGTCCCATCAGTGCGGCTGCTTCCTGTTCCCGCTCATACATATCGGCATGTGGCTGAGTATTGTAGCCGAACAGTCCATTTACCGTCTGGATCATTGCCGGCGATACATTAGCATGCAAGTCGTGCACGGTCATCATTGGGATCTCATTGCCCACAATCTCCCTGACGGCGGTCAGAATAGCGCCTTCGCAATCCGGAACTTCTTCCGAAACAATCGCCCCGTGTAAATGGAGCAGAATTCCATCCACCTTTTCTCTTTTTAACGGCTCGCAAAATTGCGCTTTTATATGTTCATAGGTTTCTTTTTTTACCGGGCCTGCCGGTACTGCCATCGCTGCTACCAACGGCAGGATTTCCCACTTCTGATCTTCGGCATAATCGATAAATCCTCCGAGAATCCGGCGATCATGGCGGTGCCTCTCAATTAGATTTCCGCTTTCGGTATAAATCATTTCCTTGAATTTTTCCAGGCCAATGGTTTCCACACTAAAGCTGTTACCTTCATGGATAAATCCACCAATTGCAATTTTCATAATAAATCTCCCTTCTTTACTTTTCCGTTTTTGATAATCTCTTAAATTCGTGTGCCAGGCAGATGACTGCGATGATGCATGCTAGTGCATCCGCGAAGGGCTGTGCCATCCAAACGCCATTGAGGCCGAACAGCTTTGGAATCACAAACAGCATCGGCACTGCAAAAATCAGCACTCTGGTTGTTGAATTGAGGATAGCCAGCTTGTTGTTTTCGATCCCGATATAGTAGCCGCCAACCAATGTGGAAACATTGCCGAAGGCAAACATTAGGATATAAATTCTCATGGCGCTGACGGTGATGTCGGTCAGTTCACCCGCATCTCCTGCGAAGAAGCTTACGCACGGCCGGGCTGCTATGAGAATGATCACCTGCAGGGCCAGCAGCACGAGAAAACTCTGGCCGACGCCGGTCTTTAACAGCTGTTTGATTCTTCCGTTTTCATTGGCCCCGTAGTTGACGCTGGCAATGGGCTGGATACCGGCTGTCAGCCCGGTGGTCAGACAGTTCATGACGTAAACGATATATGCGTTAAAAATACCGAAGGCCGCGATATGCAGGTCATTGCCGCCATAAGCGATCAGCTGCCTATTGATGATGACCGTTGTAATAAGCGGACAAAGGTTGAAGAGGAACATGGGAAAACCGATCTTGATTGATTCCCAAATGTAATCAAATCTGATTTTCAAATCCCGTTTTCTTAACTTGAAAGGATTGGCGGTCCCCTGCAAATAAGGAATCAACAGAACCGTACCGGCAACGCCGATTATAAAATCAGTAGCCGAAGCTGCGGTTTCAATATGCAGCTTAAAGACCATGATGTATTCCACAAGGATGGCCGCCAAGCCGGAAGCAACAAAGATGATCGCCGCCATACGGGGCTTTTCCGCCAGCCGGCAGAAATAGTAGCCAATCTGGCCGAGAACGCTCAGAGGCAGAAATGAGAAAAACACCAGCCCATAAGCCCGGGCGTATGGCAGAATGGCATCTGTCGCGCCTAAGAATCTCAACAGCGGATTGAGGAAAAGGATGGACAGAATTCCGATTACCACTGTCAGAATTAAGGCGAATAAAAGGGTGCTGCCATAGACGTTTCTTGCTTCATCCCGTTTCCCCTGCCCCAGTTTGATACCGGCCAGGGTCGATGCTCCCACGCCGAACATGGCGCACAGTCCCATGCAGAAATACATCAGTGTAATACAGACCGCAATTGCTCCCAGAGCCAATTCCCCTACAGCGTTGCCCATAAAGTACCCGTCGATAATGACGGCCAGACAGGAGAACATAACACCTGCCACCGAAAGCAGCGCATACTTCCAAAATAGTTTAGGCACATGGCCTGTCAGCAGTTCACTGTTTTCATTTTTTAATACAGTTTCAGACATTTTCATTATCTCCTTTAAATTTATGAAGGATTAGAAGCTAAAAAAGATATACCTTTTACACTTAAAAGTATATCTTTATCTGAATATTTTATAAATTGTCTAAAAGAATCGAAATTTCCCGATCCATGCTCCTTTTAGATAGGTCAATGGTCTTTTTTGCTACTTTTCACTTGGCGAAAAAGACCATTATTCCTGCGAAGCGATAAGTTTGATCAACTCACCCCGGCTGGACACCTGGAATTTAGAGAGAATGCTGTAAACATGCTTTTTGGCCGTTGAGCTTGAAATGTAAAAGATTTCGCTTAGATCATCGTTGGAATAGCCTTTTAGCACATAGGGTATGATTTCCTTCTCCCGTCCGGAGAGTTTTTGGTAAGCCTGCATAGTCTTGAAATCCATAAAGCGATTTTGCTGTTCAATGAGCAGATAGCCGATGATACTTTCCATATGGCCGATGAACAAATCTAAAATGTAGAGTTCCCGATCCGACAAGGGCCCGTTCATTTCATCCCGAAACAAAGTTATACAGCTTATAAGCCGGTTTTCCAATTTAATAGTCAGGCCGCCGCCGTACTTTTTCCCCTGGGGGGCCAGCCATTCCCGATAGATCGTTGTTTTCTGTTTCTGCTCTTCATTGATGAGATCGGTATCGCGGTAAGAAGTCGATTTGGGAAAGCTGAGAATTTCATTGGTATAGTCCTGATCCGCATATTTTTCATTATATTCCCTGATACTGCTGGCCGGTAAATTGATGCCTGCATATTGCTGCTCCCGCACGGTAAAACCATTATCGATTATGGTGAACGCAGCAGAACGAAACGGTATCAATTTGCGAATCAGCAGCAGAAAGGTCTCTCCAAACTGCTTGAGATTTTTCGCCGCATAAATCTCTTTTATAATGTCGTTGATCAGCAGCCATTCTTTTTCTGTCAGCATGTATACAACCTCCCAAAATGTGATTGTTTTATTATATCACGCTTTACCGGTTTCTTATCCAAGTTCCGTATCAAAAATTACCCCTTGGCTGGTTTATCAGGCCTGCATGGCCGCCTTTCCTTTTTTGTATCTCATATAACCGGCATAGAAGACAATTCCGGCCAACATCAGGATGCCGCACAAATCGTACGCTGCCGCATAGCCTGCCCGGTCAATGACTGCCCCGCCAACAATTGGGCCAATGCCCTGCATAATGTCCGGCCCCAGATAATAGGTGCTGCTTGCCACGCCGACCCGATCCTGGGAAACGGAAGTCATGCACTGGGACTGAAGAGAGGGCTGCCCGGCGCCCTGCCCCAGTGCTTTTAGCGCCGCCGCAGCCAGGAACATGGCCATACACCCGGCATTTCCCAGGATGAACATGCTGACAGCCCCGACCAGATACGCCGGATAGAGAATGACCGCCAAGCCCTTTTTATCATAAATCCTTCCCGCAAAGAGCCTGGACAGCAGAATGAAAGCCGCGCTCACGGTAAAGTAGATGGAAATGTCGTCGATTCCTTTCGTCTCGCTGTAAAGTGCGATAAATGTGTATTCGATACTATTGGCAAAGGAAAAGAGTCCTGCAAGAAAAGCAAAGACGATCACTTCTGTGGCTATAAACTGTTTTAAAGAAAGTCTGCGGCCCGCCGGCTGCGGCAGAGCTTTGCTCTCCTGGATTTTCTCTGATTCAGCATCTGGCGTTTCCCTTTGTTCTTGATTGGCAACAAACAGGATCAGCAGTGTTGCCGCGGCGGACATGACTGCAGCAATGAAAAAACTGTTTATGTATCCGTAGGTTGTTCCGATTTTCAGTCCCATTCCGGGGGCAAAGGCTATGGCAATAATAGGCCCGATACCGAAGAATCCGATTCCCTGGCCCATCTTCCCCTTCGGTATATATCGGGTTACCAGCACCAAAGAAACCGTCGTATCAACGGCAAAGAAAATTCCGTGCACCACTCTTACGAAAAACAACCCTGAAAAACTGCTGAACACGGCATATCCGCAGCAGGCAGCGGTGATGATGGCGCCCGCTGCCAGATATAGTCTCTTTTGATTCATCTTATCCGCCGCAATGCCGCTCAGGGGCCTGAAAATCAGCGCCGTGATGGAGAAGCACCCTGACAGGACACCGGCCAGCGTAACGCTCATCCCCAAACCGGTCACATATTTGGGGAGCACCGGATTGATCATATTGAAGCTGGTAAACAAAAGCGTGTTGATGATCATCAGCAATATATAGTTTTTGTTAAATATTTTTTCTTCTTCCATTTTATAAACAACTTCCTTCCTGTCTTCCATTATGCACGCTTCTTGGTCAGGATGGCAAATACTTTTCCCTGAAATATAGATCCTTCACTAATTGGAAAAGATAAAATAGTCAGGTTGCACATCCGTATAGTCCCGATTTTATTTGCTTCCCCGGTGATTCTATTATAAAATAAACAGAACAGGGTAAGTAACGTTTTACCCAATTCTTTATCAGAGGTAATCTTATGAAAATCATCAACTATTTATTGCAAACGCTGGGGAGCACGGTAAAAAACATCCATATAAAAAACGATCTGCGTACAATCCCGGTCCAGATTGTGCTCCTGGACAGAAATACGCCGATACCCGCAGACAGCATTTGCATAGGAACCATTAATGAAATCGCCGCTGTCATGAAACATTATGAGATTCCCAAGAGTGTGGTTTTTTTTGCGCCTTTGGAGGAACAGGCTCAGTCCGCTGCCGCACCGGCGGTCAGCTTAGTCGAAACCACGCTGAATTTGATTCCTCTATACAATAAACTGAACCAGGCATTGCTTTCCCTGCGAAAGGCTTTTCCCCAAGGAGGCTCACTGGAATCATCCTTTGATGTCTTTTTCCGCAATATCGTCTCCAGGGAGCTTTCCTATGAAGATGAAATCAAATCCGGTTTGTACGAGCTGCCCTTCCAATCGGCAGAAGCGTATAATCTATTTGTCATTGAAGCCTCAGACCCAGGCCGTTTTCAAAGTGCTCCCGAAGAAATCAAAGCTGATCTTAGGAACGCTTTTCCGACTTCCAATGTGACGTTGTTTTCCAACCGGGCGGTCGTCATGTATCACAGCCCCGGTCGATCGATCCACCTGGCGGTGGAAAGACAGGAAGCGCTGCAATCCATTTTGGAAAAATACGACGCTTATGCCGGGATCAGCAACCATACCCGCAACTTTGAAATGATTCGCACGGAATATCTGATTGCTAAACGAATTTTGTCCATTGCCAGAAAAATGTTCCCGGATTCGGGAAAACGGATTTTTACCCAGGAAGAGTATGGAACCTACTTTATTTTAGATTTGTGCTACCGCCAGTACGAGCAGATCTGCCACCATGATAATGTCCTCTATTTAACCCATCCGGGTCTTGCAGCTTTGATTCGTTATGATACGGAGCATAACACCAATCTGCGGGAAATTTTGCTGTGCTATCTCCTGCACGATCGCAATTTGACCAAAACATCGCAAATTCTCTTTATGCACCGCAACACCACCATGAATAAGATCAATCGAATTGTAGAAATCGTGGAGGATGATCTTGAAGATCCTTTAATCCGGCAGCGCCTGCTCTTTTCCTGCATGCTCTATGACTATTATGAAAAGTATAAGCAGAAATCCTTTAAACTGCTGCCTGTACTGGAAACGGACGGGAACAAAACACCATAACGCCTGGAAGAAAAAACGTATGCATGTCTGTCAATATGAATTTTATCGATATTTCCTGAATAATAACAAAAGAGACTGACACTTTTCAGCCTCTTTTTTCTTCTATATAACTTTTTTCTCCTTTAAGGCCTGCAGTTCCTCATCGGAAAGTCCCAGGATCCCTTGATACACTTCCTGGTTGCTTTCTCCCAGTCCCGGAGAAGGTTTATAGGGAACATGGTTTTCCGACATCCTGGACGCAAAGCCGGGGACCACCAGTTTGCCTCTGTCTTTGGTCTCCAGCTCCACCATCATACCCCGTTTTCGCAGGTACGGATCCTTGGTAATGTCATCACAGTCAAGCACTGCTCCAGCCGGGATATCCGCTTTGCAGAGAATATCCATCGCCTCCTGTTTGGTGTGCTGGCCGGTCCATTCTTCAATAATTGGATCAAGCACATCTTTATATTGGAATCTGGAGCGCGGCGTGGCAAATCGTTCGTCTTCCAGCAGATCCGGTCTGCCGATGATCCGGCACAGATTGGAAAAATGCTTGCTGCCCGGGTGTCTGGAGCAGTAGATATGTACATAATCGTTTTCGCCGAACGGTTTGCACGGATACATACCGGCCGGTCCCACATCCTCCAGCGGCATGCCGTTGCCCACTCTTTTCGGCGGTCTGCCTTCCCGGTAATAGGGCTCCCAGCTGGAACGTCCGAATGCGATGACCACATCCTGCATGGCCACTTCAATTCTCTGTCCGACTCCGGTCCGTTCTCTTTGCAGCAAGGCCGCGATCATGGACATGGCGCACATATAACCGGCTCCCGAGTCCGCCAGATTCAATCCGGATTGGAGAGGCTTTCCTCCCGGAAATCCGGTAATAGCAGGCATTCCTCCCACTGCCGTAGCAATGGGGTTGAAGGCAGGATAATCCTTATAGGGGCCATCCATGCCAAAACCTTTGATCTGGGCATAGATGATCTTCGGGTTGATCTCCTTGCACTTATCATATCCCAGCCCCAGCTTCTCGATGGAGCCCGGTCCCATGTTCTCGACAATGGCATCGGCTTCTTTCAGCAGTTGGTAGATCAAGTCCAGCCCTTCCGCGCTCTTGAGATTACATGTAATGGATTTTTTATTCATGTTAACAAGGATAAACCCCACCGAATCCTGATCCGGCTCTGCAATGGAGTACCGCCCCAGCTCGCCGGTTCCCGGACGCTCTACCTTCCAGACTTCCGCGCCCATCCAGGCCAGCGTTTCCGTACAAACCGTGCCCGATTCAAATTGTGTCAAATCCAATATCTTATATCCTGTTAAAGGTCCTGTTTCTGTCATCTTTTTTCTCCCTTCCCGATGATTCGATCCTGTAAGAATGTTTCCACTGCTTCGGTCATTGTTTCCTGGTTCCATTTTCTCGCATCCACTGGATCCGCTCTCAGCTGGAGCACGGGGATTCCCGCATCCTCCAGCCGTTTGGTAATGAAGTAAGAGCCTTCTACCGCCTGCATGCAGTTTTCCGGAACCAGATAAACAACACCGTCAATTTTATTATGCCTGGCCTCTGAGACAAACCATTGGGCATTCCAGGGCGGCATATGGAGAAAGTCCTCCATGCCGATAAACCTGGCTGCAAGGGCCCGCAGCGGATCATCTTCCACGTGGTTTCGGATATATGCGTCTGCCCCCATAGCCAGATACATGGACCAAATGAACGCGGCGCCGTATTTTTTTTCAAAATATTGATAAAAGCCCAAATTAAACCAGAGCCCTCTGCCGATCCACATCAGCCGTATTTTTTCATTGGGGCATGCTTTGTGACCGGTATCCACCATGGCCTTGATTTCTTCGTAAAATTTTCGGGCATGATCGGCAGCCCATTGGGTTCCCCGCTGCCACTGGGCCTGCATCACTGCATTCACCGTATCGGCAATGGTAACCGGGGCCGGCACTGTATCAGCAATTAAATCCCGCGCCTTTTTATAATAACCTTCCTGCTCATTAATCAAATTCATGACTTTAATCAGCTGATTTTCATCAAACATTCGTCCGGTTTCCATTTCCAGAAAGCGAATGAATCCTTTCAGCTCCTCCACAGCCGCATCCAGGCGCTCGCTCTCATAAAGCTCTTCCCAGTTGTCCGGAGCTTTTTCCCACCAACGGTCCGGGGCAATGGTGGGGATGGTATTTTCGATGGGATAAAACTTGGCGCCGTATTTTTGGGCCAGCAGCTCGAAGATTCTTCCCTGGCTGTCGCAGGTCAGACGAGTGATGGCCAGGGTGGGCCTTGGAAGCCCTCCCCACGGTCCCTGCTCCGGTACCGGGTCCATGCTTCCAGCAAAAGCGGTGGCGCAATAGCTGCACAAGTCGTCCCGGTAACCGTTTTCCCGAAGGAAGTTAAAGTAACGCGGAGACATCTGTTTGGCGGAGCAAATGGCCGCCCACCATTGATTAACAACAAATGGTATATCCATAGCCCTTAGAATTTCCAGCGGCACATCCGCATTGATGTAAGCAAAGGGTTCTCCGCCGGCGACACGATCCTGCAGTCCGAAAAACCATTCTTTCTGATATTTGCTGGCTGTTTTTGCAGCCTCCATACTTTTAACGGATCTCTGTCCTTTCATCGGCTTTTTTTCTTCCGACATACCCTTACACCTCCTTGATGCTGCTTGCAAACTCTTCTAATTTTGTCTTTAACGATTCGCCCTCTTCCACTCCATAGGGCCGGCCTGTCAGCTGGAGCATGGGGATTCCCATCTCCTTTAAAGCCTTTTTCTGCTCGGGGAAATCCCATGACGGAGCATCGTCGTAGAGATACGTATAGGCAATTACACCCTCCGCTCCGCAGGCCCGGGCGCTGCGGCAAATCGCCTCTACCCGCTCCGACACGAAGGCCCGTTTAGTTCCCGGGCTTCGGAGCATGTAGCGGTCCACGATACCCTTTATGGGCTCCAGGCTGGTATCGATCTTTTTGTTCCAGTGACGGTCTCCCCAATCGTGGTCCTCACCAACGACCACCATTCCATGCTCTTCCAGCAGCTGATAAAATCCGCTCTGTTCCTGACCGCTGCCGGTGAGAAAGAGTTTGACGCCGGAAACGGTTTGCCATGCAGCTGCTTCCTGCAGCAAGTCTTCCAAAAGCACCGAATGGGCGTCCTTTTCCATATAGAAGGAGGAACCTATGATGACTAACGCTTCGGAGCCGTTGATTCTGCCTTCCCGTCTCAGAGCTGCCATCTTCTCCAGCAGCTCCCGGTTTCGATTGCACTGATCGGCGGCTTTCAAAATTTCCTGGTCATCCAGTTTCTTCCCAGACCAGGCCTCCAGCTTTTCCCGGAACTGTCCCACGATCTTTTCATTGCGGACCTGGTGCATTCTGAATCTGGTAAAGAGCCAATCAATGAAATACAGCTCGGGGATCGGTTTTTCCGGTTCTAATGCTGCCACCTCCCGAATATAATAGTAGATTCGAACCAGCGCATCCGTTGAATTGGAAATGATCAGGCAGTCCATCAAATCGGCATTTGCGCCGTCAATAATCTTTTCGAACTGGGACCTGAGGACCGGCGGAAAGGCAAATTCCAGATATTGATCCGCCTCCTTCATGGATATGTCAGGTGTTCCGTAAATCCGGTAGGGCAGTATATCCGCCGCCATCAAAAGCTCCTCCGGCACGTCCCACCCCAGGATGCCTGCTACCTTTTTCCCTTGGGCTTTCCAATCCCTGGCTATGCTCTCCCGATTGTCGTAAATTTCCTTTAACTTTTGAAACGCTTTGCTGTTTAATGCTTCTTTTCGAATGGTCATTTTATCCCTCCTTGCTGCTTGACAACGGGAAGCGAAATGTAGGATGTATGTACTGCGTCTCGATAAATGGTTACCGCAGGCGGCTCTGCTTCCTGTATAAAATAGACTTTCTGACAGGCACATGTGATGGTGACACGGATGCGATGGCCCTTGCAAAAGAGGTGGGAAAGGGGCTGAAGATCCATCTGCAGGCGGTAAGGCTTTCCCGGTGTAAGCTTGTGTTCATCTTCTTGACAGCATCTGTGCCACGGCAATCCCAGAAAATCGTAGGGCGGCTGGGAAACTGCACGAAGAGAAGCCCGCAGCTTGCCGTCGGAAAGATAAGTGCCTTTCCCTTCTTCGTCCACATCGATCAAGTGTACAAAGAAATCCCCGTCGTCGGATGAAGAGGAAATCCATAAGTCCATTGTCGGATGACCCGTCACCGTCAAATCCTGTTCCAAAGGCTGGCTGGTATAGGTGAGGCCTTTTTTGTCCCGATCTTCGGTTTGGGTGTGGTTATCGATGTTTTCCCGGATGTCGTAAAAGACCCGGTATTCATCCTGTCCCGACTCTTTTTCCGGCGCAGTCTTGCTTAGGCTGCCATCATTGATCGAAGGGGCGGTTGTCGACCTTTCTCCTCTCAGGAAAAAGCTTTGTCTTTCTGTATTGGGCAGAGGCCAACTGCCGGCAAAGGACCATTCCCCGCCTTCTCTGGCATTTCCTGTGCTGTAGTAGATAGGAGGTTCTTCCATCAGACCGTTTTCAATATCCTTCAGCCAGTAATCAAAGAATCGCAGTTTTTCGGCGGCCATATCGAATCCAGGGCGGTGGTCCATGTGCCACCAGGGCCCAAACAGCAGCTTCTTGGGTTGCTTCAGGTTGCAGTACATCATCATCGTATCTCTTCGAAAGACATCTCTCCATCCGCCGTACAGATAGAGTGCTGTCTGTGCCTGATTGATGTCCGCCAGATACGTTACATGGCTGATATCCTCCCACAACCTGGTATCCGTATCCTCGCACCAAGAATCCCGATAAGGGCAAGCCTTCATGTTCTCGGCCTGCCGGGTACTGAATCTATGCTGCATGACCGCCTTTTCCAATTCTGCTTTTGCAGCCTCACTTTCCAGCTCACCCACCGGGACATTGCGCAGATCGTCCAAATAAGCGGCATCGGGCTGGGTACCAAATGCTCTCAGGCTTCCGCCCCGAACCCAGCCGTCGTATTTATCCAGATCGGTCATACCGATAAAGGCAGCTTTCAAGGCCGGCGGTCTTTTTCGCAGCATCTCCATCTGAGTGGCTCCGTAATACGAGTAACCGAATGTACCCACCTTGCCATTGGACCAGCTCTGCCGGGCCAGCCATGCGCACATTTCGTATCCGTCCCATGCTTCCTGGTCGCTGTTAACAGATTGCCGGAATCCAAAAGAAGCGCCTGTGCCTCTGACTTCCGCCGCTGCAAACACATAGCCGTGGGACACCAGCAGCTTTGCCTGCCCCAGTGTGTCTTCCTCCAGGTCCGGCGCATACTCTGTCCCATCGGTGAACTTCCCTGTAGCAAACACGGTGCGGTAATCATAAGGTGTGAAAATCCATACCACCGGCAGGGGTTCTTCTTCTAATACGCCCTGTCTGGTGGGACGGTAGTAATCGACTGCGATTTTCACGCCGTCCCGCATCTTTGCATATTCAGAAAATCGTTTCCAGCCGTCATAGCTTGCTTCGCTGTATCCGCTGTAAACGCCCGGCTTTGATATTTTTTCCATGGTGGTCTCCTTTCCCCATCCATTGGGCTTTGTTTTCTTTGTAAATTCAGAATACCACAGGTCTTTACCGCCACCTAGCAGATTGCTTTTTGTAAGCGCAAAACTGTAATTCTGTCACATTTTTTTCCGGCAATTTGTTCATGTTGCACATGCCTTTGCATGAAGTTAGTATAGAAAGGAAAGATGCGGAAAGTGGTTGCCAGCGTTGGACCGTCTTGGACAGCCTCGCCACGCAAGTTTGGCTCTTTATATTTGTATTTTATTTCCATTTCTATTTGAAACACGATGATTTGGCATCAATGTCCATAGAAATCCGGCAGTTTTCCGCCTTTTTTCGCAAAATGCGGGGAAGCTCCGGGCGTCAGAGAGCCAGTTAGCGCAAACTTTTAGAATTGAATGCGTGATGTAGATCAAATTAGTCTTATTTTTAGAATTATCTGTAAAAAATTCATCAGTTTTATATGGACAAGGGTTCTGAATTTGCCCATTTCGAATAGGTTTTTGCAAAAAAACTTAAAATCGGATTATAACGCCCTGGCTGGGGCGGCCGCATGAACGTTTGCAAAAAAAGATCCGGCACCAGCCGCTTGCTGCCAAGCGGCCGGTGCCGGTGTTATTATGCTTTACATCGGACCCAGCTTCCGTCCTCTGACCAAGAGAACTTCGTGTTCAGATTGCTGTCGTCGGACATTTGTTTGATATGGTCGAATATTTCCTGGCGGCCGGTGCTCCTGATAAATCCCTGTTCTTGCTCTTACTTTCATTTTTCTGCTCCCGTGGTTTTCTGCTTCGAGTGCAGCGGCAGCAATAAATCCGTATCTTGATTGCGGACACCCGCCTCAATGGACCAGGCGTGGTCGATTACGGCGGTCAGTCTCTTCTCGGGTGTATAAAGGGGCCACTCTACATCAATATGGTTTCCGTTGGGATTGCCATTGCGGACAAAGTTGGCCCAGCAGCCGTGAAGCTCTTTTTCCAGCTTGCCGCAAGGCTGATTTCCCTGCACCGGTTCACCCGTCTGCAAATCCATATATACCAGATGATCCTTTTTCATATTGGTGTAAGGGATCTCAAAGCAATGCTGCGGCCGAATCTTCGCCCCCTGGGGAAGGAAGGATATGTAATACAAGTAAGCCTTTCCGCCTCCCTGAGTCTGTGCAACTGCCGTTACCACAGCACCCAGCCTGAGAAGCGCGTCATTCCATAAATCCTGGTATGCGGTTTTCCGGTCTCTTTTTGGATCGTGGGATACAAATTCTTCGATCAAATCCGGCGTGAGGGTCTGAGGGAAAACGCCTGCCGCCGCTTGTCGAAGCTCTTCTTCTGTCATATAAAAACCTACGGTATCAAATTCACCTGCCACGGTACCGATCATCAGCGGAATATCAGCGGCTTTCCCCTCTCTCAGTTCCTGACAGGGATTTTCCGGAAAAATCCCCTGGCCCCAGACCTGTTCAAACGCCCCTGCGTCTCCGGTTCCCAGGCCTTTGGCCAATTCCTGCCCTGCCTGACACAGCTGGTCTGCAGGCATTTTTAATAAATCCTCCAGAGACTGCGCTCCGGCAATCTGGTAAAAACGATCCGCCAGCATGCGCGCATCCTCCTTTGTTTTTAAAAAGGCGTCGGAGCATGCGGTGCTTTGGCAAATTACTTTTTGAAAGTACGGTCTAGCTTCCGAAATCGCCATTAGACTTGCCACTGACATTCCTCCGGCAGACTGGCCTGAAATTGTCACCTGCTGAGGATCACCGCCGAAAGCCTGGATGTTTTCATGAATCCATTGCAGCGCAGCGATCTGATCCAGCGTCTGCAGGTTCGTGCTGTCCGCATAGATGCCCTCCTGGTCAAACCTACTCAAATCCAGGCTGCCAAAGATGTTAATTCTGTAGTTGATATTCACATAGACGATATCCGGGCTTTCAGCCACAAACTGGTCACCGCAATATACGCCGTTATAGCAGTCTTTTCGGTTGCTGCCGGTGGCATAGCATCCGCCGTGGATCCAGACGAGGACAGGTTTGCCTTTTTTCTGTGGATCCGCTGTCCAAATATTTAAGGTCAAACAATCCTCGCTCATGGGCGGCGCAGTCACCCATTCTTCTTTTTGTACTTCCTGCCAACATGCAGGCCCGCATTCCGCCGCCTCAAAAATTTCTTTACTAGATTTCAGCGGCTGGGCTTTCTGCCAGCGCTTCGGGGGCTGGGCATAAGGAATTCCCAGGAATTCGATCACGCCATTTTCCAATTTATGTCCTATATAGGTTCCTGTTGTTGCTGTTACTGTCGTATTCATAAAATTCTCCTATGCTGCTTTTTTTACTTTCCTGATCTGTGGCTCTACATTATTCCTTCTCATCAGATAAAGGACAACCATCAAAATGAATCCGATCCCACACATGATGGTGCAAACGGTAAAGGTTTTGGTGTAATCCCCAGTATCCGTTCCGCCCAGCACACCCAGCCATGGGGAAAGGGCCGATGCGATCAAAATGGATTGGTAGCAGATGGAATAGTTGAATCCAAAGTTTTTTGAACCGAACAAATCGCTGACAACGACAGGATGTATGGTCGCAAAACCGCCGAAGCAGAAACAAAAGGCAAAGGCGCAGACTGTAAACCAGATCACCCCGTGATCCCCTGCGAAAATCAGTCCTGCTACGCAAACCGTTCCCACGCCGAATAGAACAACGCTCACGAGCAAGCGGTTGAGCCTGTCTCCAATCGGTCCTACGATTCCGCAGATAATGCCGACAACGCTGACTCCGCTTACAAGAAACGCCGATTGCATGGCCGTAATCGGCAGCATGTCCTGGGCGATCCAGGAAAGCTGGTATGTGAGCAGCATATAGGTGGATGAGCCTAAAATCGGTGCGATGAAAACTACGTAAAAGGCCGGATCCTTCAGCATACCTTTCCAATCCTTTTGTACGAACTTTCCATCTTCCTCCGCCGCATTGTCTTCGCCATAGTCTGGAGTGTCATATCCGGCCGGAATGTAGTCCTGAGGCGCATTGGGGAAAAAGATAATTGAAATCACACCAATTGCAGTAAGGATCAAACCAACAAATACAAATTGCATATCAAAGCCTACGGTGTCAATCAGTTTCTGGACCAGCGGCGGCAAATAAACGCCTCCAATGGGAATTCCTGTGCAAGTAATAGCTACCGCAAGGCCTTTCCAATCAGGAAACATCTTGATGACATTATCATATACGGCGATATAGACGACAGCCTGCTGCCAGGAAAGAAAAATCACTTCCGCTGCGGCAAAGCCAGCAACTCCATCCAGGAGAGCGCACATCAATTCACCGACAGCGAATGCGATGATCGCAGATAGGATGACCTTCGTTCCGCCGAATTTATCCACACATTTTCCGCCGATCAGTGTCATAAGCGCTCCCGTAAGGGTTAATGCCGTATAAATACTCGCCATCCCGGCATCCGTCGCTCCTCGCAGCTCAATCATCGGCTCTACCAGCAAACTCCAGATATAGCCGATTCCCAGTGTTGACATCAACAAAAGAGCCGCGGCCAGGGCAACCCACCTTGTCTTGTCAAAATTTTTCGTACTCATTTGCATTTTCATAATGAACTCCTTTGAATCATGACAATCATTGCGTTTAGTATTAACGTTGAATTCATTATATTCTTACAATTTCAATATTTATATGGATCATTCATCTGCAAAAACCCCCAATTACATCATTTTTTTACTATAAGAAATATACCCTTCAAAAACTCAATAGGACCGCCATTCCGCATAAGTCTTGTGGCTCATCCCGGAAAGATTGATGGACGGCATGGGAATTTGGTGGGCCGCAAGTTGTGCTTTTGAAAAATAATAGAGGATATACTGCTGGATAATATGGCGGATTTCGTTTACGTGATAAAACCGGTTCGCCCGGCTCTTTTCGTTATGCTTTTTATGCCATTTGCGATGATTGGCCGGGGTTGTACCGTACCATTGTTTAAAGGTTTTGTAATAAAATTTGGGGTCGGAAAATCCGCAGTTATAAGAAATGGTTGAAATGGTATCGCTGGTAGCCAGCAAATCGATTTCAGAATGAAAGACCCGCAGCAGAGCCAGGTAATTGTTGAAGGTATCGTCAAAAATTTTGTTGAAATATACAGACAAGTAGTTGGGGTTTAAATGTTCTATGCTGCTCATGGACTTTAAAGTAAGTTTTTCCCGGTAGTGGGTATTGAGATAGAGCAGCATGCGGTCAAAGCGCTCCTTGGACCAGGCGATGTCCACATCATAATCTGCGATGCAGTACACGCTGAAATATTGGATCAAAATCTGCGTCATCTGATCTGCAATCGCCTGAAAGGTCTTGGTCTGCGGTTCGTAGTCACCGGTGAAGATATAGAGCGCGGAGAGAATGAGATCGTGCAGCTCTTTCAAATGTGTCTTCTGGTGCGGACCGGAAAGATCGGGTGTCAGTTTGAACATAAAATTCCCCAGATTCTGTCCTTGAAAGAATGGATGGGAAAAATCCAGATAAAAGGAAACGATCAGATTATCGCCCTGCCCGTCGATGCCGTGTACCTCATTGCAATTTATGCAGAGAATCTGCCCGGTTGCCAGGGGAATCGTTTCATAGGAGGAAAGGACAGAGGCTGACCCTTTCAGGCAGTAAATCAGTTCCAGCGTATCTTTGTGATAATGAGTAGGCTCATCAGCAGCCGTATAGATGGAAATGCCCAGTGGCGTTTTTGCGATGTATTTGGGGACCGCATTCTCTACGATATTCATGTTGCACCTCTTTTTCATCAAATCATCCGCATCCATTGTATGTTTCCTATTATTCTTGCAAAGGGCGTACCAACAAAAATGCTCTGTTTTTCAAGTCCCAGAACGGACGCAAAACCGCTTCTATTCAAAAGAAAATAAAAGCGGTTCCAAACCTTCTCTTGCAACTGGTTCAGCCCTATTCCAACTTAAATACAATATTTTAATTCGAATAGTCTTTGTCCAAACTTCTGCCGTTTTTCCCGGCCAGCCGCAAAACAGCGAAAACCACCGCCAGGGAAAGGATTCCAAGGCCCACCACGCCATAGAAGGTGGCAATGTAATTTCCAGTCATCGTATAAAGCTTCCCCGCCAGCATCGGTCCAAGCAAAGCCGCGATGATCAGCTGGGTGCTGATGATGCCAAAGTTGGAGGAAAAGTATCGCGGCCCATAAAAACGAATGACCACGGCTGAACTGGAAGTTGGCGCTGCCCCGAAGCTCAAGCCCACCAAGATGCAGCCGGCAATGAGCAAGGGCAGGCTCTCAACAGTCACCGCAGCCGCTATGGTCACTGCGGCAATGAGAAATATGGCACAAATAAGAAGCAATGTTTTTTTCACACCCAGCTTGTCATACAAGAGCCCATATACAATCCGCCCCGCGCCGTTGGACACGGAAACGATACCGGCGATTACAGCCGCCAGTTCCCCACCGGCTCCCATCTGAATCGCGCAGGGAGCGATGTGGCCCATCAAAGCCAGCCCTGCCGCGCTGATAAAGATCAGCCAAACATACAGAGCTTTAAAATCGCTGCTTCTGGTCATTTGACCAGTTGTCAGGCTGCCTGCTTCGGACTCGCTTTTCTTCTCCGGTTTATTGGATTTTGGTTTCACTGTAGATTGGAGCATAACGCCTTCTGCCAATATCAGGATGCCAAAGAGAATGCCCAGGATCAAAAAAGTCGTCCTCCAGCCAATGGCATTCATAAGGGCCGAGCAGACCGTGCCCAAAATCATCGCACCCAGACCGAAGCACATCATCAACATACCGGATGACAGCCCCTGTTTTCCGGGAAACCATTTGCTGGGAATGGCGATCATTTCTACATAGGCAAAGCCTACGCCAAACCCACAGAACATCCCGTAAAAAATATAAAAATGCATCAAAGCCTGTGCTCTACTGGCTGCGGCAAAACCCGCGAACAAGAGAATTGCCGCAATCAGTAAACTAAGGAGGGCTTTGTCTTTTCGCTTATTAAATTGTCCTCCGGCCATGATTCCCAAGGTCATTGCAATCATGGAAATGGTAAAGGTGAGAGAAGTCTGCGATCGTTCCCAACCGAATTCCGTTTCCAAAGGAACAACAAAAATCGACCACCCGTATACCAGACCTAGACAAAGCATGGCAATCAAGGTAAAGACAAACATTGGTATTTTTCTATTCATGAGACCGGTCCAATTCTTCCATAATACAAGGAATGATCTCATACAAATCGCCGATCAAACCATAGTCCGCCACTTGAAAAATGGGAGCATGGGCATCCTTATTGATCGCCACAATATAGTCGGATCCGTCCATCCCGGCCAAGTGCTGAATGGCGCCGGAAATCCCGCAGGCAAAATAGATGCTCGGCCTTACCGTGCTTCCCGTCTGACCGATAAGATGGGAATGGTCAATCCACCCGGCATCGACGGCCGCCCGGGAAGCGCCCACCACGCCGCCTAATTTTTTCGCGAATTCTTCCAAAAGGGCAAATCCTTCTCCACTTCCCAATCCGCTTCCGCCTGATACAATAATGTCTGCATCGGAAAGGGATACTTGTTCCTTGATGGATTTTACGGTTTCCAAAACCTTGGTCCGAATATCACCTTTTTGGAAATTCACCTCAAGGGGAATCACTGTACCTTGGCGCTGCGGATCAAAAACAGCCGCCTCCATAACACCAGGCCTTACTGTGGCCATCTGCGGCCTGCTGTGGGGACAGAGAATGGTAGCCATCAGATTTCCGCCAAAAGCAGGTCTTGTCTGATGAAGATTCCGTTCCTCGTCTCCGATTTCCAACCTGGTACAATCCGCCGTCAGCCCCGTATCCGCTTTTACAGCCAGACAGGGGCCTAAATCCCTTCCAATGTGGGTCGCTCCCAAAAGAACGATTTCCGGCTTATACGCAGAAATCGCCTCTCCGATTACCTTTGTATAGGCATCGGTTCTATATGTATCAAGCTCTTGGTGGTCCCCTATATATACCTTTTCTGCGCCGTACCCGATCAGCTCTGAAGCCAAATCCGATATCTCATGTCCCAGCACCACCGCGCAAAGCTCTGTGTTCAGCTCATCGGCCAGCTTACGCCCCTCACCTAAAAGCTCGGCAACCGCCGGCATCAGCTTGCCTTCTCTTTGTTCAGCAAACACCCATACGCAGCGATAGGCCTCCCGATCAAAGGTCTGTGCCGCCTCTTCACTCTTTTCAATGGCATCGAATTTACAAACCTCGATACAGTTTCCGCACTGGGTGCAGCCGGGCTGAATGACAGCCGTCTTATGCTCCATGGTAATTGCATCAAAAGGGCACGCCTTTACACACAATTCACATCCTTTGCAATTCTCGTTTATTATCTTAACAGCCATGTTTTTCCTCCCGCTACCATACGTTTTTTTCTTCTAATTTAGCGACCAACGTCCTTGCCATTTCCTGAGGCGTACCTTTCAGCATCTCCCCCTGTCCCTTTAATTCAGGTGCAAAAGAGCGGACAACCCTTGTCGGCGAAGCCTCCAGACCGCATCGCTGCACCGGCAAATCGATATCATTGTGATCCAGCGTGATGATTTCTTTCTCGTAAGCATCCACAATACCTCCCCCGCTCATATACCGTGGCGTATTCAATTCCTTTACCGCAGTGATCAGACAAGGCAGAGGCGTTTCAATGACTTCATAGCCGTCCTCCAGCTGCCTCTGTACAATCGCTTTTCCCTCTTTTATCTTGATATCCTGCGCATATGTGACCAAGGGCAGTCCCAGCCGCTGGGCAAGCTGAGGTCCCACTTGAGCTGTGTCGCCTACAATTGACTGCCGTCCTGCCAGGATCAAATCAAAATCTCCGATTTTTCGAATGCCGTATTCCAATGTCACGGATGTGGCATAGGTGTCCGCGCCGCCAAAAGCATGGTCCGAAAGAAAGTAAGCGTCATCCGCGCCCATGGCAAGGCATTCACGAATCATAAATTTGGCAGCCGGGGCTCCCATGGTCAAGATCGTTACGGTAGTTCCTGGATTGGCATCTTTCATCGTAAGCGCGGCTTCCAGCGCATTGGCATCATCTGGGTTGAGGATCGATGGTACGCCTTCTTTGATCAAGGTACCTCTTACCGGATCCATCTTTAAATTAACATCGGTTGTATCAAGTACGCGTTTCGCGCAGACCAGTATTTTCATCATCATTCCCTTCGCCTCCTGTTATTTTTTCAGCAGCTGCCCTGCGATTACCATCTGCTGCACCTGTGATGTTCCTTCATAAATGGTAAAGACTCTGCAATCCCTATAGAAGCGTTCCACTTTATAATCTTTAATAAATCCGTATCCTCCATGGACCTGAATCGCTTTGGCGCATATTTCATTGCAGGCTTCAGACGCGTACCATTTAGCCATGGATGCCGCTTTGGACGCATCCTGACCGGTGTCCTTCAAATAAGCAGCCTGGTAGGTCAAGAGTCTGGCTGCTTCCAGCTTTGTCGCCATACCTGCGATGGTGAAGCTGATCGCCTGAAAATCTTTGATCTTTCTTCCGAATTGGGTTCTTTCCTGAGAATACTTGATCGTCTCCTCAAGAGCGCCCTTAGCCACGCCGATTGATTGGGCCGCTACGCCGATTCTCCCGCCGTCCAGCGTTTTCATAGCATTGATAAAGCCACGGTTTTCTTCTCCCAGCCGGTCCCTTTTATGAACCCGCACATCCTTGAGGATGATATCCGAGGTGGGCCCGCCGATAATGCCCATTTTTTCCTCCGGCAGCCCAGTGGATACGCCTGGCAGCGTCATATCTACGATAAAAGCGGAAATTCCTTTGGTGCCCCGCTGGGGATCCGTTTTGGCGAAGATAATCGCATAATCGGCCTCCGGCGCATGAGTAATAAAACATTTCCTGCCGTTGAGTATGTAATGGTCTCCGTCCTTGACAGCCGTCGTCTGCATGCCGCCCGCATCAGATCCTGCTCCCGGCTCGGTCAGTGCAAAGGAGATGATCCGCTTCCCTTTTGCTAGCGGGATTAAATATTTTTCCAGCTGTTCTTCCGTACCCGCTGAGAGCAGCGGCCCTCCGCCGAGGGAATTGGGTGTATTGGCATAAATGGCCGATATGGCACTAACGCTGGCCAGCTCCTCGTTGAGAATTACATATGCCCTGGTATCGAATCCTGCGCCTCCCCATTTTTTCGGTATCTTAACTCCAAAAAATCCGCACTCTGCCATCTTATCCAGGATTTCTCTCGGATAATGGTTGGTTTCTTCGATTTCATCCAGCAGCTCCGGCTTCAGTTCTGTTTGGGCGAACTGTTTCACCAGCTTTCTGAATAATTGGTGCTTTTCCGTCAAATACATGCTTTTAACCTCCTAAGTATTGGTTTAAATTTCCCCATTCTTCATGAAAGATCTCTTCACTCATCGATTTCAAGTCCTTGGAAATGGCCGGAACAAAATCCATGTTCGCCAGAATATCCTTTTCCAAATCCATTCCCGGAGCAATTTCCATAAGCGTCATCTTGCCGTCCATCAGCTTGAAAACGCATCGTTCGGTGATGTATAAGACTTGCTGATCCTCGCCTTTATAGGCCCCTGCGAAGGTAACCTGCTCCACCTTTTCCTTGAATTTTTTAATGCTTCCTTCTTCCACAACCGTTATTTTTCCATTGCCAGTTTTCAATTTGGCTTTTCCCATAAAAGTACCGCAAAAAATCACTTTGGGCGTCGCCTTTGTAATGTTTATAAACCCGCCCGGCCCAGTCAGGCGCGGGCCAAATTTACTGACGTTGATATTTCCTTCTCGATCGGCTTCTCCAATTCCCAGGCACGTGACGTCCAGGCCGCCGCCGTCGATCAAATCGAACATATCGCCGTGAACCATAATCGCTTCCGGATTGTAAGCGCTGCCGAAATTGGGCAGGGCCGCCGGAACGCCTCCGACCATGCCGCTTTCCGTTGTCATCACGACTGCTTCAGAGAGATTCTCTTCTGCGAGAATCTTGCCCATTTCCGCCGGCATTCCCACACCCAGATTGAGGACATCACCGTTCTTCAATTCCATCGCGCATCTTCTGCATATTACCTTTCGTTCATCAAAGGGCAAAGGCGGCAAAGCGCGGAGCGGTTTTTTGATTTGCCCGGAAAAAGACGGTTCATAATAAACGCCTTCTGTCTGCCAGCATGCTTTCTGATCACTGGCCTGAACCACATAGTCCACCAGCACGCCGGGAATCTTGACCTCCTTTGGCGCAAGGGTACCCGCCTTTGCCAGATATTCTACCTGAACGATGACGATTCCTCCTGTATTTTTAGCAGCGGTAGCTACCGACAACCCTTCGTTTATTACGCTTTCCCGTTCAAAGGAAATATTTCCATGTTCATCGGCGATTGACCCTCGCAGCAAAGCCACATCCACATCAAAGCCTTTATAAAAGAGGTATTCTTCGCCATCCAGCTCTTTTATCTCTACCAATTCGGTCTTGGTACATTGGTTCATTTTTCCCCCTTCCAGCCTGGGGTCGACGAAGGTTCCCAGTCCGACCTTGGTCAGCAGTCCAGGCTTCCCGGCGGCGATTTCTCTCCAAAGATTGACGATAACGCCCTGGGGCAGACAGTGACATTCCAGCTTGTTTTCCACTGCCAGTTTGCACAAGGAAAAGGCAGAACCTACGTGAGCCGCGGACCACTTGGTAACCAGACCTTCATATCCCAATCTGGTTGTTCCCCGTTCTTTCCAATCTCCCATGGCGCTCCCCTGCTTTAAATTCAAATCTCGGGGATGCCCTGTTTCCTGAAAGCGGTCTGCAATGGCGCAGGCGATTTCTTCCGCCCAGCCGGACAATCCCATTCCCGCAAGACCGATCGTCGCCCCGTCCGGTATCAGCTGCGCGGCTTCTCTGGCTGTAATCACTTTTGTCATGACTTTCTCCTTCCAACTATCTGCCTCAAAACAAAATTCGTACCTTTAACTTACCATAAACCTTGGGATTGGTCAGGGGTTGGGGAAAAACATGTATGCTTTGCATATATTGGACGGGCCGAATTGTAAAATTTACACATCTTTGCATTGAGACTACTGCTGGGAATAATCCCGCTGTCAAATTGCTGGCGCGCTGAACAACAAGAAGGATACGCAAAAACTCCGCCTTCACGGCGGAGCGGTTAAAATCGGGAACATGTTATTGGAAGAATAAGGCGTTTTCATTATGGTAAACCAAAAAACTTTTGTGCCGGGCCGATACACCACTGGCACGCTTGGCCTGCTATGTCCTGAGTTACAAGTTCTTTTTACAGATATCCGTACCGTTTCCTTTTGGCGGCAATAAAGCTGCCAGTCACGCCCAGGGCCAGCACTTCCGCCACAATGATCGAGCACCAGATGCCGTTGAGACCGAACAGTATCGGCAGAAAGATAATAGCTGATACTTCAAAGATCATCACTCGCACAAAGGATATAATCGCCGAAACGACGCCATTGCTCAATGCAGTAAACAGTGCGGAACCAAAGGTATTAAAACCTGAGAACAGAAACGCGATGGAAAAAACCCGCAGTCCATGGCTGGTCATTTGCCAAAGCTCCTGGTCATAGCCCACGAACAGCTTGGCCAGCGGCCCGGCAAAGGAAATAGCCGTTATCGCCAGAAGAAGTCCAACAACCGCTATGATCCGAAAGCTCTTTTTAAACATATTCTGCAGCTCGCATTTGTTCTTCGCACCGTAATGAAATCCGAAGATGGGAGCGCAGCCCACCCCGTATCCCAAATATATGGAGGCAAAGATAAAATGCACATACATGATTACACCGTAGGCCGCAATACCGTTTTCCCCCGCCAGCCGCATCAGTTGAAAATTATAGAGTACCGTGACGATGGACATGGAAATATGGGTCATCAATTCCGATGATCCGTTGATACAGGTTTTTAAAAGGATCGCTCCCATAAAGCGCGTTCTTCCCAATCGGAGGAGACTGGTATTCTCCCGCAGGAAATATCCCAGAGGAACCAGGCCGGCCACAAGCTCGCTCATGGCCGTAGCTATGGCAGCCCCGGCAAGTCCCCAATGAAACACAACAATAAAAAGAAAGTCCAGTACGATATTGGTACATCCGGCAGCCACTGTAATCAACAGGCCCATCCGCGGTTTTTCCGCAGTAATGAGAAATGCCTGAAAGACATTTTGCAGCATGAAGCCGGTCAAAGAAGCCATCATGATTCTCCCGTACAGAACACAGCTTTCCAGCAAGTCTCCTGATGCTCCCAGGAATCGGGAGATAGACGGCATAAAAACAAACCCTAACATAGAAATTGCAAGGCCGCCTCCAACCACAACATAGACCCGCATCGAAAAATATCGATTGGCTTTCTCATGCTCACCTTCTCCGAGGGTTTTAGCCACAATAGCGCTGCCCCCAGTACCTACCATAAATCCGAGGGCGCCAAGAATCATCAGTACCGGCATAATCAGGTTGATGGCGGCGAACTGGGTTTTTCCCACAAAATTGGATACGAACAAACCGTCTACCACGCCGTAGATGGAAATAAAGACCATCATCATGATAGACGGCAGTACGAACCGAAACAATCTTCCATATGTAAAATGATCGGATAATTTTATCTGCATAAATCAGCCTTCTCCTACGATTATTTCATCCCCCGCCCATTGATAGACGCCGTTTAAGCCCGCCTGCCGGGTAATCGTCTCCATATAGGCCAGCACCTCCTGGCCGCCTTCTTTACGGCTGACAATACGGGTTATACCGTCTTTGCCTACGATAGCCGGCAGGAATCCGTTTCGGACGATTTTTCCCTCTTCAACATGGCATAATGCGGCGATGGTATAGACGGCCTGCGGGTGAAATGGATAGGTGGGATAGTTTCCGTCTGGCACAAATCCGAACATCTCCATGCGTTTGCGCGCCCAGCCTTCAGGATCAAAATCCGCGGTTTTGGAACCCTTTTGGGCCTTAAAATCCGGCCGCAGCGACGGAACCCATGCAATGAAGTTATTCAGGCCATGATAGATAGCCTTGCCTTTATATAGCTCCACTCCTCGCAGCAAATGCGCGTGAGAAGCAAATACAACATCGGCCCCCGCATCAATGGCCGCATACGATACTAATTTTTCATATTCCGCCAGCTTAGCCGGTTTATGAACCAGCCCTTTATGAAAATAGACGGTCAGGATATCGCACCGGAGCCGCAGCGCTTCGATCTGTCGGATCATACTGCAAAAGGAAGTTACCTCCGGGCTGGTCTTAATGCTTGTCGGCGGTCCTCCCGGATTTGCCACATCGCCCAAATCATATTGGGTCAATATTTCCACATAAGCGCCGCCGGCCTTGTCCGGTCCTGCCCAGGCAGCCTTCGGCCCCGTGCAGTTAAAGTTAAGAAAACCAAAGCGAATGCCCTCTTTAACCATAATAACCGGGCGTTCGGCTTCCTCCTGATTCATTCCGCCCCCTGTATGGGGAATTTGATTTTGATCCAGCCATCCAAGAGTTTGGGCAATGCTCTCTGTTCCCCCGTCGAACATGTGATTGCCTGAAAGGGTGAGTACATCGAAAAAGTCTTTCAGCGGCTCCAGATTGGTCAACTCCCGATGAAGGTCGCCATAGGCGGCAATGTCGTTTCCATACATGACTTCCAGCTGACCTAACCGAATATCGGCGTTCTTTAATGCTTCTGCCACACCGGAAAAATACGCTGCGGAATCTTCTCCTAAAATAATGTCACCTCCGGCCAGCATTGTCAATGGTTTCATCTGTAAATTTTGTCCTTTCTTTCATTTCTTATTCAAACATAAAATGCTGCAGTAATTCTGTATCCTTCTTTCTTGGGAAATCCTTCAAATGCCAGCCGCTGTTGGTTAGCATCATCGTTGTTTTCCGATCCACCGTATAGGGCGGCCAGTCCATGGCAATATGCTCGCCGCCGGGGTTGCCCGATCTTGCGAAATTGGCCCAGCATCCCTGAATCTCATTTACCAGCTTACGGTCGGGATGATGGCCTTGTACCGGCTCATCAAAGCGCAGATCCATATGAACGGGGGTTTCCAGTTTGTCGTTGAAAAAAGGAATTTCAAAGAGGTGCTGCGCCCGGATCCGGGAGCCCTCGGGAATATAGTCGATATAGTACATATAGGTGTCTGCTCCCGATGCGCATTGGGCCTCCAGGGTGGACAGCACCGGCATTCGGATCGCCATATCGTTCCTGCAGTCCAGATAAGCCTCCCTCAGCGGCCGCTCTTTATCGTTATCTACGAATTGATTGATGAGCGTTTCATCAATGCGGTCGCCGAACAGATCGAGGATCCTCTGTTTCACCGCCTCATCAGGCAGACCAAAAGCTGCAGTATCGTACTCTCCCGATACGGTTCCCGACATGAGGGTAACTTGTCGGGCAATACCATTTTGCAAAGCTTGATAAGGCTTCTCTGGAATCAGATTTCCATCCCGCACAGAAGCAAAGGCCCTGGGGAAGCAGGGATTTTCAAAAATCTCCAGAGAATATTCCAGTACTTTTTCCGCCGGAAGCCGCAGCAAATCTTCCAGGGTTTCGGCTCCCGCAAGACGTGCGAATTCTTCTCCCATATTCCGGCTGTCGTCCAGGGTTTTCTGCGTCTTTTCAAATCCGGAGCTTTCGCAGATAGCCTTGCTGATATACTGATTGACCTCCGGGATGAGAAGCAGGGTTGCCGTGGAATAGGAGCCGGCCGATTGTCCGTAAACGGTAATGTTTTCCGGATCACCTCCAAAGGCCTCGATGTTTTCATAAACCCATTTGACAGCAGCCATCTGATCCAGGGTCTGCAGGTTGGGAGCATCCCGATATTCTCCCTTTTGGTCGAAGATGGTCAAATCCATGGAACCGAAGTTTCCCAGTCGGTAATTGATATTGACAAAGACCAGATCCCGGCAGTCGGCAGCGAATTTATCGTTGCAGTAATAAGGGATTCGATTGCTGCCGGTCAAATAGCAGCCGCCATGAATCCACAGCATAACCGGCTTTCCTTTTTTATCGATATCATCGGTCCAGATGTTCAAAGTGAGACAGTCCTCGCTCATTGGGGTGCCTTCCTCGTGTTCTTCCGGAAGAATGGGTTGATAGCAGATCGGGCCGAATTCAAATGCATCGATTCTTTCATCAGAAGTCTTTAAAGGCTCGGCTCGTTTCCATCTCTGCGGTGTTTTCGCATAAGGAATCCCCAGAAAATTAATGATGTCGTTTTGATCGATAAACCCTCGGTACTGACCGGTCTTTGCTTTGGCAATTGTATGTTTGCGCATTTTTTCCTCCAAATTGTATTACACAGCTTCTTCTTTTTTTATCTTCTTCACCACTTCGATATTGTCCTTTTTCATCTTTCTTAAAACGATCGCCAGAATAAATCCTATGAAACATAAAGCTGCAGTAAGGCCAAAGGTAATGGCGTAATTTCCTTCGTTGTCGCCGGATCGTCCAAGAACAGCAATCCAGGGAGCAACCATGGAGGCCAGCATAATCGCCTGATAGCAAATGGAGAAATTGAACCCATAGTATTTGGAACCAAACAAATCAGCGATCAGGGCCGGATAAGTGGAAGAATTTCCACCTGAAGCAAAGGACCCTAAGAAGATCAGAACGGTGAAAAGAACCACTTGCCCGGCTCCGATAAACATCAGTCCCACCATGGACAAGCAGCTAAGCGCCGCCAGAACAATGAGGATGTTCAGGCGTCCCACCTTATCGGCAACTGTGCCCCAAAAGAGCTTGCCCAGGGTTCCCATCAGAAACACGCCGCTCAGCATCCAGGCCGCTTTGCCGGCGCTCACCTGCACGATATCCTGGGCCATCCAGGCAAGCTGGTAATTTAAAATCTGTCCGGCCACATTAACCAGCAGCGGCATGGCAAAGGCAATATAAAACGCCGGGTCCTTGATCATCATCTTCCAGTCTTTCTGAACAAACCCGCTGTTGAGCGTCTCATCTTGATCGCCCTCATCTTCACCGGCATCGAATACGGGTTCATATCCCTTGGGAACGTAGCCTTCTTCTGGTTTGGGGAAGAAGAACAGCGCCGCCAGACCCATGATGGTAAACAGGATTCCGGTTACCAGAAACTGGTTTCCAAAGCCCAGGGTGTCGATCAAATATTGGGTAAAGGGGACAAAAATCATCGATCCGCCGGTGATGCCCATGCCGGAAATAGCGATGGCCGTTCCTTTTTTGTCAGGAAACAGCTTCGCCATATTTGCGTAAACAGCAATATAGACCACGGAACCCTGCCATGTAAGGAAGATCACGTCTGCAATACCAAAGGGCAGAACCGTCGTCGTCCATGCACAGATAAACTGACAGACCGCCAGCGAAAAGATAGCCGAAATAATCACCTTGGTGCTGCCGATTTTATCCAGCAGGTTACCTCCAATCAGCGAGAATAGCATGCCCGATGCAGTGGCCAAAGTAAAGATCATCGCCATGCTTTTATCTGTTGCGCCTCTGGTTTCAATCATGGGATTGACCATCAGACTCCAGGTACTGGCATAGGAAAGGGTCGACATCAAAACGATCCCTGCCGCCAACGCGATCCATCTTGTTTTATCGAGATTTTTCGTGCTCATTTGTAAACGCATTTTCTGTAGAACCTCCTTTTTCCTCATTGAGGTTAGTGAGACGATAACAACTTGATATTTCGAAACATCTTAGTGGTTTCACTATAGGAGGTTTTCATTATTGTTTCAATTTTTTAAATATTCCATCTGAGTTTTATGTGAAGATTACCCATTTCTCACAGCCAAAAATAGATGTTTTGCACAGGAAATGGTGTATTTCCTAAAATACTTCCTGCATGGCCGGTTCGCCGCGCTATACTCTTTTTATAATACAGGAAAGATTGATTCCACTGATATTTTCATAACCCCGACGTACTTAGAAGGAGGTATTAAGTATGTATCGACCATTCCCCAATTTAGGCGACATCCTGAAAAAAGAAGGTTCTTCCATTTTCGATTACTTTGACTTTGATCCGGACCAGCCCCCTTTCCCCACAAAAGAGGTGGCGGTTCTGCAGGGGTCCTGGTATGAAATGGGCCTTCAGTACGGCCAGCAGGCCAGAGATTCGCTCCATCGGAGGGTTGCCTTTTTCCTTCAGCTGGATCGAAGCAAGGCCGAAACTTATGATAAGCTGTATGATGATATGAAGGAATATATCGCTCATTACCAACAATTTTTTCCCGAGTTCGTGAAACTGCTCCACGGTATGGCAGACGGCGCAAAGCTGGGATTTCTTGATGTAGCGGCTACCCATACCATCTATACGCCGCTCTCGGAGCACAGCTGCAGCCACGTTTCCGCCTGGGGCAAGGCAACGGCTGACGGTGGAATCTACGGCGGCGCCAACTGGGATTATGAGGGAAATCTAAGAGTTTACGAGCCCGCTGTAATCGCTTATCCGGACAATGGCCACGCTTTTATCAGCGCCAGCGGCATTGCCACCAATGCCATGATCAACGACGCCGGAGTCATGGTCCTTTCTTCCGGATCCCAGCATAAACTGCCGAAAGATCACAAGGATATCGGTTTTCAATATATGGTGGGTTTTCTCTATATTTCTGCAAAGTGCGCCACCGCTGCTGAGGCCCGGGATGCATTACTGAACGCAAACATTGCCTGCAATATTGGAAACAACGTTCAGATCGTGGACCAGACTTTAGATGCTTTCATATTGGAGCATACGGCCAGAATGGATATCATGAGAAAGTCCGGCGATTACGGGGAGCAGGATTATCTGATCGCTACCAATCATTTTCTTGCGCCGGAAATGAAGCCTTCGCTCTATTCAGGTGATCAGGAATGGATCGACTGCCAGTACCGTTATGACACGGAAGAGCAGGTAATCAAGGAGAACTATGGGAAGGTCACACTGGATACGATTAACCAGGCCCTGGGAAGCACCCGCACCTTCGTCGATGGCAGGTGGGAGGATGAAATTTGGTCCATGGAACCCACCGCTGGTGTATCCAGAGGCGAATGGTCGCCGGAGAATGTGTCCGTAACCTGCAAATGTGTCAATAGAGGGTTGATTGATTTGAAAAAACGCACCCTTTATATCATCGCTGGCTGCGGCAATACCCTGGCTTCGGAGCGGCCTTATGCTGCCGGCACCGCATCGAGACTGGTACTGAAGGGTTCCCCAAAAGAGGTTCTGGAAAATTCCAAGATGCACGCTCAGGTGCAGTTGTTTCTGGCTGGCAAAGACCTGACAGGTCAAACCATGCCCGACCAGGACAAAATCGAGCGGCTCAACAAAGCCAAGTCAGCGCTGTATGCAGGACACAATTATATGAATCTGGCGGACTGTTCCCTGGACCGAAATGAAAGACTCCGTCTCTATGGAATGGCGGCTACCCGCTACAGCTATTGTCAGTGCATGGCGCAGCAGGCCATGGATGATCCCCAGAGAATTGTCCGGGAATCCTTTTATCTAGAAAGTTGGGAAGAACTGATCTAGTCCGGCTTTTATCGGCCAATAGAAACTCCCAGGCCTGCCTGCTGAAACAAATCGTTTTCAAGCAGCAGCCCTGTTTGCAGGAGTGCTCCCGGCAGCGCATGCTTATTCTTGAATTTCATAGGGTATTGGCTCTTGGGAAAAAACTTAAAACAAATTTAAGTTTTTACGCAGCTTTCAACGATTGCGCCCTCTCAATATCAGCCAGAGGCACCAAAACCTGCTTCTTCTCAAGATCAGGTCCCGCAAGCCCACAATTTTGCGAAAAAAATGCAAACTTTCAACAGAATTTTCCCGATTGAGTCAACATTCCTTGAAGGTGAATTTTTTTACGGCGCCTTCCCGTTTCGACGCTTGGCAAAGTTTGTGTGAAAACGGGGCTGATCGCATTGTCAATGCGGTCAGCCCCGTTTCTTCGTCTGTGTTGTCCAGTTGATTCAATTATAATTCAATGGCAAAAGCCCTTACTGGCGATCCGTCGGCTCCTTCCATTTTGAGCGGAGCAGCGATAAAGAACACCTCATCAGGAATTTTATCCACATCCACAAGTCCTAAAATACAAGGAATTCCCTTTCTGGAGAATACGTAATCTGGTAATTCCAAGTCAGCAGGTACATAGTCCATGCCGTCTCTTGGATCGCCGAACATGGGAGCATCGATCGCAAAAGCTTTGATCCCTTTATCGGTCAGATATTTGGCAGCTTCTACTGTGATAAACGGACTTTCCCAAGTGTAATTTTCTTTTGCTATGCGCTTGTCCCAGCCAGTAGCGATGATGCAGATATCGTCCTTTTCCAGTTTGTCCGCACCGGCTTCTTTCAGCATATCCACATCGATTCCGTAGAAAGGCTGTTCCTCGCAAGCAAATCTTAAAACACGAGCTTTTCCGGCAATCTTGTCCAGCGAAAGTTTCTCTACGCCATCATAGTCGTCCCACCAGTGTTTGGCGCATTCCAGATGGGTACCTGTGTGAGATGTCATTACCTGTTTATGGGTGATATAGCCGTTTGCTTCTACCGTTCCTACCCGTTCCATCTCATATGGCACATATGGTTCTCCATAATACCATAAATCTTCTTTCAGCGTGCAGCTTAAATCGTAAGTGATCATAGTCATCCTCCTTCTCTGAGCTATATTATACCTTACGGAAAAAATAATTTAAATTGGCCTGGAGTTTGATTTTATGCCGGAATTTGCCTTTTATGGTGTAGGTCTATGGTCATGAAGTTCTATACCGTAGAACTATTTCCAATATTCTTTATATTTTCTTTCCAGTTCTGCAGCTTCTCCCTCGGTTATGCTTCCATTGTTGACTGAAGGGCCTCCTTCTATTATCTTTATAAAACTGTCTCAGTAATAATGATCGTCATCAGCCCTGAATCCTTGAGCGTCACGTTCTCGGAGGGCCGGGGGGATGGGGCCAGGAGTCGAGGCTGGCAGCAAATCATCGTGATCTGCGGCCAGCAGCCTTCTCCACGATAATTTTAGGCCTTTTTCGCTGCCAATCTGCCTAAAAACAGCAGGAAATTATCGCTTTTCTAGCTATTTTTCTTTTCCCACGATGAAAATTCATCGCAAACCTAGACCAAAACAAGCTCGAGCGATTATTTTGCTTTTCACCCTTTATTAGCCCGGGCCCGAAGGGCCCGCTCTGAAACAGCCTTGACAAACTCAACGCGTATGAAAATGCTTCTTATTTCCAATAGTTTACAAAATGGGTCGAAAGAGGTACCGCTCCCCTCACCCAGATATTACCGCTATCCATAGACAAGTCCCCGTGCTATAATAAAAACCGTAAGAAGGATTTGATGAAGGTCCATCCTTTTTTTAATATTAACAGCAGATAAGGCGCCCGCAGCGGTGCCTTTTTGCTTTAAAGCCAACCGTTTTTTCTATTCAATTTGACACTTTTCTATTGACTTTCAAAACCCTCCATAGTAAAATAATTCTTGACAGTTTGGGGGATTAGCGCAGCTGGGAGCGCGTTTGACTGGCAGTCAAGAGGTCACGGGTTCGAGCCCCGTATTCTCCACCAAGAAAAAAAGAATGTTCAAAAACGAACATTCTTTTTTTTATGAACCTGCTGCAGGAAAATCGATTTGCCTCATACAGCCCCCTGGCAGGCCAGGACACTATTTATCCGAAAGAGTTTTCGGACAACCTCCTGATCATATCGCTCTATTTATCGGCCCAGGGGAATACCTGCCCGCATTTGGCGCAGGAATCCGGCCGTTCAAATTTTAGGTTTTTCGGGGTCAGATACACCATGCCATAATAGTGCCATTGCTTGATCAGATTGCCGCACTGGGGGCAGGAGTCGATCAGAGGCGCGCCGCATTCCTGACAACGCTCATCTTCTTTGGCTCTTCGATACGTGATATTCACGTGGCCGCTTTCGCATATTCTCGCATAGAAATTACTCATTACTTATCCTCCATCATGGATTCCACTTCGCTCATTCTTCCGCTGACCAGTTCTTCGGGAAGGCATACCTGCCCGCACTGGGGACACCTGCTGACTTTATGACGAAAGCTTTTTCCCAGATACGAAAACTGTACTTCCAGTTCCGCAAGCTCTACTTTACATTTATCACAAATCAGTCTCTGTTTTTCTTCCATTCCAGACAGCCTCCAATTCTATTTTCATTCTATGGGTATACAGGTTGTGGACTTCATAGCCCTGTTCCAAAGGCGTGTATTCCACCCAGCATGTGATATGCCCGATCTCCTTATATGCTTTGTAATGCCCTGTATTCGGGTCAAAGGTTCTTCTGCCTGTCGTTTCGGCGTTGTCAATGACCGCACATATATCCTCTTCAAGGATTTTTTGTTTGTTTACCTTTTCCCGGACTTCATCCTCCATGATGAGGGGGTATTCATTTTCATATGATTCCATTTTCGGTTCTTCTTTCCAGATCTCTTCGAGTAATCGCTTTTTTAAGGCGACACGGTTCATTCTCCTGCGGGTCAGGTCAGGCTGTGATCTTACTCCGTCAGGGTCAATACCAAAGAGGATATCCAGTATATGGACGGTCTTTTTTCCCCTGTCGCAGAAAATATCTTTACAATTTGAACAATACACAATATAAGGGGCCTCACTGAGTTCCATCCTCTGGCGGGCAACGTATTCTGCGAATTCAGGCGCGGCAACGCTTCCCATACCGCCAAACCCGCAGCAGCCGTGCTGGTCGCCCTTGGGCAGTTCACCGGCGCTGATGCCGGAAGCGGAAATAAGCGTTCGCACTGCCGATTGTACGTTCTCTTCATTGCGGGCAGAACACGGGTCAAAAATAGCATAGGAAGTCCCCTTGTCCTCTTTCGCGGCTTCATCAGGTTCAAATCCCCACTGCTCCAGTATTTCATACAAAGACACCGTCTCGATCTCCGGAAGATATTGCCGGATATGCTTTTGACAGGACATACAGGCCATGATTAACGTAGGTTTTCCCAGATCCATCCAGTCGCGTCTGAGGGCTTCAATTTCTTCCCCATGCTGCCGGCTGTTTCCATCCCAGTCCGCCGGCACGCTGCAGCACCTCAGCAGAATAGAAGTATCCGGCTGTTTGGAAAGCAGCCATTTATACGGTCTTAAAACATATTCCGGCTCCAATGCGCCCAGATTACATCCTGGGAAAAAGGCATAGTTGCCTTCCGTGCCCATGGTTTTTTTAAGCGCCGCGTACTCTCCGTTTGCAAAAGCCATATCGCGTATGAAATACTGCCTGTACGCTGCCGGCACTTTATCAGCATCATGCATTTTATGTCTTGCGTATTTCACCATGCCGCACAGGTCTATATGCTCGGGACAGCCTTCTGTCATCAGATCGCACCTGGTACAGGCGGCCACGTATTTTCGCGCCGGGGATTTATGAACAAGAGAGCCTGCGGGTTTGCAGGAGAGAAAAATCTCATCTCTCATTTTAACCGGCATTTTATCAAAGTATGCCACAAGGTCGCACTGAGCGGTGCAGGCGTCGCATTGGCAGCGTATGCAGCGCTTGGCTTCTGCGATACATTCCTCCTGATCCAGGATCTTTCCATCCTTTGGAATCACCGCCGGAGTATCGGTCAGCTTGTCTTGATCAGGCACACAGCCTGTCGGTTGGGCCTGCTTTGGATAATCCAGTTTTTTTGCTTTCAAAAACCCTTCTGCGGATGAAGCGATATTGATCCCGTCCGCCAGGGCATGCATCAGATCTTTGCCGCATACCTCGCCGCCGATAAACACAGCCGTATCGCCCACCGTCATATAACCGCCGGGGCCGCCGGTTTCTGTCTTTTGGTTCGGCATCGGCAGGCCAAAAGTATTTCCTCCTTTTCCCGTTGCCACATAAATAACATCAAAGGTCTCTCCGCCGCCTGAAGCATCCGGGGATTCCGAGCCGCCGTTTTTACAAAGTTTATGGATATCATCGATTTGGGTATTGAGCCTGAGTTCATAGTTTTCATTTGCAAATTGCAGATCAAACTCGGCCATGTATACGGATTCCTCCATCAGTTCTTTGAGGTGTCCGCCAATCCTGTCTTCTTTTTCAAAAACGGTTACCGGATATTTTTTGGAAGCCATGCGGAAAGCAAAGCCCATACCGGAAAGCCCGGCGCCGATGACTGCGACACTTTTTTTCTTCGCCGGAAGATTATATTTATTCGATGTTTTACGCGTTGCGCTTGCAACCACCGATTTCTCCATAAGTCTTACCTGCACCGGTGCGTCTATGCTCTTGCGTATACATACATTTTCACAATACGCAGGGCAGATTTCTGATACAATACCCGGGAAAACGACTTGATCCCGAATTGATTTATAGGCTGCATTAAAACGCCCCGTTGCAATTTTATCCTGGACGGTAAGAATATCCAGTTTGAACGGACATGCATCGGCACACGCGGGAATATCCCGCTCTCTGCATGTCTCAAATTGTTTATAATAATTTTGCATTTTTTTCTCCTTAAAGCTTATATAGGCCCGATCTTATCTTAGCCAAGCCTCTGAGCAAAAACATTATACCATAAAACTCTGCCTGCGGCCCGCCTTCTCAGATTTTGACAAATTATAGAACGGAGCGTGCAAATCACGCACGCTCCGCAGTTGAATATTTGGTTTTCAGATTACCGTAGCCTTATTTCCACTGAACGCCTTCCTTACCAAGTGAACCGAATTCCAGGTTTTCAGGTTTTGAAGGAGTAAGCGGATTATTTTTGATTTCCTCGATGGCATCGTAAAGATCCGATCCCAGGAAGTATGGCTCAGGTGCGTTGGGGTTTGGTTCTCCCTTAGCAAGAGCCTCCATTCCGGCTTTGATCTTGTCCGGTGTTGCCGGGAGCTCATGCACTCTTACGCCTACCGCATTATTAATGGCATTGATTACAGCCATGTGATCGGATGACTGGAATGCTTCGGAGGCTCCGGATGAACCGAAAGGACCTCTTGGGTCAGTACCGCCCACATCAACCGATACAAGCTTATCCGGAACATCCTTGATGTAAGGCACACCCGCGCCAAGCATGTTGGCATGTTTCTTAAGGTCATCGTAGTTTTCGCTGAGAGCGAATCCAATGGCGTGGGAAATACCACCGTTAACCTGACCTTCAACAGCCTGTATGTTACCAGGTTTACCGATCCAGTAAATGCAGGTCATACCTGTACATGTTGTCTTTCCTGTCGCGGTTTCTACATCAACCTCTGCCAGGAACAGCGCATATGTATATGTGTAAGTCGGGTTACCGCTTCCATCGTTCGGGTCAAGGTCGTAGAAGCAATCGTATTCGTCAGCTGTAGCCCAGTCTCCGTCGTATCTTGTCGGAATTCCTTCTGCAACCATTTCGTCATAAGTTCTGTAAGTACCGTCGGGCTTTCTCATTGCATCTGCGATATTCTTAGCAGCTACGATACTTGCTTTACCGTTGGCATAATGGGATCTGGAACCTGCAGACTCACCGGTGTTCGGACAGTATTTGCTGTCTGTCTGGATCAGCTTGATGTCATCCGGTGTAACGTCCGGGAAGTAAGGCTTGAGAGCTTCCAGCGTACAAATGAGGGAACCCTGGTCGCCGCCCTGTCCCTGATCCTGCCATGTATCGTATTTTCTGAACTTCGGTCTGTCTCCAGGCATCAGCTCGATGGCAACATGGGCTTCGTCAACCGCACCCAGGCCTACGTTATATCCGCCCCAGGCGATACCGACACCCTTCTTGATTTCGTCTGTTGATTCAGCTTTCGCCTTTGCAACAGCTTCCTCATACATCGGTTTTAATTTATCCATCATTTCTTCCATTGGATAATGGAGGAACGGATACTGGTTCAGATTGTCCTGTCCCGGTCTTGCGATATTCTTATATCTGATTTCAAACGGATCGATTCCCGCTTTTTCAGCCAGCATGTCCACCAGCGCTTCGGAGCATGTAAATGCCTGCGGAGCACCGTATCCTCTATATGCAGTACCGAAGGAGTGGTTTGTAGCAGCTACTCTTGAGAGACCTACCACATTGGGCATGTAATACGGGTAGAACATAAATCTTGAAATCTTAGTCAGTTTGTCGTCACCCAGTTCTAAGAACGGACCATGGTCCAGTCCTGCGTCAAATTCGCCGGCAACGAACATGCCGTCCTTATCGCAGGCAAGCTTGGCGTTGAAGTAAGCCGGAGAACGTTTGCCGGATACTGCCATGAACTGACCGTAATCCATCGACAGTGAGCAAGGCATGCCGGTAACCTTGGCAGCCATGCCGACCATGGAATAAGTGTGAGCACTCATAGCCCATCCGAAAGATCCTCCGGTCGGATTTTCGATAACTCTCAGTTTTTCAACCGGAACTCCGATCGCTTCTGCGATTTCATCTCTGTCAAAGTATAAGGTCATCGTCTTGCAGTGGATGCAAAGGTTGTCATCTTCATCATAGTATGCCTGCATAACATCACCTTCGATGGACATATGCGGCTCTCTGGATGAATAGAAGGAACCCTCTACCGAGTATGCAGCATCGCCGATGATTTCCGGAACCTTCTCATGATCGCCCTTGAGTACAGGAAGCTCGGAGTAAATGTTTTTACCGTATGTATCCGGCATCCAGTCATGGATTTTCTCAGCGTCCGGAGTAACAGCTTCCAGATAATTCATATATTCAGGCAGCGGCTCAAGTTCAACCTTTACTGCGTCTGCCGCGGCTTTTGCATGCGCTCTTGTGTCTGCGCATACCAGCGCAACAACATCACCATAATAAAGGATTTCATCTTCAGCCAAAACGTGATGCGCCTGCTGCATTTCAACCGTTCTTTCTGAGAAAGCATAGGTCATCAGTCTGTTTGCACCTTTTACATCTTCAGCAGTAACAATCTTTACTACGCCAGGCATTTTTTCCGCTTCGCTGCAATCGATGTTGATAATCTTCGCGTGGCTGTACTTTCTTGGCTGAACCAGTTCAACCTTGAGTGTTTCTTCCGGCATGTGCAGTTCTACATCATCACCGTAGTCGCATACACCGCAGGCCTTAGGCATGGCATTGGGTCTGATGAGCGGTTTGCCGTAGAAATCGCCTACATCCTTTGACCAGTCATAAGTAATATCGTCAAATGTCTTTTCTCCGCGCATAATCGCAGCCGCTTCCATAACAGCGTCCACAATCTGCTTGTAACCAGTGCATCTGCAGACATTTCTATGTTTCTGGAACCAATCACGAACATCTTCTCTTGTCGGGTTTGGATTGTCCAGTAGCAGCTGATAAGCAGATACAATAAATCCAGGTACGCAGAATCCGCACTGTACGGCTCCGAGATGTACCCATGCATACTGGAGCGGATGCGGGTTCAGTACTGTTCCGATTCCTTCGATCGTCATAACGGAACTGTATTCTTTAACATTCTTGATCTTTCTGGTACAGGAACGGATTACTTTTCCGTCCAGAATAACAGAGCATGCTCCGCATACGCCGGTACCGCAGCCTACTTTCGTTCCAGTCAGGCCCAGACGACGCAGTACGGATGCCAGCGTGTCCTTTTCGGGATCGCAGATGAACATACGGTCCGCGCCGTTGATGTTCAGGGTCATTTTCTTCAAATTCATAATAGCTTGCCTCCGATTTTTCCAATAAAACTTGTTTTAACTTGGTAACAATCTGAAAAAATAAAGACCCTCCGCTCATTTGTGCGGAAAGGTCTAGGTTGCGATCTGCTCCTCAAAACATATGTACTGCGCAGCTAAAGAAACCCTACATTCCAATCAGCTCGGCTGCTGCATATAAACGACTGCCGCAAAGCTGACGGTTTCGGCCTGGCTGCCAGATCATCCATCCTTTCCAAACACGGGAGGCCCACGCGTTTCCGCAGTGAACCCATTGGTCCCGATTCCATGCGTTCCGCAGCGAAGGAATTCGGGACTCGGATCTCTATCTTATCTGTTACATTGACAACATTTTATCAGTTTGTTCTCCTGTATGTCAACAGGAGAAACCATTATTTTTGTACTATTTTGCGATTTTACTGCAAATCAAGTTGCTAATTTTAAAATCCTTGAGAATTAATCTCATTTATTGTAAATTGGATATTTGTTTTGAGAAAGTTTTTTCTACTACTTTATACCCATTTTATGTCTTCCCGTTTTAACCGTTCCGGGATATGGAAGTATTCTTCCTGCTGGGGATAGCCAGCCATAAAAGCGCCGTAAAAGCTGTTGTTGTCCGGCAGCGGCGGCAGAAGTTCCCGGATCTGGGGGATCGCGTTGCACATTCTTGTCAAATAGCCGGCCCAGCAGGTTCCGATGCCTCTAGCTTGAAGGACCAGTTCGGCAGTGGTCATGGCGATGGCCGTATCGGCCGGCGAATTAATGGCGTTATTTCTTCCATAGCACAGAATCAGTATGGGCGCTGTTCCCATAACCACATTGTTGCCCTCTTCATATTCGCTGGCGATTTCCGGAGATGTTCCCGTTTCTTTCACATAGTCCAATATGTACCCCATCATTTTTTCAATCACCTCTTTGGAATCGATGACCATCCACTTGGCCGGATGCTGGTTTTTGGCGCTGGGCGCCCAGGCTGCCATTTCCAATGCGTGGCGCACCAGCTCCCGGTCGGGCGGCGTCTGCTTGAAATGGCGATAGGATCTTCTGGTCAGGATGTGGTTATCCAAGTCTTCGGCAAAGCCCTGGGAAAGTGCGGGCAAAGTTCGGTCAAGTACAGCCGGTTTGTCATCCCAGCAAATGGCGTTTTGGGGACATGCAGCCGCGCAGTGCATACATTTGAGACAAGCCTTTCCCTCTCTCAGCTGGGGCCTTCCATCCTTTTCCCCCAGCACGGTAAAGGGGCATACGGATACACATTTCAGGCATTCAACACACTTTTCCATATCAAATTTTATCATCATTCAACCTCCATTTAAATAATCTCATATCTGCATCCTTCAAAGGCCAGGTCAAACTGGCAGATGCCCTTGTACTTACAATAGGTGCAGGCGCTCACCTGACCGGATTTTTTCGGCTTTACGGCGATGTTCCCCGAAAGCAGCTCCTGGCACAGCTCGCTCACTGTCTCATCCACCTTTTCCTGCAGCTGTAAAAAGGTTTCCTCATCCAGCAGTTTTCCGGCCCCGGTCCCGGAAAAGCCCTTCTGTGTCTGGCGAATGGGAACCACGTCCGAATACCCGGAAAAATCTCCGGCAATGTCCCGGATCACCTGGGGATCATCCACCATGACCCCGTCCATCTTGCACGCTTTCTTTGCTTCCTGCTCCACCTTCTCCCCAAGCTCCTCGGGTTTGATCGCATCTGCGCTCACAGATGGTTCGCTGATGAGAAAGTAGAACACGCCGGCAGGCTCCCGCTCTTTTTGCTGGGCGGCTTTTAAATAAAGCATCAGCTGGAGGCGAAATCCCTTTTCTGCTTCATGGACACGGAAGGTTTCATTACCCGTCTTGTAATCGATGACCTTGACCCGGCCGTCATCCAACAGATCTACCCGGTCGATCTTACCTTCAATAAAGACGTCTCCCTGGCTGGTTTCTACTATCACCGGCGGGATGCTCCTTCCTCTGCCGAATGCCTGTTCAAAGGCAATGGTTCGGATGCTGCCCCGCCTTACATGGTCGATGAGAACCCAGCTGATTTCACTGCAAATCTCATGGAGCCGCTTGGTTCGATAGGCCTCTTCACTGCCGGAGGAGAGCATGCCCTCCCGGTACAAAAGCGCCTCCCGCGAAAGGATGCTCCCGATCTTTTTATCGCATTCCTCTTTTGACACAGTCATCCAGCGGGATGCGGGATCGTTCACCGGGATGCCGTCATCGGTCAGCCACCTGGAGATCTCCATCAGGCAGGTGTGATACAGATCGCCGATCTCCCGGCCGCCCATTTCATAGATTCGCTGCTCCTGGGGCCGCAGGCCATATCCCACAAAATGAGCAAAGGGGCAGCGACTGTATTGTTCCAGCCGGGACGGGCTGACCGTCATTTCCTGGGGCACCTCCTTTTTATAAAGGGCTTCCACGAAATCTCCTGATATATGCTCCTGCTCATTGGTGAAAAAGAGTCCTTCTTCCAGCTGAGCCAGATTTCGGTTTTCCCGGTACCAGGCGATGGCCGACTGCCACTGGGGATCCAGCTCGCCGCTGTCCATGGTCCGCCGCAGGGCCCCGGTCAAATGCTCCACAGCCGCCTTTTCCGCCTGCAAAAGCTCCAGGGGCTTTCCTCTGCTCACCAGGTCGGTTTCCACCTCAAGCCCCGGATAGATGCTCTGCAGCTTGTTAAATATGGGAGAGGGTTTCAGTTCCCGGCCGTCGCCGTCCGAGGCCGAATAGCTGATCCACAGCCGTGTCTTGGGCCTGGCCAGATTCTTATAGATGGCCAGTTTTTCTTCCTGGAGGCGGATCTCATCCACTTTGCAGATTTCGATTTCCTGCTGGGCCAGATAATGTTTTTCGTCCTCGCTTAGAATGCTGTCCGCAGGCGCCGATGCAGGCAGCAAGCCTTCATTGGCTCCCAGAATCAGCATCGCCTTCACATGTCCGCTCCTAGTCCGCTGCATGGTTCCCATGATCAAACCGTCAGCCGAAGGCGGCAGCAGGCCCACCTCGATGGATTCCAGCCCGGCCTTAAAAATATCACCGAAGCTGCCGGCCAAAATGGTTTCCTCGCCCACGATTTCCACGAACTGGTCCAATACATCCATCACCAGCCCCCACACTTGGGCGGTTTCCTCCGCGGCTGTGAGAAATCCCTGCTCTTCCTGTTTTCCAATCATCCCTTCCAGTTTTCCCGGCAGGCCGCAGTCCTCAGCCAGATAGGTATACAGCGCGCTCACCCGCTCCTTTACCGTAGAGCCTTGTTTGAATTTCTCAGAAAAGGTTTCGATCAGCGATACGAACCGGATGCGGGAATCCTCCAGCCGGGAAAGGGCTTCCTGTCCGTATTCTCCTGCGCCTCTGGTAAACGGTTTTTTCCACTTGCTTCCCCGGATGCGGAATTTCCTGGCGTAGTTTTCCAGCTCCTCGATTTCATCCCAGCCGAGATCCGTCAGTCCGGTTTTCAGCAGCCGGAACACATCCTCGCTTCGGTACCCTTTGCTGCTGATGTCCAAAAGGGACAGAATGAACACCGAGGCCGGGTTATGGAGGATGCTCTGTTTTTTATCCAAAAACAGCTCCATGCCGTACTGGGCAAAGATGCGCTTGACAATGGCGCCTCTGGTTTCCATGTCATTGCAGATGAGAATGATATCTTTGTATTCCATCCCCTGATCCCGGACTAAAGAAAGCACTTCCGCTGCGGCTGACTCTGCCTCGCTGTAGAGATTGGCCGCCCGCAGGAGGGTGATCCCATCGTGCTCCCCCGCTGCTTTGGACGGTATGGCATACAGCTCGTGCTCCAAATGGAGGATTGACGGCGCCTTATCTTCAATGGCATAGGTCTTTGGGATGGGGGATTTTTCCCACGGGATTCCAGCTTCCTCCGCCATTTTGCAGAATTTGTAGATGATGGTCCCGGGAAGGCCGAAGATCTCGCTGTCCCGCCCTCCTTCTCCGTAGGTGAGCACCAGATTCACATCCCTGGCCGTCCTCATCAGCTGCCCGATCACTTCCGTGTTTTTGGGTGTAAAAGAATCAAAACCATAAACCCATACGGAGGATTGGCCGATCTTCTTGGAGTCTGTGATCTTCTGCCCATAGAGGCTCACATAGTCTTCCGTATCCAGATACTTTCCTTTTATATAGGCCTCGTAGCTTTCAAAGACCAGTCCGATGTCCTTGAGCTTTTTCCTCAGAAAGGTATCCTCCCCCAGTCCCTGGGCAATGGCTTCCAGCTCCTGGGGCGTGGTTCCGTACTGCTTTAATTCGGAAATAAAGTTGTTGACCATTTCGATGAAGGACTGCTTTTTTTCCAGGCCCCGGTAGATCTCCAATTCTTCTCTGCGTTCAGTGAGGATTTTGGTCAGCAGCATGTGGCGCCCGTACTTATCGATGAGGGCCGTGCGTCCGCCGCCGGTTTCTGCCAGCACCTTCAGTCCCAGCCTGGAAATGCTCACCACTTCCAGGTCCATCAGGCCCCGTGCTCCCAGATAAAAAAAGGCATCCCGTTCCGCTTGCAGGGTAAACTGGTCCGGTACAAGCAGCAGGGTTTTGCCTTTTATGGAATCGAATATGAATTTGTCTTTGTTGATCTGTTCGCGGCCGTAATAGATATGCAGCATTAACCGTTCTCCTCCTTGGATGATGTCACCGTGTGAATTCTTGAAAGATATCGGCCACGCTTTCGATTTTATCCGCTTTGTACACTTTGCTTCCGCAGAATACGAGGCCGTTTTCCAGGTCCCCCATGGCCGCGTTGATCAGCCCCTTGGTAATGCACCTGGGGTCCTCGCCCGTCCGCTTTACATAGGGACTTTCGATCACCCTTCCCGGGAATCCTTCAGGGCTTGTAATGATTGTAACATCCTTTTCCCTGCAGTTCAAATAGGCATTCTTGAATTCTTCGCAGGCATCACATTCTCTGGTGGTGACAAACCGGGTTCCCATCTGGAATCCGTCCGCACCGTAGGCATAGGCTTTTTCTGCGTCCTCCCGGCCGTAGATGCCGCCGCAGACGATGAGCGGACAGTTGTCCAGCGCCTCAAGCTCGCCTTTGATATCGGCGATGTTTTTGTAAAAGTCCTCTGCCGCCGCCTCCATCTGAAATTCTTTCACACCCAGATAGCCTCCGGCCAGGGGGCCTTGGAAAATAAAGCCGTCCGGTGTCCGGTTGTATTTTTTTGCCCAGTTGCGAATGATGATGTTGGCCGCCCGTTTTGAAGAGACGATGGGTACCAACGCTATTTTTTTGTCCTTGCAGCAGCGGGGCAGGTTGGTGGGCACCCCGGCTCCGCAGATGATCACTTCTGCTCCGGCCGCCGCGGCAGTCTCCACGTAGTCCTGCAGATGGCGGGACGACCACATAACGTTGACGCCGATGGGTCCCCGATTTTCACAATCCTTCACCAGCTCCCGGGCCCGCCTTACTTCCCGCGTTAAAATCCGTTTATTGGCAGTTAAGGGATCGCTGCTGTAATCGGGCTCGCGAAATCCGATCTTGGATGCGGCGATGATCCCCACTCCGCCTTCCTTTGCCACGGCTGCGGCAAGCGTGCTCATGGAAAGGCCGATGCTCAGGGCTCCCTGGAAAATGGGCACCGGCACCAGAATTTTTCCCAGCTTGATGGGCTTTAGGGTAAAAGGTCCCGGATCCCTTGCAGGAGGATGCTTGCGCATCAACAGGTATTCATTGATGTTGTCGATGGATTCAATGAACTTTCCCACCTGGTCCTCCGGAATCTGGGAAATGGCTTCGCTGATCATGGCTGTGTGAAAGGCCTCGTGCTCCCGCACGGCCGCCGCCCCTTCATCGGTCAGGCGGATTTTCACGATCCGCCGGTCCTCAGGAATGCGAAAGCGTTCCACATAACCCTTTTTCACCAGCTTGTTGATGGCTGCGGTAAGTGTGCTGACATTGATCTTCAGCGACGCGGCCACCTGGCTCATGGTTTTGGTTTTACCCTCGCCCACAGCGGCCAGGGTATGGAGCTCCGTTATGGAGAGGTCTCTGCGGGTGGATCCCTGGATCGCCTTTTCTTCCAGCTTTAAGACGACATTAAACAGGTTCACTAAAATATCATTGATTTTTTTAACGTTATCCACCTTGGATGCTCCTTATTCAAACATAAACATGATCTCACATTTGCAGGCCAGCTTGTCGCCCACATAGGCTTCCGCCTTACCGGTACCGGCCCTGCTTCTCAGCTTTTCAAAGTGAACCTTGAGGGTCAGCGTGTCCCCCGGAACCACCTGGTGCTTGAATTTGGCCTCTTTGATGGAGCCGAAGAAAGCCAGCTTGCCCTTGTTTTCCGGCAGGGATAAAACCGCGATTGCTCCCGCCTGGGCCAGGGCTTCCACTTCCAGCACGCCGGGCATTACTTTTCTTTCCGGGAAATGTCCCTGAAAATAGTATTCGTCCTCCCGCACGTATTTGACGGCTGTGATGGATTTTCCCGCTTCCATTTCCAACACTTCGTCAACCAGAAGGAAAGGTTCTCTATGGGGAATGATTTCTTTGATCTGTTCCTGATTCATCAACATGGTATCACCTTATTTCTCGAATTTCTTAACAATAATGGACCCGTTATGGCCGCCAAATCCCAGGGAATTGGAGAGGACATACGTCAAATCCGCGTCTCTTCCTTCATTGGGAACATAGTCCAGCGTCAGCTCCGGATCTGGCTTTTCAAGGCCGATGGTGGCCGGTATAAATCCATCGTTGATGGCTTCTACGCAGAATACGGTTTCGATTCCGCCCGCTGCTCCCAGCAGATGGCCGGTCATGCTCTTGGTGGAGCTGATGGGTACCTTGGTATCGTCTCCGAAGATCTTTTTAATGGCATTGGTCTCAAAGAGGTCGTTATATGGAGTTCCCGTACCATGGGCATTGATGTAGTCGATTTTGTCCGGTGTGATGCCGGCTTCCTGAATGGCCAGCTCCATGGCGTCGGCCGCGCCTTCGCCGTCCGGAGATGGCGCTGTGATGTGGTAAGCATCGCAGGTTGCTCCGTATCCTACCATTTCACCATAGATTTTGGCGCCTCTTGCCAGCGCGTGCTCCAGCTCTTCCAGAATCAGGAATCCTGCTCCTTCTCCGAGAATAAAGCCGTCTCTTTCCACATCGAAAGGAGTGGAGCACCTTGCCGGGTCGGTTCTGGTGGACATGGCTTTCATATTGGCAAATCCCGCGAAGCAGACGGGCGTAAACACCGATTCGGCTGAGCCTGCCAGCACAACGTCCGCATAGCCGTGCTTGACATTGCGGAAGGCTTCTCCCACGCTGTGGGTTCCTGCGGCACATGCGGAAACTACGCCGAAGCAGGAGGCTTTGGCGTTGAACTTAATGGCCAGGTTTCCGGCTACCGCGTTGGGCATGACCATGGGCACCAGCAGGGCCGAAGCTCTGGTCACATTATCCTTTTTTACACATTTGGTTACTTCTGCTTCCAGAGTGGTGATTCCGCCGATTCCCGTTCCGCCGAATACGCCGAACCGCTGGGGTTTTACGTTTTCACCGCTGACAATCCCCGCATCCTGCACTGCCTCTTCCGCTGCCGTAAGGGCCAGCTGAGATGATAGGTCCAGCCGCTTGGCTTCCCGCTTGTCTCCGAACTGAAAATCTTTGACTTCCGCACCCATCTTTACTTTGTGGGGGGTGATATCAAATCGGGTGATCTCTCCGATTCCGTGTTTGCCTGCTTTGATGCTGGCCCAGGAATCCGCGACGTTAGTTCCAACAGGAGTAACTGCTCCTCTTCCCGTAATTACAACTCTTTTTTCCATTTATCCAAATCCTTTCTCTTTACATGGTTAATCCGCCGTCAACGCAGATGGTCTGTCCCGTAATATAGGAAGCGCTGTCGGAAGCCAGGAACAGGGCAGTCTTTGCAATGTCCTCCGGTTTTCCCGTGCGTCCCAGGCTGATGGCCTCTGCAATCTTGGCTTTCTGATCGTCAGTCATAACGGCTGTCATATCGGTATCGATGAATCCAGGAGCGATGGCGTTGACGGTAATGCCCCGTCTGCCCAGCTCCTTGGCCGCCGACATGGTCATGCCGATGACACCGGCTTTTGATGCGCTGTAGTTGACCTGGGCCGGATTGCCCTTCACTCCGGCCACCGACGACAGGTTGATAATTCTGCCGGATCTCTGTTTGATCATGACCTTGGAAGCCTCGCTGAGGAAATAAAAGGAACCGTTCAGGTTGGCGCTGATCACATCGGTAAAATCTTCGGCTGACATGCGCATCAGCAGCTTGTCTCTGGTGATGCCGGCGTTGTTGACCAAAATGTCCACTTTTCCGAACAAGTCTTTGGCCCTGGCGACAGCTTCCTTTGCCGTCTTAGGATCCGCCACATCTCCTTTCAGCAGTTCCACCCTGGTTCCGTGCTGTGAAAGCTCGGCTGCTGTTTTCTGCGCCTGCTCATCGTTGCTCCGATAGCAGAGGAGCACATCGGAGCCGTTTTTGCAGAATTCAGCGGCAATGGCCTTGCCGATCCCGCGCACGCCTCCTGTAATTATGGCTGATTTTCCCTGTAACATAGCTATTCTCCTTTTTTCAGAGCCGCCAGCCCTTCAATGGTCTGCTGCAAGCTCTCCTCATTTTCGATATTAAACCTGGCGATGGACGAATCGGTCTTTTTGGCCAGCCCGGATAAGGTTTTTCCAGGTCCGATTTCAATCAGCGCTTCTGCGCCGTCGCGGACAAAATTGCGGATGGTCTCTTCCCAGTAAACCGGGCTCATGGCCTGTCTGGACATGATATCAGCCAGATACTCACATACGTCGCCGCCGTCAAAGTCCTTCATCATATCCTCTGCGGTTACGTTGGCATAAATCTTTGCCTGAGGAGCACCAAGTCCTGCTTCCCGGAGCACGTTCTTCAATTCTTTTGCCGCCGGAACCATCATCGGGCTGTGGAAGGCTGTTCCCACCGGCAGCACCATGGCCCGAATCTTCTTGGCCTTGGCCGCCTGTACAAAGCGTTCGATCGCTGCTTTATCGCCTGCCACAACGGTCTGTGCCGGAGAGTTGAAGTTGACCCCTTCCAGAACCCCGTCTTCTCTGGCTTCTTCCACCACCTCCAGGATCGGTTCCCGTTTTCCCATGGCTGCTGCCATCGCGCCCATGGGTTTGCCGTCGGCCCCCGTTCCGGCTTCATTCATCAGTTTTCCCCGCTTGGTGACGATTTCCATGCCTGTTTTGATCTCATCGATAACGCCGGCTGCGGTGAGGGCAGCGTACTCGCCCAGGCTGAATCCTGCATAGCCTATGATTTCCACATCATCCTTCAGTCCCGCCTGCTCCAGTGCCTGCAAAAATGCTTCATAAGCAGCCATGGTTACGGTATAGATGCACGGCTGGGTCACATGGGTCTGCTTTAAGGTCTCTTCATCGCCTTCAAAGCACCATTCCTTCACCTGTTCACCTGCCATGTCAAAGATTGCTTTTGCTGCCGGGTAGGTATCGTACAGATCCTTTCCCATTCCGCTATATTGAGCGCCCTGCCCTGCAAATGTGATTCCGATCTTCATAAATCTCCTCTGCCTCCTTAAATAGTTCTTTGATAATCTCTGCCGCCGGCTGTTCTTTTTTTACCATTCCGGCGATCTGCCCGGACATGATGTTGCCGTGGTCCGCGTCTCCATCGCGGACAGCGGCTGCCAATGTTCCTGTACACAGTTCATTGATCTTTTCCAAGTCCTCATTTTTCTTTTCCAATGCCAGAATCTCTCTGGCCAGCTTATTTTTAATTACTCTCACCGGATGGCCCGTGCTCCTGCCGGTGGCGACGGTGGATGAGTCCTTTGCTTTCAGAATGGCATCCTTATACCCCTGGGCCACGATGCACTCGTCGGCTACCAGAAATCGAGTTCCGATCTGCACGCCCTTGGCTCCCAGCATATATGCGGCTGCCACGCCTCTTCCGTCTGCGATTCCCCCTGCTGCCAGAACCGGAATCTTTACCGCATCCGCAATCTGGGGAACGAGGGCCATGGTCGTAGTTTCCCCGATATGGCCTCCGGCTTCCGTTCCTTCTGCCACCACTGCGTCTGCTCCGGCCCGCTCAACACGAATGGCCAGCGCCACGTTGGCGACCACCGGCACTACTTTAATGCCGCATTCTTTCATTCGTTTAATGTATTTTCCCGGATTTCCGGCTCCTGTTGTGACCACCGCCACCTTTTCTTCGCATACTACATCGATCAATTCATCTACGTTGGGGGCCAGCAGCATGATGTTAACACCGAACGGCTTGTCTGTCATTTGGCGTGTTTTCGCGATCTGGTCTCTCAGCCAGTCTGCCGATTCTCCGCCTGCGGCGATGATTCCCAGACCGCCGCCGTTACTCACAGCTGCCGCCAGATTGCATTCTGCGATTCTGGCCATCGCCCCCTGGATAATTGGATATTCTGTTCCCAACACTTCGCATACGTTTACCATTTTATTTTCCTCCTGCTTCTTATCGGATATGGGACGAGCTTACCATTCTATAATGGCCGCAGCGGCACAGAGCCCGCCGCCAAATCCCATGACTGCAATTTTATCGCCTTTCTCCATTTTACCAGTTTTTGAAAGGTCATACAATGCCATTGGAATACTTGCTGAAGAAACATTGGCGCTCTTGTTGATGCTGATCTGAAATTTTTCGATGGGTTGATTGAGCCTTTTGGCCGCTGCTTCCATGATACGGCCGTTGGCCTGATGGGGAACGAACCAGTCGATATCGTCCAGCTCCAATCCCGCCTGCTTTAGCGCTTCCATGGTCACCTCTTCAATGGAGTTGACCGCGAATTTGAACACTGCTTTGCCTCGCAGCGCCAGGTGCTGGGGTTGATTCTCATCCTTATAGAACGGCGTCTGATGATATTCTTTGCCGCAGGTCAGCACGCCCTTTTGGTCATCGTAATTTTTTAAGTATGTAGCCAGAATACCCGGCCGTTTTGGATTGTTCTCCAGTACCGCCGCCCCGGCTCCATCTCCAAACAATATGCAGCTGGAACGTTCTTTCCAGTTGGTAATCCTTGAAAGCCGCTCGGCCCCGATCACCAGCGCCCTCTGAATATTCATGGTGCCCGCACCGGGCGCGGCGCCGTTTTTCATCAGCGCCTCCGCACACCAAATCCCGTACATAAACCCGCTGCACGCCGCATTTATGTCAAAAGCGACGGCATGATCAAGCCCTAATCGCATTTTTACCTGTGCGCTAGTTACCGGCACCATGGCATCCGGCGTGACGGTAGCCACCAGCACCAGACCGATGGAGTCACGGTCGATGTTGCCCAGAGCTTCTTCTGCTGCTTTGCACGCCAGGTCAGTTCCTGACTCACCGGCTGCGATGTGCCTCTGCTCGATGCCGGTCCGTTCGATGATCCAGGTGTGATCGGTATCTACCAGGTCGGAAATGTCGTCATTTGTCACGACTTTTTCCGGCAGACATTTCCCTAATCCTACAATTTCTACGCCCAAATCGTCCTCCTTTTGAAATTAATTTACTTCTAAAACAAAATACTTTGATAATCAAACTATTTATTTAATTATAGTTTATTTTCAAAAAAAGTCAATGTTTTTGTTGAGTCTTTGACCGTTGTAAAAACCTTCCTTGCAAGTTGTCCGCCTTTTGGGTATAATCTGCTTTGCGGCTATATTTGGATGCCGTTTGAGCAAAGGAGCAGGTATGAGTATTTTAACAGTTGAACATTTATCCCATGGCTTTGGCGACAGGGCCATTTTTAACGACGTATCCTTCCGTCTGCTGGCCGGTGAGCACATCGGACTTGTGGGCGCCAACGGAGAAGGAAAGTCTACGTTTATGAATATTGTCACCGGCAAGCTGGCGCCGGATGAAGGAAAGGTGGAGTGGGCCAAGAACTGCCGCATCGGTTACTTGGATCAGCACACGGTTCTGCAAAAAGGCATGACCATGCGGGATGTGCTCAAGTCGGCCTTTTCCTGGCTCTTTGAGATGGAGGCGCGCATGAACCAGATCTGCGACCAGCTGGGATCGGCCGATGAGTCGGAGATGGACATGCTCATGGAAGAGCTGGGAGAAATTCAGGATATGCTGACCATGCACGATTTTTATATCATCGATGCCAAGGTGGAAGAGGTGGGAAGAGCCCTGGGCCTTACGGACATCGGTCTGGACAAGGATGTGTCTGATCTGTCCGGCGGCCAGAGGACAAAGGCCCTGCTGGCAAAGCTGCTTTTGGAAAAGCCGGATATCCTCCTGCTGGACGAGCCGACCAATTATCTAGATGAAGAGCATATTGAGTGGCTGAAGCGGTATTTGCTTGATTACGAAAATGCCTTTATTCTCATCTCCCACGATATTCCTTTTTTAAACAGTGTCATCAATCTGGTCTATCATATGGAAAATCAGCGGCTGGACCGTTATGTGGGCGATTACGACAAATTCCAGGAGGTCTATGCGGTGAAAAAGGCCCAGCTGGAGGCTGCGTACAAGCGTCAGCAGCAGGAAATCAGTGAGCTGAAGGATTTCGTGGCCAGAAACAAGGCCCGGGTGGCGACCCGCAATATGGCCATGTCCCGGCAGAAAAAGCTGGATAACATGGAACGGATCGAGCTGGCGTCTGAAAAACCCAAGCCGGAATTTAACTTCCAGAAAGGGCGCACTTCGGGGAAGGTGTTGTTTGAGACTCGGGAGCTGGTGATCGGCTATGATGAGCCTTTGTCCAAACCGCTGAATCTTTCCATGGAGCGGGGACAGAAAATTGCCTTGATCGGCGCCAACGGCATCGGCAAGACCACGCTGCTGAAAAGTATCCTGGGTCTCATCCCGCCCCTTTCCGGGAAATGCGAGCTGGGTGATTATCTGCAGATCGGTTATTTTGAACAGGAGATGGCGCCGGGAAACACCAATACCTGCATTCAGGAAATGTGGAATGAGTTTCCGGGCATGAATCAGTTCGAGGTGCGGGCGGCGCTGGCAAAGTGCGGGCTGACCACCAAACATATTGAAAGCCAGGTGCGGGTTCTCTCCGGGGGCGAGCAGGCGAAAGTGCGGCTCTGCAAGCTGATCAACCGGGACAGCAATCTTTTGCTGCTGGACGAACCGACCAATCATCTGGATGTGGATGCCAAGGCGGAGCTAAAGCGGGCTTTGGTGGATTATAAAGGAAGCTTGCTTCTGATCTGTCACGAGCCGGAATTCTATCAGGATGTGGTGACGGATGTCTGGGATTGCAGCAAATGGACGACCAAGCTGGTTTAAGGCCGCCGGGTGACGGCTACGCTTTGCAAGGTGGAGTTTTGGGGAATATGGGGTGCCTCGGGGCTGGCGCATCATGGAGCAGTGGTGTCTGGGATGCCTTGGGCGCTTCAGATTACCTTTTTGGGTTTTTTTGAGTTTAGGGGGCGGGTCTCGGGGTACTTTGAGGGTGCCCCGAGTTGCCGCAGGAAAAAAGCGAGAATTTTATTGAAAATTTACCGGATTTTTACCTTTGTTGAAATTTGGTGCCGCGCAAAGCAAGAAGGCCGCCTGCAGAATAGTGTCGAAATTGTCGAATTTAAATCAGCAGCTTCAGCAGATCGTCCGCTTGATCGATGATATAATCCGGCCTGTTGGGGCCGGTCTTTTCTTCTTCGCTCACCGCCATGGCCCAGCTCACCAGCACCGACTTGACGCCGGCATTTTTCGCGCAGAGGATATCGAACATGGTATCCCCCAGCATAATACTCTTTTCCGGTACAGAGCCCAGCTTTTCCAGGGCAATATTAATAGGCTCCGGATCCGGTTTATGTTTATCCGTATCATCGGCAGTCACGACGGTATCAAAGTATTCCATGATTCCGTACTTTTCCATTCCCTGCTCTGTGGTCCTTCTTAGTCTGGAAGTAACCATGCCCAGCTTATATCCCCGCTTTTTCAGCTCTGCGATCAGTTCCTTCATCCCGGGGAACAGGGAAATCAGCTCGCCAAAATTGTCATAATGGTAACTCCGATAAACCTGAATCGACTCTTCCACCGGTACATTGGGAAAGAGCTTTTCCATGGTCACTTGCAGCGGTTCCCCAAAGGTGGCGATAATTTTCGCCTCGTCCTCTTCCCGGTTTTCCAGGGTTCTGAAAGTATGCTGCCAGGAATTGATGATTACATCGTTGGTATTCATCACCGTTCCGTCAAAATCAAATAGTACAGTATCTATTTTACTCATAATGATTCTCCTTTTACATGCTGCCTATTATTATAGGACGGAACCGAAAGTTTTGCAATGGGCGGCAGACAGAATTGGGAAAGGTTTGGTTTTTGGAGGCGGTGGCCTAACGAAAACAAGGAATTTTGAATGAAGTTAGTGTAAAGGCAGATGTCTGGCAGGTTTGGGCCAGGTGCATGAAGTAAGACGTTTCTTCTACGAAAAAAGGCCGCCTCTATAGGCGGAGACCCATAAGGAAGTAAAAAGTGTTTTGGTCGGAACCGGCGTGTTAAGTCATGCCGGTTCTGATTCGTTTAGAGACTCCCTTCCAATCTTCAAAGGGATGCGGATTTGCCCCACATAGGTAAAGTATAAATCTATCTGCACATGCTTTCTTCCATTCTCCCTTACCGGGCTGTGTACCACGATCTTGCTCACAAGTGCATTGAGGATGGCGGCGTCGAGTTCCGGTATATCCAGGTACTTGTCCACCAGCTTCAGAAACTCGTTCACATCGGAAACCTGCCCGGCCTGTGCCTCGATTTCCCGTTCCAATACGGCGGTAAGCTGCTCAATCTCCGCCTGCTCCTTCTCATATTGGCGGGATAATTTTAAGTACCGGCTGTCAGACAGCTTGCCCAGCACATTGTCCTCATAGATGTGTTGGATAATCCGGTCCAAATCCTCCATCCGTTTTTTCGCCCCGGAGAGGGTTTTCTGCTTTTCCGCCAGTTCTGCCTTGCGGCTTTCCTCGTCCTGCGCCAGCATTTCCAGTTTGAAATCCTTCTGGAACATACGGACATAACTCAATGTCTGCCGTATGGTTTCCAGCACAATTCGGTAAAGCACCTGTTCCCGGATATAATGGATTTTACAGGAGCCGGTGTTGCTCTTGTAATTGGAGCAGACGAAATGGTTCTGGCTGCCGTCCTTGTAAGTGTTGCAGGTGCAGAAATACAGCTTGGCCCTGCAGTCGGCGCAGTAGAGCAGGCCGGTGAACATGCTGGTCCTTCCTGTTTTTGTCGGCCTGCGTTTGTTCTTCCGCAACTCCTGTACCCGTTCCCATTGTCCTCTCTCGATGATGGCGGGCTGGGTATCCTCAAATATTTTCTGATTCTCAATCGGGTTTTCCATCTGCTTTTTGAATTTCAGGGACTTGGTATAGGTCTTGAAGTTCACGGTACAGCCTGTGTACTCCCGCCGCTCCAATATCCTGGCGACAGATTTAGCGCACCACTGATAAAGATTTTCCGGCATGGCCCAGCCTTTCTGCCTGGCGTGATAGGCGGTAACGGTCGGCACCTTGTCGGCTGTGAGGATTTTGGCAATCTGCATGGGGCCTTTCCCCGCAATACAGAGGTTAAAGATACGTCGCACCACCTTTGCCGCTTCTTCATCCACAATCCATTTCTTTTTGTCCTGCGGGTCTTTTATGTACCCATAAGGCGGGTTGCTGGCAATATGCTCCCCGGCTTCGCCCCGGATTTTTACCACCGCCCGGATTTTCTTGCTGGTATCCTTGGCGTAGTAGTCGTTGAATACATTTTTGAACACCGCAAAATCATTTTCCCCCTTGGCGCTGTCCACATCGTCGTTGATAGCGATAAAGCGGACGTCATAAGCGGGGAAGATGAAATCCTGAAGCCGCCCCATGTAGGAATACTCCCTGCCCAACCGGGACAGGTCTTTGACAATCACAGCGGATACGCTGTAATCCTCCACATATTTCATCATTTCCTGAAAGCCCGGCCTTTGAAAGCTGGTTCCAGAATATCCGTCGTCTACAAAGAATTGGATATTCCGAAACCCGTGTTCGTCGGCGTATTTGCTTAGAAGGGCTTTCTGGTTGGTAATAGAATTGCTTTCCCCGTCCAGGGCGTCGTCCTGGCTCAAGCGGCAGTATAATGCGGTGATCTTGTCTGGCTGCTGGTTCATTTGCTTCTCCTTTCTGTTCAGGCAGCCAAGTAAACGGTTGCCCTTATTATAACGCTCCGGTTTAGATTTTTCAGCTATGTCTCTGACTCTTTTTCCTGTAAATCTTTCTCCATCAGCCGCTTTAATTTCTTTACGATCCCTTCCGAGCCTTTTTCCGCAAAGTGGGGAATGACCCTGTAGACGGAGGCACCTTCAAAGTATGTATATTTGCTGTTTCCCAAATCAAAGTGATACGCACCGTCTTTGAAATACTTTTCCATCCGTTCCCCCACAGCGGGGTCAAAGTCTTTCAGCAGTTCATACAGCTTTTGTTCATCGGTCATTGGCGTCCCTCCTTTTGTCAACAGGCAAATTCAATGTGATAATAGCTGGCCTGCCGAAGCCCTGTTTCCGGCGGACGATCAGGCCGCAGGATTCTAGTTCGTGAAACGCCCGTGTTGCTACCTGCCTGCTCCGGCGGAGTTTCGCTTTGGCGTCCTCCACAGTGAAGTACAAGCGGATGGTCCCATCCGCTTCGATATAGCCTTTCTTTCTGGAAATCCCTGCCCGGTCCAAAAGCAGGGCGTACAGCACCTTGGCGTCATTGGATAAGTCCAGGGGGATAAGGGAACGTGGGAAAATGATGTAAGACGAAATCTCCGTATCTGTTTTGAATGGAATCATAAATTCACCTTCCTATCCATCGACACGATAGATAGATTGATATTGACTGTTTTGTATTTAACTTTTTCTTATTAACTACCGTCTAAATCCGGGCTGTCAGAGAGGCGGGAAAGCTGCGGACTGAAAAACAGGATATGGACGTTTCAGAGCGTCAGCTTTGCCATGTTCTGAAAAACCAATCCTGGATATTCCCGTTTAGGAGGTAAAATGAGGCGGCAGCCTATATGTACGCAGCTTGCTGCCTGTTCGGGAAAATCCCGTTTAGGTCAAGAGCCTGTTCGGACAATTAGAAGTCCGTTTGGGATAGGTATAAGGGATTTATCCCTCTATCCCATTGACCGGCGCTTATAAAGCCTACAGAATCAATGGTTTTTCTCCCCTAATTGTCCACAGGCAACCCGCCTTTTCCGGTCGCTGGCTGTTTTCTGCCTGCGGTGAATAATGGCGGCGCAGGCCTTACAGTATTTTGCCCGGTTGGAACCGGGGAGAAAGGATTGGCCACAGACAGTACACCGTTTATGTTCCTTCCGGTAAAGCAAAGCAGCCGCCAGAGGTTCATCCAAGGGCAGGACAGCGGCACGGAACCACCTGCACAGCAGGGAGTAGGAAATGCTCTGCACGCACACGCATTCTTCTCCATCGTCAAGGGCAAGGCAGTTCCCGCTCTCATAGTTGCAGCACTGATGAACCAGCTTTCTGGCTCTGCGGTAATGGGAATAGGTCATGATGGGGATTTTTTCTTTGATTTCCATCGCCTCCTTTCAGGCTGTTAAAAAACTCTCCCTATCTATCTGTACATTTTGAAAGCAAAATGACACCCCCTTTTGAAAATAAATTTGAGATGGCTCAAAATATCTTTCATATATCCGTACATTTTTCGGGGGATTGTTGCATGGGTAAACACAAAAATATGCTTCTAATAGTCACTTCATTTCTCAGAGATTTTTACAGTGGGGGGTAAAAATTAAAAAAATACCACCACGACTATTTCAAGCCATGATGGTATTTCTCAAATTTCAAACTTATAGCCGATGCGACGGATAATAAAACCGGAGGAAACAAAAATTTTACGCCAGTTTCCAGCTTTGGCTCTCCGTTTGTAACTTCACCATTCGGGCATACAAGCCGTTTTGCTTTAACAATTTTTCCGGTGCGCCTTCTTCGGCCACGGTTCCTTCAGAAAGCACCACGATCTTATCTGCCCCGGCTACGGTGCGCATCCGGTGGGCGATCACCAGCACCGTCTTATCCGCAATCAGACGGGAGAGGGCAGTTTGAATCAGGGTCTCGTTCTCCACATCGAGGGAAGCGGTTGCTTCATCCAAGAGAATAATCGGCGCGTTTTTCAGGAAAGCGCGGGCAATGGAAATACGCTGCCGTTCACCGCCGGAAAGCTCGCAGCCGTTTTCCCCGATGTTGGTATGCCAGCCATCCGGCAGCTTTTCGGCAAATTCATCCACATTGGCAAGTTTTGCCGCTGCTAATACCTGTTCGTCGGTTGCATCCTTATTCCCAATTCGTATATTCTCCAAAATGGTATTGTCAAACAGCGTAACATCCTGAAACACAATGGAGAACAAGGAAAGCAGAGCCTCCGGGTCCATTTTGGAAATATCCATACCTCCCACAGTGATTTTTCCCCGGCTCGCATCCCAAAACCTTGCTGCAAGCCGCGATACCGTGGTTTTGCCGCCGCCAGAGGGCCCTACTAAAGCTGTGACTTCGCCCTGTTTTGCGGTAAAGGAAACATCCTTCAATACGGTTTTTCCTGTGTTGTAAGCAAAGCCTACATGGTCGAAGGTAATATCATAGCCTTTGTTGGAAAGTCTGTTTTCTCCCTGCTGAATCGGGTGATCGAGAATTTCATTCATGCGGGCGATATTAGTGCGGGTGCTGATAACCGCCGCCAGATTTTGCAACGCCCCTTGCAGCGGGTCATAGAGCCGTGAAACAACCAGCAGGAACATGAAGAAAGTCAGGACATCGAGGTTGCCGCCTATCAACAGAATAGAGCCTACCAGCGCAACGGTGGCAATTCCCAGCTTTAATATGAGTGACGCGGACACCACAAAGGCAGCCAACCCAAACTCATTGAGAATGGAACGATATTCCACGGCACGGATTTTCTTTTCTAAGCCTTTCAGGTATTCTGCTTCGGCATTGTTGGCTTTTAAGTCGCGCACCGTCTCAATGCACTCCTGAATCCCGTCGGCGCAGGCCATCTTTACATCCATCGCTTTCTGATTGAGCCGTTCCTGCACCTTGGAGGAGAACCCCACAATGGCAAAGGCCACCGGCAGTACCCACAGCGCCGCTAATGCCATGCGCCAGTCGAACACCAAAAGGCTAATGGAAATTAAGACAGTGGAGATGATGGAGCCTGCCAGTTCGGGAATAAAATGGGAAAAGCTCTGCTCCAAAAAGGTGCAGTCGGCCATGATGGTGCTGGTGAGATCCGCCAAATCCTTTTTTCCAAAGAAGGACAGCGGAATCCTCCGAAGTCGTTCGGCCAGCGTAATCCGCCGCACACCGCTTTCTGTATAAGTGGCAAAGTAGGTGGCGTTGTACTGAAAGTATGTGGTAAGCAGGATCAGGCCGATACACACCACGCAGCCCACGATGTAAAAAGCAATTTTTTCGCCGGGTACGCCGCCAGCCATCAAATCGCCTACCAAAAAATACAAGAGGCCCACTGGGAACATAAAGGAAAGATTTTGAAGAACGCAGGCAAGGCAGCCTTTTACCAGATCCTTCGCCCCCTGCTCGGAAAGGGCATACCGTTTTTGCAGCCGTTTTATCATGTTATTGTACCTCCTTTGCAACCTTCCATTGAACAGAAGTTTGATAGTCCTGCCACATGCGGCTGAATACGCCGCCTTTTTCCAACAGCTCACGGCTTTTGCCGCTCTCTGTGATCTGCCCGTCCTCAATGACATAGATTTGGTCTACGCCAGCCACGGTAGAGAGCCGATGGGCGATCATAATCACCGTTTTCCCCTGTGACAGCTTGGAAAAGGCTGCCTGTACGCGGGATTCATTATCCGGGTCGGCAAAGGCGGTGGCCTCGTCTAAGATTACGATAGGCGCATTTTTCAGCATCACGCGGGCAATGGCGATCCGCTGCTGTTCGCCGCCGGAAAGGTACACACCTTTTGTCCCTATCACGGTGTCTGCGCCCCTCGGCAGCTTTTCCAGAATATCATCGCACTGGGCGTTGTGGAGGGCAGCCATGATTTCTTCCCGGGTAGCATCCGGTTTTCCCATGCGCACATTTTCCAAAATCGAGGCTTTGATTAGGCGGCTGTTCTGGAATACAAAAGAAACGGTATTCATAAGTTCCTCTTTGGCGATGTTCTTCACATTCACGCCGCCAATCTTCACCTGTCCGCCTTGCGGGTCAAAGAACCGGCAGATCAGATTGGCAAGCGTGGTCTTGCCACCGCCGGAAGGTCCCACAAAGGCCACCGTCTGCCCTGCGGGAATTGAAAGGGAAATATCCTTGATGACCTCGTTTTTTCCATCATAACTGAAATGAACATGGTTAAGCTGTACCGAAGCGCCGTTTGGGTGTTCCGGCTGTGCTACTTCTGCAAGAGGGTTCAAATTCAATACGCTGTCGATTCTATGCAGGGCATCGTCCACGATCATGGCATTTTCGCTCTGAAACATGATACGGGTAAGGGTGACGGAGATGATGGGCGTGATGATGATGTAGAACATCAAATCCAGCAGGAAATCCTTCGTAACGCCGCCCCCTGTAAAAATCAACGCACCGGCAATCAGCGCGGCAAAGACGCCGTTGATGGCTGCCGTATAAAACATCATGGGTGCTCGAAGCTGCTTGGTATAGGCAATCACCCACACCTTATACCTATCAATGGAATCCTTGAATTTTTTGAAGGAGAATATGGTCTGCCCGAAGGTTTTCACAACGGGAATCCCCCGTACATACTCCACCGCTTCATTGGACATATCATCGAGAGCGTTTTGGTATTCTTTCATTTTTTCCTGCATTTTCTTTCCGGTCATCGTCATCATAATCAGAAAGCCCAACAAAACTGGCACAAGGCTCAAAAGTCCCAGCCGCCAGTCGAACACCAGCAGCAGAACCAAAAGGCCGCATGGTGTCGCAATGGCATTGGCACGGTCGGGAAGCTGATGCGCCAGATAGGTTTCGGTGGCGGCGCTGGATTCATTGACGATTTTGCGCAGCCTGCCGCTGCCGAATTGCTCTGCAAACCCCAGCGGCAGCTTTACAATACGCTCCATCGTTTGCAGGCGCAGGTTGGTGGCAATGCGGAACGCCCCTTTGTGGGAACACATCAGAGCGCCTATGTAGACCAACACCGCGATCACTGCGAACAGCACCGCCATCCAGCCGTTACGGGTCAGGTTTTGCGCATGGCTGAAATCCGGCGCAAATGCCAACACTTCCTGCATGACCTTCCAGATATAGTAGAAAGGCACTAACGCTATGAGGGCGCTGATGGCCGAAAGCACCCAGGAAGCGTAAGTCAGGTATTTGTGGCCGCCTGCAACTGCAAGCAACCGTGATAGATTGGATCGTTTTTTCAAAGAAAATTCCTCCTTTTCGTTTATTTATGATAAAGAGAACACAAGCGCGTTCTTCTTATATCCGTATAAGTTAGTTATTGCTAACCTATGGGCAAAAATTACAGGGCGTTACTGCCCCATAATTTTCATCCATCCGGCTGTATAGAAAGCCCGCATTTCCTTCACATAGTTTTCTGCGTTATGAAGCGGCATTTCGTGAATCACCAGTTCAAAGAAAGTATGAAACATGCCGGTAATCAGAATATGCTCCAGCGCAGGGTCGATCTGCGGGGAAGGACGACCAAGCTCCTGCAAAACTTTCTGATAGGCGTGGGTTGCCGCCACTTCAATCTCCACCATTTCATCGATGAAACCGAAAAACTTCGTCCCCTCCGAACAGCAGAGAATCAGTTTACATTCTTCCAGATGTTCGTAGGCGTAGTGGAGCATATCAAACATGCAAGCGCCGGAAAAATCTCCCATAACCTCCGGCTGCTGCTCGTGGGGGAGATTAGCAAATTCTTTCTGCGCTTTTTGAAAACAGCCGAGCAGATACGCATAATGCTCGCCTACCAAAGCCTCGAACAGTTCTTCTTTACTTTTATAATATCCGTAAAAGGCTCCAGTTGTCATACCTACGGATTTTACGATATTCCGCAGGGAAGCGTCTTTGTAGCCTTTTTGCAAAAACTCCGCTTTTGCGGCCCGGTGGATGCGTTCTAAGGTTGTCAGATTTCCTTCTATCCTTCTCACCTCCATAACACTGTTATATATCACTGTTATATTTTATTCCAAGAGGCGGGTCTTGTCAAGAGGGAAATTACCCATAGAATCATTTCAGAGACATTGAAGATAAAACAAGGTGAGGCAGCGTTTATACACTGCCTCACCTTTCTATTTTTCTTCAAACTTATAGCCGATGCCGTAGACGCTTTTCACATAGTCCGGCAGGTCGGGAGCGATCTTTAGCTTCCTCCGTAAATTACTCACATGGTTGTTGACTGCTTTGCGGGAATAGTAGGTATAATCTTCTTCCCACACCAGATCCATAAGCATTTCATAGGTGAATACCCGCTTCGGATTTAAGATAAGCAAGGAGAAGATTTCAAATTCCTTGACGGTCAATTCTATCGACTGCTCCAATCTGCCAGCCGGTTTCAGCTAAATCAAGTACGGCTAATTTCCCATATCACCACCACCTAACCATCATCCAATGCTTTCTTTAACTTTTGAAAAGACTCCGCGCTGATCGCATGTTCAATGTTGCAAGCGTCTTGTTCTGCTATTTTGGGGGCTACGCCTGCCGCTATGAGCCGTTCTGTAAAAAAACGATGCTTTTCAAAAATCTGTTCGGCAAGCTGCAATCCTGTTTCTGTGAGGGAGAGTGTGCCGTCAGCATTTTTAACAAGATGGCCGGATTTGGATAGTTCCTTGACTGCCCGGCTTACGGAAGGCTTTTTTACCCCCAACTGCTTTGCAACATCCACGCAGCGGACATAGCCATGACGCTGCTGCATTATTAAAACGGCCTCCAGATAATCTTCCATCGAAGAAGTTAAAGACATAAAGGCTCCTCTCTTTTAGTTCTTATTTACTCAAATCCCACTGAAAACTACAGCAGGCTTGAATCAGTTCCTCATCATGGGTGATCACTAATACGGTTTTTCCCTCGGCCGCAGTATCTTCCAATGCAGAGGCAATTTTCCGCATGTTCCCGCCGTCCAGCCCCGACGTAGGTTCATCCAACAATAAAATTTCTCTGTCGGATAAAAGGCCGCAGGCAATGGAAAGGCGCTGCTTCTGTCCGCCGGACAGAATAGCCGGATGCGCGTCTTTGTAAGCGTAAAGATCTAATTTCTTCAGCAAATTTCTGGCCCTTTCCAATTGTTCCTCTGTCCTGGAAATCCCTAAGAACAGTTCTTCTGTTACGCTGTTTGTAAAGAATTGTGTGCCAGTGTCGTTGGAACTGTACCAGCAGCTTTTCCGCCGCCGTGACGAACCGGCTTTCCGACCGTGAAGGGAAATACTGCCCTTGGACGGACGTTCCAAGCCGGCAACGATTTTTGCCAGTGTTGTTTTTCCCGCCCCGTTGTGTCCGGTGATGGCAATGATCTGCCCCGCCCAGGCTGCAAGGTTTAAATTCTCCCAAATTGTATGCTTCCCTCGCTTACAGGAAAGGCTTTTCAGGGAAAGAAGAGGCGAGCCTGTGACGGCAGGTATGGAGAGCCTTGAAGGCATACAATGCTGTACAGCGCGTAGTTCCAACTGTTTCATGACTTCAGAAGTCAGCAGTCGCATTTGTTCAGGCGTGCGCTCCCACTGGATGGCTCCATCCCGGATATACACAAAGCGATCCGCTACATCCATCAGCCAGGAAATCCGATGTTCCGCAATCAGAAGCGTGCAGCCTTCCCGCTTTAGCCCTTGGAGAACTTCCCGCAGTTCTTTAACACCTTGGCCGTCCAGATTGGCGGTAGGCTCGTCACAAACATAAACGGGAGGGTTCATGGCGTAGACAGAGGCCACGGCTGTACGCTGCTTTTCTCCGCTGGAAAGCACATCAAGGGAGCGGTCACGCAATTGTTCCAAACGAAACCGCCGGATAGCCACGTCTGTTCGCAGAACAATTTTTTCATGCGGGAAGCCGTAATTTTCACAGCTGAAAGCAACTTCTCCCGGCATTTCAGAGGAGAAAAACTGACTTCCCGGATCCTGGAACACACTGCCCACCGTTTTTCCCCGTTTCCACAATGGCTCATCGCTTCTGTCTTTCCCATTAATCTGAAGGCGGCCGGAAAACCGGCCCATATGAAAGGCAGGCGCAATGCCGTTCACTATATGGATCAAGGTGGTTTTCCCATTTCCTGAAGGGCCGGTCAATACCACGCATTCGCCTTTCCGGACATGCAGACAAATATCGGTCACGCCTGCCTCGGAGTCGGCATATTGAAAATTCACATGTTCAAACCGGATCACTTTATCCCTCCTATTATGAAAAACAGGATGGTTCCAATCGCCCATATTCCCATCCAGAGGAAATCAGCCAGCTGAAGCTTTCTGGCATAGTAGCTTCCCCGCACCCCCGGTGCCTGGGCGCCACGCGCTATCGCCGATACGGAAAGCTGATCCGCAATCTGCAAGCAGCGCAGCAGCATGGGCACCAACACATATTCGCAGGTAACGGCAGGGTGGCGGAGCACCTGCACTGATCCGGTCAGCCTTCGATTCTTCATGGACTGCCGAATCCCATTCAGTTCCGCCTTCATGGTTGGGAAAAACCGAAATACCACCAGCAGCCCTAAGATAACCGGAGTGGGGGTATGGATTTTCGACAGGGAGGCCGAGAGCTGTCCCGGAGGCGTGGTAATGAGATCCCACGCCGCCAGGAATACCGGCATAAGGTTGTAAAACATCAGCACATAGAACTCCGAAAAAAACACCATACGCAGGCCGTGAAAGCGAATGAGATACAGCAGCAGCACCAGCGCCAGATAAAAAATGCCGAAGGTCAGGCAGAGCCGCCACCGCTTTTCAAAAACCAACTGGTAGAAAGCAAGCAGTGCAAGAAGACAGGTGAGCAGGGTGTTTGCGGTAAGCGACACTCCAAGGATGGCGCAGGCCGCCGCCCACGCTTTTACCGGAACGGATAAGGCTTTTTCCCGCATTTACAGAACACCCGCTTTTTTGAAATGCTTTTGAATCAGCTTCCGGCCGACAAGGCTGCCCAGGAATCCGCAGAACATGGTAAAAATCAGGATAAAAGCCACCCAGCCCGGCGCTGTATAATACTGAACGTAAGCGTCGATATAACTCTGCTCCATACCGCTGGCAATCGCAAAACTGTAATAGGTACCCCAGAAAAACCAGACGGGAAGCAGGTTTACCCCGTTGTATAACAGGCTGGAAACTATCCATGCGGCGGTCAGGCGGTTTGGCGTAATCCCTTTCCACAGGATGATTTCCGCGAGGACTCCCACCACGATAAACCACGGGAGCAAAAACCAGTTGCCCATCATCAGAAAGACAAGGCCCAGCAGCGTCATGTATACCAGTGAAACAAACCGTTTGCGGATGCGGTTTACCATCAAAAAATAGATGGGCCCGCAAACAAGCATGGTAATGCCTACGGACAGCACCATGCTGACAAAATCATTCACCATGCAGACCATGTTGATCCCCAGCTGAATGACAATGAGCAGCACGGTCATCAGTACCAGTGTAATAACGTCTTTTACAGACCATTTCTTTGCGTTTTCCATTTTGATTCTCCTTTGTTTTCTTTTATGATTCTTGCAGCTTCCGGCTTAATGCCCATTCGCGCAGCCCTATAAACCGCCGGTACGGGCCTTTCTGTTTCATAAGTCTCTGATGCGTTCCCCGCTGTACGGTCCGCCCCATTTCAGCACAAGGGTCTGGTCGGCATTCCGAACATTGGCAAGGCGATTGCCTCATCTATACGATGCTCCTCCTTTCTTAAAGTTAGTTTTAGCTAACCGTTGTGCAAAAAATTTACGGTTCAAATGAACCTTAAAAGGCCGCTCCAGCCACAGTTGAAAAAGACTGCCAGTTCATTGACATAGCCAATCGCCTGTTCCCGGCTCATATCATGGGCGACTGTTTCAAAAACGGCGGTAAAATAGGCGCTTGTGATCATATGGTGAAGGTCACGGTTGACCGTCCCCTCCAATTTCCCGAGCTGCCGGAGCTGCTGATAGTAATCCTCCGTCTGATCGACTTCAAGCTCCACAAGCTCATGAATATAGTTGGCATACCGGGTTCCCTCGGAGCAGCAAATCACCAGTTTGAACGCATCGAAATGATCATAGATGTAATTGATAAAGTAATTCAGGTAGCTGGTAGATAAATCTTGGCTCTGTCCCGTTTTATCCTCTGTAACCAATTCATAATGTGCTTGCTGCGCCTGTTTAAACTGAGCGATCAGTTCATCGGCCTCCGGAGCTACCAAAGCGTCAAACAACGCTTCCTTACTGTTGTAATAGCCATAAAAGGCCCCTTTGGTAAAACCGGCTTCTTTGACAATGGCCCGCAGGGAAGCATCTTTAAAGCCCTTCTCCAAAAACTCCCGCTTTCCAACCTCAAGAATGCGCTTTTGCGTATCAGTCAGCTTCACGTTTTGTTCTCCCTTCATATACCATTGGTATATTAACATAAGCAGTGTAATTTGTCAACAAGTTTTGAGCGAGCGTATAGCGCTGGATCGAAAACAACTTTGAAATTAGCGCCTTAAATATAGAGGATTTGACGAAAATAAATGCCGCAAGAAGTTCACGTTGATCCTGTGGCATTTTATATTATGGTTGCGCTTAACAAAAACAAGTTCCAAAAAGCATTTCAGCTTACAGAAGGCATAAGCATTAGGGAATACATTCGGGCATTGCGGATGGAACTTGCTCTGGAACCTTTTGAAAAAAGCGATATGTCCACTGGCAACATCGCAAAAGCAGTTGGCTATCATGGAGTATCAAATTTCTACCATGTCTTTCAGCAGAGATTTGGAGAAACATATTCATAAGCTGTTTTCACAGATTGGCAAGCAATGCAAACATGTACATGTTTGCGATTTTGGCGGGTTTTCTACCCGCCAAAATGCTTGTTGAGGGATAACCCCCAAGCCCCCAAGATCGCTACCTTCGGTAGCGGCTGCGCGTCCTGCGGACGCTGAAAAATTTTTAATAAGCAAAAGAAAAACTCTATGCAAATGGTTCGTCCATTCACATAGAGTTTTCTTATTTCCCGTTCACTTGGCATAGGTTAGTATTTTCGCAATACTTCTATATGTTCCTCTGCCATTCTGAGGCAGCCTCTTCTCTCGTTTGTGATGTGCTTTATTCAATGGAAATCAGCTTTTTCTGCTCTTCCAGTTTTTTCGGTTCTTCTTTTGGTATTGACAGGTGCAGCGTGCCGTCTTTAAAGGAAGCTTTGATGTCTTCCTCTGTTACTCCGTTCCCTACATAGAAGGTCCTGGAGCAACTGCCGGTGTAACGCTCTCTGTGAATATAGTTGCCGTTCTCGTCTTTTGTGTCGTTGGACTCATTTTTCGTGGCAGTGATGGTCATGTAACCGTCCTTCAGCTCTGCGCTAATGTCTTCCTTCGCATAACCCGGCAGGTCAATGTCCATCAGATAATCTCCATCCTGTTCCTTAATATCGGTCTTCATGACGTTCTTGTTGCTATCCATTCTGCTGAAAAATGGGTCTTTGAACATCTCGTCAAACAAATCCAAACCGAAACTACTTCTTCTAGGCACCATCATCATATGTCATCCCTCCTTAATTTCTAACCAGTGGCAAAACGCAGGTTAGATAAAATATAATGATTTTATGTTCCCCCTTTTGGAACAATTTTATAATAACACTTTTTGTTAGCACTGTAAAGAGGTGAGTGCTAATTTTTCCGAAAATTTTTTTGCCTCTTTTGAGAAAACTGTAGATTTCAATGCTTTTGCATTATAATGGAAAAATTTTGCACTTACTCAGTCCGGCTTTATTCTTCTGACCCTGAATTCAAACCTCATACACGGAAAACCGCAAAGCCTGCCAGCTGTCAATCGCGCCTTCACAGACGAAAAGCCTGTTTTCCAGCCATTTATACTCGGAACTGCCGACATCGAATCTGGCAGTTCCTTTATAATAATATTCCTCCGAAGAAACGGCTTCCCCGGCCAAAAGCTTTTCCTCCAGCTCCTGCGCCAGATGGAGATAGGCGTCGATCTGCATGAACAGCTCTGCGCCGTCATCGGTTTTGAGAAGCACCGGAGCATAGATGATATTCACCCCCTCTGATGGCGTATAGGTCGTAGACGCTCCCACAGGCAAAATTCTGCCCTTCATCCTATCGCCGGAGAAAGAGCCTTCGCCTGCAGGGGAGATCAGCAGGTCCCCCCTGCAGGTGTTCTCGATTAAAAGATCGGAGGTCTGCTCCAGCTCCATATCAAACAACTTCCTCATAAGCTGCCTCTGATGACCGTTCCTTCAAAAATAACCGCATCGATCGCAGCATCTCTCAGCTGCTCCAGGGGCATATCGAAAATGTTTCTGTCTACCAGAATCATATTTGCCAGCTTGCCCGCTTCGAGGGAGCCCATTTTGTCCTGCCAGCGAAGCTGTATTGCACCGCCAATGGTATAGCCCTTCAGTAGAACAGGAAGGCTCAGTTTCGCTGAGGCCGGCGGCCTCATGGACCCCGGATATTTTTGTGGATTCAGAGGGAACTCCGGATCCACTTTTGTGGCCGCCACCTGCATGCCAAAGAAGGGATAGGCCCTGTGAAGTTCGTATCCGGTCACCACATCGCTGGAGAAGGTAACAAGAGCGCCGCTTTCGATCATCGGGTTGAACTGGTACATCCTTCTCCACTTTTCTTCCGAATAATAGTTCATGGCTTCTTCGCCGAAATATCCGCCCGACCAGTGGCAGGACCAGTTGATGGTAATGCCCAGCTCCGCCGGCCGTTTCATGTCCGCCGGATCCACAACTTCGCAGTGGGCCAGCACCGGCATACATACCCAGGGAACGCCCGCGGCGGCAGCCTGCGCCTTGGCAGCTTCCACTGCGTCGCAGGCAACCCGGAAGCCCCGGTCGCCGACCACATGGATATGCAGATCCAATCCCTCCTCGTTGCACAGCAGGAAACATTTGGTGAGCTCATCGGTCTCCATCATAATTTCGCCGTAATTTCCCGGGTCATGGATATGTTCATGGAGGGAAGCCGAATTGCCGCTCTCATTGGTACCGTCTAAAAAGAGTTTCATGGTATTTATTTTAATATGCTTTGTCGTGTATTTTTTTTGGTATTCCTTCAGCTTTTCGATCTTTTCCGGGAGATCCGCATAATTCCAGAATCGGACCATGCCATCATAATACACTCGAAGCTCGCCCGCTTGGTCCAACTGGTAAATGCCTTCGATCTGGTCGTCGTTTTCAATAAACCCGTCGGCCATGGCCGTGATGCCGCTTTCCTCCAGGAAATCGAAGAACCCTTTCATCGTTTCCCCGGTCAGCTCTTCCGGCGGATACCAACCGAGAGTGCGGAACATATTGTCAGCAAACTTATACCAGGCCATTTCCCGGATCCAGCCGGTGGGATTCCCCTCTTCGTCTCGCACAAAGGTCTCTAACGGTCCTGGGTCCGGCGTATTTTTATCCACCTTTAGCAGCTCCAGCATTTTGCTGTTGACCCAGCATAGATGCTCGCCAAAATCCTGGCAGAGCACCGGCCTGTCACTGACCGCCGTATCCAGCAGTTCCTTAGTCGGCCCGTGTTCATCGAACATGGAAGTGGGGTAATATTCAAAATACAGAAAGGGACATTCCGACTTGGGATGCTTCTCGCCGTATTCTTTCACAAAGCGCAGCAGCTCATCCACATCCTCGGTCCAGGGCAGGCGGACATGCCACAAGCTCTTAGTCACCCATCCCGGATGAATGTGACTGTCGATCATGCCAGGAAGTAGGCATTTTCCGCCGAGATCATGGACATCTGCATCCGGATACGCTTCCAATTTGGCATCTGATTGATCGCCCACAAATTGGATCCCTGTTTCATCAAAAATAATGCAGTTTGCTTTTGGACATGCTTCATTGGATGTATAAATATCCGCGTTTTTAAAAATCGTTGTCATCTGCCTTTCCTCCTTATTCATCAAGCTTCATTTCCGGCGGCAGCTCTTTAAATCCCCTGGTTTTGATCGCCAGATAAAGGATGCCCACCAGAAGCCATGCGCCTCCCAGAATCTTAGCCGGCGTCTCGATAAAGTAGAACACGACGACGAGACTTACCATTCCCAGAGCAGGAATGACAAGATGCCGAAACATCGCTGCCCCGCCTCTTTCTTTGCCCCGGATGATATAATGGCTGATGACCGATAAATTGACCATAAAGAATCCGCAGACAGCGCCGAAGGACACCAGCGATGCAGCGCCCATTACATTGTCCTGATAAAAAATTGCGGTCAGTGCGATGAGGGTCGTCAGTACAATATTGTTTACCGGGGTCTGGAATTTTGGCGATAATTTGCCGAAGAATTTCTTTGGCAGGATGTTGTCGCGGCCCATGCCGTACAGAATTCGGGAAACAGCGCCCATGCCCGCCATGGCGCATACAAAGCTGCCGCAGTTATCGATTACAAAAAACATGGTTCCCAGCCAGTTCATGCCGAGATGGGGGAAAAGCTCGAAGATACCCGTGTCCGGATCTTCAATCCCTGTATGGGCCTGGGGCCACGCGATTTGGGAGAAATAGGCGACAATGGCGAAGATAACGCCCGCTCCGATGACAACGCCCATGATGGCTTTCCCCATCACTTTTTGCGGTTCCTTTGCTTCTTCTGCCAGAGTCGTTACCGCGTCAAATCCCACAAAGGATGCGCAGAGGACGGCCGACGCCGCAAGGGTGCCCTTTAGCTCAAAATTGTCAGGATTGTAAAAAGCCGACGGATCGAATAAAGTCCCCGAACCGCCGCCGTTTGTCACATATCTCACAATGCAGGCCACAAAGAGAATGGTGAAAGCGATTGCGGCGCAAGTGACGATGGTATCGATGATGCTAGCCGTTTTTATGCCCACAATATTGACGATCATGCCGATGGCAGCCACAAAGACAACGATGGCCCACACCGGAAGCACTGGAAAATACTCATTGATGTAAACGCCCAAGAGCAGGTAGCAGATCATCGGCAGCAGCAGATAATCCACCAGCATCACCCATCCTGATAAGAAGCCTAAGTGGGGCTGCACCGACTTGTTTACATAGGTGTATGCAGAGCCGGCCGAAGGATACGCTTTTACCATCTGGGTATAGCTGTAGGCCGTAAGCGCCATCACGACAGCAGTAACACATAATGCCAGCGTATACATGCCGTGGGTGCTGGGCGTAAACAGTCCGTAGTAGTTGAATACCACGGTTGGGGCCAGATATGCCAGCCCAAACATAATGATCAGCGGCAGCGTTAACGTTCGCTTTAATGTAACTTCTCCCGCTTGCTTTTGTTCACTCATAATAAACCTCCCTCTAATAATATTTCCTATTGTTATAATATTCAGAAAATTAATTAAAGGCAATGTCTTTTTATTGTTGTTTTTAATAGGTTTATCATGATTTCAACAATAGAATCATTCTAAAAACAGGTTCATATAGTGTTCGATCAGCAGATTGTCCACGATCGTTCGGATCACATAGGGTTCGTAATAGACCATATTATCCTGGGATTGATTAATGTATTTTTCACGAAATTGTTTAGGGGTGCATTTGTACCACTCTTTAAAAGCTTTGTAGTAATACTGGGGATCAGAAAACCCGCATGCTTCTGAAATTTCAACGATTGTATAATTGGTGTTGATCAGATACCATTCCGACTTGTTGGCCCTGATATACGCCAGCATTTGCCGAAAGCCGATGGACACCTTGCGCATGAATTCGGAGACATAGCTGCTGCTCAGTCCAAGATGGGAGGAAAGATCCTTCAACGTTATTGTTTCAACCAAATGTTTATCAATATACGCATAGATCTCCTGATTTCTTTTGAGAATTTCTTCATGAAATTCTGTTTTACCGGAATGGAAAAAGATGATATCAAAATGGTGAACAAATAGATCGGTGATGGATTCGGTGATTTGGGTGATTTTCGCCGCGTCCTGTTCCAGGCTGCCGTCAAGTATAAACTTTAATAAGGCAATCAGGATTCCCCGCAGACGATCGTGATAGACGGTGGGATAGGGCATAGTTGTCTCTTTGCAGCCCTCGCAGACAAAGAGCATATGCTTAATATTGGGGTATTTTTTCTCAAACCACATTAAATCAACATAGAAGGACACGCACATATTATAGCCGTCGCTGTGAAGATAATATGCGTCCCGGTCAACCGAAACATATTCGCCTGTATTGAGTATGAACTCTTCGTAGGCATAGGCGAATTTAATGGTTCCAGTCAGACAGAAGATAATTTCCAGCGTGCCCGCATCGTGCATACACAGCGGCTTGTCTTTAACGGAATAAACGCTGATGCTGAGGGGAGTATTTTCAATTTTGGTAATACTTTGTACGGGTGAAGTGTTCATCGATTCTTTCTATGAAGCTGCCGCAGTTTGAGAAGAATGCCTTTTTTAAATGTGTCATACGCTGGGCTGCCGTAAGCTGCCCAAATCTGCCCGCGCAGCAGTCTCCTTCCTTTCTTTTGATTTTCAAATTTATCCCATGCGGATGGATTTAAATTTCAAGTTTTCTCATAACCACGCAGTAGGCCGCAAAGAGCAGAACCGCTGCTCCCAGCCAGGCTGCGATTTCCACAAAATAGATTCCGGCCGCACCGATGATGGTCACCACTAACACGGCCATCACAGCCCTTAAAATCAGCTCAACCACTCCCGCAGTCACAGCAATCCAAACCTTTCCCAAACCCATTAGAATATTGCGGTAGGTATTGAGCGCATATAAGGCGAACAGCATGATGCTCATGATAAACAAGTATTTATATGCGATATCCAAGACCTGTCCCGCCACTTCAGCTTCCGCGGAAATGAACAGCAGTAAAATATTTTTCCCGAAGAGAATCATTATGACACCGATGGACACAGAAGCGACGGCACCAAGGATCAGTGCCACTCTTGTTCCCTTTTTTATACGTTCTTTGCTGCCGGCGCCATAATTTTGACCGGTATACACCATCATGGCATTTCCCACGGCCAGCGAGATGGCTTCCAGTACTCCGTACAGCTTGTTGGTAGCCGTAAACCCTGCCACGTAGATAAAGCCCAGTGTGTTGAGGGCGTACTGGACCACGATGCCGCCGATGGCTATGATCGCATACTGGAAAGCAGATGGCAGTCCCTTACGCCAAAGCTGTCTCAGAATAGGTTTATCCAGTTTCCAGTCTTCCTTTTCTGACTTGAGGATAGAGATTTTTCGGATTTTGTTGAAACAATAAATGCAGGAGACGGTCTGGGCGACAATGGTAGCCACAGCAGCTCCTCCGATCCCCCACTTGAACGCTAAGATAAAGAGCAGATCCAGCCCAATGTTGGAAAGAGATGAAATGAGCAGGGCAATAAAGGGCGTGCTGCTGTCGCCCAGCGCGCGCAGAATGCAAGCGGCTATGTTGTACATCATCACCACAAATATACCTGCATACATGATAGTAACATAGGTTTTCGCATACCCGAAAATGTTGTCGGGCGTATTGAGCAGGGACAAAATCGGTCCCGCTGCGCATATACCGATCAAAGCAAGAACCGCACCTGTGGCGATGCTCAGGATAATCGACATATTGACGCTTTTTTTCAGCTGATCATACTCCTTAGCACCGAAATAAAAGGTGATTAAAACGGAAAATCCCTGTCCGAATCCAAAGGCCGCCCACATCATGAACCAGTAAATCCAGTCTGTCGCGCCGATCGCGGCCAGGGCGGTGACGCCGACCCCTTTTCCAACAATCATGGCATCTGCCACTGTATATAACTGCTGCAGAAAATTACCGCCCATCAAAGGCAGCATAAATTTGAAAATGAGCTTCTTGGGATCACCCGTTGTCATATCATGAATTCGCTCTTTTTTCACCGTTTACCTCCGTCTTTGTAAAATGATCTTTGGATATTCTACACTGACGGACCGGGAAAGTAAAGTATTAGATTCCGCCCATTTGGGTAATACCCGCGTATCGATCGCGCCGTCATCTGTCTGTTTCACTTTTCAAATCAGAGGAAATCAGGAAAACGATAACCAATATACAAAAAAATGAATTGCCCCATACCCGAAAATACTATATCATTTTAGGAAAGAAGGGATCATGGAGGTACCAAGTGTTAAAATCAACCAGTTCAAAAGAAATCATGGATGAATATCTGCGGGATGAATCCAAAAGAACCGGTTCATCAGAGCGAATCTTCTTCCCCAAAAATGAGGCGGATGTAATTTCCATATTACGGGATCATCCGGGAATGCCGGTGACGGTCCAAGGATCCAGGACCGGTGTGACCGGCGGCTGCGTTCCGGATGGCGGTTTGACGGTCAATATGGAACAGATGAATCAGGTCCTCGATTTCCGCCGCGATGAGAAAGCGGCTGCGATCACCGTCCAGCCCGGTGTGCTTTTGCAGACACTGCGGAGTTTCATCCTTCCCCACAAGCTTTTCTTTCCTCCTGATCCAACAGAAACGACTGCTTCCCTGGGCGGCATGGTCTCCTGTAATTCTTCCGGTGCCCGCAGCTTTCGCTACGGTTCGATCCGCGATTATGTTCTGGCCCTGGATCTGATCCTGCCCGGCGGCGACAAGCTGCATCTGGAACGGGGCAGTATCACGGCAAAAGAAAACCGGTTTACGCTAAGTACCTGCAGCGGCCGCCGGATCAGCGGCAAATTGACTGATCTGCAGATGCCTCGGGTAAAAAAGCACACCGCAGGATACTATATTCGACCGGACATGGATTTGATCGACCTTTTTATTGGTGCTGAAGGTACTCTGGGTATTATTACTTCCATAAAGCTCAAGCTGGTATCCGCTAAAAAGGAAACCTGGGGCAGTGTCATATTTCTCCCTGATGAGGCCAGTGCTCTTGCCCTTGTCAAACTTGTTCGCCAAGAAACGCCCGACAGTCTTTCCCCGGAAGCCTTGGAGTTCTTTGGGAGTGATACCCTGCATTTACTTCGGCAGGCTCAATTGACAAAAACAGCCCTTACTGAAATGGAACTAATCCGGCAGGATGCGTGCTGCGCCGTCTATGTGGAATATGCCTGCGATCAGCGTGCTTCGCTGATTCAGGCTTTCGAGGATACCTGTCATTGTATTGAATCCGTGGGCGGCAATCCTGAACAAACCTGGGCTGCCATTAACGCTTATCATATGGAAAAGCTTCATTTATTTCGCCATGCTGCCCCAGAATGTATAAACCGGAAAATCAGCGAGATCAAAAGGACTTGCCCGGCGATCACAAAGCTGGGTACCGATATGTCCGTCCCTGACAGTCGATTGGAGGAGGTTTTCAGCCTCTATCGCAGCGGCCTGGCGGAAGAAGGCCTCACTTCGGCCATATTTGGCCATATCGGAAATAATCATTTCCACGTCAACGTCATCCCCAAAAATATGGATGAATTTAATCGCACAAAAAAATTATTCAGCCGCTGGGCCGAAGTGGTTGTTGCCATGGACGGCACCGTATCTGCCGAACATGGAATCGGCAAACTAAAAACATCCCTTTTAAAACAGCTATATTCAAAGGAGAAGCTTGCTGAAATGGCAAAAATCAAAAGCCTTTTTGACCCGGATTGGCTTTTAAATCGGGGAAATATTTTCTCCGATCCTGTTCTATAAATTTGTAAGAATAGCAAAACATGGAGGTTTCAAATATGGAAATCAGAGTTCTTGAATATTTTCTTGCGGTTGCGAGAGAACAGAGTATTTCCGGCGCGGCTGAGTCCCTGCATCTTTCTCAGCCTACCCTCTCCAGGCAGCTGAAAGACTTGGAGGATAGCCTGGGCAAACAGCTCTTTACCCGCGGAAGCCGCCGCATTACGTTAACGGAAGAAGGAATGCTGCTGCGTAAGCGCGCGCAAGAAATCGTTGATCTGGTCAAGAAAACGGAAAATGAAATCAATTGTTCCCAAGAAACGATTTCCGGAGATGTATACATCGGTACCGGGGAAACAGATGCGGTACGGCTGATTGCCAGAACAGCCCGGGATCTGCAAACAGATTATCCCGGTATCCGTTTTCGAATTTCCAGCGGCGATGCAGCCGATGTGGTGGAACGCCTGGATAAAGGCCTTCTTGATTTCGGGGTTCTGCTGGATCCGGTGGATATTGCAAAATATAATTATTTGCGGTTTCCTGTTAAAGATGTTTGGGGTGTTTTGATGCGCAAAGACAGCCCTCTGGCAGTCAAGGATTCGATCCATCCCCAGGATTTATGGGACAAGCCGCTGATTTTTTCCCGCCAAAATGAACTGACCGCATGGCTTAAAAGGCCGCCTTCAGCACTGAACGCTGCGGCGACCTATAATCTGGTATACAATGCCTCTCTCATGGTGGATGAAGGCCTGGGATATGCCCTGTGTCTGGATAAAATCATCAATACCACCGGCTGCAGCAATTTGTGTTTTCGCCCTTTGAAGCCAAAGCTGGAGATCGGCATCAATCTGGTATGGAAAAAATATCAAATTTTTTCCCGGGCAGCAGAAGTATTTTTAAAAGCTTTTGAAGAGACGCTTGCCTCTCTCGACTAACACTCTGTCCTGTGATCAAGGTTTAATACTTACTCGTTTCCCCGGATCCGTTCGACAACGGAGTGGTTGCCCGAAAGATGCCGATAGGCGATCAGCGGAACCGCAATACAAATCGCCCCGATTACTACAATCATAATCAGAACCGGAATAACAGGAATTGAAAAAGCAATGCCTATATAATTCATAGATTGATAAATGAGATAGGTAATCCCCAGCCCTGCAGTCCCGGTCAGCATCAAAGAAAGTACCGCATAAAGGACGCCTTCCCGAACCAGCATCTTCTTGGTCTGCCGGTCGGTCATTCCTACACTTTCCATCACCGCCAGCTCCACCTGCCGGTTTTGAATGCTTCCGCAAACGGTGTTGATGTAATTCATGATGCCGATTAGAGCCAAAAGCACAGTAATGCCCATACCAATACCCATCATATTGTTTTGAGCCTTTTCAACTTGTTTCATCTCCTCAAGCTTGGAGTCATAGGAAAAATCTTTACGTTTGGGGCTTGTATTCATAGCCTTTTTAATCTGTTCTTCGGTGTTTTCATCGTATTCTTGCTGATATTGAATGGTCAGCTTGGAAATCAGCGGCTTATCAACAATGCGCTTAAAGTATCCATCGCTGATAATGATGGTAGGCCCAAGACCAGGCATGGCATAATAGGTGTCGTCGGTCAGGCCCGCAATATCAAAGGAGCAGGACTTTTCCCGCTGATCGAGCAGAAAGCAGGATACTTGTTTTTCGCGCAGCTCCTTTTGATTAAAGTCCAGATCGTTTCTGAACAGGATACACGTTTTTCCTTCCAGGAAGGCCTTTTCATCCACCGGCTCATCCAAGGTACTATTTAAATACTCGAACTCTACCTGATCAATCCCAGTCAGATAGGAATAATATGTTTCTGGATGCAGCTTATAATCCTCTCTCACATTCTCATAAGACTCTTCCATCCACATGTCATAGGTCTGCTTCATCCAGCCATCGGAAAAGTCCGGCTCCCAGGGGACGGCGATGGCGGCATTAAGCATTTTATGCGTCTGGCTGATCTCGCCGGCGGGCAGCTGGGACAAAAAGTCATCGTCCATAAGCTGCTTCCATTGGCCTTGATCTTCTTTCCAAATGGTATCGTTTTTAATCAGAAGATCCGCGTCCATGTAGTTGGATACAATCGTTCTCGGCCCGTGGCTCGCGATGAGAGTGGCCAGACATAAGAATACCGACAGCGCTGCCGCAAGGGAGAGCACCACCACAAAGGTTTTCTTCTTATCTTTAAACAGCTGGTCTTTAGCCATTCGCCAAACAATCTGTCCCTTTCCGGTCCTGCGCGCCTTCGTTTTTCCGGACAGGCCCCGGTACCCCAGAGCTTCCATTGGTGTAATTTCGGCAGCGATCCGGGCAGGCTTCCGGCTGCCGATGAAAACCGTTGCTCCCACCAAAAGAACAGCGGCGAGCAATATGAGCGGGTGAAAGACAATCTGAATATCAGTCTGGCGGATTCCCAGGGTTTTGACCACCGCCGGTATGAGGAAAAAGGAGGCTGCCGCTCCCAGGAGAAACCCGCCTGCCATTCCAATGGCCCCTGTGAAGAGCATTTGTTTTCTGATTAAACCGTTGATTTGTCTGCCGGTCATGCCCACGGTCCGTAGCAGTCCATAGTAGCGGATATTTCCCGAAACCGACAAGGATAAAATGTTATAGACCAGCAGATATGCGCTCAGGCAGGTAATGAGAATCAGCCCTGCCATTCCCAGAAGAAGCTGGATCGACCAGGCGGTTTCGGCAGTAAAAATCAGCCGCTGTTTCTGCCCCAAATCCAGGCTGGATTTAAGCTGATCCTGCGTTTTCTGACTTACCAAAGAGCTTTGGAATTTTAAATACAGGAAGCCTCGTCCGTAGTCGGAAAGCTGAAAGCCGGACTTTTGAAAAAATGACTTTGAGACGTAGAAGATACGCTTGTCGCCGTATCCGCCCCACATGCCGGTTATGGTAAATCGTTTGGTATGGCTACCCAGCTTGTCTCCATAGGTAATCTCAAAGGAATCTCCGATTCCAAGGTTTTGCAAACCGCAGTCTTTCAGCGCCTCTTTGGTAGCCATCACTTCGTTGTCTTTGGTTGGATAGCGGCCTTTTACCCACTCCATGGCAGGCCGTTTCATCTCCTTCCACATGGTATCGTCGGCCCATAGAAAGGCTGTATGAAGCGTATCGTCGGCGGCAGTCTTTTCCGCCCAGGCCGCCATCGCCTCAACGCCGATTTTTTCAATATCTGTATTTGCTTCACACACACTTTTTTGTTCATCCGTAAACCCGCCATAAATGTAGGCGTCGAAGTCAGCCCCTTGCATGCGGATCTCCTGAATCTGCTGCATACGAAAGTATGTTCCCCCAACTGTCAGGATGCTGAAGAGCATAAAGGAAGCCAGCGAAATCGCGATGATGAGCATTCCATTTTTACGCTTATTGCCGGCAAGGGAGCTTTTGGCCATTCTTGTAATGATCCCCCGGTTATTATTCGCCAGCATAGCCGCCACTTCCCTTCACGATCTTTCCGTCTTCGATGCGGACGATCCGGTCCGCCAGCTGGGCGATGTCCTGATCGTGGGTGATCAGGATCAGGGTCTGCTGAAATTTTTTGGCCGCTGCCTGCAGCAGTCCCAGCACATCGTGACTGGTGGCCGTATCCAGATTGCCAGTCGGCTCATCGGCCAGTATAATGGCCGGTTTTGACGCCAGCGCTCTGGCGATGGCAACCCGTTGCTGCTGTCCTCCTGAGAGGGTGCCCGGCAGGGCTTCCTTTTTTTCGCTCAATTTGAGCAGCTCCAGGATTCCATCGACGAATCTGCGGTCGATGCGGGCTCCGTCCAGCTCAATGGGCAGAACCACATTTTCATAAACGTTTAAATCGGGCACCAGGTTATAACTTTGAAAGACAAAGCCTACTTTTCTTCTGCGAAAAATGGTCAGCTGCTCTTTGCTCAGCTTGGAAAGGCGGCGTCCGTCCACGTAAACTTCTCCTTCGGTCGGGTTATCCAGTCCGCCGATCATATGGAGCAGGGTGCTCTTTCCGCTTCCTGATTTACCTACTATGGCGACGAATTCTCCTTCTCTCACGGAAAAGTCCACTCCATCCAGCGCTTTTACCGTATTACTTCCCAGCTTGTAGTATTTTTTCAATGCTTGTGTCTGTACAATGGGTGATTTCATGCTGCGTTCTCCTTTCTTTCCTACTACAAGCATAACGCCGAAAAATCACAAACTGTTCACAGCTGGAAAGTTTCACGGAACTGTGATTTTTCCCTGTCATATGGAAGATAAACCTGAAAGTCTGCGCCCTGCCCTTCCTGGGATTGAACTTGAATATAGCCCCTCTGCAGGGTGATGATCTTTCTCGCCAAATAGAGACCCACGCCAATGCCTTCCTGGTCGTGGACTTCCGGCTCCCGGTAAAACCGCTGAAAAACTGCTGCCTGTCTGCCCGCGGCGATGCCTTTTCCCGAATCCCGGATGGATATTTTGACAAAGAATTCCTGCGCCGATACGAAAACGTCAATGGTTCCTCCCTCAGGCGTGTATTTAACCCCATTGTCCAGGATATTAAAGAGAGCTTCTTCCGTCCATTTCCTGTCGTGGCTCACCTGCAGCGCGTCGCCGCATTCCACGGAAAGGCGTATGTTCTTCTTTTCCGCTTTGGGTACCACAGCCGCCACCGCCCGCCCCAATGTGGGCTTTAAATAATCCGGCCGCTGGCGAATCTCGATGACGCCGGTCTCAAGGCGGGACATCTTCACCATGCTCTGGAGCAAAAAGTCTAGTTTTTCCGTCTGCCCCTCCATCTTCTGCAGAAATTCTTTTTGGCGTTCTTCCCCGCCGGCCTCCTGCTTCATAATATCCAGATATAATTTCATATTGGCAATTGGCGTTTTAGTCTGGTGGGAAATATCGGAGATCAATTCTTTCATCTGCTCTTTTTCCGCTGCGCTTTGAGCATTCTGTCTTTGTTGTATGCGGTAAACCTGTTCCAGCTTTCCATAGATTTTGTCCCATAAAAAATCGCCGGGCGCACCCGGTTCTTCCAGCTTTTGTCCGAGGATCATCTCATCCAGACAGGCTTCCAGGAGGTCGGAAAAGGAGTAAATCTCTTTTTTAAGCCGCCTCATCCGCATCCATAAAAATACGGAAAGCAGCGCCAGTCCTACGACTGCTCCAATTCGTCCAGCCATTGGTACCCCATTCCATACACATTTGAAATATATTTATGCCCGTCCTTTTCAATTTTGCGCCGCAGCCGGTTCACATTGACCGCCAAAGCGTGTTTGTCCACGAACTGGCCGCCGCTGTCCCAGAGCTGGTCCAGCATCAGTGAATAGGTCATCAGCTGGCCGCTGTGATCGATGAATAGTTTTAACATGCGAAACTCCGTCGGGGTGATGATGCATTCCTCTCCTCCCGCTTCTGCCCGCGCCCGCGCAAAATCGATGCGCAGATATCCATCGTCAAACAGCTGTTTGGCGTTTTTTGCCGTCCGCTTGAAAATCACCTGGATTTTTTTTAAAAGAACGTGAATGGAAAAAGGCTTTGTAATGTAATCGTCGGCTCCCAGTTCATATCCTTGCAGCATGTCCTCTTCCAGGTCCCGGGCCGTCAGAAAAATCACTGGCGTGTCGCCTTTTTCCTTTACCTGCCGGCAGAAGGAAAAGCCTTCTCCGTCGGGCAGATTGACATCCAGCAGGACCAGCGCCGTCCTTTCTCTTTGATAACGCTGCTCCGCCTCTTTCATGGAACAGGCCGCCGATACGGAGTAGCCTTCTTTTTCCAGGGCATAAGCGATCCCCTGATTCAGTTCTCGATCGTCTTCCACAATTAATATGTTTTGCATCTTATACCTCACTGATTTTATTATACAGGCAAAGAAAAAACACTGCAATTAGGGAATAATCACAGTGTTGAGACAATCAGGCCACCCCCGGCACCTTATCTGTCGGCGATCGACCTTGCCAATTCATAGAAACATTTCACATCCCTGCTATAAACATGCTTGCAAAAAGAACGACTGATATCAGCGCTGGCGTTTTTGTAGAAAATAGCAGGCACGTTGTTAACCTCGTAAAAATACAAATCATCTTCTTTATATATTGGATGTCAATGCTCGTGTATCTTGTGCCTTCTATCGCATTTCCCGCATCGGCGGCAGCATCAATCAAAAGGCAATTTTTCTTGCATTGTGATAATTGTTCTCTGGAAATAATATATTTACCAGGTTCATCCACCTCTATCCCACTGATGATTATATCGTATTGGTTGATCGTTGTTATCCAAATCGACGATTACCAATGATTTGGGGTTGGCTACCATGGCCGCAATCTTTTTCCCATTTGCGACCGGCTATTCCACCTGCAGCATCTTATACCCCACACCCACGTGGGTCTGAATATACTTGGGATCCGCCGTATTCTTCTCGATCTTTTTGCGCAGGGTTGCCATGAATACCCGCAGGGAAGGTACATCGCTCTCAAAGGCCTGCCCCCATAATTCTTTGAGGATATAACTGTGGGTCAAAACTCTGCCCATATTTTTTGCCAGCAGACAGATCAGCTTATACTCCATGGGGGTCAGGTGGATCTGCTGCCCGTCGACGGACACGGTGCCGGCTCCATAATCGATGGTCAGCCCGCCGTTGGTAAAAACAGGCGACTCGGCGGACGCGTTCCGGCCTAGCGCTGCGATCTTCCTTTGGGCCACCCGCAGGCGGGCCAGCAGTTCTTCCATGCTGAAGGGCTTGGTGAGATAATCGTCAGCTCCCGCATCCAATGCCGTAATCTTATCCTTATCCTCGCTTCTGGCGCTGACCACGATGATTGGACATCCCGACCAGGAACGAACCTTTTTAATAATTTCCACTCCATCCACGTCGGGAAGGCCCAGATCTAAAATGATGATATCGGGTCGTTTGACGGTAGCGTAAAAAATCGCTTTTTCCCCGTCATCGGCTGTGTAACATTGATAAGCATTGGCATCCAGTGTTGCTGCCAATAGATTTTGGATGGCTTTATCGTCCTCCACAATGAGAATTGAAGTTTTCATCCGCTTTTACCTCCGCTAATGGTACTGTAAATTCAAAGATCGTTCCCCTGGGCTGATTGTCCTTGACCACAATCTCGCCGCCGTGGGCGTTGATGATAGATTTGCACAGAGCCAAACCAAGGCCCATCCCTCTTCGTGAATCACTGCTACCCTTTCCGCCAGTAAAAAACATATTGAAGACAGAGGCTTTATCTTCGTCTCTGATTCCGCCCCCATCATCAGAAACCCTTACAACCGCATCGCTGCTGTGCTGGAACGCGGAAATTCGAATATGGGAACCCTCCGGCGTGTATTCCACCGCATTGTTGACAAGGTTGATCAGAACCTGGACGATGAGCGTCAGATCCACCTCCGCCATCAGTAGCGGATCCTCCACCTTCACGTCGATATGATGACTTATCGATTTTCTGGTTACATGGGCCAGGGCCTCCGTAATCACCTCTTCCACCAGCTGAGGTTCTTTTTTCAGATCATCGATGCCGCTGTCGTCCAGCCTGGATATGGAAAGAAGGTTTTCCACCAAGTTGATCAGCCACATGGAATCGTCATAGATTCCCTGGGTCAGCGCTTTCTTCGTCTCTTCATCAAATTCCGTGGAGAGCAGGGAACTGGCGCTGCCTGATATGCTGGTGAGAGGCGTTCGCAAATCGTGGGAAACGGCCCGCAGCAGATTGGCCCGGAACCGCTCCTTCTCCGCCTGCATGGCGTGCTGGTTCTTTTTCAGCGCTGTATAGTAGATTTCCAGAGCAAAGGCGATTTCTCCAATCAGCGCCGCCAAAAGGGACCGGTCCATGTCTTCCAAAGGATTGTCACTTTTCAGCACAATGCCCACGATCGCCAGTACCTGGTTATTCCTGTCCCGGATGGGCATATAAAAGCATTTGGCTCCCGGAAGAGTTTCTGTGCCTTTTCCTGCCCGCCGTTTATTCTTCAGCACCCAGTTTACCACACCTTGTTCATCATGGTCCATATAGATTTCATCCACCGGCCGCTCTTTTTCCGAATCATAGGAATAGACGTTCGTAATCTGTTCCTCTTCCACCGTATAAATGATTACCGGAGCCCTGACGATCTTAAAGATTTGCCGTTCTGCTTCAATGACTATATCATCGATGGTCTGAGCATGCTGCAGGCGGCTGCTGGCATCCAACAGAATATCGGTCCGGTAAACGTTGAGGGCTGATGCCACCGCCTGACTCTTGGCCCTGCTGGTCAGTGTGCTGACAATAAAGGCTGCAATCAACATAATAACGAACGTCACCGGATATTCTGCGCTGGAGTATAAGGTAAACTTGGGATCCGTAAAAAAGAAATTAAAGCTGAGTACTCCGATTACCGAAGCTGCAGCCCCATAAAACTTGCCCGTAGTCTGGTTGGCTGTAATCAATACTCCAAGAATGAAGATAATGATCACATTCGCTTCCCGCAAGCCTATAGTATGCAGCAGTCCTCCCAGCAGGGTGGACAGCACCATAATCAAAAGCATTTTCATCAGATCTTTAACGGAAAGGGAAAAGTTTTTGCCTGGTTTTTTCTCTATGGGGGCGCGCTTGGCCTCTCGGTCCGGAATTACAAAGAGCTCCAGGTCCGGCGCCAAACTGATCATCCGATCGGTAAAGGTAGGCTTTCCGAAGGATATGCCGGCAAAGGACCGCTTACTTCTTGCCCTGCCCATGACGATCTTGGAAATGCCGCTGACTCTGGCAAACTCTACAATCTGATAAGGAATATCATCGCTGTAAGTGGATGAAACCTTGGCCCCCAGAGTTTCCGCAAGCTTGAGATTTTTCCGAAGCCGCTTTCTCTCTGTTTCTGACAATTTCTCGTCCCTGGGTGTCTCCACATACAGTGCCGTAAACCTGCCGTGAAAAGCTCCGGCCATTCTGGCTGCTGTCCTTATAACATTTTCATTGGTTGGAGACGGGCTGATGCAGACTAGTATATGTTCGTTAATCTGATAGCGGCTGCCATCTGCTCTGGCATTTTTAATAGTTTCCAGCTCCTGATTGACCTGGTCAGCCGTATAACGCAAAGAAATCTCCCTCAGCGCCACCAGATTATCCTGGGTGAAAAAATGATTCAGAGCTTTTTCCGCTTGCTTTTCTTTGTAGATTTTTCCGTCGCTCAGCCTCTGAAGCAGCTCTTCCGGCTCAATGTCTACCAGTTCCAGCTGTTCTGCCCCATCAAAGATATAGTCCGGAACCCGCTCCTGCACGATTACCTGAGTGATGGAAGCTACCACATCGTTCAGGCTTTCAATATGCTGCACGTTGACCGTAGTATAAACATCGATTCCGGCATCCAAAAGCTCCTCGATATCGGAATACCGTTTGGTATGACGCATCCCCGGCGCATTAGTATGGGCCAGCTCATCTACCAGGATTAAATCCGGCTTTCGTTTCAGCGCCCCGTCCAAATCAAAATCCCGCAAGCTCATCCCTTTATAAGGCACCTCAAGGGCTGGAAGCACTTCCAACCCTTCAAGCAAAGCCATGGTTTCCGGCCTGGTATGAGGCTCAATATATCCGACGACAACATCGATCCCCTGTTTTTGAGCAGTATGAGCATCATCCAGCATGGTGTAGGTTTTGCCCACACCTGCCGCGTATCCGAAGAAAATTTTCAGTTTTCCCTTCCCTTTTGACCGCTCCTGCTGATTGATCTTATGGAGCAGAGCATCGGGGTTGATGCGTTTATCCCCGTTTTCACCAGTCACCTTCTCCTCACCTCATTTGTTTCTATATACATGCCGCTCCCTCCAATCCGGAGCGGACTCTTATTCGCTGTAAACTGCTTAATCATCATTCTAATCCCCGCTCTGGGAAATGTCAAACCAGACATCCTTTACAAAATTCCTTCCAGCGCCAGATTGACTTGCAGAACATTTACTGTTTTTTCACCAAAAACCCCGAAGGTTTTGCCAGTCGTGTATTTGTCGATGATTTTCTGCAGGTCCGCCATGCTCATATTTCTTGCCTTTGCTACCCGCTCCAGTTGATATTCGGCAGCGGCTAGAGAAATATGGGGGTCCAGCCCGCTTCCCGAAACGGTGACCAAGTCCACAGGGACAGGCTCGCCTTTTTTATCCGGGTGGGCATCCTGCATTTGTTTGGTTCTTTCTTTTACCATCTGCTCCAACTCTTCTCCGGCCGGCGTCTTATTGCTGGCTCCAGCATACAGGAGCGGCTTGCCGTCTTTATCGTAGAACGTTTCCGTATTGAGCATCATTGGTCTTCCCCACAGATATTCATCTCCGGTAAACTGCTGCGCCAGCAGTGCGCTCCCGTATTTAACTCCATTCACTTCAATGATACTGCCGTTGGCTTTATCCTTAAACAGCACTTGCGAAATTCCTGTCATAGCAACTGGGTACAGAATCCCGCAGATCACAGTAAAGATCACGATGAGAATCAGCGCCCGCAGCGCAACCGATTTATGATTTGTCATTTTCTTCTCCTCCCTTCCCTTACATGAGCCCTAAGGCTGCCAGGATCATATCGATCACCTTGATCGCAATAAATGGGGCCACGATTCCGCCCAAGCCATAAATCAGCAGGTTTCTCGACAATAACTTTCTGGCCGGAACTTCTCTGTACTTAACGCCCTTTAAGGCCAGCGGAATTAAGGCGATGATGATCAGCGCATTATAAATGATTGCTGACAGGATAGCGCTTTCCGGGGTTGCCAGATTCATGATGTTCAAAGCCGACAGCTGAGGATACAGCCCTATAAACAGTACCGGAATGATGGCAAAATATTTGGCAATATCATTGGCGATACTGAATGTGGTCAGAGAACCGCGGGTCATCAAAAGCTGTTTGCCGATTCTTACAACATCGATCAGTTTGGTCGGTGAAGAATCCAGATCGACCATGTTGCCCGCTTCTTTGGCCGCCTGAGTACCGGTGTTCATTGCTACGGCCACATCCGCCTGAGCCAGAGCCGGCGCATCGTTGGTTCCGTCACCGGTCATGGCCACCAGATGGCCTTTCTTTTGGTAATCTCTAATCAAATCCAGCTTGGTTTCCGGAGTAGCTTCCGCCAGGAAGTCATCCACTCCTGCCTCTGCGGCTATGGCAGCCGCAGTTACCGGGTTGTCTCCGGTGATCATGATGGTTTTGATACCCATTTTTCTCAAATCAGCAAATTTTTCTTTAACGCCTTTTTTAATAATATCCTTTAAGTGAATAACGCCCAGAACTTTTTTGTTCTTTGCCACCACCAGAGGCGTACCGCCGGTTTTGGCGATCCTGGTTACGATTTGGTCGCATTCCATCGTGTAAGTTCCGCCCTGTTCCAAGATATAAGCTTTTACTGCGTCGGCAGCGCCTTTGCGGACTTCATTATCCCCGTAATTTACACCGCTCATTCTTGTCTTGGCCGTAAAGGGGATAAAATCCGCATTGAGCTCATTCATGTTTCTTTCCCGAATACCGAACTGTTCCTTGGCTAGTACGACAATGCTCCTGCCTTCCGGCGTTTCATCGGCCAGCGAGGAAAGCTGTGCCGCATCCGCCAGCTCTTCCATCGTTATGCCGCTGACCGGAATGAATTCGCTAGCCTGGCGGTTGCCCAGGGTAATGGTCCCTGTCTTATCAAGCATAAGAATATCCACATCGCCGGCCGCTTCGATGGCCCGGCCGCTCATGGCCAGTACGTTGGCCTGATTCAATCTGCTCATCCCGGCAATGCCGATGGCGGAGAGCAAGGCTCCGATCGTTGTCGGTGCCAGACAGACCAAAAGCGCAATCAGGGCAGTAACAGATGTTGTATTTTCAAGTCCCGCCTGGACAAAACCAAAATCTGAGAATGTATACAGAGACAGGGTTACCAGCAGGAAAATAATCGTCAGTGCCACCAGCAGGATCTGGAGAGCCAGTTCATTGGGCGTCTTTTTTCTCGCTGCCCCTTCTACCATGGCAATCATTTTGTCCAGGAAGCTCTCTCCCGGATCCGCTGTGACTCGTATGACCAACGAGTCAGATGTTATAGTGGTTCCTCCGGTGACCGCACTTCGGTCTCCGCCGCTCTCACGGATAACCGGCGCCGATTCGCCGGTTATCGCGCTCTCATCTACTGAGGCGGCACCTTCAATGACTTCACCGTCCGCAGGAATCTGGTCGCCCGCCTCAACATAAACAATATCCCCTTTACGAAGCTTTGCAGACGGTATCTGCTCATATCGATATTTGTCATTCATATCACTGAGCCGTTTAGCCGCAATGTCTTTTTTCGCGCTTCTGAGCGCATCAGCCTGCGCTTTGCCCCTTCCTTCTGCGATGGCTTCTGCGAAGTTGGCGAAGAGAACCGTAAACCACAAGATGATGGCCACGGCCAGAATGAATCCCGGCGCATTGTCGGACAGCCCGCACAGAGCCGCGATAAACAGCCCTGAAGTCAAAATAGCTGCTATATATACGATAAACATGACCGGATTTTCAATTTGTGTTTTGGGGTTTAATTTTGAAAAAGCATCTTTCATGGCTCGTAAGGCCAACCCCTTTGAAAATGCGTCTTTCTTTTTATTATCCATAGTCTCACTCCTTCTATTACAGAATCATCTGCAAATGCTCTGCGATGGGTCCCAGCGCTAATGCGGGGAAGAAGCTGAGGGCTCCTACCAGCAATACCACTACGATCAGGAAACCAATGAACATCCCATTGTATGTCGGTAGTGTTCCAACGCTTTCGGCCACTTTTTTCTTTTGCACCAGAGAGCCTGCGATTGCCAGTGTTGCCATCATCGGCAGGAACCGTACAAACAGCATTACCAGGCCGATCGTTATGTTTACAAAGGGCGTGTTGGCATTGAACCCTGCGAAAGCAGAACCGTTATTGCCGCCTCCCGACGAGTATGCATATAGTACCTCAGAGAAACCGTGCATACCCGGATTGTTTAGACTGTCAGCCACCGATGGAACGATGCAGGCAATACCGGTTCCTACCAGTACAGCTACCGGGGTGGCCAGGCAGACCAGCATCGCCATCTTCATCTCGTATGGCTCAATCTTCTTGCCCAGGTACTCCGGCGTTCGACCGACCATCAACCCTGCGATAAAGACAGTAATGATGGCAAAACCCAGCATACCGTACAGTCCGCAGCCGACGCCGCCGTAGATGACTTCGCCAAGCTGCATCTGCAGCATCGTCACAAGTCCGCCGATCGGCGTATAGCTGTCATGCATGGAATTGACCGAACCGTTGGACGCAGCAGTCGTCCACGTCGCCCAGGTAGCGGAGGTTCCCGGTCCGAACCGTACTTCCTTTCCTTCCATATTTCCGCCTACTAATTCGTCAGAGGCCGTTATATTGACCGCACCGTTTGCCTCCAGCTGGGGAGTTCCTTTTAATTCCATAACGCCTGTTACGCTCATAGCCGCCACTAGCATGATGCCCATGGCCAGAAACAGAGCGATCCCCTGCCTTTTATCTTTCACACTTCGTCCGAAAGAAAAACATAGTCCAACCGGGATCAAAAGCAGCGACAGCATTTCCAATAAATTAGAAAACGGTGTGGCATTTTCGAGGGGATGGGCTGAATTGACTCCAAAGAATCCGCCGCCGTTGGTACCCAGCTGTTTAATTGCAATTTGGCTGGCTGCCGGGCCCATTGGTATGACTTGCTTGTCGATCACTGTTCCATCTTCCATGGTTACCGGCTCCAAAAGCTGCGTTTCTTCATAAGCAGAAAAGTTCTGGATAACGCCCTGGGATGCGATACCGATGGTCACAACAATCGACAGCGGCAGCAATATGTACAAAACGCTTCTGATCATATCGACCCAAAAGTTCCCGATGCCTTTTTCTTTCACTCTTACAAATCCGCGGACCAGTGCAAATAGGACTGCGATACCGGTGGCCGCAGAAACGAAGTTCTGCACGGTCAATCCCAGCATCTGCGTCAGATAGCTGAGCTGCATCTCTCCCGAGTAAGCCTGCCAGTTGGTGTTGGTTACAAAACTGGCCGTCGTGTTAAATCCCAGATGCCAGGAAGTTCCTCCAATGCCCTCCGGGTTCAGCGGCAGTTTTCCCTGAAGAAGATTCAGCAGGAAAAGAATAATAAATCCAAATACGCTGAACAAGACGGCTGCTTTGGCATATTTCTTCCAACCCATGTCTTCGTTTTTGTCGATTTTCATGAGTTTGTAGAGCGCATTTTCACAAGGAACCAGTATCTTGGAAAGGAATACGTGTTCTCCGTTCATGACCTTGCTCATGTAAGCTCCCAAAGGGATTGCAAGTAAGATTAATATAACCAGGTATATTCCCATTTGTATCAGTTCGCCGCTCATTTTTGGTCACCTCCAAGCAAAACCTTGCTAAGATAGATGAGCAGGGCAATTCCTAAAACGCCCACTATCTTTATGATCAATGACATGTTTCTTCCTCCTTTATTTCATTTCTTAATTCATTTTCATTATAGGAGGTTTGGTATAAAAATGGGGTTAAGGGTGGGTACGTTGGCATTAAGATCGTATAAAGAAAGCCCCCTTCAAGACAAAAGGAGACGACCGGATACTCTCTCAAACAGAAAAAAGCCTATTGTCATAAGACAACAGGCTTTTTCTTGTATAAAAATGATTTTAGAGATTTTCGATATGTAAGCTGAGATCAACCGAACATAGAAAGCATTACCGAAGCGGCCACGGCCGAACCGATTACGCCGGCTACGTTGGGTCCCATGGCGTGCATCAGCAGGAAGTTTGAAGGATTTTCTTGCTGGCCTACCTTTTGCGATACTCGGGCAGCCATCGGTACAGCTGATACACCTGCCGAACCGATCAGAGGATTGATCTTTCCGCCTGTAAGTACATTCATCAATTTGGCGATCAAAACGCCACCGGCAGTTCCTACTGCGAATGCGCAGATTCCCAAAACGACGATCTTCAAGGTTTCAGCCTTGATAAAGGTTGCTCCTGTAGCGGAAGCTCCAACTGCCAGACCCAGCAGTATGGTAACAATGTTCATCATCGCATTCTGTGCAGTATCAGAAAGTCGATCCGCTCTTCCTGATTCTTTAAAGAGGTTGCCCAGCATGAGCATACCGATCAGCGGTGCTGCTGCCGGCAGGAGCAGAACAACGAGAACAGTAACAACAATCGGGAATAAAATCTTTTCTTTCTGGCTCACGACTCTCAGCTGATCCATCTTGATCACCCGTTCGCTTTTGGTTGTCAGCGCCTTCATAATTGGCGGCTGTATGATCGGTACCAAAGCCATATAGGAATAGGCAGCTACAGCGATAGGTCCTAAGAGATCTGGAGCCAGCTTGCTGGTCAGATAGATCGCAGTCGGCCCATCCGCACCGCCGATAATGCCAATGGATGCAGCACCCTGTGCATCGAAACCCAGAATAACAGCGGCAAAGAACGCGAAGAAGATACCAAACTGCGCTGCAGCGCCCATAATCAACGATTTTGGATTGGCGATCAGCGGCCCGAAGTCGGTCATCGCCCCTACTCCCAGGAAGATCAGCGAAGGGAAGATTGGTTTCAACGCGTAGAATATGGACAGCAATCCAATATCGGATAGCTGGTTCGATGATGTAATCTCCGCATGCTCAATAAACATACCACTTATTGGCAGGTTGGATAATAACATACCCATAGCGATTGGAATCAGCAGCAGCGGTTCAAACCCATGCCTGATTGCCAAATAAAGGAAGATAAATGATACCACGATCATAATGACATTTTGATATGCCACGTTAGCCAGGCCGGTATCCTGCCAGAAGTTACTGAGTGTCTCAATTAGCATTTTTTCTCGTCTCCTTTTCTAAATGACGTAAAAGTGCAGACCTGCACTAATCGTTAAAATACTAACACATCTAAGCGTTTATTACAACCTTGTATCGGGATAAATACTGTATACACTCGGGATACATTACAGCTTCATGGTCAGTCCGATTTTCTGCTTTTCATGGTCAATTTGGATAATCTTAACCTTCACCGTATCACCGACTGAAACTGCATCCATCGGATGCTTGATAAACTTATTGCTCATCTGGGAAATGTGTACTAGGCCGTCGTTTTTTACGCCGATATCCACAAAGGCGCCAAAGTCAACAACATTGCGCACGGTACCCATCATTTCCATACCTTCTTCCAAATCTTCAAAACTGCGAACGTCATTTCGGAAGACGACCGCAGGCGCATTCTCCCTGGGATCCCTGGCCGGCTTTTTGATCTCTTCGATGATGTCTCTCAGGGTCATCGATCCTATTTCCAGCTCCTGGGACAGCTTTTCGATGGCTTTTCCCAGATTCTTTTTGGGATTATCCTTTTTCTTGCTCAGTTCTGCCAGAGCGGCCAGACCTTTTGCTCTGGTTTCCGGCTTCTTGGGTTTGAACTGATCCGCGTACAGGTCGCTGATTTTCTGCTCAATATCAGCCACGCCGCCGCGTATGATCTCTTTCTTATCGATCTTGAGTTTTTTCAGCATGGCTTCCGCCGCTTTATAGGATTCCGGGTGGACGGAAGTGGCGTCCAGCGGGTTGCTGCCTTCGGAAATGCGCATAAAGCCGGCACATTGCTTGTAGGTTTTTTCTCCCAGCTTTGAAACTTTTTTCAGTTCTTTTCGATCCATGAAGGACCCCTGTTCTTCCCGGTAAGCAACGATGTTTTTGGCGATCCCCATGTTGATGCCGGCCACATGGGCCAAAAGGGACGGGGAAGCCGTATTCAAGTCCACGCCGACCCGGTTTACGCAGTCTTCTACCACATTATCAAGAGCCGTCTCCAGCAGTCCCTGATTGATGTCATGCTGATACTGCCCCACGCCGATGCTTTTGGTGGGGATCTTCACCAGTTCCGCCAGCGGATCCTGCAGCCGCCTTCCCAGGGACATGGCGCCTCTGGTGGTAACGTCCAAATCCGGATATTCTTCAGTTGCCAGTTTGGAAGCGGAATAAACCGATGCCCCCGCTTCATTGACGATGGTGTAGCTGATGTCCAGACCATTCTTTTTTATAAAACCGGCCACTACTTCTTCCGTTTCCCGGGAGCCTGTCCCATTGCCGATAACGATCACATTGATCCGGTATTTATCCACCAGCTTTTTCAGCGTCGCTTCTGTACCGGCCACATCGTTTCTCGGCTGGGTTGGATATACGGTTGTATAGGCCAGCAGTTTGCCGGTCTCATTGAGCACAGCGACTTTACAGCCGGTACGATACCCTGGGTCAATGCTGATGATCCTGGCCCCTTTTACAGGAGGAACCATCAGCAGCTTTTCCGTGTTCTTGGCAAAGACCTTGACCGCTTCCAGTTCTGCCCGCTCGGTAAGCATGTTTCGCATCTCCCGCTCAATGGACGGAGCCATCAAACGTTTATAGGCATCGGCGATGGTTTCCTGGAGCAGACCTGTAAAAATGGACCGCTGGTTGGTGATAACCGCTTCCTGGAGCAGCTGTTCCATCTCCTCTACTAAAACCGTCACTTTGACTTTTAGCTTTTTTTCCTTTTCGCCTCGGTTTATAGCCAGAATTCTGTGGTTGGGAATCTTTTTGATTGCTTCCTGATATTCATAGTACATTTCGTAAACCGTCTTTTCTTCCGGGTCTGCCGCCTCGGTGACGATTAAGCCGCTGTTTTGGGTTTTTTCACGGATTTTTGCCGTCAGTTCCGGATCGTCAGAAATCATTTCGGCCAGAATGTCCATGGCCCCGGTAATGGCTGCGGCGGCATCGGGAACTTCCTGTTCCTCATTGATAAAGGGCTGGGCCAAATCTTCGACAGCTCCTTCTTCCAGTTCCTGGGCCCAAAAGGTCATGGCCAGCGGTTCCAGTCCCCTGGCTTTGGCTTTGGACGCCCGGGTAGCTTTTTTCTGTTTGTACGGTTTATACAGGTCCTCAACTCTCTGCAGAACCTCGGCTTCTATAATTTTCGCTTTCAGCTCATCGGTCAGTTTTCCCTGTTCTTCGATCAATCGAATGACTTCTTCTTTACGTTCCTCCAGATTACGCAGATAGGTCAGACGTTCGTCCAGATCTCGCAGTGTCACGTCGGAAAGGCCGCCGGTCACTTCCTTTCGATACCTTGCGATAAAGGGGATCGTGTTGCCCTCATCAATGAGCGCTACTGTGTTTTCCACCTGCGGCAGCCTGAGTTCAAATTCTTTTGCTAATTGTTCGATAATGTTCATAGAGCCTGCTTTTACCTTTCTTTCTGTTTGAGCTTTTCATTGATAAAATAGTCGATGTCACCATCCATAACGCCGCCCACGTTTCCAACTTCCGCCCCTGTCCGGTGGTCTTTGACCATGGTATACGGGTGGAATACATACGAACGGATTTGGCTGCCCCAGGTGATCTGACTGTAGTCGCCCTGGAGCTCTTTGAGGTTTTCTTTATGCTCCTGCTCCTTCAGTTCCACCAGCTTGGACAGGAGCAGTTTCATTGCCACTTCCCGGTTCTGGTGCTGGGACCGTTCATTCTGGCAGGATACCACGATGTTGGTCGGAATATGGGTGATGCGGATAGCGGAATCGGTTTTATTGACGTGCTGCCCGCCGGCGCCGCTGGAGCGGAAGGTGTCGATCCGCAAATCGTCCGGATCGATCTCCACAGTGGTGTCGTCGTCGATTTCCGGAATCACGTCCAATGAGGCAAAGGAGGTATGTCGTCTGCCGGATGAATCGTAAGGTGAAATTCGCACCAAACGATGGACGCCCTTTTCGTTTTTCAGATAACCGTAGGCATTGTCTCCTTCCACCACTGCGGTGGCGCTGTTGATGCCGCCTTCCTTTTCTTCCTGGTAATCGAGAATTTTAACCTTGTATCCTTTTCGCTCCGCCCACCTTACATACATGCGGAAGAGCATTTCCGCCCAGTCCTTGGCATCAGTGCCGCCCGATCCTCCATGCAAGGAAATGATGGCGTTATTTTTATCGTATTCTCCGGTCAAAAGCGTGGCCAGCCGCAGTTCTTCCAGCTTTTCGGCCGCCGCATCATAGGCGTCCTGAATCTCTTTCGTCATGGAAGCGTCCTGCGCTTCTTCGGCAAGTAAAATCAGCACTTCCACGTCTTCGATCTCTGTGGCCAGCGCTTCATATTCTTCGATTTTGTTTTCAATGGATTTCTTTTCTTTCATGACTTTCTGGGCCTTTTCGTGGTCGTCCCAGAAGCCTGATGCCTGTGTCTTTTCATCCAGGCCTTTTAATTGATCCCTCAGACCTGCCAGGTCAAAGGGACTCACCTGCCTCTTTGAGCCTGCCTTTCAGGCCGGGCAGATCAGCTTTGATCTGTTCCAATTCTATCATGTGTTCATCCCTCTCTCTGTTTGAATGGGGCCTGATTTGGCCCGATAGTTTAGTATACCCTACTGGCAAAAAATTTCCAAGGGGGATTTTTTATGATCGATGCCATGCATCGCATACTTTTTCATTGCAGGCAGTAGAGCCTTTTGGGAAAAAAGCTAAAATAAATTCAGGTTTTACGCAAATTTCAACGATTGCACCCTCTCAAAACCAGACAGAAGCAGCAAAACCTGCTTCTTCTCAGTATCAGGCCCCGCAAACCCATTGGATTGCGTAAAAACTGAAACCTTTCAATAAAATTTTCCCGATTTGAGATAATAGCCGTAATAAAAAGAGCCCCGGCCCCTCATGCGTCAGATTTTCCATATCCGACGTATAGAGGGCCAGGGAAGCACTCAGTACAAAGCTCTTTTTTCTCCAAGACGATCTCCAAGCCAGCACGGCGGCAAAGAGTTTGCCGCAACCCCTACAGCTCCAGCTCCTGACCGCCTTGCACAATCCTTTAAACTTCCAGATTTTTAAAGGCCTCTGGAACCTCTTTATATCCCTTGGACTTGATGGCTCCAATGACCAGGCCGACGATCAGCCAAACAATACCTACGATATAAGTCATTTTGTCAAAGCCTGTGAACACATAAATCAAGATCAGAATTCCCAGCCACGGGCAGATCAGATACTTGACAAAATCGCCGAAGGAATTGCGCATCTTCTCTTTTACGAAGAAGTAGAGGAATACGGCGAAGTTGAGCAGCACGAAGGACGCCAGTGCACCGAAGTTTACCAGTCTTACCAGCTGCGACATGTTCAGGATCAGCGGAATCACGCAGGAAGCAGCACCGACGATAATCGCGCCAACGTACGGAGTCTGGTATTTGGGATGGATCTTGGCGAAGATTCTTGGAATAACGCCGTCGCGTCCCATACCATAGAGCATTCTTGCGGTTGCCGTCTGAGCTGCCATAATGTTGGCAACGCCGATGGCGATGATGTTTACAACCAGCAGGATTTTTCTGAACACTTCGCCGCCTGCCAGGGCTGCTGCATCAAAGAATCCGGTAGCCAAATCGGTATTTTCCCAATCGGGCAGGATCAGTGCCGCAACATAAGTCTGCAGTACGAAAACCACGACAATGGTACATAATGCGATAATAATCCCTTTTCCGATATTTTTTTCCGGATGAATGGTTTCTTCCGCCAGTGTACTCATACCATCAAATCCCAAGAAGGACAAACATGCGATGGAGCATGCGGAAGCAATAAAGTGAGCGTCAACTTTTCCAGGCTGATAGAAGGGATCCGGCGCAATGTGGCCGAAGCCGCCTCCGCCCAGGACATATTTAAAGCCCAGATAGATGAACACGATCAAAATTACAATTTCCATGACAAACATTACCCAATCAACACCCTTGGTCATTTCCATTCCCCGGACATTGACGATGGTGTTAAAGATAACGAATACCAGAATCCATAGCCACCACGGACTGTTTGGAATCAGCTCCACGCCCCAATTGGCAACCATAGTGTAAAGCAGGGATGGCACGAACAGGTAATCCAGCAGAATCAGCCATCCGCCGATAAAGCCCACATGGGGGTTGATCCCTCTTTGCACATAGGCATAGACGGAACCTGCGATGGGGAATTTGTTGCTCATCCTCATATAGCTGAGGGCTGTAAAGCTGATGGCAACAAAGCCTACGATGTAAACAAGCGGCGTCATACCTCCGCTTGCCACCTGGATTTCTCCGAAAATGGACTGGGGCGCAATGATTACCATAAACAATACGCCGTAAAGAACAACGTCGCGCAGGGACAGGGCGCGCTTCAGCTCCTGTTTGTAGCCGAACTGCTCAACATTGCCTTTGTTTTGCTGTTGGTCACTCATGTCTCTTTTCTCCTTAAAATAATAATAATTGTTATAAAAACGCGGTCCGGCCTTAGCCGATCAGCGGTTTGAACTGAGGCAGCTTGGGTGTTCCAAAGCGAAGGATCATCGCGACTTCACAGGGGACGCATGCCTGATTGATGGCCACATCGCTCTGCACGGACATGTACATATAGGTATCCGTCTTGTCCCATCCTGTCACGTTCATCAGCAGTCTCTGCAGTTCCTCAGAGGCGTATTTAAGTGCCTCCGGGAATTCATGGGCGCAGGCGTTGACATACCAATGGGTGGCGGTTTCAGTCACAGGCCAGTGAAGTTCGAAGTCTTTGATCAAAGAAACCTTGACCAGCACCTCTGCCGGAATTTCTATGCCCGTTCCGCACAGCTCGGCATCGCCCATGGTCGCATGAACGTCGCCCAGCTGGAGCAGCGCCCCTTCCACTCTGACGGGGAAGTAAACTCGCGCGCCTTTTTTGATGATCTTACTGTCCATATTACCGCCGTGATTCCCCGGATAGCCGTCAATCACATCATCTCCGTCAGGAGCAGTGCCGATTACACCGATCATGGGATCGATGGGAAACCTGACGCCGTTGAATTCAGCTACTTGATCTTTGATTTTTACCACTCGGGTACGGATCTCCATATCTTCGCAGAGCGGCCCGCAGCCCTCGCTGGTGGAAATAACGCCCTGGCCGGCTACTTGCACATCTAAAATATCCACCGCCAGCACGTCTCCCGGCTGAGCGCCGTTAATGTAAACAGGACCTGCGGCCGGGTTGGCCACATCGTAGCTGTAAGCCAGATCGGTGATTAAATCCGCTTCTGTTTTCAACCTGTTGGAAAAACAATCCATGGTCTTGAATAGCAGCAGTTCTCCCGGATCTGCATCTGTAAAAGGGTTGTTGTTTTTAGAAAACTTGTATACGGATTGATCGATTATCTTCATGGGTTCCTCCTTCGCGCTTGCGCAAAAAAATAAAAGCGGCAGAACTGAAACTTCCCCCGCTTCCCTAATATCCGACTGCATTGTAGCAGTGTTTGCCGACCTTTGTCAATGCAATTGTTAAAAGTTAGACAATTCAAAAAATGATTCTGCAAGCTTCAAAACTTTTTCCGCCATTCCCGGCTGCGAAAGACGATGATCGCCCTCTGGTATCAAGGTCAGTTCTGCGCCGAATGTCCGGGCAAATTTTACGGCTGCTTCCGGCGAAGCAGTTTCATCCTTGCTGCCATGGACCATGCCCAGCCGGGCTGACTCCGGCTGGTAAAGATCGAACAAGTCATGGGCATCCAGCTCATCGAAAAAAGTCTTGGTCAGCTTGAGCGGGCGCAGGTAATCCTGGTCTACCATTAAAAACCCGTCTCTGTCTAAAGCGCGCCGCTCTTCTCCTGTACTTGGGCGGATCAGCTTTGGCATCTCCACTGCGGTACTGCGCAGAAATGCTTTCTTCCCCAGATGAGGCCGAAGGGACAAATACAATAGCGTAGTATACGCGCCGAAGCTGGATCCGAAGTAACAGATTTCCCCATGTCCGGTCAGCTCCAAAGCCCGCTGTTCTGCCGCAGCCAGATCGTCTATACAGTGAGTCAGCGTTAATTCCATTCCGTCCACTGGGCTTTCTCCATGGGCAGGGAAATCAAAGGCCAGAGTCCCAATACCCTTTCTTGGCAGTTCTTCGGCTAGCATCTTGGCCGTAGGGCTTTCCTTGCTGCTGCCGAAGCCGTGAGCAATGATTACTGCTTTCTGCTCATTTCCGGTCAGCGTATGGGAACAGGGAATCAGGTAGTCGTTTTTACTGCTTATCATTTCTGTTTTCATGGTTCACCTCCAAACAGGCCACAAACTTTTTTCCAGATGCGTTCTTTGAAACTTGGCTGGATCGATTTAATCCACCACTCCTCCACAATAAAAATTATCTCTAATCAGGGCCGAAAGACCCGATCAGAGATAATTAAGCATGCCTTTCTATTTACAGAGCCATATCTATATCGGCATCGCATTAATGAAAGCCGCAGGTTATGCGTTTTTTCCGCAGCAGTTCTTGTACTTCTTGCCAGAGCCGCATGGACAGGGATCGTTGCGGCCTATTTTGGGATGCTCTCTCCGATATGGTTCCTGCTTCTTCTCTCGCTGTGGGATCTGCTCTTCTTCCGGCAGCTCGCCGCCGCCCATCATGGGGCCTTCATCCACATATTCGTCCTTGTGGCCTTCGCCGGTGCCGATGACATCCACACGCTCTGTTCTCGTCTGCACCGTTACGCTGTAGCAGAATTTAACCGTTTCTTCCTTGATCCCCTGGATCATCAGCTCGAACATGTCAAAGCCTTCCTGCGCATAGGCGGCAGCCGGATCCTGCTGGCCCAGCGCCCGCAGTCCGATACCGCTCTTGAGCTGGTCCATGGCATCGATGTGGTCCATCCACTTATTATCGACGACACGAATCAGAATCATCCGTTCAACCTCGCGCATCTTGTCTATGCCGATTTCCGCCTCTTTGGCCTGGTACAGCTCCTCGAACTTCTCATAAACCAGTTCCTTGAGATTGTCCGGATTCAAATCCAGGAATTCATCTTCCGTAAAAGAAAGCGATTCAAAGTTTGGCGATAGCTTTTTCAAGCCTTCATTGAGGGTGTCCAGATCCCATTCTTCAGCAAATCTGGAGGCGATGGTGATCGGTTCCACCACTTCGTCGATCAGCTCATGGGTCATGCTGGTGATATCTTCCCGCAGGTCTTCGCCAAAGAGCACTTTTTTCCGCTCTCCGTAGATGATTTCACGCTGTTTGTTCATAACGTTATCGTACTGGAGCACATATTTACGGATGGAGAAGTTTCGGCCTTCCACCTTCTTCTGAGCCCCCTCGATGGAGCGGGTGATCATACCGGCTTCGATGGGTTCGTCCTCTTCCACGCCCAAGCGTTTTACCACGTTCTGCATCTTTTCGCCGCCAAAGAGGCGCATCAGCTCATCTTCAAGGGAAATGCAGAATTGAGTGCGGCCAGGGTCGCCCTGTCTTCCGGAACGGCCTCGCAGCTGATTATCGATTCTTCGGGACTCATGACGCTCCGTACCGATGATGCAAAGGCCTCCCAGCTGGATGACTTTTTCCTGTTCTTCCTTCCGCTCCTCCTTGAACTGTTCGTGGAGCCGGTGGAACTCTTCCCGGGCTTTCACAAGCTCCGGATCGTCAGTCTGGACAAAGCCGGTGGCAAAGGCGATGGCTTCTGGACTGTAGCCCATTTTCCGCATTTCACGGCGGGCCTCAAACTCCGGATTACCCCCCAAAATGATATCGGTACCACGTCCGGCCATGTTGGTGGCGATGGTGATCGCGCCCAGGCGGCCCGCCTCAGCGATAATCTCCGCTTCCTGCTCGTGGTGCTTGGCATTGAGGACGTTGAAGGTCTTTATGCCGCGTTTTTTCAGGCTGTTTGCAATGATTTCCGACTTTTCGATGGAAATGGTTCCCACCAGCACTGGCTGCCCGGTCTCATGGGCTTCCACCACTTTGTCGACAATCGACTTATATTTTCCTCTTTCTGTGCTGTAGACCGCATCCTGAAGGTCCTCCCTGATGATGGGCATATTGGTGGGAACCACAACTACGTCCATGTTGTAAATATCCCGGAACTCATCTTCCTCGGTCTTGGCCGTACCGGTCATACCGGCCAGCTTCTGATACATACGGAAATAGTTTTGCAGCGTGATCGTCGCCAGAGTCTTGGATTCGGACCGGACCAGCACTCCTTCCTTGGCCTCAATGGCCTGATGAAGTCCATCGCTGTAACGTCTTCCAAACATCAGACGGCCGGTAAACTCATCGACGATGACGATCTCACCGTCCTTAATGATATAATCCACATCCCGTTTCATCAGGTTCCTGGCCTTCAGGGCCTGGAGCACGTGGTGGTTGATCTCCATATTTTCCGGATCAGAGAAGTTTTCCACATTAAAGTATTGTTCGCATTTTTCAACACCCTCTTCTGTCAAGGATACCTGTTTATCTTTTTCTTCAATGGTAAAATCCGTCTCTACGGTTAACCCTTTTACAAAGCGGTCGGCAGTCTTATACATATCAGTGGATTTTCCGCCCTGGCCGGAGATAATCAGCGGTGTTCTCGCCTCATCGATGAGAATGGAGTCTACTTCGTCGACGATGGCAAAGTTGAGATCCCGCTGCATCATATCCTCTTTGTAGAGAACCATGTTATCCCTCAGATAATCAAATCCGTACTCATTGTTGGTACCGTATGTGATATCCGCCTCATAAGCCGCTTTTCGCTCTTCTTCACTGATTCCGTGGATAACACAGCCAACGGTCAGTCCCAAGAAATTGTACAGCTTTCCCATCCATTCCATATCTCGCTTTGCCAGATAGTCATTGACCGTTACAACGTGAACACCCTTTCCTTCCAGAGCATTTAAGTATACTGGCAGAGTCGCCACCAGCGTCTTACCTTCACCAGTCTTCATTTCCGCGATACGTCCTTGATGAAGTACAATACCTCCAATGATCTGCACCCGGAAATGTTTCATGCCCAGGCTTCTCACCGATCCTTCACGGCAGACCGCAAATGCCTCCGGCAAAATATCATCCAGTGTTTCTCCGTTCTTCAGCCTTTCCTTGAATTCTGCGGTCTTGTCCCGCAGCTGTTCATCGGTAAGGCCCTGCATTTGCTCATCATAAACCTCGACCTTATCTGCAATTTTAGCGACCTTTTTTACTTCCTTCGCATTCAGGTCGCCAAAGATTTTTTCCATAAAGCTCATTTTTGTTGTTCCCCTTTCCTTTCTTCTTCAGGCTCCAGCTCCTCTACCACCAGATTGATCTCCAAGGCCCGGCGGTCATCTGCTTTCGTTACTCTGACTTTTAACAAATTGTCGTCAATCTGCTGCTGGAAGGTATCGTTTTTTACCGGCAGCTTGTCCAGCTGCACCACGACCCAGCCGTTGACCGTCTGTACGTCCATCTCCTCTTCAATATCGAAGAAGTCGAACACTTTCGCAATACTTGCATTGCATTTCACCCGATAACTGCCGTTCTGCAAAGGAATGATCTCCTGCGACATGACAGCATCGTGCTCATCGTAAATCTCTCCTACCAATTCCTCAATGATATCTTCCATAGTCACCAGACCTTCCGTGCCGCCGTATTCGTCGATCACGATGGCCAGATGAGTCTTCATCTGCTGCATCTTTTTCAGCAGTGCCGAGACTTTTATTGCGCCGGCCACGAAAACCACCGGCATTACATAATCCGAAATATTTTTATTGGTACCTACTATATAGTTATGGAAGTCCTTTTGATTGAGTACTCCCATAATTTTGTCTATGTCATCTTCGTATACCGGAAGACGGGAAAACCCAGTCTTTTTGAACAGCTTTGCCACCTCTTCCTTGGAATCTTCCACATCGATGGCTTCCATATCGACCCGGGGCGTCAGCACATCCCAGGCCGTCAGTTCGTTGAATTCAATTGCATTCTGAATCAGTTCGCTCTGTTCGTTATCAATACCGCCTACATTCTCAGCTTCCTCAACAATGGTGAGCAGCTCATCTTCAGTGATCGTACGGTCATCACCGAATTTGAAGATTTTTGCCATTAGCTGTTTCCACTTGGTAAAAAGAAAGTTGACAGGGGTCAGAAGAACCATCAGAACACGAATCACCGGCCCCGAAAACAGGGAAAAGGATTCTGCAGATTCTTTTGCAATTCCTTTGGGCGTAATTTCTCCGAAGATCAGAACCACCACGGTAATCACCACTGTGGATAAGGTTGGCCCGTAAGCGCCGAACAGTTCCACGAAGAGTAATGTGGAAATGGCGGTCATGGTTATGTTTACTATATTGTTGCCGATCAAAATCGTAGTCAGCAGCTTGTCGTAATTTTCTTCCAGCCTCAGCACCAGGCCTGCACGTTTATTTCCATCAGCCGCAAGGTTTTTCATCTTAATGCGATTGAGCGAAGTAAAGGCGGTTTCCGTTGCGGAAAAATAGGCGGACAAAACCACAAGTATTACGATTACTGCTATGTCCACAATTATGTGACTCTCCATTTAAAATGTTTCCTCCTGCATCAATAGAAAAATATATCAATACTTTAGTATAGCCTGTTTTACGGTAATTGAAAAGAGGGCGAACCCTCTTTTAACCTGAATTTAACAATTTTTTTATACTTTGCCCAAATATTGAAGGTAAATCCGTTCATATTCATCCTCCATTTTATGATAAAGATCGTAGAGTTCTTTGCTTCCTCGATTAACTTCTCCGATGATTTCATCAAAATGCTCCAGCATAGCGCTGGTTACTTTGGGGCATATTTTCCCACTGTCCGAAAGTTCCCGCAGAATCGCCTTTACCTTTTCCGGGGGAAATGGTTTTTTATAGCTTCGTTCGCCATTGAGGGCGCTGACGATATCGGCAATGGCTACAATCCGCTGAGGAATCGTCAAATCTTTGCCGCAGAGCCCTTTCGGGTAACCGGATCCATCCATCTTTTCATGGTGCCGCAGGGCAATCAAAGCAATTTCCTCATCAATCTGTCCGGAGATAATGTCTTCGGACAGGAGGATATGGCTGCGCATCAGGGCCATGTCGCTGTCACTTAGCTTTTCGGTGGATTCCAAAATATCAAGGGGAATCCCCACTTTTCCCAGATCATGAAGAAAGGCACCGTATTTGACTTTCTGTAAAACCGTTCCCTTTATTCCAAAATTACGCGCCAGCTTCATACTAATGGCTGCCGTGGCAAAAGTATGGGCAACCGTAAAGCGGCTGCGAAAATCAATGGCAAATACCAGCATCTGCAAAAACTGTTCGTTTTTCCGTTCATCCGTCCATTGATGAAAAAGATTTTCAAGCGCCTCCGTTTGTTTTTCGGGATTTGTTCCTACAAATAGTTTCCCATTTTTTAAAGTCTTTTCCAGCAGGTTCAGCACCTCAGGGGAAAATTTCGCAGCGCGATACTCATTCAGCACCTCTAAGATCTGATTGCCGCTTCCCAGCTCCAAGCAGAGAGCCGCTCGGTCGGCCAAGTTAATTACCTGGGCCAGTTTTCGGTTTTCATTATCACAGGCATATTGGGGAAGATCGACAAAATCCATATGATGGTATAGGATCGCCGGAGCATATTGGGATAAGGGCGACAGGTATTTGACAAACAAATATCCGTATATGGAGTGTTCCCATACATCTTTGGTCTCAAAACGGATCATATTGTCGATTTCTTCTGTTTTGTAAGCGCCGATATCGTGAAGCAGTGCCGTAAATACAATGCTGCAGCGCTGTTTGATGTCATAGCCTCCGTCTTCTTCTAAAAGCTTTAAGACTATATACGCCACTTGTTCACCGTGGCCCACCAGCCGCTCGTCAACAAAGTTGAGCGACCTTCGAATCAAATGGAACAAGTTTGTACCGTTGAGCAGCTCCATCATCCATCCTTCCTCCCTCTTTTGTCAATAAGATCAATGTGTCCATTATAGCAAACTTTCTTTCATCCTGCATCAAGTATATGCCATGCCCAAGACCTTATAAAACAAATTTTTTGCTCCCTGCACATCAATTAGCAAAAAGAGCCCGCATCGCTGCGCACTCTTTCTGCTTGGGTTTTATGCTATTATGTTTTAAGAAGCGATTTTACATGATGTATCGTTACAGTTCTTTTACCTTTGTATCTAAGGTAATATCCAGCTCTGCCGCATATTCGAAGTAAGCGTCAACCTGTTCGAAGGTCAGCATATCGGATGAAATCAGGCCAGTCTGATCAAATTTGTCGTTTACAAACAGTTTGGTGAAGAGATATCCGCCCTGTCCGGTGAGATACATTTCTGCAGTAATTCCGGATTTTTCGTAGGATTCAACCAATGCCGGAGCATTTACGTGGGTTTCAACCAAAACGTCTTTGCCGTCTTTCTTGCCGTATGCTTCGATGACCATGCAGCCGGAATCGGAAACAAGCCCTTCGTCAATGATCTCTTTGATTTCTTCCTTGAACTTTGGAGCTGGCGGAACGTGAGCCAGCACTACATCAAACGGTGCGATTTCAACGCCCTTGATGGTTTCCGTGTTATGAGAAAGAAGTCCTGCTCTGTAAAGCGGTTTTGAGAAATCTACGCCTGCGCCGGCATACTTAAAGTAAGCGTTCTTAGCACCCTTGAAGAATTTTTCTGCATTAAAGCTGTAATGGATCGGCTCATCATGGCAATGTTCTACAAAAGTGATTTCTTCATCCATGTAGTCGTACTGTCTCTTGATCGGCAGATCGAAAGCAGGTGTGCGTACCAGCTTGCCGTCGATAAAGGCGTATGCTTCTTCACTCATATCATGAAGAGCTGTTACCGGAGACCACCAGAAAGGCTGGAATCTCTTGGCTTCAACGCCTTCCCATACGATGTTATAGATGGTATCGCAAGTATCCAGATAACGCATCGCATCTCTAGTTGCAGCGCAGATCAGTCCCGGAGCCGAACCGGTTCCTACGATGGCAGTTCTGCCGATTGCCTCAAATTTAGGGCCATATTCATTATACTGAATACGGATACTTTCTACCCAATCTTCATGAAGCGCTGTGGTGGCCGCATAATCCTGATAGTTGGCCTTTACTTCTAAAGCCGCATCGAGTACGTTCTTTGTACATTCCAAAGGAAGTGCGTTGAGAATTAAATCCACACCTTGAGCCGCAGCTACGATGCTGTCTTTGCTATGGGCGTCAACCTGAGTGCCTTTTGCTTTTTTTAAGTCATTTACCAGATTGTCAACTGCTTTTTTATCATAATCGGCACAAACGATTTCCGCTACGCCCGGATCCTCATCCAGTCTTCTTGCTGCTGCGGATCCCTGTGCTCCAACGCCTAATACGAGAATTTTCTTTAAAGCCATTTTTCTTTACCTTACCTTTCCAAATAACTGTTTTTTATCTTGACTCTATTATAGCGAAAAGGAAGCCTGCCGCGAAATTTACATATTGCCATCTTTTCCCGTTTTAAATGCTTTCTTTACCTTTTATATTTTCTGATTATTTTGTGAATACAGAAAATACAGCAAGATTTACTATATTCAAAAGCAAGATTTATACACTTTCCCTTTGTCCGCGGTTAATGATATAATGATCGTAGAGAATTATGGAGGTTGCATATGCTGTTAGAGAGTGTTTCTTATATGGGAGAGCTGCCCTTTGAGCTGTCGTTTTTGAATGTGGCAGAGGAAAGCAAGCATTGCCACAAAGAAATTGAAATTCTGCTGGTTCTGCGGGGAATGACCCATTATCAAATTTATCATACGGATTACGAACTGAGCCCCGGCGACCTGATCATCGCTGATGTGGAGGACTTGCATCAGATACACGGTTCCACCGACGATATTCTGATGTTATCCATTCATGTGGATACCGGACGGTTTGAACACCTTTATCCCAATATCCGCTATATGTTCTTTGTCTGCGAAGAGTGTATGGAAGGGCCTGCCGGCAACCGGCAGCTTCTGGAAAGCAAGCTGACCCGCCTCAAGGGCCACATTGCCAAACTGGCTATGGATTATACAAAAAAGGATAAGGATATGCCCCTGCTGATGGACGAAATCAGCGAGCTGGTTTCAATTTTGGTCAACCATTTCCAGGGATTCTTTATGGAGGATTATCAGTACAAGACCAGTCAGGAAGATATGAGTCCCGACGATCTGCAGCGATTGTCCCGCATCACCCGGTATATCATGCTCAATTATAAGGAAAAGATTACCCTGGACGATGTATCCAACATGGAGCATCTCAGTTCCTATTACGTTTCTCACTTAATTAAGAAGACCCTGGGCTTTAACTTTCAGAACTTTGTCAATGCCATCCGCCTGGAATATGCAGAAAAACTCTTGGTATTCACCAATATGACGCTGATGCAGATCAGCGAAGAATGCGGTTTCTCATCGCCCAATTATTTTAACAAATGCTTCTCCGCCTGGCATGGCAAAACGCCCGCCCAGTACCGGAAAGCCTATCACCCCTGCGAACGCTCTTTCAAAGCTCCCTTTACCCAGGAAGAGGCGCTTTCTCTGGTTGCGCCCTTTTTAAACGTCATAAAACGCAATTATGAACCTCCCGCCAGGATCACCGTAGAGCCGGACTTTGAAAAAGGTAAATTCGTGGATTTCTGGGAAATCTGCGCGCCCCGAATCGTGGTCGATTCTCTGGAATCTGCCCTCAATCTGGGCTATTATTGGGAAACCCTCCAGCGTCTCCGGCCGGCCGCTTTCATCCTTGATGAAAATCTGACCAGACGCAACAAGGATTTGGAAAAAAGCCTCCGCGAGCTTTTAGCTCCCTTAAATATCCCCCTTTTCGCAGATCAAATCATCCGGGAGGAAGATCTCATCGCCGCATCAAACACAGCCTCGGCCTTCGAGCAAATCCTCTGCGCCGGACACTCCCGTGTGCGGCTGATGGGCGATCAGGACGCCCTCTTTACAGCAGGCGGTCTGAAAACGCCCGCTTTCCAGGTGTACGACTACTTTTCCCAGCTGGCAGGTCCCCAGTTTTTCAATGCCGATACCCATATTTTAATTAAATGCCGCGATGCCCGGGCAATTTTGCTGTTCAATACGGATTCCACCACGGTTCTGGACATCAATTTCGTTTTGACCAGAATTCCTGACCAGGACTATTTGGTGCGTCGTGAATTTTCCCAGCGAGAGAATTGTTACAGTGTGCTTGGCGATTTGGAGGCTCAGGAGCAGGCTCTGCCGCCCCTGCTCATAGACAGGATCAATCAAAGCTTTGATGGAAAAGTTCACTTTTTCCGCCTTGATAAGGATCTTCAAGAGGATGATTTTTTAATCGATCACAACACTGCAGTGGTTTTGGAAATCATGGAGCCTCCGAAGGGTCATGACGGCTAAATCCCCTTCATCTGTTTTGGAAAAACAGGGACATCACCTGCCTCGCCCCTCTGGCTGGACAGGCCTTTGCGCAGGTATTATTTCCAGTATTGCTGCATATAGTTGTCAGCTCTTTCCTCCGACAAGGAAAATTTCTCCGCAATCTGAGCCTTCGTTTCCGCTCTTGAAAGCTCCATATCCTGACAGAGCTCTATCAGGGCTGCAGTACCTTGCGCGATACCTTTCTCAATTCCCTGTTCAATGCCTTGTTCGATTCCTTGTTTGATTCCCTTGTCGAAGCCTTCCGATAACCCCTTCTGATAGCCGTCCTGCTCCCGAATCGTTTCGCACTCTTCTCTGCTCAGCTCATCATACAAAAAACTCATAACATCACCACCGTTCTTCTTTAGAAAATCCCGTAAGACTCCTTCTTTAATGCAGGTGTCTATGGATTGTTTGATGGCAGCTTTCAGGTCATTCGTTTTCTCCCAGTTTTTCCGTACCAGGTATATGAATCTGCTGTATTCGTTCAAAACCTTACAGCGCTCCAGAATTTCAGCTCCCTGTTTGTAATTGACATTGATGACCTTTACGACTGCTTCTAACGATAGTGTAGCACATTTTTCAAGAAATGCGTCGGAAAGTTTTAAGTTTTCTTCCAGCGGAAGGACTTCTTTTCCGTTATAAAAAACGTACATCTCCGGCGTGGGTATTTTAACCAGCTGCTTACTGTAAATGGTCTTGGAAAAGTAAAGTTTTTCATACTCTTTGGTGATGTAAACCAGCATCCTCAGCGGCATGTTGGGGTTGATCGTCGATTGGTGTTCGATCAGGATGATCAGCCGCCCATCGATGATAAAGGCCAGGTCGTTCTTACGGTCACCGAAAATCACATCCTCTAAGGTGACGATTTGTATTTCGGTGTCCGAAGAATAGTTCCTGCCCGATAAGGCATTGTATAGCTCTAGGATCTTTTCTTTGTCATGGAACAACTATGTAAATAAATTTTTAGGCTTCCATACAAAAAAATTGCACTAATTTATCAAACTTGTAAATTAGTGCAATCGTCGTTAATCTCCCATTTCCATGGGCCCGGCTATACGGCCTGGGCAAATCACGTCACATCTTTTTAATTACGTTTCTTTCTCAACGGCCCCCAGATAAGAAGTACTGCCGCACCGCTGACTGCTGCCAGCAAAATCAGAGGCCAAAAATCGAAGTCATCTCCTGTTGCGGCGGAGCGATCCGGCTGACCGGTTTCCTTTGCAGCAGCCGTATTCACATCTTTCCCACTTTCGGTTTCAGGCTTGGCAGCTGTTTCAGCGACACTGCTTTGATCGTCAGTATATGCCAGCGCGAAGGTTGACATGCCCTTGATTCGAGCAGTAATTGTCCGATCGTTATCGTCCATGTCAGGAAGCTCTGTGGTAATCAATTGGCCGTCCTTTTCGTGCACGTGGATGATAGAAAAAATCCGCTTTTCCCCTTCCCTCGGCCACAGTTCTTGCGGAATGGCAATAACCAAATCCATCGAATCGTTCCATTCGGAAATCGAACTTTTGACTCCGTTTTTTTCCTTGACCAAATTGATATCTAAATAGGCTCCAACTTTTTTACCTGTATCTTGCAGCTGTTGATTTACTTCCTGAAGAACAGCCTGTGCGGGCTTCTCCACCTTATCAACCTGAACAAGGAACCGAATCGTGCTTCCATTGGCAAGATCCTCCTTATCCTCTTCTGTCAGGAACTTTTGCACATCATCGTCTTTGACTGTAACCGTTGGCGCTCCCTGACTGATTTCCGTATTGATCTGCGGTGTCTGTGCCGGGGTTACCTCAGCAATTTTCCAGACAGCCTGATTTTCTGTCTTTTCAAAAGCCAGCTTTCCTCCCTGCAGGGCAAACCAGCCGGCCTCCGCATCGGCGCTGCCACATCTAATCACAGTGTCGCCTGTTTTCAAGTCGGCAGCCTTGAGCTTGGTCGCCATACCAGGTTTCTTTGGCTGGAAGTTTTCCAGGGAAAAGGTACGATCCAGCTGAATCGTATCAAAGAGCCCCGCTTCTCCTATTTTCGTTTTATCACCTGTAACAGTCAGAGCAGCGGTGCCTTCAATCGCAATCGGCTGATTTTCTTTCATGTATCCGCCCCATACTTCTTCGATCTGACTGTCAGCAACGGTTATGGCCGACTTGGCCGGGCTGACAGCTTCCGTTTCACCCCCTGAGACAACCGAAGGACAGGCTGTTTGATCCAATTGATCAACATAGAATCCCTTGCAGCCGGTAAACAGAATTTCGCTGCTATCAATGGACGCCGAGCCGTCTCCTGTAGCTTCTCCTCCGCCGAGAATACTGCCGCCCAATGTATCCCCTTCAAAGTTCATGGTAACCTTTCCCAGAATATCAGCCTGAGATCCTGCTTCCGCATCTCCGCCGCCGTAGAAAGCAGCACATACCCAATAATCCGTGAATTGCTCTTCTACTGGCGTAACGCTGTCTTGAATGACCATGTTCACAGAGCCGGCATTGGCAGAACCGCCATTTCTGGCACTGCCGCCGCCGCAGGTATATCCATATAGATTGGAAAAATTCTTCAGCTCGATTTGAATTGCTCCTGCAACATCGGCTTTTCCTTTATCCGCATCTCCTCCTGCCCGAAAGATCATCATCTCGTTGCCGCTGCCCATTACCTTCACCGATCCTGCTTTGGCACTAGCGTTTATCCCGCTGGCATAGCCGCCTCCGTATACTTCCCGTATATCCACGGCATCCAACTGAACAGCGATACTGCCCTGAATGTCTGCCTGGGCGTTTCCTTCTTCCTTTGCGTATGCCATGCCGCCGCCGCGGAGGGAGTAGGTCCTCCCTTTTGTCTGGGCATAGGATGCGCCTGCGGTCGCCGAAGCACGATAGGTACTGTTTGCGGTGGCATACCCGCCGCCATAGATATTGCCATGATTGCCGGTCGGATCGGCGATGATCTTTGCAGATGCAGTGCCGCCCACATTGGCGCTGGCGTTTCCTTTGGCCGCATCGGCCCGGCCGCCTCCATAGATGGTCGCCGCATCCACGTTTCCTTTAATCAGCACCGTCGAATCGCCGGACACATCGGCAGAACCGCTGCCGTCAGAGTAACCGCCTCCGTAGATATAACCCATTTTTACATTGTCCACGATTATGCTTGTGTCCCCGTTCACCGGAACATTTTTACCGCCGCCATAGACTGTCAATCCTGTCACCTCATCGGGCAGCAGTTTTCCAGTTCCCGCCTGGTCATAGACATACGCTTTATTATCGCTATCCTTTTTGATTAAAATCGGTACTCCGTTGGCATATATGTTATTCCCCTCTTTTATGACCGCCGTTTCCTGGGTCCTTGTGTCTGCCCAGGCCGTCATTGCTGACAAGGCCGCTGCCAACACGATTGCGGTCGTCAACAAACCAATCTTTCTCAGTTTCTTCATAAAATGTCACCAATTATGTACAGAACTTCCGTACCCTTTCACACCGGACGGTGAGGTGTCTTTCCAACAAAAAAATCATCCTTTCGGATGACGCAGCAAAATACAATCGACGCCCTATCCTCTGAGACATTCTCAGTGATAACCGTATCGATCTTAAAGTTTTTGCAGCTGGCTGCCATTTTACAGGCCCTGTAGCTTTGCGTCACCGTGTTTCCCCGGCTTTGCCCATTAAATTTTCTAAGATCAGAATACGCTTTTTTATGAGCTATGTCAATAACTATTTGTATGTTTCCTCTATTTGGAATCATGCCCTTTTGCCTTCACCCGCATATCATCCGGGCTGATGGAAAAAATAAACCTCATACAAAAAATCAGGGAAAAAGAGGGTGTGAAATTTGATTTTAAGAGAAATTGTGATTTCCGTTGCTGTGGGAATGATAACCGGGATGATGTCCGGGTGGCTTTCCGGAGCCATGGTGATGAACCACTACCGAAAGCTGGATGAAGAACAGACGCGAAAAGAACTGCATATTAAATACCTGGAAGAGACTGCGATGCACGTCTCCAAGGTCTTGAATGAAGTGGATCTTTTGATCCACCGTGACGGGCCGCCGGACTATGATAACATTTTAAGGGAAATCGGGATTTTTCAGATCCCAGACGGAAAGTTGGATGAAAAGGACGATTCCGCACGGATTGCCGAGGAGAAAACGATTTTGATGGACAGGATCGAAAATCAAATCAAAGAAGATACACTGGATGCACGGCAGGCAGCCATTGAGCTGATCAAATTATCGGCCAAATTGATGGTCGCAATGGAAACATACCGTCGCGAAAACCTGCAGTGATCATGGCACCGGGCTGAGCCGCTGTCCTGTCTCTTGTTCAAAGAAATGAAGGCGCTTTCTATACTGCCTTGTTCCTATCGCTCGCCCTTTAACTCCTCCAGTATCTCTTCCTCAGAGCGTTCCATATCCTCCATAACCTTTTCCACAATGGGCCGGATATTAACAGCCTCCTCTTCCAATTCCTCCGCTATTTGCCCCAGTGGTTTTCCTTTCAGGCACTTTTTCTTGACCAGTTGGATCAATTTCAATAACTCGCCTTCAGATCGGCCTTCAAAGTATTCTTTTTGCAATAGTTCTTCGAATTTCATATAACTGACCTCGCTTCCCCTGGAACTTTTGATCTCCTTTACCTGGCTGTGAATCAACGCAAGAAGGTCGCTTCCAGAGCGTTCCACCACCTCGTCGGTCGATTCCTCGATATACCGCAACAGCGCTTTCATTTCATCGTCCACATCGTCAGCCGTCCCCCTCGTGTTGAGGACGATGGTATAGGCCTCGTCTTTCAGCTCCAGGCCGGGCTCTTCTTCGCACCGATGCCGAAAACTGTACTTATGACGCCCATATCCAAAGAAGTCAAACAGGCAGAGGAAGATCACATAATTTCCGCGCAATTCATTGTAGCCCATGCCCTTTTTCAGCAGATGTTCCACGTCCACAATGCTGTGGTAATACCTCGATCTTTTGGGTATATTATACTCGTTATACTTTTGCATTTCAACTGTGTAAACGCTGTTTTCCTCGTCGTCCAGGAAGATGTCCAGCCGGACGCTTTTGGCATCGTGCACCACGTCCTTCGTTAGCTGCGGCTCTACGAGCCGGACCTTCTTAATCTTCAGGTCCAGGATCTTTTCCAACAGCCTCCGGCATACCTCTTCGTTCTCCATTACTTTTGCAAAGAGGAAATCATCGGATAGGTTCAATTCCTGCAAGGTGGGTCTGTTTTTCGTCATGTTACGTGCCTCCTTTTTATTTGTTAATATTTTACTGTAAATAAAAGGAATTTTCAACCGTTTTTTCAAAACCTCCATGAAAATTTTTTAGTTATTACAAAAAATCCCATTACACAGCAAGAATTTTAGATATCCCAGCGATCCATGTACCAATCTCACCAAAGACGCTCTCCTGTCTCTTGATCAAAGAAGGTTATAGAATTTTCAGAACTATGTTCAAAAAAAATGATTCACCAAAGCATCTTATCGATTCTTTGGTGAATCATTTACGGTAATCCAGTCCTCAACCGATCACTTCCCCCACTTCTCATCGCCGGACATTCCATCATAGCCCGGGTGGTTATCGAACCGGATCACACCTACCGGGCATTTACCGGCGACCGCTTCCGTCACCTTGGCATGGCCCATGGTGCCAAAACCGCCGCACAGCTCCAGAGCCACAACGCCCTCTTCCACCAGCTTGGCCGCTTCCTCGACGGCCGAAGCATAGCTGCCCACGCCCACCAGAATCATTTCACCGTTTTCTCCGACTTCCATAATCGTTCTCTGGGGAGCATCGATCTCTCCGTTGATAAACATAAAACAAATCTTTCTTTTCATAAGTTCCTCCTTATCTTTAATCAAATAAATCGTCTTCCATAGCAGCTTCGATCTCGTCCAGGGCTTCCTTTACCTCACCTGCGGCCTGTCGAATTGCGTCCTTATCCTGTTTATCCAGCACAGCTTCAAATTGGCTCAGTAAAAAATCCAGCTCCCGCCGAAGGTCGCCGGTGGCCTCTTCATACAGCCGCTCTCCGCGAAACAAAAGCAGCTTGTTTTCCTCCTGATCCCGGGGATGGATCTTGAGATAATTGAGCTCTTCCATGCGCCTTTCCGCTTCCTCTTCTGTCAGCTGAGATCCTTCCTTTTGAATGATGATCTTCTTTTCCACCCCGGTGGAATTTACCTTCACTTTTACCTCAAGAATGGAATTAATGTCATAAGTATAGGTGACATCGATGGATTCTTCACCGGACTTTTTCGGCGGCACCGGCACTGTAATTTCTCCCAGAGACAGGTTATTCTTTGCCAGCCGGCTTTCGCCCTGAAGAATATCCACAGTAATTTTTCGCTGATAGTCGCTGGCCGTATATAAGGTGTCGGTCCGGCTGACGGGTATAACCGTGTTGCGTTCAATAATGGGGAGGAAATGGCCGCTCTCCAGCATTTCTCCCAAACGCTGAACTGCCACCGAGGTCCCCAGAGTAAAAGGGCATACTTCTGTCAGCACCACTTCACGGACCGCCTGGTTCCGCTCTTTCATGGCGCACTGAATGGCGGCCCCCACAGCGATGGCCTCGTCGGGGTTTACATCTGTGTTAGGGATACGTCCGAAAATACGCCCCACAAAATTGCGAATGATCGGCAGCTTGGTGGCACCTCCCACCAAAACAATCTCATCGATATCAGAAAGTCTTATATTGGCATCTTTCAAGCTTCTTTCAATGGGCTTTCGAATTCGAGCCAAAAGCAGCTGGCAGTTGCGTTCATACTCTTCCAGGGAAAATTCCCGCTCATAGGTTTCTTTGTTAAGCACGCATTTCATGGAAGAACGATCACTGTTGGCAAATCCCAGCTTGCAGGTTTCAGCCTGGCGGGTCAGATACACCTGCTCCTTCGGGCTCAGCAAAGTTTCATCAACGTCCCGTTCTCTCAGCATCATCCCGCAGAGAACCTTGGTAAAGTCCTCGCCGCCGATAAAATTGTCACCGGCGATGGCCCTCACCTCCATAATATTTCCATATCGCTCCAATATGGAAATATCAAAGGTACCGCCGCCCAAATCAAAGACTAGAAAACGGGTATGGTCCGCCCGGTGGTGAAGCCCATAGGCAATGGCGGCCGCTGTCGGTTCATTGATGATCCGTTCCACCTTCAGTCCCGCCAGTTCCCCGGCCCTCTTGGTGGCTTTTCGCTGTATATCGTTGAAATAAGCGGGAACACTGATGACTGCTTCTTCAACCGGCTGTCCCAGATAGCTCTCCGCGTCCTCTTTCAGCGCCCGCAGCACAAAAGACGATAGCTCTTCAGCGCGAAATTTTTGGTTTCCCATAACAAATTCTCTCTCTGTACCCATACTCCGCTTGAATAGGGATGCCGTCCGATCGGGAAAAGTGGACATCCGTTCCCGGGCTGTTTTTCCCACATATACAGTCCCCGATTCATCAAAGCTGACAATCGACGGGGTCAAACGATCTCCCAGGCGGTTGGGAATAATCACCGGTCCCTGATCGGTATAATATGCTGCTAACGAATTTGTAGTTCCTAAGTCAATTCCTATCTTCATATCCTCATATACTCCAAGTTTGCCGCTGCAGAGACCAAATCGCTGTCAGCAGGAGAAAAGCGCAGTCCTTCTTCATAGCAGCGCCTTGCACCCTCAAGGTCGCCCTCCAGCTCACATAAAAATCCCAGCTCATAAAGAGCGTCCGTGCAGCATCCATAGTTGCAATAGTCACATTTTCTTAATTCCAAGGCTTTTTTCAGCCAGCCCCGCGCGCTTTTATAGTCGCCCTGGGTTGCATACAGCGCTCCCCGAAGCTGATAAACCATGGGCAGACAATGGCTGAGAGTGCGTTCGCAATCGCCGGGCAGCTTTTCAAGTCCCCTGCGCGCAAACAAAGCCGCATCCTCCGGCTTACCCAGTTTGAGACTAGCCCTTGCGGCCCACAAGTCATAGTCAGCCTCCAAAAAGTCCGGCTCCAAATAATCGTGGTCCTTATCCAGCCCGGCGATGGCCTTAAAAAAGTATTTTAACGCCTTGCGGTACTTTCCTTTATAATATAATAGTTTTCCCGCTTCTTTCAAAGCCGCCGGCTCTCGCTTTCCCTCCGATTCATAAATAACCAAAGCATCGGCCGTCAATTTTTCATCGCGGAATATATGAGCCTTTTCCCATCTATAAAGAAAATCGGAAGTCTCCAGCCCCATTGCCCTTTTATAGGCTTCCAGCTTCTGCCTGGCGCTGATAAAATCGCCGGCAATCCGGCAGATTTCGATCTGCTTTCTTAGATATTTAGGTTCTTCTGTCCGCTCATAAATCTCCTGCAACATGTCCAGTGCGGCGTTCCAATCTCCCCTGCGGCATTGAAGATTGGCTGCGTTTTCATATGCTTCCTCGCAAAGCTCGTCCTGCTGCTCGCCTACATCGATGGCTTTCTTGTAATAGGACAACGCCTCATCTTCCTGACCCTTGAATTCTAAAATCACGCCCATATAATTATAGGTGTATTCCAGTTCCGGGTCCATAGCCGCCGCTTTGCAAAAATCCTCCCACGCTTCATCCAATCGATCCAGGCATGTATAAATCTGGCCTCTGCGCATATACGCGTATGCCGATTGGGTCTGCGCCAGCTGAAGGCCAGCATATTTCAGCGCCTGGTCCCATTGATCCAGTTCCCGATAGATTCCGTCTATCATTCCGCAGGTACCAATGCGGCCGGGTGCTGCTTTTCGGATCCGCTGATACAGCTCCAGCGCCTCCTGATACTTTTCGCAGTCCTGGGCAATCTCCGCTTTTAGTTCCAGCAGGGGCACATATTGCTCATCACAGGCCAGCCCCTGGTCGATCAGCTCCACCACTGGTGTAAAATCTTCATCTTCCCGGTCGTATTCCATTACAGCCAAATGGTGGTAAACCTCGGCCAAATTCTCCACATTGAAAACTACATCTCCTTCTTCGCCTTTTTCCGTTGTTTCGATGATCTTGTAATAAATTCGTCTCGCTTGAAGAAAATGCTCTTTTGCCTCTTCTATATAGCCCTTTAAAAAGTCCAGCTCACTTCCGCTGATCTCCTCGCTTTCCAAGTAGGTGACCACGTTCTTCGCCTCCTCCAGCTCGCCTGCCGCAACGAGAATCTTAATTTTATAAACATAGGAGGCCAGCTCATAAGGATAAAGATCCATCGACGCTTCGCAGTCGTCGAAGGCTTCACCGTAAAATTCCATGCGGTAAAACGCTTTGGCCCGCATTAAGTAGGATATATGGGAAGTCCGGTCCAGCTCAATGGATTTGCTCAGTGCCTCTACAGCCTCTTCAAAATTCCAGATATCGTAGAGGATCTGGCCTTTCTGCCGCCAGGCATCCGCATCGTCCGGCCTCTCCTCAAGCAGCTGATTCAGCAGCTTTAAGGCATTTTCTATCTCGCCCAGACTTTGATAGATGGAACTTTCCAGCTGAAGCACATACGGCAGCTGATCTTCTTTTTTCTTTTGATTCTCCTCTGTATCTTCCAAATCCAGCAAATACTGTTTCCAGTCCTTGATATAGGTCAGAGCCCTTTTTTCATCGCCGCTATAGAGGCAGGCCCTTCCAATCAAGCTGCTGAATTCGATTTTGTGGGATTCTTCCGGCTCCACATTATGAAAAAGTTCTAAAACCGTTTCGTATTCGCCATTCTGAAAATAGGACCACCCCAGCTCAAAGAGGATCTCCTGGCCGTTCTCACCTTCACTGCGCCGCTGGTTCAGCTGATCGATATAAAGATTGTTACACTCATGCAGCCACTCCTCGGCGCGCTGATTATAAGGGTCTTCCTGAAGAAGTCGGGACAAAATTTCATTGGCTTCTTTCAGCTTTCCCTTTTTTACATAACATCTTGCCAGTCCGTAACGCCCCCACCTGGAATGGGGCTCATCCTCCAAGGCCTGGATGTATGCCTTGCGGGCCTCTTCATATTCCTCCAAGAAAAAACAGATATCCCCCTGCATCAGCTTGACATCCGCCAGATACTCATATTGAGGCAGCAGCTGGTCAATCGTTTCTTTCGCCTGGTGGTACTTTTTCTCCTGGCAGCAAATTTTAGCCATTTCGATTTGATCGTAGGGAGAGCGGATTCCGGTCGCCTCCATTTGCTTTAAAAGTTCCCGGCTCTGCTGGGTATCGCCTTCACCAATACAGCTGCTGAGCCGGGAACAAAGCCGCAGATATTCTTCAAAGGGCAGACTATCATCGCCCTGCAAACTATCATAGGGCGGATATTCCTGCGCTTCCAGCGATTCCAGGATCGCCCCCTCCAAAAACGCCTGCGGAAATTCTTCCGCCAGTTCATCCATATTTTCTCTCAGGCCGAATGCCAGGTCGATCACCGCAACGACTGACTGGGGCAGAAAAAAATGATCCAGCATATATTCCAACAGAGCGTCCCTTGCGGAAGTCTTTGTATCTAAATTCTGGCAAACATCCGCCTGCAGCAGCGCTTCCCATTGCTCAGGATCAATCCTCTTTGAAAAATGGCGATACAGATGATCCACCTGGCGCATCCATCTGCCAACGGAGCTGTCATCCCACACTGGTTCCTGATCACCATCGGCCGTTTTTTCTTCGGGTTCATCCGCTGCTTTGAGAGCTTCTTCCAGAGCCTCCCGCAAAGCCATGAATGCTTCCGGATCGTCCTCCGGGTTGGCAGTTGTCAGTTTTTTGCGGTAGGCGGCTTGAATCTCTTCTTTCTTCTTTGTTTCCTGGATTCCCAGGGTATTCCATATATCCATGCTCAACTCCTAATATTGTCTTTGTCCTATTATCCAAATGATACCACATATAACAAAAACGAGCAAAGAAGAAAAACTCCTTTGCCCGCGTATTTATCACTTTCTCTAATCGACAAAAGCCTTGTAGATGGCCCGGATTGAGGTTTCCAGATCCTTATTTTCAACACCAACGATAATATTCATTTCGCTGGACCCCTGGTCGATCATACGGATGTTCACCCCTGCTTCCGCCAGCGCCGTGAACAGCTTTGCCGACACGCCTGGGCGGTCGGACATACCGTAGCCTACGGTAGCAACCAATGCCATATGCTCGGAGACATCTATAGTATCCGGCTTGAGCTGCTGCTGGAACTGCTCCAGAATTTCATCCAGCCGTCCGTCAATGGATTTGTCAGAAAGAACGACAGATACGGTATCGATCCCGCTGGGCAGGTGCTCCAAAGGGATGTCGAAATCTTCCAGAATTCCCGTCAATCTGCGGACAAAGCCTCGTTCATCACTGAGCATATTCTTGTACAGGGCGATAACGGTAAAGTCCTTGCTTCCTGCAATACCGGTGATAATCTGCCCGTCTTCAAGGGGACCTGCTTCGGCAGTAATGAGCGTGCCTTCATCTTCAGGGCGGTTGGTATTCCGAATATTGATGGGAATATCCGCCACTCTTGCCGGGTAGATGGCATCTTCGTGAAGAACCGATGCTCCCATATAGGAAAGCTCCCTTAGTTCTTTATAGGAAATGGTACTGATCGGTTTTGCCCCCTCTACAATCCGGGGATCCGCTACCAGAAAACCGGATACGTCGGTCCAATTTTCATATACTTCCGCCCCTACGGCTCTGGCCACCAGAGCACCGGTGATATCGGAGCCGCCCCTGCTGAAGGTCTTCACACTTCCATCAGGGCTGCAGCCGTAGAACCCGGGAATAACGGCCCGTTCATGCTTTGCCAGCTCGGCCTTGAGGGCCTGGTTGGTCTCTTCTGCCAGCATTTTTCCTTTGGCATTGAATCGAATCAGTCCCTGTGCATCCACAAAATCGTAACCCAGATACGCGGCGATGAGTATGGCGTTGAGATACTCGCCTCTGCTGGCGATATAATCGGATGTGGTCCCTTTTTCCAGGTTGGCTTTGATTTCATCCAGATATTTCTGGATATTTACCTCAACTTCCAGATTCACTTCCGTAACCTTATAGCGGTCGCAGACAACCTGAAACAACTGCTCGTAAGGCAGATTATGCTCGATGTGCGTCTTGCACAGATACAGCAAGTCTGTCACTTTTGTATCTCCGTCAAATCGCTTTCCCGGCGCCGAAACCACAATATATTTTCTGTCCGGGTCGGCCTCAATGATTTTCTTGGTCTTTCCGATCTGAATGGCGTCCGCCACCGAAGAACCGCCGAACTTTGCTACCTTTATGCCCATTTATATTCCTCCTGTTATTATTGTCTGGGAAGCACCGCTTTTCAAGCACGCACGGGATTCCCTTATATGTTTATAGTATGCCTGCGCTCTTTTTTAGCGCCTCTACCTTATCGGTCTTTTCCCAGGGCAAGTCGATATCGGTCCTGCCAAAGTGTCCGTAGGCAGCCAGCTGTCTGTAGATCGGCCTTCTCAGATTCAGGTCGCGGATAATTGCTGCCGGACGCAGGTCGAAGTGTTCTTCTACCAGCTGTGCCAGTTTTTCATCGGAAACCTTTCCGGTGCCAAAAGAATCGACCAGGATGGATACCGGCTTGGCGACGCCAATTGCATAGGCCAGCTGGATTTCGCACTTATCAGCAAGCCCTGCGGCAACCAGGTTCTTTGCTGCATATCTGGCGGCATAAGCGGCGGACCGGTCTACCTTTGTCGGATCTTTTCCGCTGAATGCGCCCCCGCCGTGGCGTGCATATCCGCCGTAAGTATCGACGATAATCTTTCTTCCGGTCAGCCCCGAATCCCCGTGGGGTCCTCCAATGACAAATTTGCCGGTAGGATTGACAAAATATTTTGTGTTCTCGTCAAGGAGCTCCTCCGGAATAATTGGTTTTATTACCTGCTGGATGATGTCCGCTTCAATCAGATCGTGGGTCACATCTGGGTCATGCTGGGAAGATACCAAGACTGTATCGATCCGCTTTACTTGATCGTCGTCATATTCCACGGTCACCTGGGTCTTTCCGTCCGGTCTCAGATAAGGCAGGAGTCCCGCCTTTCTAACCTCTGTCAGCCGTCTGGCCAGCTTATGGGCCATGGCGATGGGCATCGGCATCAGCTCCGGCGTTTCGCTGCAGGCAAATCCAAACATGAGACCCTGGTCTCCGGCACCGGTTTCCTCCGCCTCATCAGCCAAAATGCCTTCTTTGTATTCCAGGGCTTTATCCACGCCCATGGCGATATCCGGCGACTGATCGTCGATGGCGGTCAGTACTGCACATGTATTTCCGTCAAACCCATAATCGCTTTTGGTGTAGCCGATATCGCAGATCACTTTGCGGGCGATTTCCTGTATATCTATGTAACATTCGGTGGTGATTTCACCCATGATCATTGCGTAGCCGGTATTTACGGTCGTCTCCGCCGCCACGCGTCCGTAAGGATCCTCTTCGAAGATCGCATCTAAAATAGCATCGGAAATCTGGTCACAGATTTTATCCGGATGCCCTTCGGTCACTGATTCTGATGTAAAAAGTTTTTTCATTCACGTTCCTCCTCGTTTTGTCATAGAATCCTCATCTAGCGAAAAAACCTCTTCTTAAAGAAGAGGTTTGAGATTTTCGTTATCTTTCCTCATCTTTCAGAATAAACTATTCTGTAGGATTTAGCACCTTTTCTGTTTGTTGAGAAACATCTAGGTTGCCGGGCTTCATTGGGCCTATTCCCTCTGCCGCTCTTAATAAGGATATCTATATCATTTTTTAAAGAATCGGCAAAGCCGACTTAGTTATTACACTTTTATATTATATCGTTTTTAATTGGCTTGTCAATAGGTGCTATGCCTACTTGTAATTTTTATAAAATGGGTTATACTTTATGTATTATATTTAAAAGAGGTACCAATTTTGACCAAACCAAAATTCACAGTTATTGAGGGCGGATTAAGCGCCCCAAAAGAAACGCAGAAAAAATATTTCATGGGAGCTTATGTTACCGATACCCGGCTGATGGGCGTGATGGGGCTTTATATACACTGGCGGATCCCCGATCAGCCGCTGCCCCCGGACTTTCACCAATTCTTTTATCTGGATGCGGAAGAATTCGGGTTTGAGACATATAAGAGCATTACTGGAAATAATGTGGAGGAGATCGCTGCCATCGAGCAAGCCCTTATCGGCGGTCTTGGCGGCCGCAAAGTAGAGGTAACGGAACGGGAAGCCAGATATTTGCTGTGTGAATACGCCCGCTTCAATCAGCGCCACAACCTTTCACTTCCGGAAGGCCGGGAGGAATACGAATTTCTCATCGAGCATCCCACGGTCCTCAATCCAAACGAACAGAAGGTTCTCATCGAGAAGCAGTGCGACCGGATCGTTTCCAGCTATCAAACCATCAATTATTTTCTCATGCGCTGCTTTGGCCACGATTACGAAGCGGCATCCTGGCTGTCAGAAGGAGACTTTCCTCTGGATATTTACGGGGAGCATCCTGCGGCGACCTTGTGCAAAAACACCATCGATGAAGATGAGTTCGATTCCGGCACTTATTTGTGCGAATCTCTGATCGAATATAATGATCAGTATACCCTGCTGGTATCGGAATTGACGGTAAATAAAAACCGGGTTACTTCCTTTGAGAAATGCTCCGGCTTTCCCATCAGCCCGGCCGAGGCGGCAATGATGCTTTCCCGGCCTGAATTTGTCACGGTGTATGAAGTTCTCATGCCGCCCGATGATTTCAGCAGCAGCATGGGACAGATGGCCCACGGAACCATGATGACGCCCCACGAAAACGGCAAGCTGTTCCTCGCCTTCAACAACAATAACAACCACGTCAACAAGCGGGTATTCCGCCTCAGTGAAGATGTTTTTGGACTGTACTATATCACAGATTACGGTCAGTTGATCGTTTCCTCCTACAGTCTGAGCGGAATCCATGCTTTGGAGCGGGATTTACGAAAAAGCGTCCTCGCGCCGTATCTGATGGCAACGGCCAAATATGAGTTCAAAGAACCGATTCTCTATGAGTTTATCCAGAGTGATTTTGAGGACTTCAATGAATTCCTCGATTTTATTCGCAATGAATAAGCATGTCGTAGATCTTTTTGTTGATCTTCTTAACTGCTCCGCGGCTGATGTTGGAAACCACGGTAACGTGGGCGCATAGTGCGGGGCAGATCCAAAAGCTGGCGCGGAATCCATCATCCGTGCCTTCATGTCCGTAAATATCGTATTCTCCCTGGCGGCGCATAAACCAGCCAAGGCCCATACCTTCTCCGTTATTGGGCACAGTCGCATACCTTTTCCATAGCTTTTCATAAGTTTCTTTTTTGAAGAACTGTTTGCTCAGATGGGCCTTTGCCCACTTTGCCAGGTCGCAGATGTTGCTGGTCAATGTGGAGCTGGGGCCGTGCTGCCGGTTGTACGGATAATGCTTTTCCAGCACAATCTGTTTTTCCTGATTCTTGGTATGGGGCATAGCCATGCCTGCCTGGCTCAAGTCGCTCAATGCCAGGCTTCCCCCGGCCCGCTCAAAGGTCAAAAATGTGGAATCATTCATGCCCAAGGGCTCCAGAATATGTTTTTTCATGTACTCCTCGTAGGTCATGCTTGAGGTTTGGGCGATCACCAGTCCCAAAAGCTCATAGGCCATATTGCTGTAACGGAATTTATTCTCCTTGGGAGACCACAGCATGCGGGAGCCTTTTACTTCTTCACTGAGGGCATAATTCTTTAATGCCTGATCATCCAGCTTGGGATCATCCCAGTGATAATCTTCCACATCGGCCAGCCCGGATGTATGGGTGAGCATATGAAAGAGGGTGATTTCCCCATATCGTTCATCGTCTACGCACACATCGGGCAGCAAACGGCAAATCCGGCTGTCCAGGCTCAGCTTTTCCTGCTCGCATAGCTTCAGGATGCCCGCGGAAGTAAACAATTTTGACACCGACGCCATATGAAAAATCTGTTCCGGCAAAAGCGGCTGCCGGGTGGTCGCGTCCTTCACCCCCAGCGCTCTTTTATAGTTGAGCCCTTTTAAAGGCTCCGGGCCATTTTCGCCGATCTCTACGGAAATGGCCAGGCCCGGCAGGTCGTGGTAAAAAAGGGCTTCTTCCGCGTATTTATCCAGTTGTTTTATCATATTTTCCATTGCGCTTCTTTTTCTCCTTGGTTATAATTTATGGTATTAGTTGTTCCTTAGCTGGAACCATTATAACATAAAAGGTGAGGAGATAAATACATGCAATATCGTACATTTAACAAAACAGGAGAACAGGTTTCCCTCCTCGGCACCGGAACTATGCGGCTGCCGCTTTCCGAGGACGGCAAGGTGGACCGTCTGAAAGCGATTTCGATGATCCGCCGTTCCATCGATATGGGGGTCAACTATGTGGATACCGCCTATATGTACCACGACGGCGAAAGCGAAAAGATCGTCGGTGAGGCGCTGAAAGACGGGTATCGTGAAAAAGTTCTGCTGGCTGATAAAATGCCCGTTTGGCTGGCCAAGGATGAGGATGAGATGAAGGCGCTCTTTGAGGAGCAGTTCAAGCGCCTTCAGGTTGATGTGATCGACATGTATCTGGTCCACAACATCACGGTTCCTGTATGGAAGCGGGCGCAAAAATTCAAGCTTATGGATTTTTTAAAGGAGCAGCAGGAAAAAGGCAGAATCAAGCATATCGGCTTTTCCTTCCATGATGAATTATCTCTCTTTAAAGAAGTAATTGATGCGTATCCGTGGGATTTCTGTCAAATCCAGCTCAATTATATGGACAAGGATTTTCAGGCTGGCGAAGAAGGGCTGCGTTATGCGGCTGAGAAAAACATTCCCGTTGTGATCATGGAGCCGCTCAAGGGCGGTAAGCTGACCGATGCGCTGCCGCGGACCGTTCAGTCCCTGTGGGAGCAGGCTCCGATCAAGAGAACGCCGGCGGAATGGGCGTTTCGCTGGGTCGCCGATCATCCTGAGGTCATGGTCATTCTCAGCGGCATGAGTTCCAATGCTCAGCTGGAGGAAAACCTGCGCATCCTCTCTGATGCTCAGCCGTGCAGCCTGACGGATCAGGAGCGCGCTATCATCGATCAGGTTTCCGACGAGTACAACAAGCTGATCCAGTATTCCTGCACTGGCTGTAAATACTGCATGCCGTGTCCAAAAAAAATTGACATCCCGACCGCTATCAACTTTTATAACGAATGGTTTCTCTATGAAGGCAATCCTAAGATCAAGGACGACTATCCAACATGGCTCACGGAAGGCAGAAGACCCAGCGATTGCGTTGCCTGCAAAGCTTGCGAAGAACATTGTCCTCAGCACCTCCCCATTAGCGAAATCATGGAGAAAACTGCGGAAATTTTTGAATAGCAGCGAATTGGGGCCGGGCCGCTGCTCTGGTCCTGTAAGGCGAGGCTTCAGGGCGGGGCCGGAATGAATATAAGAAGCCGGGCTGCTGTGGGGCCCAGGCCGGAGGGCTGAGCCCGCCGGATGCTGCGGATTTTATCGCTAGAGTGCCCAAATTTTGCTTCCAGCGATGATTTTGACCATATTTAACGGATAATCCGGGCTAATCCGGGACAAAATCATCGTAAATCCACCAGTATCTCAACAGTAGCGATAAAGAATCATCGCTGAGCCGGCAAAAACAGCTCCATAACGATAATTTTCTATTCAAACCTGATTCCGACTGCTGTTTTTTTATGGAAGCACGGCCGATGGACCGGGTGAATGCTTTGCTGGCTTTGATGCCGCCCTTCGGGGCGGGCGCTGTCATTGGCATTAAGGAATCACATAAATGTATCCCAGCGGCCGTTCTTTGCTGCGCCAAGGCTTTCCGCAGTGAAAGACCGGGCCGCTTTTTTTTGGAGAAACGGTCCAGCCCGATTCAGAAACAGTCAGCGGCTCCGCCTGTTCGACCACTGCCACATGGGTCTCATAGCAAGCAATGGCACCCCGCTGCGGGCTGGCGCCGTAATCATACCAGCCTTCATCAATGTTTTTCTGCCACCACGTCCCTGCATCTCCGGTAAAAACATACGGCAGCTTGCCTCCCTTTATTTCACATACCCGCCCCCAGGCATACCAGGTACAGTTACCGGTTACATATCCGCTTTTTGTGCGATAGTAGGGCGCCAGTTTGGGATAAAAGGGATTTGTCTTTTGATTGTAATAGAAGTCCGATCCCTGCCTTCCTTTCACAGGCGCTTGGGTACGCATTTGCACCGCAGCCTGCTCCGGATTCTGGGATGCGATGCGATTGCAGAATATAAAAATTGTCAGGATCAGGAGAACTCCTGCGATCAGCCTTTGCTTCATAACTAACCTCTCTGCTGGTCCAATCTATGAAAATATTGGACTATTTAGAACTGATACCTGACAGAAAGTCTAATCCTGGGGGGGGAGTCTATTTCCTTGTCGCTGCCATTTCTGTGAAAAAAGGCGGGGGGATTGCCGGTCCGATTCCGATCGGGTTCTTTGATTTTCCCCAGCAAAAGAGGGCGCGCCCGGTTACGGCGCTGCCCTCTTTGTCTATATGCTCATGCAGTTTCCTATCTTATTTCTCTGCCAACATTTCTTTGGCAATCTTAACGATGTAATTCAGTGGATTTTTATCCGGGCAGACATATGCGCATCTCCCACACTCGGCACAGGTTTCCACTCCGGTCTTTTTCAATCCCTCCATGTCATTGGCCATAAAGGTCTTGTATATTTGTCCCGGGTCTAAATCAGCAGAGCAGTTATCCCGGCACACCCCGCAATCGCTGCATTCCAGTCTGACGTCCGCATCGCCATTCTGCGGAGATTTGTCAAAGACAAAGACAGCCATATTGTCCCTGCCCAGCGGAAGCTGATAGTTCTTTAAGAGGTGTGCTACATTATACCCACCTAAAAGAATTTCCTTAGGAAACTCGTTGTCTTCGCTGCAGTAAGCAACAATATCCTCGATCGTTGCTCCCAGCGGAGTAAGGAGATCCCTAGAAGCTGTCCGATCCTGATCGGTAACAGTAATCAGTTTGTGCGTAACCGGAATGCCCTCTTTGATATAGCGGCCCAAGGCTGAGAAGGAAACAACATTGGCGATCAAAATGCCCATATCCGTAGAAAGCATCCGGGCGTCCAGCAGCTCGCCCACGGTCTCGAATACCAAAAGCCGGTCTGAACCCGGCGGATAACTGTGCTGCAGTGGAACCACTTCGATATTGTCCAGTTCCTTTTCTTTCAGATACCACTTGAGGCAAGCCATGGAGTCTTTTCGGTTTTCAATTACCCCAATATAGCATTTTTGCAGCTGCAAGCACTTCATAGTCAAACAAATCATATCAATGATCGTCTCTGCGTCCTTTTTAATAATCGTTTGTTCTAAATTACCATATTCAATCCACTCGGCTGCATTTACCACCAAGGTGTCCAAATTGTCCAGTTCATCATTCTCAATCAACAGACAAGTTGCCAAGGTAATACCTTCGATACCTCGAATTCCGCAGCTGGCGATCGCCCGTAAAAAATCACTGCGATCTTTAATTTCTGGAGGTTGGAGTTGTTCCCATCTGGCCTGCTTACCGTCGGTTTTAATTTTCACGTATTCGCTTTCCATGGTGCCGTAATCATTATACATAATATAATCTTCGATATAACCTGAGACACTGGAGCGCAGCTCAGAGTGGTATCTGCCGCTGTAAGATACGATCGGCTGTCCAACCTTTACATATTCACCCTTTTCAGCCCGTACCGCTTCTCCGCTTCGAAAATCATGATCTACCTTAATATAAACATATTCAGGAGTCGGCATTACTTTAAAATCATTCTTTAAGCCTAACATAATATTCACCTTTCCCTTTCTCGATCTCTGTTATCCTCTCCCTCACCGAAAATTGTACAAAATCCTGTACAATTTTATTATAAATGATAGCAAAAGAAAATGCAATAGATTAATTCAGAATTTTCAAAAATTATAAATTTAACATTCTCAAATCCGGGAATTTTGCAGCACAAAAAGACGGCCAACGATCGGCCGTCTTTTATTGCATTGAATATGTAGCGCTTATACTACCTGCCTTGCAGCTCTTATTTTAAAGCGTCCAGAAGTTTCTGTTCGTCCAGCATATCCGCATATTCGGAATCCATTTCTCTGATTCCAGCCGGGAATTCATACTTAGCCAGTCTTTCTACGAATGGATCTGGATCAAAGTGTTCTGGTCCCCATGCACCAGCATCGCTCCAGATGCCTTTGGCGATCAGTTCCATCATGATAACTGGGCCTACTGCTGTCTGTGCTACTACAGAGTTGGTTGTATACTTCTTGATGCAATCCTGATTGTCTGCGATCTGATACAGGTAAATGGATCTGTATTTTCCGTCTTTCCAGCCTGTTACCCATGTTCCTGCGCAGCCTTTTCCAGTCATGGTCATAGTAGCGTCTACCGGGCTCGGGATTACTTTACAGATGAAATCTCTCGGTGTGATTTCGCTGTCGCCGACCTTGATCTTGGTCTTCTTGTCGGAGAGACCATATTCGAACAGAACCATCAGCTTCTTTCTGAAGTCAGCAGGTACGCCGTATTTGAACGTACATCTGTTACAATCGATTTCTCTCGGTACCAGCAGAACTTCTTCGTGCTCTACGTTGATTACTTCCACATCGCCGATTCCACCAGGGAAGTTAAAGATTTCAGGCTCGGAGAACTGCTCGGTACAGAACCAGTGGCCTTCCGGATGCTCTTCGTTCTTTTCCCAGATTACTGGCGGCTGCAGACATTCTTCGATGGTCGTCCATACGGAGAAACCGAAGTCGGAATCAGTATTTCCATAGTTGTCGCCGTCTCTTACATTTACTTCATCGATCTTATCAAACAGATGCTTTTCCGCATATTTAGCGAATACGTCCGCCATACCAGGTTCAACACCGGATCCGCATACCGCGATTTTACCGGAAGCTTCCCATTCCTTCTGCTTCGCGAACTGGTAATCGCCCAGCTTGATGTTCGCCAGCTCGTATGGCTTTTCCGGATGCTCAGTTCCCAGAGTCATCGCACAGTCCAGATATCCGATTCCTGCTTCCAGGCAAGTGTCGAAGATCGTTTCGTTCATTCTAGGATCGCAAGCGTTCATTGCGAAGTCGATATCGTGTTCTTTTACTACCGATTTAATGCTTTCTGCATCCATAGCATTGATCTGAGCCGGAACGAATTTTCCGCCGCCGCAAATCTCATTGGCAACTTTCTTCGCTCTTTCGAAATCGTAGTCAGCTACTACAACTTTTTCTGCCCAGTCGCCTTCTGCACCTCTGCGTTCAATGATCTTTGCCGCTGATGTTCCTACGCCGCCTGCTCCGATAATAAGTAATTTCATCTTCCTACCTCCAAACATATTCTTAAAACATAAAACCATGTCTTAAATTTGATAGGTCAATCTTACCAGAGATATCTGAAAATTTCAACAATGCATTTGCTATAAAAAAATACTTATTTGCTGTTATTTTTTGTCCACCAATAACAATTCTGCACTGAATCCTTTGAGCGTTGTTCTCAGGCTTAATGTGTCAGAACTGGTGAATTCTCCGAACTCAATGACCGGCATGGATGTCCACTGGCTGATAATTTCCTCCCTTCGGCTAAAAGTTCCATGGGGCCTTATAACGTCCTCAAGGTCTGAAATCACTTTATCGCGGAAGGTTTTATACCTGGAAATTTTAAATTCACCGGAAAGGCCCGAGCAGCGTACCAGAAATTCGATTTCTTCATCGTATTTTTTTATAATATCCAAAGTCGTCTCTTTGCTGGTCGTATTTTTTAAGTCCGCTTCCACGGCTTCACTGAAATTATATACTAATATGCTTAAATTGCTCAGCGGTCCCGGGTATTTGGAGGCTGTGGTAATGATGTAGTTCTTCCCGGATGCGACCACCGTCTCTCCTAGACTTTTCAGCAGTTCGTAAGGTCCTGCCGCCGGTTTCATATTATCCCGTTCCATTAATTCTTTCAGCTCAAGGGATTTTGACCGATATCCCATGTAGTCGTCGTGGATGTTCACATCAACGATAATCGGTTTTGCTTTCTGCTTATTAATATAGTCGGTGTAAACGCCCTTTACCTGCTGGCGGATCGCCTCTTCAATCTCTGCCGGCGTACTTCTGGTATATTGGGCGTGGGTCTCCCGGCTGATGACCTTGCCGGTAAACAACTTTCTATATTCCAGCGGATGCATTCCGTACCAAGTTTCAAAATGCTTGATATAATAGCGGACCGCCGAGAATCCGGTTTCTTCGGCAATAGCTCCAATTTTCTTGTTGGTACCCAGGAGCAGTTTTTCTGATTCCTCCACGCGGATAAAGCTGAGTAAATCTTGAAAACTGAGGCCGGTGGCCTCTTTGATTACATGGGACAAATAATAAATGCTCAAATGCTCCCGATTGGCGATTTCGTTCAGAGTCAGCTTGCGTGAATAGTTGTCGTACATGTAATCGGTGATCCTGGCAAGACGCCCGGCCAGAATTTTATTTCCTTTGTTCTTGGCTTCGTTGACAAATTTGCCGTCCTCCATAACAAAATATTGAAAATCGGACATGAGGCAGGCGATAAGGTTGTGGGTGCTTTCAATTACCTTGTGTTCATAACCGTATCCTTTCTGCAGAATCTCCATCATGATTCTGGCAAGAATGTTTCGCAGAATTTCAAGGCTTTCGTCGCTGTCATCCTCCATATCGGTAACAAAGAAATTATTCCGCAGGTTATCATAGTATTTGGAGAAGTATGCCAGATCCAGCTGGAGCATCATCACCATATTTTTTTCGCCGGTATTGGCAAAGCTGTGCATCTCTCTGTCATTAAGGATAAAAATGTCACCCTGTTTAAGGGTATACGTGTAGTAGCCGTTACGGAGCACCACGCTGCCCTCCAGGACGTATACCACTTCCATATCATCGTGAAAGTGGATCGGATATTCTTCAATATTGGCGACCACCACGCTAACGGGTAATTCATCCTTGTAAATGTTTTTTTCTTTTAACAACCCTTTATCCTCCTTGTTCTTCAAAAAATTTTTCTTTTGCTTTTCATCCGCATTATGTAAACCTACGTCCTCCCTATGGGGAAACGGTTTTCAACAACTTCAAATGTGGTTAATTTTAAGCTTTTCGACGTTTATCCACACTTTTTTCAAAATCGTATACAATTTTATCCCAACCCTCCTGTGGAAAATCCAATCAAAAAAAGTCCATCAATTTCAACGTTTTTCTTGTCAACCCCCTTTTTTTCATACTGTGTTATCCACAGCCTGTTCTGTTATATCCCACTCCCCTTGTTTTTTTCGGAATTATCAACAATTTCAATCTGTTTTCTAGGCTTTTTACCGGTAAAATCCGTAATGCCCTCAAAAATCCCCTGCGCCAATTTTTTCTGATACTGACTGCTTTCCAAAAGCTTTGCTTCCTCGGGGTTGGACAAGAATCCGCATTCAATAATAGCGATGGGACAGGTCACTTCCTTGAATAAAAATACATCTGTTTTTGGAAGAGCCACCCTCTTTTTATTATTTTCTAAAACTGCTCCTACTTTTTCTTGAAGTGTTTCGGCTAATTTTTTGCTGTTCTTAAGGATTTTTTCTTCCCCGCCCGAACCTGGATAGAAAACCTGCATACCTCTCACCGACGGGTCTTCTTTAAAGCTGTTCAGATGTATGCTTACTGCCAGCACCGGATCCGTCTTGTCAATCAAATCTCGTCTCGCTTTTAAATCCTGGGTTTTCAGGCTGCGTATGGTACCGCTGCCCTCTTCATATAGTCCTGTATCCGTATCTCGTGTCATGACCACCTGCCATCCCGCAGCCTCTGCCAGGGCTTTTACTTCTTGAGAAATTGCCAGGTTGATCGCTTTCTCAGAAACGCCCTGCCCGCTTTCAGCTCCGCCATCTATTCCGCCGTGGCCAGGGTCAATCAGCAGTACATCCGTTTCCATCACACTTGCCACTTTTTCAACGATCTGGCTGTAACCCGGAACAAATGCAACTGCCAGGAGCAGCAAACCTATACAAATACCTGCTTGTATCAGTCTTTTTTTCATTAACTCCACCTCATTTCATTGGAAAGACTCCTTTGAAATTGTATGAAGCAGAGTGCTCACTTATTCTACAGCAAATTAGTACATGTTTGTTTTATTATATAACAAACTGATTTGTTTGGACAGCCTAACATTTGACTTTTTTATAGAATTTATATTACAATCTTTTCATTGGACTATGCTTTGTAATAAGGAGATGCTTATGAACACGATAAAGCTATACCAGCAAGACGTATATCAACAACAATGCCAGGCAGTCGTAAAGGCCGTGGATCAGGACACCGTCCTTCTGGATCAGACGATTTTCTTTCCAACCGGCGGCGGACAGAGCTGCGACCTGGGAACCATAGACGGGTTGGAGGTAACGGAAGTTTATGAAAAGGACGACCTGGTCTATCACCGCCTTTCCGTTCCGCCTGCCTTTCAGGAAGGTATGCAGGTACATTGCCGGATCGACTGGGATAGGCGCTTTGATAACATGCAGCGCCATTGCGGCGAACATATTCTGTCGGGCATCTGTTACCAATTGTTCGGAGGAATCAACCGCGGGTTTCATATGGGGCAGGATTATATGACCGTCGATATTGCTTTGGAAGAGAATCCCGAAATAAAAGAAATCACCTGGGAAATGGCAAAGGAAGCCGAATTGGCGGCCAATCAAGTTATCTGGTCGAACGCCCCTGTAACAGTAAGACACTTTGAAACCAGGGAGGAAGCTGAAAAAATGCCTCTGCGCAAGGCTCTGGCCATTGATGAAGAAATCTCCATCGTCTGTGTAGGGGATGTAAAAAATGCCTCCGACTGTGTTGCCTGCTGCGGAACCCACCCCTCATCGGCTGGTCAGGTGGGGCTGATCAAGCTCTATAAGGTTGAACATTATAAGGGGATGTTCCGTATCTATTTTGAAGCCGGCCAGCGCGCGCTTATGGATTACGATGGCAAGCACGACTTGGTCACCGCTCTGGGCAATCGCTATTCTGCAGGAGCAGAAGATTTATTGGATAAAATAAAGGCCAGAGAAGAAAAGAATAAGATCATAAAAAACGAACTTCATGTGCTCCGACAATCTGTAATTCAGGAAAGGGTCGATCGCATCCGTCAGCAGATCCAGAGTTCAGAGCCATCGGAAATTGTGATATATGAATTTGCCGACATGAAGACCGATGATCTGCTCAATATTGGCCGCCCCTTAATTCAGGATATCAAAAAGCTGCTATTGATTATCTCGCCGCAGGATTGCACATTGCTGCTCTTTTCAAACGGTAATCTCAACTGCGGAAAGCTGGTAAAGGAGAATGCTTCGATCTATAACGGAAAGGGCGGCGGCAGCGCCACCTCCGCCAGAGCCATTTTTCCCAAGCGGGAAGGGCTTGATACCTTTGTCGACCTTTTGGAGAAACATCTTCGCTAGAGGTTTGGTGAATTTTTCAGGCGGTTAATATCATAATTGCGGCGAAAATGCCTTGATTCCAATACCTTATGGCGTCTGGCGGCTTCCACGTAACTGGGCATCTGGGGAACTATCAGAACGCCCTTTAAAGTGTTCTGATACTTTCGTGGCTCTTCTTCAAGCAAGTGGAAGGAAAAGTATCAGTATCGAAGAAATTTTCGTTAAATCGTGATAGTTTCTTATCATGCCGCTTTGTATACCTAGACTATTTCACTTCCTGACTGGCTTGATCACTTAGGTGCCGTTTGTTTTTTGATATTGCTCTCTGGGTGCGCCGGTTCAATCGATTGGCAGTTGGCCGGAAAAAGTGGCTGCTAATATGGGGTGCGAGTACGGCAAAGAGATCACATTTCAACAATACCCGGTGAGGTCCCGCGACTACGGCAAAGCCGCAAGGTCACATTAGTGTGCTATCGTTGTACTCAACCCACAAAAATTTGTGATATTTCCGCAAAGTTGTGAGGCTGTGGGACTTATATTAAAGAAAGGATCATCTGGCGCGGTTTCAGCCCTCCGGCAGGCACTAAAATATAAATAAATTCCAATTCTATTCGAAATACTGCATTTTAGAGACATTGTCCATATCAATTCAGCCTTTTTTCGTAAAATCAAGGAAATATTAGGAATTGGAAACCAAGTTAGCGCAAACTTTTCATTTCTAAGTTTGTATTGACAGCAAATTAATGCTTATCAAGGTGTCTAATATGAAAAATAGCCTATTTTTTCTATGGACATTGCTTTGATTTTAGCCCATATCGAATAGAAATCGGGAAAAAAACTTTAAATCGGACTATCAGGGAGCAATACCATCTGGGCAAAACGGCATCGTTCCCCTGCGGCTCTCTCCTCCGCTCCCTTCGTTCGCTTCGCTGTCCCTTTTGCCTGCATCGCTAAAGCGCTGGGCAAAACGGCATCGTTCCCCTGCGGCTCTCTCCTCCGCGAACAACAAAACGGGCCGCTGCGCGTTGTGAATAACGACAGTGGCCCGTTTTTAGAACCGGTACGATATTTTATTTTCTAACATCTACATAAACAGTCTTGAATTGTACACCCCATTTATAGCACTTGCTGCTGGAGTTCATATACAAATCTACGGTTCTGCCTTTGATGTTGCCGCCGGTATCCTCAGCCCTGGCGTGCCCGTATCCATCGATGTACACCTTGGTGCCAAGGGGAATCACCTTTGGATCGACCGCAATGGCACCGACCCTGGCCTTAGTTCCCATAGCCGTCCGTCCGCCTCCGCTGTAAGCATATGCTTTCACGGTAAACTTCTTCTTATAAGAAAAACCCTTTTTATGAGTCTTCATCTTCACCTTGCCTGCTTTCGCCATTGCTGGAGCAGAATAAACGGAAAAGACTTTCTTGCCTTTCATTTTTTTAAAGGCTCGCACTTTATAATAATAAGTTTTTCCGCCCTTAAGCTTTGAATTGGTAAACTTGGTTGTCTTACCCTTGTTTATGATCTTAATCCGTTTATACTTCCCGTTTTTTGATCCGGCCCGGTATATGTGGTAGCCTTCAGCGCCGCTGATCTTTTTCCAGGTTATAGTTACTTTTTCCTCCCCGGCCCTTGCTTTCACTGTTGTTTTAACAGGTCTGGCTTTGCCCGACGCAATCTTGGAATAGCTGCTCTGAACGCTGCCATTATAGGCTCTTACCTTATAATAGTAGACCTTTCCCGTAATACGTTTTTTATTCTTATAGCTGGTCTTGCCGCCTCTCACAGTGGCAATCTTCTTGTATTTTCCGTTTTTCTTTGTTGCACGATAGACCCTGTAGCCGTCGGCTCCCGCCACCTGCTTCCACTGAATCTGAATGGTTTTGACACCCAGGCTCTTGGTTTTAATTCCTGACGGAGCCGCCAAAGTTTTCGGCGCCTGTACGGCAGAAGTTTCATCAGCTGTTCCCTGCTCCTGCGTAGATACAGTCTCCGATGCTGCCATCGCCGCCGCTTCGCTGGAAGTCTCCATCTGTGTATCTGTCTGCGCAAAAGCAGTCGGCATCGGAGAAAACACAGCCACCAGCATAATCGCCGCCACGGTGAGTGCTCCCCATCGTCGTATTTTACTTACTTCTTCTTTTTTCATACTCCCTCCTTTGCTGCCCCAGTTAATCACTGAGGATATAAATTGTAACATTTCGAACGCCCCAACTGAGGCAGGCACTTTCTGAGTTCTTATAAACATCTATGGTGTTTCCCTTGATATTGCCTCCGGTATCTTCTGCCCTGGCAAAGCCATAGCCTTCTACATACACATTTGTCCCCAAGGGGATTACACTTGGATCAACCGCAATCTCGCCGGTTCTGGCAGCAGTACCCATGGCTGTCCGGCCGCCGCCAGTATAGGCATATGCTTTGACCGTAAATTTTTTCGTATATTCCTTGCCTTGAATCGTGCCGCGGGTGCTCTTAGCAACCACCTTATTCACTGGTTTGCTGACTGTTTCACGTTCCAGCTCCTTGCGCGCAATCTCCTTACCATCGGAATAAGTGATTTGGTAGACAACCCGATCCTGTCCCTTCTCACCCTTTTTTTCAACCTTCGTCGTTCCTGCAGGCAAGTCATCGTCGTCCTTTGTCTTAGTTTTAAAATCGATCTCTTCCATAACCTCCTGGGTAGCAGTCGTGATTCGATTAATCACAATCTCCGTTCCCGCCGCCAGGGGTTCGCTGAGCGCAGGGCTGACCTTGTCGGCTTCTCCCACTTTAATCTTATGATACTTCAGGGCCTCACCGACAGTTTTTGGAAGGGCTTTCAGCTCCTTAGTCCGGCCGTCGGCCTGCAGGGTAAAGTCCACTGCTTTCTCAACCGTAACTTCCTGTCCATCCGTCAGCGGCTTGTCAATATCCGGTGTAACGGAATCTTCCTTGACCAGCTCAATCTTTTCTTCTTCCAGCAGCTCACCAACGTCATAGCTGCTCGTTTCAACGGATTGAGCCTGTCCATCCACCACCAGCCGGATCTCCTTTGAAGCCAGCTGGGTCACAAGCAGGAAAGCCAGTCCAATAATTAGGAGCAACATTCCCAGGCATATGATTAATAGTTTATGATCTGCAAGTTTTTTAATCATGGCTTTGTCTTTACTCCTTCATAAAATGAAAAACAGTGTATTCTTTATAAATACACTGTGCAAAAATTATTATAGCAAATTGATACGACATGTCAAGTTTTTGCCCCCTCGTCCGCCCTTTCTACAACGTCAAGATTCTTGAAATTTCAACATTTCTGCTCATTTCAAAAAGTTCTCGCAAAAAGCCTTGTTTTTCCGTAAAACAACCAGCAAATTTCTTTTTTTGCACTTTTTCTTGACACCGATCCTTTGTCGTGGCATAATACCGATATGGTTAGTTACTCAAGTAATTAACCATCTAACAAATGAAGCATTCTTATAATTCTAGTAAGGAGGGATTTTATGAAACTTGACTTTGAATCAAGTAAGCCCATATTTCTCCAAATCGCAGAAGGTATCGAAGATGCCATTCTTTCCGGAGCATTTCCTGAAGGGCAGCAGATCCCCTCAATTACAGAGCTTTCAGCCAGTTATAAAATCAATCCGGCCACGGCTTTGAAGGGGATCAACTTGCTGGTTGATGAAGATATCGTGTATAAAAAAAGGGGGGTAGGCATGTTTGTCAATAACGGAGCAACGGAAAAGTTACAGCAGATTAGGAGAGACCAGTTCTATGACAGTTACATTGCCAGTTTGGTGGAAGAAGCTAAACGGCTGGGACTGACTGCAGAAGATATCAAAAATATGATTGAAAGGGGTTTTAACAAATGAACAGTATTGCATTAAAAGGCATATCGAAACAGTTTGGAGATACCATAGCCCTAAAGGACATTTCTCTCTATTTTGAAGAAAATAAAATCTACGGACTCCTGGGCAGAAACGGGGCCGGGAAGTCGACCATGCTCAACATCATTGCCAACCGGCTGTTCGCGGATTCCGGAGAAGTTACAGTCAACGGACTGGCGGCAGCGGAAAACGACCAGGCCCAGCAGTTGATCTATCTCATGAGCGAACAGACTTTGTATCCGGAAAGTATGAAGATACGGGAAGTATTCAAGTGGACAAAGAATTTTTATCCCAATTTTGATCTGGCCTATGCCCAGAATCTGGCGGCCAAGTTCGGCTTGGACACTAAGAAAAAGGTCCGCTCCCTTTCAACCGGCTACGGATCGATCTTTAAGATCATTGTCGCCCTTTCCGTCAATACGCCTTATGTGCTGCTGGACGAACCGGTTCTGGGGCTGGACGCCAACCATCGGGATATGTTCTACAAGCTTCTCATTGAGAAATACAGCAAAAGTCCCAGCACTTTTATCATCTCGACCCACTTGATCGAGGAAGTATCCAGTGTTATCGAAGATATTATAATCATTAAAAATGGAACCATCATCAAAAATGAATCCTGTGAATCGCTTTTATCCAAAGGCTATACGGTTTCGGGAAAAGCCAGCCAGGTCGATGCTTTCATCGAGGGGAAGGAAGTCATCGGCATAGATCGGCTGGGAGGATTGAAAACCGCCCATATTATCGGCGACCTCGATCGGTGCCAAGTGCCCGATTCCCTGGAAGTCACCAAACTGGATCTGCAAAAGCTGTTCATTCAGCTTACCAATTCTTAAGGAGTGTGATTGTCATGAATATATTACCAAGTTACCGCTATCAGATGGCGGATCATAAAAAGAGTATCCTCATTTTCTATGTAGTGATTGTTGGGCTATCTCTCATCTTCGGTTTTAGTACCACCTTGATCATCAACGGCAATGACGCAGCTGTTCATGGTTCCACGAGCGGCAATGAAATGGCCACTGTCATTTTCCTCTTTGTCGTTGGCCTGTGTACCTTTAAAGAAACGTTTCTGATCTCCCTTCAAAACGGGGTTTCCAGAAAAACACTTTTTACGGCAAAACTGCTCACCATGCTGTCAGTTGCCGTAATTATGGCGATGATTGATAAGATTTTCTTTCTGCTCTACGCGGCAGCCTTATCCATCACCAATAGTCAAGTCACCGCCTCCACTTTTTATGAAGCGCTGTATCCATCCAGCACCGCTGGTGCAGGCCCGCTGATGCTTCATGCAGAAAGCTTTTTCTTCGAAGTTCTGCTAGCCCTGGCAGCTATGGCCGCAGGCTATTTTATCACCATTATGTTTTATCGTCTGAGCAAAACTGGGAAAGTGATTGTAGGCGCCGGGGTTCCCGTGCTTTTCCTGATGGCCATTCCCTGGGCGGATCAATATTTTTTTAATGGAAAGATTACGATCGCTCTGGTAAAGCTGATCATGACTGCTGTGAATACGCCTTCTCATATGGCTGTTACTTGCCTGCTGGCCATCGTCGTCTTCAACGCATTGGCTTTTACCCTGATGCGAAAAGCCGTCGTCAAACAATAGGTATTTACAGCGAATAACATGAGGCTGCCTGCAAGGAGAGCGGCCTCTGGGCCTCCCAGGTTGATAGCCGGGAAATTATCGCGGCCTGGGAGTTTCCCTCCGGATTGCGGTAATTTTTTATCGCGGCCAGATTGATATGGGATTGCCCCACGAAACGTAGTTAAAATTCTATACTAAATTTTTAAGAATCAAGAAATTAGTGTAATCCCAGACATCGGGCCGCTGTATGCACCAAACTAGCTTTCATGCGACAACGCATCCTGTTTTCGCATTCCATTTTACATTGAGCTGCTTCTCAAACTGTCAAGAGGCTTCACATCTCCCCCAGCCGGCAAAAATCCTGGCGGCTGGGTAATTCTCTTCCCATCGTGACTGAAACGGTCATAGTGGTCGTCCAGCAATCAGGAAAACGTTTGGCTGACCTTTTCCAATTCACGAATAATGGAAATATGCTGGGGGCAGACTTCTTCGCATTTTCCGCATTTGATACATTCCGAAGCCCGTTTTTTTCCATGTCCGTTCACCAGCCATTCTTCTTGTGATGCCGCTGCTTCTTTCTGGTTGAATAAGGTCAACTGGTTCATTGCAGTGAAGGACCCAGAAATGCCAATGTTCATGGGGCATACCTTTGCGCAGTAATCGCAGGTGGTACAGGAAATAAGCGGGATTCGGCACAAAGCGTCACGCGCTCTTTCGATCACGCCTTTCTCCTCAGCCGACAGCCCTTTAAAAGTTTTCATAAAAGAAAGGTTGTCTTCCATTTGCTCCAAACTGCTCATGCCGGACAAGACCGTAATCACACCTTCCAAATCCGCAGCATAGCGAATTGCCCAGGACGCGTTTGATGCGCCGGGGTCGGCCTCCTGCAGAACTTTTTGCACAGGCGCAGGCGGAGTCGCCAGCATGCCGCCTTTGACCGGTTCCATAATAATCACGGGTTTTTTGTGTTTTCTGGCAACCTCGTAGCAGGATCGGGATTGTATGGATGGATTATCCCAGTCCGCATAATTGATCTGCAGCTGGACGAATTCCATTTCCGGGTGAGCCGTTAGGATAGCTTCCAGTTCATCTGCCGTTGAATGAAAGGAAAATCCTGCATGCTTAATTAGACCTTCCTCTTTTTTTTCCTGTACCCAACTCCACATATCATAGTCATCGAAAACTTTTGTACGGTTTTCACCCAAATTGTGCAGCAAATAAAAGTCAAAGTAACCGGCGCCAGTTTGCTTGAGCGACGTATCGAATTGCTTAATCGCTTCCTCCCTGGTCTTGCAGTCAATCCATGCTGCGTTCTTCGTTGCCAGCTGAAAACGCTCCCTCGGGTACCGCTCCACGAGAGCCGTCCGAATCGCATCTTCACTGCCTGCATAGGCCCATGCCGTATCAAAATAGGTAAAACCGGCATCCAAAAACCGATCCACCATTATTTTTACCTGTTCGACATCGACTTTGCCCTCTTTCTGCGGCAGCCGCATCAGTCCAAACCCCAGTTTTTTTATGTCTTTTCCTAAAGTCTCCATTTAGGTCCCTCCTCGTTTTCTATCTTCAAAGCTTGACAGGGATGTACACCTGCATTATCATTACTTTAACACCTTCGAGCAGCTCGAAGTCAAGCTTTTTAAGGAGGTTTTTTATGTTTACGGTAAAAGATGTATCCAAGATGCTGGATCTTACGGAACATACGGTCCGCTTTTATACGGATAAGGGACTGGTGCCCTCTGTAAAACGAGATAAGAATAATATTCGTCTGTTTGATGAGGAATCCATCAACTGGCTGACCGGAGTCAAATATCTTCGCGATTGCGGAATGCCTCTCGATGCGGTTAAACAGTATGTGGATTTATGCCTGGAGGGTGATTCCACCATCCGCCAGCGCTGGCAGATCATTCAGGATCAAATCATCAAAGCCAAGGCGCAAAAAGCGGAAGCAGAACGGCGTCTGGAATATCTGGAAAAGAAAGCGGCGCTGTATCAGGAAACGATGAATCATCAGCTTCCCGATCAGCTCAATCCTGCCAAATGGTCCAAGCAGTCCGCAGGTTGAGCGGCTCTTTCGCCAATGCGCCTTTGTCTCATTTTTCTATTTCAAAAATCCCGAAATAATTTTTTCTTCGGCTTCGGCCTCAGTAAGGCCTAAGGTCCGCAGCTTGAGGATCTGTTCGCCTGCAATCTTTCCGATGGCTGCCTCATGGATCAGCTGTGCGTCCACATGGGATGCCTCCAGCGCCGGGGCTGCGGAAACCGTTCCGTTGTCCGCCAGAATGGCGTCGCATTCCGAATGGCCGGTACAGCGGGTTTCACCTTTGATAACCGAACGGAACATCTGATGGGAATTGCCCCGGGCAACGGATCTGGAAATCAGGTCGGCTCCTGAATCCTCTCCTGCAAGGGTCACCTCAAAATCGGTCTCTGCTTTCTCATAGCCATCAGTCATGATTCGCTCGCGCACCACCAGCTTGGCCCGCGCAGCCAGGGTTCCCGTAGTTTTACGGATGGTACTGTCAACCCCTTTGATCTGGACCGTATCCATTTCCAGGCTGGCATCCTCCGCCAGCTCTACTTCCGTCACCGGATCGATGCGGCGCGCTCCCGTACCGCTTCCCGTACCGATATGTTTTTCCGTATAAAGTACGTGGGCTCCTTTTTCCAGAACAAAACGATGGATCCCGTTGTGGCGGGCCTCATCATCGCTGTCTGTATGAACACCGCAGCCGGCGACAATGGTCACATCCGCCCCTTCTCCCACATAAAAATCATTGTAAACTAAATCGTCCACATTTCCCCTGGTCACGCAGGCTGGTATGGAAATGGTTTCGCCCTTGGTTCCCGGCTTGATGTGGATTTCCAGGCCAGGCTTGTCCGTCTTGGATTCAATGCGCACATGTTCCGTAGACTGGCGGCCGGCGCACATGCCGTCTTCCCGTATATTGAAGGCGCCTTTAAAATCTCCGTCAAACTCGGAGACAATGCGCAGTAGAGTTTCCGTAATCTTATTCATGGCAAATCTCCTCCTTTCCATGAGGGCAGCGAATCGTCCGTTCTTCTGAAAGCAGCGTCGGCAGGATTTTCTCCCGAGGTCCGGCGCTCTTCACACGGCCCGCTCCGATAACGACGATCTCGTCGGCAATGGATAAAATTCGCTCCTGGTGGGAAATCACCAGCAAAGTCCCCTCGTTTTCCTGGCGCAATTCTTCAAAAGTCTCCACCAAACGGGTAAAGCTCCAAAGATCGATACCTGCCTCCGGTTCATCGAAGATGGACAGCTTGGCATTGCGAGCCAGAACGGTAGCAATCTCAATGCGTTTGCTTTCGCCTCCTGAAAGGGACGCGCTCATTTCCCGGTCTATGTATTCTTCCGCACAGAGCCCCACTTTTCCCAGCAGTGTGCAGATGGACGTTTCATCCAGACCGCCGCCTGCGGCCAGATCCAGCAGATCGCGAACGGTCAGTCCCTTAAAGCGTACCGGCTGCTGGAACGCATATGCGACTCCCTTTTTTGCCCGATCCGTCACGTTGGCCTCGGTGATATCTTCTCCCTCCAGGAAAATCCGCCCTGATGAGGGCGTTACAAGACCTGCGATCAGTTTGGCCAGCGTGGTCTTTCCTCCCCCGTTGGGGCCTGTAACGACAATCAGCTTGCCCTTTCCTATCTCCAAATCGATATCCTGGATGATTTCCTCGCCGTCCGGCGAATCCCAGGCAATATGTTCCAGTCTCAGCATACCATTTTCCTCCTCTATAAACCTTTCAGATAATCGATTTCCTCTTTTGTCAGTTTCCGATAATGGCCTTCTTTCAGGCGCCCAAGATATAGATCCCCAATGGCTGTTCTCTGCAGCTCCTGCACTTTATTTCCAACAGCGGCGAACATCTTGCGCACCTGCCGGTTCTTGCCTTCGTGGATTTTAATTTCCACCAAAGCCGAACGCTCCGCCTGCTTGATGACCTTCACTTGTGCCGGAGAAGTCACAAAACCGCCGATGTCCACGCCCCTCCGCAGCCTGGCCAGCTTTTCATTGGAAAGTACGCCGGCTACCAGCGCCCGATAGGTCTTGGTAACCTGATGCTTGGGGTGTGTCAATCGGTACGCCAGATCGCCGTCATTGGTCAAAATCAGCATTCCGGATGTATTGTAATCCAGTCTCCCGACTGGAAACAGTCTCGCATCCACATCGGCTACTAGCTCCATGACCACCGGCCTGCCCTGTTCGTCTTGAACCGAGGTAATGTATCCCACTGGTTTATTCAAAAGCACATATTCCTTCTTTTCCTGTGAGCGGATGGTAGTACCGTTGACTTCCACCACATCCCCCGGTTTCACGTCATAACCGGGCTCGCGCATGGTCAGGCCATTGATCTTCACGTTTCCGTTTATGGTCAGTTCGTCCGCTTTGCGCCTGCTGGCGATCCCGGCATGGGCAATATATTTATTTAATCTCATAGTCGCTCCTCAAAATTTAAGAGGCCCGCGGGCCTCCGGTTTCTTGTCCCGCTTGATTCTACCATATTTAGGGCAAAATGAAAAGACCATGCTTCCATGGTCTTTCAGAGAGTTGATTTATTTACCACCTAGTGGTAGGAACCAAATACCTGCTCAAGGCTGTATTCTTTCTGTTCGTCGGAAAAGTCGTCGTCTCTTACACAAAGCCGCAGCAGAACTTCTTTCTGACTGATTTCCTTTTCAATTACAACGTTTCCGTTGCTGTCTTTGACCAGAACTATCATCCTATGACCCTCCCTTCGAACCGCTTTCTTTATTACTTTATCATGATAACGTGATACGCAGGAAAAGTCAACCGATTTTCTTTTGTTTTTGAAGATTTTTAAGGGATTCTTCATTTGCTGTAGGCAGGGCCTTTTGGTATAATGGGACGTAATCAATCATATACCTGTAAAATGTTGTGTAGAAGGGCTTATAATATGATCAATCCATTTCAAAAAAAAGTGCTGATTCTAGCCGTTCGGGCGGGAGAACTGATGATGAAAAACGGGGCGGAAATCTACCGGGTGGAAGATACCATAGAGCGGATTTGTAAGGCCTGCCGGATCCATTATGTAGAGGTTTTCGCCATGCCCACCGGCATCTTCGTCTCCCTGGATTCCGGCGATGCGGACAGCGATATGTATACGTATGTAAAGCGGATCAAGGGCGGCGGCGATACGGACCTGACGAAAATATCCGAAATCAACCGCTTTTCCCGGGAGTTTACTACAACGGACCTTTCCGTAGAAGATGGGATGAAGCGGCTAAAGGAAATTGACAATATACCCTCGGCTCCGCTTCCGGTACGGCTGCTGGGAGCTTCTCTCGTTGCGTCCTTTTTCTCCGTGCTCTTCGGCGGGGGAATTCTCGACTTTCTCTGCGGACTTTTGATCGGAGCTGCCAGCTATTTGCTGTCCCTTTTGCTCAAGCGTTTTTCCATCAATTATTTTATCCGAGGGTTCTGCTGCTGTGCCGTTTCGGCAGCCCTTGCCCTCACGGCGGCGGCTTTTATTCCGGGAACCAATTCCAATGCCATTATCATCGGCACCTTGATGATCTTTGTTCCCGGCGTAGCCATCACCAACTCCATCCGTGATTTTCTGTCGGGCGATATGCTGTCGGGACTTGCCAGAGCCACGGAAGCCGCTTTGATCGCCATATCGCTGGCTGCCGGGGCCGGTGTGATCATGAAGATTTGGAACTCGGTATTTGGGTCTTTGATAGGAGGTACGTTCATATGATTTCCGCATTTTTCTTTGCCCTCTTTGCCACGCTGGGATTTTGCATCATCTTTCATGTGCCTGCCCGCCATATTCCCGTTGCCGCCTGCATCGGCGCAGTGGGCTGGGTGGTCTATCAGTCCCTCATGGCTCTGGGAGCTACGGCGGTTGTCTCCTGCTTCATCGCTTCCTGCGCGGTGGGGCTGCTCAGCGACATCGCCTCCCGCGTATTTAAAGATGCTTCGACCATTTTCACCATTCCCGGCATCTTGTGTCTTGTCCCCGGTTCCGGCATGTACAACACCATGGCCGCGCTGGTTTCGGGCGATCTGAAAGATGCGGCGGCCACCGGCAGCAATACGCTGATGATGGCAGGCTCTATCGCCTTGGGACTGCTGGTCGTGGGCGCGGTGCTGCGGATTATTCTATCTATTGTACACCGGGCCAGCTATATCGCCGGAAAGCTGTAGCCTTCCGATCTGCATATGATTAAACAGGCTCCTTCCTATATATTATGCGGCCGTCCTTGATCGTAGCCAGAACTTCCATCTCCAGGATTTCACCAGCAGCGGCCGCTTCATAAGGATCCTTGCTGATCACTGCCATGTCGGCGGTTTTTCCCACCTCCAAGGAGCCCTTTTGTTTTTCTTCACCATTGGCATAAGCAGCATTGACCGTACACATCTTGATGGCCTCGGTAACAGAAATGTTTCTAACTTGATTATAGCCGCTTACGCAGTGGGCCAGATAAGTAAGGGGCTGAATCGGCGCCACCGGCGCGTCGGAGCCGCTGAGGACAGTGATCCCCTTTTCGATAATTTTATGAAAGGGGTCCATTCTGTCTGCCCGCTTTCTTCCCACCACATTGGCGAACTCTTGGCCGGCTCCGTCCCAAAAGTAGGAAAAGCTCGGCTGCATGGAAAGAATGATGTCCAGTTCTTTTGCCATTTGGATCTGTTCATCTGTGGGGAGGCAGAAATGCTCCAGCCTGTGGCGGATGTCTTTTCTCCCCTGCTCCGAAAATACCCGAAGATATGTATAGAGCAGCTGATCGATGGCCCTTTCGCCTACAGCGTGCATGGTACACTGCATGCTCCGTGCATGGGCTTTTGAAATAAAATCATATACTTCCTCATCGGAATGATAGAGCATTCCCCGAAGCTCCGGCCGATCCGTGTAGGGTGTGAAGCAGGCCATGGTATGTTCAAATGCTGCACCGTCAAGGGTCAGGATACCGTTTTTCCTTGATATATTGATCCAGAAAATTGAAGCCGTACACCCATCCGTCTCCCGGCTCAGCGAGACATCTTGCTTCTATATCACCGCATTCTGGATGTGCGCCGCATTGCTTGCCATCATGACCATCCTCAGATTTATCCTCTCCGGGAGCAAATTTAGTTATAAGAATCGGAAGGGTCTTTAAACCTGACGGGGTGCTGGGACCCGGAAAGGTGTTTTGTGAGCAGGTATCGTAACGGGGCCAGGAAAAGTATCAAAAACAGGCATAGCAGCGGGATCCGGACCTGGACCCGGAAAACTTTTGAAAAAAATTGCATTCTTTACGCAAAGTTGTGAGCTTGCAGGGTCTGATCTCCGCAACCTGCGGCCCGCGCGGCCTCCATGGCGAGTCTGAGTGTGCTTGAGCGTTGAAACTTGCGTAAAAATTGAAATTTTGTTTTACTTTTTTCCCGAAACTCCCCACATCGTATCTGCAAGCCGCAGCAGCCTCGCATTGCAAAGGTATGGCCCCACTGGCTGGAAGCAAATTTCATGAAATCAAAAACGCAGGGCGGCTGCATGAAGCATATCGCTTTTCATGCAGCCGCCCTTTCTTGTACCTTTTATTTTCGCTTGTTTCTTTTACGCCGCAGCTCCAGCTTGTATATAACCATTACTACGATTAATACCCCCGCCAAAGCCCAGGGTATCCAGGTTTGCCCTTGTAAATCCATCTTTTTCTCCCTTTTGCTCAAATAGCAGCGGCTTTCTACATGGTTTCCAGTTTCTTTGCCAGCTCTTCCAGCCAGTCGCCTTCAAAGAGTTCGATCATTCCCTTGTCGCAGGCCGCAGCCAGCTTAGGATCGATCGGCAGGCGTCCCAGCACTTCCAAACCGTGTTCCTTGGCGACCTCTTCAATATGGCTGTCGCCGAATACTTGATAATCCTTGCCATTGTCCGGACAGGTAAAATAGGACATGTTTTCCACCAGACCGATGATTGGAATATTCATCAGCTGGGCCATTTTAACGGCTTTGGAAACGATCATCGATACCAGTTCCTGTGGAGAAGTAACGATTACGATACCATCCACCGGAATGGATTGGAATACGGTCAGCGGCACATCGCCGGTACCCGGCGGCATATCGATGAACATGTAATCCACATCCCCCCATAAAACATCGGTCCAGAACTGTTTAACCGTTCCGGCGATAACCGGTCCTCTCCATACGACCGGATCCGTGTCGTTTTCCAGAATGGAGTTGACAGACATAGTGCCGATGCCTGTCTTAGTTTTTACCGGAAAGATTCCCAGTTCATTGGCCACGGCTTTTTCCTTCAGCTTAAATGCCTTGGGAATGGACGGACCTGTAATATCCGCATCCAGGATCGCAGCTTGGTATCCCTTTCTCTGCATGGTCACTGCCAGCAGCGAGGTCACCAAGGATTTTCCTACGCCGCCTTTTCCGCTGACAACGCCAATTACTTTTTTGATATTGTTGTATTCGTTGGTCGGTTCGATCAGGCTCTCAGGCTGCTGATCAGAACATGCGTGTTCGCATCCGCTGCAGCATTCTTCCGTGCATCCGGTGTCGCCGCAGCCTCTTGTATTTTCTTCCATTGTTTATTTCCTCTCTTCTGTTATTGACATATGTTATTTATATTATATCGGGAAAGCCCGGCTTGGTCAACCGGGTATTACCTATATTTTTACCATTACATCAACAACAAAGAGTCCGCCCTCCGCATAGCAGACGATTTCGCCTCCCAACCGGGCAGCCAGTTCTTTCATAGTGGGAAGCCCAAAGCCATGTCCTGCTTCCTGCTTGGTCGACTTGGGCAAAGTCCCCTCCCGAGTGACCAATCGTTTATCGCAATGATTTTTGATCCGAATCAGCAGCAGGTTGTTATGTTTTTTCCGCATTTGCAGACTGACAAAACGTTCTCTGACAGGCAGCTTTTGGCTGGCCTCCCATGCGTTTTCCAGAGCATTGGAAAGGATCAAACATAGTTCCACTCGATGGGTGATGATGATCGGCACGGAAACATCGATTTCAATGGCTGTTTCCAACTTCTCGAAACGAGCGACGAACTGGGTGAGCACTCCATTGAGATAGGGGTCCTCGCAATATTTGCTGCCTGCCAGTTCATCGCTATAATCCGACGCTTCCTGTAAATAGGACTTTGCCTCCTCGCTCCTTCCCTCTGCCAGCATTCCTGTCAAAGCGGCAAAATGGGCTTTCATATCGTGCTTCATTTGACGAATCATCCGCTGGTTTTCCAATTGCGCCTCGTAGGTTTCCATCTGAATCCGCAGTTCCCTTTGCTGCTGCTGCGTCCGAAAAAGCAGCAGCTGTCTGTAAAGCGCGAAAAAGATAACCAGATAGGTCATCGGCATCAAAAGTAATACTAAAAACATCGCTGGAAGGTCGTGAGGCCGATCGGTAACCACCGTCGGCCAGTTGGACATCACCGCCAGCAGCATGTAGTACAATGCTGTCATCAGCGCGAAGATCCACCATCCTTTTTCCACATGGCTCTGCACTTCCAGGTAAGGCTTTCGCAAATATCGATATACAAAAAACTCAAGCAGCGGAAAAGCTACGATACGGCTCACCAGCATGATCACGCATTGGCCGTGCAGATAAAAATCCAGCAGATTGGTCACTGCTATGATCCAAAGGGCAATGGTATCTGCAATACAAAAAGTAAAGAAAAAACGTCCGCCCCGGTCCTTGGACATATAGAAGAAAAAGACCAGGCTGGGCAGCGTGCAAGTAAGGATGAACAGTTTTCCCATAACCCCCGGACCGAATCTTGCCAAGCCCCAGACGTTGCCCAGGATTAACAGACCCATGCAGATACCGGTGGCAATCATCGTGGTTTTCAGAGAGTAACGTGAACGATAGATCAGGATAAAAAGAATCAAAATATGAAATAAGGACCATAGAATCGATAACTGGCGTAATAATTCTTCCACGAGCGTGTCTCCCTTTGTTCAATCAAATTCCTCGAAGAGCGCTCTTCGATACCGCTCTTTCGCCTGCTGGTAATAAGGTCTGGAGATAGGGATTTCTTCTCCCCCGCACAAAAAAATGTTTTGCTGCATATCGTCCACATTGTACATATTGACGATAAAACTCTGATGACATCGGAAAAATATTCCTGGATCCAGCGCCTCGGCGATTTCATTGAGTTTTCCGCCGCTGCTGTATTCACTCCCGTCTTTGCATTTATATAAAAGATTATGCCCCCGGCTGGCGATATAGAGGAGTTTTTGGTAAGGGATCGCGTAGGGCTTCCCATACCGCTCAAAGATTACGGCTCTTCCCTTATTTTTTTTGATCTGATGTTCAGCTCTTTGCAAAAGCCTGTCCATATCCTGTTGTTCCACTGGTTTGATCAGGTACTGAAACACATATAGATCATATGCCTGGCGATAAAAATCATCGCTGGTGGAAACAAAACAGATCAAAGCCTCTTCGTCCATACTGCGGATGGTTCCGGCCAAGTGAATGCCGTTTTCATCATCCTCCAGAAAAATATCCAGCAGATAAAGATCAAAGCGAAGGGAAAGTTCTTCCATATCGAGTATCAGTTTTTCTCCGCTGGTATAGAGTTCGCAGCTATGATCCACGCCGATCATCTGCACCAGCCGCCGAGTATCTTTTTCGTTGTCTTCACAAATTGCAATACGCATGCCTTATCCCTCGTCTTCCGGCCCCGAGGGCCTTTTTTAATCAATCTGTCAGCACGTATGCCACCTGCAGATAGCATATCGCGCGGCGAACGTTCTTTGAAATCTTGAAACAATGAAAATAATACCCTTATATTATATAGAGAACTGCGTAAAAATGTAACGTCAATCTTGTCGATTTTTCTGCAAAATTTGACCAATTTCTTTCGTTACCGGGTCATATGGGGCATCAGGCCTCAGTGGTGATCGCATATTGGCAGTTTTCTGGCGGCATGAAGAGAGGGTTGCCGGCGGTATGGGAGGAGAGTCGTAAATAGCAGGCTGCTGGAAGGGAAAAGCTGTTTGCGGAAAAAAGCAAAAAAATTATGCGAAATTTACGCATTTTTCAACGATTGCGCCCCCTTAAATTGACCATAGCGCAGGAAAACCTTCTTTTTGGCAAGACGGGGCCCCGCAAACCCACAACTTTGCGTAAAGATTGCCAAATTTCGCAGAAATTTTCCGATCTTCGGCTCCAGGCAGGCCCGCCCAGTTGGGATGGAAGGTCCCCGGAGACAAAGATTTACGGTCTTACTTTTACATTCTTCTTGATCATATAAGGTCTCAGCCCATCGATACCAGATGCCAGGGATATCAAGCGAAAGATTTCGCTTTTCTTGGTGCCATCCCACCAGCTTCCTGCCAGAATATCCACTTGCGTGCCCCTGAATCCTTGCGGAAACATGGGCGTACTGGATCCGAGCATAACGATGCGGCTGTCCGGCGCGCACCAGCGGAGCAGCTGATCGATGGTTCCATTGATAGTTGTGGTGCCGCTTAGAAAAACAACTTGGCACTGGGGCAGCAATTCTGCTTGTCTTTCTGCAGGGTAGATACCATCCTGTCCTTCTCTTCCCTTATCGAACATGTACATCTGACAGTTGTAGGGCTTTAGCATCATGACGGCTGGTTGGATCATACCGATCATGCCCACCTTTTCGCCTCCCGTCAAATGCAGTCCGAATGGTTTTCCCTCCTGGCTGCAGTCGGGCAAATCCTGCTGGGTAGAAGCCGCATTGAGAACTGCATTGCCAATGGCTCTTTGAATATTATCCCTTCCTTCGGCTGCCCAGTCAGCGATTTGCGCCGCCGAAACGCCGATCATTTCTCTGGCGTAGGGGAAAACGGAGCATCCGCCGGGCAAATCTTCCCGGAGGACATAGGACACGCCCACACTGTCATCGTCCAGCTGGACAGCGATCAGGGAAATTCCTACCACCAGATCTTTTATGGTTCTGTTTTGGGTATATGGCTTTGCAGCTTGTAAAAGTTTATCGATCAACAATTCAGGGTCCTCCTTTTATTGGGATTGTCTGCAGTCCAATTTGGAAGCAGAGGCGACGATGCTGTTATTCCTCTGTACTTGCTGCAGGGTCATTGCTGCTGTTTTCTGCTGTCGGGTCTGTAGGTGCGGTTTTAGCTTGTGTTTCTCCTGCTGCAGCTTGCTCTGGGTCTTGCCAGTGCCCCCAGTTCTTCTTCCAATGCATTCATAGACATTATACGCTGTAATCCTTGCTGTTGCAAGCACTGAAAGGTTTTTGGCTTGATATTCCACTGGGAGTTTGGGACTTTTCAGATTAGTTTTTTCTTTCTTCAAGCAGATGAATGGGACTGCCTGATGAAGCAAATCGCTTTTCATGCGGCCGCCCTATTTGCGGGAGGTCACTCGGCAGCACAAGCTTTTTTCAAATGTTGGGTGTATAGATTTTCGGATTGCGGAAAAGATTTAGTAAAATTTGCGTGAAAAAGGAGCTGATCGCATTCATCACGAATTCGAATGCAGCAGCTCCTCTCAGCATTTCTTAAATCAACTTTTCACTATAAATGTCCTCAAGGCCGTATCGTTTCACCCGTTCCCGGATCTCTTCCCGATCAATGGAATACAGTCCTTTTTCTTTCATTCGCTTAAAGTATTCCGCTCCGGCAAAGGTATAGCGTGTCATCAAACCTTCCTCGCTTTCCAGGTTCTTATTGGCGAAGGCAATCAAATCGCCGATGGCCAGGCCGATAGGCAGTTCTAAAAGCTTCATGCCTTTCAGATACCGCACCGCGTTATGCCCGGCCAGGCTGCCAGTGGAGATGGCTTCTGTGTGGCCTACAAAAAGTCCGGATTTTTCGCCGCCGCAGAAAATATTTTCAATTCCGGCTGCCTTCATCGAATTTTCCCGTTCCGCCACGGACAGATAGCGAATGGAGTTGCCTTTTCCCCCGGCGTAAGGGTCCACATATCTGGCATTTTCAAAGCCCGGAACACGGCGCAAACTTTCCAGCGGGAAGAAGGGCGTCATGATTTTGGCATAGCCCGTGTCCAAAAGAACAATGTTCTCCGCATATTCAGTCAGGGCATACTGCTGACAAACCTTCAAATCCAATTTTTCCGGCACGATTTCTTCCTTTGGCACAGGAATGACTGCTACGCCGTATTCATCCAACTGCTGACGAATTTCATCGGAAAGGGAACCTTTTTCCAACTTGCCCGATCCGCTGAAAGCGCCGAAAGCTCCGTCTTTTCGGCGGCCCATAATATCACTCTTGCCTGCTTTTTGCGTTATGCTGACTCGCGGGCCGAAGGCCGGGCACCTGAGGATGCACATGCAGCAGCCATTGCCGTATGTAAGGCAGTTTCCCATAGGCCCGGTAGAGCCGGTGCATTTGGTAAGCAATTGGACAAAACCCTCGCTTTTACTTTTGCGGCTTTGGTAACCGCAGGGATTACGTCCCCAAACATAAAAATCTCCTCCTTCGTTCTTCTCTTTGTGAGCATTATAACGAAGAAAGAGATTTTTTGCTGTGCTATGAAACACGCATTTGTCTAATATTATTTTGTACGAACGCTCTTCACGGTTGAATAGGGGCTGTAAACTTTCTTGCCTTTGACGATTCTGTAGGAGCGCACTTTATAATAGTACCGGTGATGACTCGTCAGACAAATGCTCGTGTAACGTCTCAGCTTACTGCGGGAATCTTTGATCTGCTTATATTTGCCGTTTTTACTTTTTGCTCGGTAGATACGATAACCATCGGCTCCATGGACTTTTTTCCAGGATATCCGAATGTTCTTTTTGCCTGCGGTCAGTTTGTAAGAAGGCGCTTTGGTCCGGGGCACGGCCTTTAGCCTCTTGGAGAAGTTACTGTACAAGTTTTTCCCACCCTGATTTTTGTATGCGCGCACTTTGTAATAATAGCTCTGGCCGGTGGTCAGCTTCTTGTTGGTCCAGGAAGTGGCTTTGGTGGTCTTTACCTTTTTGTATTTGCCGTTCTTGGTGGCACGATAGACCTGGTAGCCGGCTGCGCCCTTTACCTTCTTCCAGGTTACTTTGGCGCTGTTATAGGTGACCGAACCTTTTACCTTCGGCGCGGCCGGGGGCGCGGCCTTTGGTTTTGGTACGGTGGTTTCCTGTTCCTTCACGTTCAAGTTTATGGTATAAGGGGTGCCGGTGGCATAATCGGTCCGCTTGTCTCCATTCCACTGTTCCCCGTAAATCTTCAAGGTGTAGGTTCCGAGAGGAAGCCCTGCAGGGATTGTCAGGCTGGAGCTGGTCGCTGTTTTGTTGCTGTTGATTGAGCCGTAGTACAGGATTTCTCCCCTGGAATCGGTCAATGCCGCGGTCACATTGGTGTAATTTGCACTGCCAAAGGATTGTAATGCCGGATGGCGGATTGTCAGTGCGGCCGCAGGATAACCTTTTGTCAAGGTGACCGTGTTGCCACTGACTCCTTTTCCGGAAACCCCGGCGCTGCCGGACATGGAGTTTTTATCAGACAGGGTGGCCTTCCATTCCGTGATCGAACCGTTTGTTGCCACTTTTTTAAAGGTCGAGGATTTGCTGCCTTCGGCAGCCGATGTGAAGAGGACAGAGGACAGATTCAAATTAAAAGCGGGAGCAGCGCCGACGTCATTCGAGTGCACATTTCCGATAGCCACCTCACCGTCAAAGTCAACGATGGCGGCAAAGTTAGCCTCAGTAGTGGACGCCGAACGCAGCCACCAAACGCCCGCAGAATTAGCGCCCTGACCTTTTGCATACGTTGTCACAGTTTGTTTTCTGGATTGGGCAGCGCCATTTGCATTATAAAACCCATATTTTTCATTGTTTATATCTGCTGCCGTAAGGCAAAAGATTTTGTTCCCTCCTATGGCAGGATTTGTATACCATCCATAGGTATCGTCGCTTTTACTGCCATTGCTGTTCCAGATCGCTCCTTGTTCGCTCTCCTGAAATGCTGTTTTTAAAAATCCGCCTGATGTATAGAAGCCGCTAAAGCCATCACTGTTCAGCCACTTTAACAGATTGCTGTCTTTCCATTCATTTCCCTCAACAGAATTTTCATTAAATTGAACGCAATCTACGACCTGGTCGGAAAGCAACAACATACATCCATTCTCAGAGGATAAACTGTTCTTTTTGCCGTTGTCCAGGACCTTCCATTTTATTGGCTCCTTATCTGTAGCGTTCCCTTGATAATATTCCCCGAAATACAGGTATTCGCCTGACCAGGCAGCATTCTTACTTGCCGGCTTTGCAGGATTGGCGATTCCACCGCTGCCTGCTTGAATGAGTTTCTCTTTTGCTGCCGCCATTGCAAGAAAGCCTTCGCCTGGCAGCAATGGTATTGTTGCCGTGATCAGGCAGAGGGACAGCACCGCGGCCATCACTCTCTTCCAACGTATGGCGCTAATCATTTTTCTGTCCCTGCTAAGAATCCTTTTTTCCATAAGCGCGCCTTTCTCTACGTTGCGTGTTACCTTGATTTTAACTATATCTTACAAGCTTTTTAATAACATTTCCAGTATCTTTTATTTTACCATGCACTTATGTCATCTTCAATATTTTTTTAAAATTCTAACATTTACTGTTAAATATTCTGCAATTCTTACCGCACATTTTTAAAATACTCCGAAAAAACGTCACAGTTAGGAGACAGTCTGCGGACTTTAATGGACATGGAACTGAGTACTGCTGATTTTGTACAGAGACGCCATGCCGCTGACAATAATATAAATCGTGTCAATCTATTCTTTATCTAAATAAATCCCCAAACTTAAAATATATCGTAAGATTTTTCTCCTCATCCACATAAATTCGTTCTACCAGTTCTTCCAGGAGCGGCCTGTTAAGGGCCGCGATATTCTGGTGTTTTCGGAATACTTCTTTCCACTGCCTTTGCTCTTGTTTCTGCGTTTCATCCTTTTGATCCGCATCCATCTGCGCAAGATTCTTTTCCAAAGATGCTTTCTGTGTGCGGAATTTTTTGCGAAAACTCAGATATTCTTTCTCTGTCAGCAAACGTTTATTATAATCCAAATACAGGGTTTCCAACTGTTTATCCAGTTTTTTAAGTTCTGCTTTCGCAGCCTTCTTCCGGCTCTTTTGTTCACTGCGCCATTCCCCTTCATCCAGCTCTGCGATGCCTTCCATGATCCCGTCCACATCGACCAAAGAAATCTGTAGCTGGATTGCTTTAAGTACTGCGTTTTCAATGATATCCGCCTTGGTAAAATGGGAAGTGCAATCGTTTTTGTTCCTTTTATAGTAGGTGCTGCAGGCATAGTAGACCTGCTTGCCATTTTTCCGTTTGTGCATTTTCCGCTTGCAATCCGCGCAGTACACAAAGCCCGACAGGAGTGACGGCTCCGACTGGCAGCTTTTCATGCTTTTATTCAACTCCAGCAGCTCCTGCGCCTTGTCAAAAACCTCTTGCTCGATGATCGGCTCATGCCGGCCTGGGACAGCGGCCCACTGGTCTTCAGGCACTTTAATTTGCTTATGAACTTTGTAGCTGATCACGGTGAGCTTTCCCTGTATCATCTCCCCGAGATAAGTCCGGTTTTGCAATATCGTTTTGACCGTCCGCGCGCTCCAGGCAAAGCTTTCACTTCCCTGCACCCCGGGATTTTGGTATTTGTATCCTTTTGAGACTTTGTAGCCTGTGGGATTTGGTATGTTTTTTTCATTTAACGTTCTTCGGATTTTCTCCAGCGCCATACGGTTTACCACATACCACTGAAAAATTTGCCTTACGATACTGGCGGCCTCCTCATCTATGATAAAGCTGTACTTATCCTCTGGATTCCTTATATACCCATACGGCGGAAAACCGCCTTGAAATTTTCCTTCCCTGCGCATGTTCTGAAAGGTTTGACGGACAGACATGGACGCGGACTCGGCGATTCGATCGTTGACGATCCCATTTAGGGGCAGCTCGTAGCCGTGTACCACATTGGGGTTCCTATAAGTGTCAACTTCTGGGGCTTCCAGGGTAATGAACCGGATTCCCATTCTGGGAAAATATTCCTCAAGAAAGTACCCCTGATCCGAGTAATTTCGAAAAACCCGGGACAGCATCTTGGAAACGACACAGTTTACATTGCCGCCTTCAATGTCTTTGATCATTTCCTGAAAGGAAGTTCTTTCATCATTGGTGGTTCCGCTGATTCCATCGTCAATATAGGTTTTATAGAGTTTGTACGGTTCACGGAATTCCTCTTCTAAAAAGTGCTTGATAATCGCATCCTGATTTTTTACGCTGAGGCTCACATCGTTTCCATCGGCAACCGAAAGCCGGATATAGACTCCGATCTTCCAGACGATCGGCTCGCTTTGGCTGCGAAAATAAACGCCGTTTTTGTTTTTGCCATCCTTTGCAAGTCGTGTTCCCATGGTTCCTCCTTCAAACGCTAACGGTGATTCATGGTAATGAAGTATTGCCGTAACTTGCTTTCGATGGTTTGGCTGGTGTCGCTGAATCGCATCGTCACCTTGGTCTTGCCGCTGAGGAAGCAATAGGGATTCTCTGTTTGCTTGAGATAGGATTTGATTTTGTTTTCTTTGGTGTTGCTGTTCGCTGGTTTCATATGCACACCCCCTTTTAAAAAATATACCTGGGACAAAGGGAATATGCCTTTTATCTGAATCACAAGAAAGCTGTCAGGGGCGTCTTGTAAATTATAATAACAATACAACTGACATTTTGGTTTACCATAATGAAAACACTTTATTTTTAAGCAAGTTAGTGGAAAAGGGCTGCATACAAAAGGGCTAAACCCGCTAATAATAAGAAGAAAACATGCGGGAGATCACAGTATGAATAAAACTTGCAGCAAAAATTACAAAGCTCTGGCATTCCTGCCGCTGGTTCTTTTTCTGGGCTTGTACGTGGGCTGCGGAATCGCCTTCACTTTGGCGGGAGCGGAAAATCCCTTTGCAAAGATGCCCCGTTACGTGGCTGTGATGGCGGCAATTTTGGCGGCGCTGCTTTTTTACGATCGAAAGACGCCTGTCAGCCAAAAGCTGGATGTCTATTGCAGAGGCGCCGGAAGTTCGGGAGTCATGCTGCTGGGCATCATCGTTCTCATGGCAGGAGGTTTCTCTTCGGCCGCAGAGGCAATGGGCGGAAAGGAATCCATTGTCAACATGGGGCTCACCCTCATTCCCCACCATTTTTTAATCCCTGGAATTTTTATCGTAACCTGCTTTATATCCACTTGTATCGGAACTTCCACCGGGACCCAGGTGGCCTTGATTCCCGTTGCAATGGCCCTAGCCCAGGGAGCAGGACTGAATGCGGCCATGGCCGGATCGGCTGTCATAGCCGGTTCCTATTTCGGCGACAATCTGTCCATGATTTCCGATACCACCATCTGCGCGACCAAAGGTGTTGGCGCAAAGATGAAGGATAAGTTTCAAATGAATTTATTGATCGCCCTGCCCGCAGCAATGATTACCATCATTCTTTATGCTGTACTGGGCGGCAGCCAGGGGGGAACCGCAGATACTCAGGACCTGTCCTATCACGTGGTCCAGGTTTTGCCCTATGTGACCGTCCTGGCAACTGCCATCGCAGGGCTGGATGTCCTCCTGGTATTGCTGATCGGCATCTTGATGTCCGGCATCATCGGCATTGCCATGGGCACCGTCACCTTCTTTGAGTGGACGATGGCCATTGGTTCCGGGATGGAGGATCTGTTTTTCCTGGCTGTGTTTTCCATGCTCATATCGGGATTGATCGAGCTTGTGAGGTATTACGGCGGCATCAGCTGGCTCTTTGAAGCCATGACCCGCAAGATAAAAACGCGAAAAAGCTGCGAATATCTCATCTCTTTTTCCTGTATGGCCCTGTCTGGAACCACGCTGAACAACCCGGTGGCCATTCTCATAACTGCGCCGGTAGCCAAAGAGCTGGGTGAAAAATACCGAATCGCTCCAAAGCGCCTGGCCAGCCTTTTGGATATTTTTTCCTGCATCATTCTCATGCTGCTGCCCCACGACAGCGGCCTCCTGCTGGCCCAGCAGTACGGGCACGTCACTTATCTGGAAATCATGAAATACTCCTTTTATCCGGTCCTGCTGTTTTTGTTTACTTGCGTTACCATACAGTTTGGGCTGCTGCGAACGAAAATAGTAAAAAGATGAGCAGCCAATGAAGCAGTCTTCTCCTTGCGGCCTTCTTTTGTGCAAGTTGTAAGTTGATAATCTCCAGTTTTTCGGAAATCGCTTTCAAGTCATTCGCTATTGTATATGGAACTGCCCGTTGCTGCAAGCAACGGGCATTAACAATCAAGGAAAACAACGCAATTGTTGCGCCAATTCTCTCATTCGACATTTTTCGACACTGATCTCGGCAGCGCCACGCTTACTTCAGCTTGACGATCAGCTGTCCGGTTTTCACCTGCTGGCCTTCCTGGACATAAATCTTGTCCACAGTCCCATTCATTGGTGATAAGATATTGGTTTCCATCTTCATGGCCTCAATGACGGCAAGGGGCTGTTTTTCCCTGATTTCCTCACCTTCCTCCACCAGGACTTTGAGAATGTTTCCTGGAATATTGGCCCCAATCTCCGTTAAGTCTTCTTCATCGGCGTATAAAATCTGCGATATCTCCGATGCGATTCCGGCATCTTTATCCCTAATTCTTACAGCGGTGCGGCTTCCGTTGACCTCGAACACCACATCGCGAGAACCAGCTTCATCCCCATCGCCGGCATGAATCAGTTTGATGATCAATTCTTTTCCTTCTGCGATCTTCACCTCACAGGTCTCGCCCTCAGCCAAACCATGGAAGAAAATATCGCTGCCCATCAAACGAAAATCCCCTTCAGTTCTCACTTCCTTAATATAGTCTTCGAAGACCTTGGGATACAGCGCCCAGCTGAGGGCCTGACGCTCTGTGCCTTCGAGATTTAATTCTTCCCGCAGGGTTTTCTTAATCCCATCAAAGTCTTTGGGCTGCAGCAAATCCCCCGGCCTGCAGGTGATCGGCTCTATATTTTTTAGTACCAGCTTTTGCAGCTTCTCGGGAAAGCCTCCTTCCGGCTGGCCCATCATGCCTTCAAAATAGGAAACAGCCGAGTCCGGAAAGTCAATGTCCTTTCCTTTTTCATAGATGTTTTCCGGCGTCAGGTCATTTCGCACCATGAAGATGGCCAAATCCCCCACTACTTTGGAAGTGGGCGTTACTTTGACTATGTCTCCCAGCATCTCGTTAACCGCTTTGTACATGTCCTTGACTTCCTGGAATTTATGGCCCAGTCCAAAGCTCTCCACCTGAGGTTTCAAATTGGAATACTGTCCTCCTGGTATTTCATATTGATAGATTTCCGCTGAGTTGGCGGTAAGCTCCGATTCAAACTTCTTGTAAACCGGCCTTACGGCTGCCCAGTACTCGGATATCTTTTGCAGGCCCTCCTGCTCCATCCCAGTGGCCCGCTCCGTATTTTCCAAAGCAGCCGCCAAGGAATTCAAAGCCGGCTGACTGGTTAGCCCCGACATGCTGTTGAAGGCCGCATCGGCCAGATCCACGCCTGCTCCGGCGGCCATGAGTGTGGCTGCGATGCCATTGCCGCTGGTATCGTGAGTATGCAGATGAATCGGGATACTGACTTCCTGCTTTAGCGCTGTCACCAGCTTGCTTGCAGCCATGGGCTTGAGCAGACCGGACATATCTTTAATTCCCAGTATATGGGTCCCCCGCTTTTCCAGTTCCTTTGCCATTCGCACATAATAGCTCAGATTGTATTTCTCCTTTCGGTCATCCAAAAGATCTCCGGTATAGCAGATGCACGCTTCGGCCACTTTGCCCTGATTCAGGGTTTCATCCAGAGCAGCTTCCATGCCTTGAATCCAGTTCAGCGAATCAAAAATGCGAAAAACATCAATTCCCGAGCGGGCCGATTCTTTGATGAACCTGCGAATAACATTATCCGGGTAATTCTTATAGCCCACTGCGTTGGATCCGCGGATGAGCATCTGCAGCAGGATGTTGGGGATTTGGGCGCGCAGAAGATCCAGCCTTTCCCATGGCGATTCCTTGAGGAACCGGTAACACGTATCGAAGGTCGCGCCGCCCCACATTTCTATGGAAAACAAATCCTTTCCAAAATAAGCGGTCGCCGGAGCAATCTTTTCCATATCGACGGTTCGAACCCGCGTTGCCATCAGTGACTGCTGGGCGTCCCGCATGGTTGTATCTGTCAGAAAAAGCTTTTTCTGCTTTTGAATCCACCGCACCAATCCGTCCGGCCCTTCTTCCTCCAGAATCTGCTTGGTCCCTCTCAGCTCTTTCAAATCCTCCTGCTTGATTCTCGGGAAAACCGGCACATCAAACTCCGGTTTTATTCCTTTTGTTTCATTGACAAATTGATTTCCCAGGAAGGCCAGCACCTTCATTTCCCGGTCTTCTCTGACTCGTATATTGAGCAGCTTGGGATTGTCGGCTATAAATCCCGTGTCACAGCTGCCCGTGCGGAAATCAGGATGGTTGAGCACGTTCATGAGAAAAGGCGCGTTGGTCTTGACACCCTTTATCTTCATTTCCCTAAGAGCCCGCATGGCCTTGTCAGCCGCATCGGTAAAGCTTCTGGACCAGGCAGTTACTTTTACCAGCAGGCTGTCGTAATAGGGCGAAATTACCGAATCAGTAAAGGCATTGCCGCCGTCCAGGCGGATCCCAAATCCGGATGCGCTTTGGTATGCGGTAATTATACCCGTATCCGGGGCAAATCCGTGAATAGGGTCCTCGGTGGTTACTCTGCACTGGATGGCATAGCCTCGCGGCTCGATGGATTCCTGCCCTTTTATGTTCAATTCCTCCGAATCCAGGGGATAGCCTTGGGCGATAAGAATCTGGGACTGGACAATATCGATTCCCGTTGTCATCTCCGTGACGGTATGCTCTACTTGAATTCTCGGGTTCATTTCAATAAAATAGTGGCCGCCATATTCATCCACTAGAAATTCCACCGTGCCCGCGCTGCGATAGTTGACAGCGCCGGCCAGTTTGAGCGCGTCCCGGCAGATTCGCTGTCTCTGTTCCTTTGTAAGGCAGATGGCTGGGGTAAATTCCACCACTTTCTGGTGCCGTCTTTGGATCGAGCAGTCCCGCTCGTACAGATGCACCAGATTTCCATATTGATCGCCCAGCACCTGCACTTCGATATGCTTAGGCCGCTCCAGGTACTTTTCGATGAAAATATCATCGATCCCAAAGGCTTTTTTTGCTTCCCGCTTTGCGCTCAAAAACTGGGGGATCAGTTCCTTGCGATTGCGGACGATCCGCATTCCTCTCCCGCCGCCGCCGGCGGCCGCCTTGAACATAATCGGATACCCACAGGCTTCTGCGTATTTGATCGCCTCCTCTTTTGTCTCAATGGCTTTTTCGATTCCTGGAATCGTGGGCACGCCCGCTTGGTTTGCTGCAAGTTTGGATTGAATCTTGTCTCCCAGACGCTCCATCATTTCATGAGTTGGGCCGATCCAGACAATGCCTGCCTCCTCGCAGGCTTTGGCGAACGCCGCGTTCTCCGAGAGGAATCCATAACCCGGGTGGATTGCTTCTACGCCCTTAGCCTTTGCCAGCTCAATAATTTCATCAGCCGCAAGGTACGCGTCCACCGGCGACTTTCCCTTGGCGATGGGGTAGGACTCATCTGCTTTTGTCCTGAAAAGCGAATTTTTATCTTCTTCCGAATAAATTGCTACACTTCTAATACCTAATTCTTTACACGCCCGAAAAATTCGGATGGCGATTTCTCCCCGATTGGCGACCAGTACTCTTTTAAAGTTCCTGATGGTTTTCATCTTTTCAATCTCCTTTCCGCTGCCTTTCTCTCTCAGCATCCCTTTTCGCTCCCATTCAGCAGACGCTTTATTCTTGCCTGGGCCGCGGCCAGTCTTGCCGCAGGTACACGGAATGGTGAGCAGGATACATAATTCAATCCAATGCGATCACAAAATTCGATGGATTTGGGATCCCCTCCATGTTCGCCGCAGATGCCCAGGTGGATGCCTGGTCTTACTGCTCTTCCTTTTTTCGTTCCTGTCTCCACCAGCCAGCCTACACCGTCCTCATCAATCGACTGGAAGGGGTCCTCTTTGAAGATGCCCTTTTCCTTGTACTCTTTGATCATTTTGCCCGTATCGTCTCTGGAAAAGCCAAAAGTCAGCTGAGTCAAATCATTGGTACCAAAAGAAAAGAATTCCGCTTCTTCTGCGATTTCATCGGCTGTCAGAGCGGCCCGCGGCAGCTCGATCATGGTACCGATCAAATAGGGAATCTGCTCACCCTCCCGCGCCATAACGGACTGGGCAGTTCTCTCCACCGTTGCCTTCACATCCGCCAGTTCGTTTTTCATACCAGCCAGGGGGATCATGATTTCCGGGACAAGATTGAGATTCTCTTCTCTGCGTACCTCAATCGCCGCTGCTATAATTGCTTCTGCCTGCATCTCGGCGATTTCCGGATAGGTGACCGCCAGGCGGCAGCCTCGATGCCCCATCATCGGATTGAACTCATGCAGCTCCTCTACTTTCTTAGCCAGCTTCTCATAAGGAACGTAGATCTGCTCCGAAAGCTGGCGGATCTCGTCCTCCGTATGTGGCAGGAATTCATGAAGCGGCGGATCCAGCAAGCGGATGGTCACCGGCCGTTCTCCCATAATTTGATAAAGTCTCTTAAAATCATCTTTCTGATAGCTTAAGAGGAAGGATAGGGCCTCCCTCCGTTCTTTTTCCGTATCCGCCAGAATCATTCTTCTTACAGCGGGAATGCGTTCTTCCTCAAAAAACATATGCTCGGTTCTGCAAAGACCAATTCCTTCGGCTCCAAAATCCAAAGCCTGCTGGGCATCTCTGGGATTATCCGCATTGGCCCGAACTCCCAAACTGCGAAGTTCATCCGCCCATCCCATAATCGTTTCAAAGTCGCCTGAAAGCTCCGCCGGTACTGTTTTCAGCTGACCCAGCAGCACCTCACCGGCCGTACCGTCCAAAGAGAGATAATCGCCTTCCTTTAACACGGTATTCCCAATGTTTAAACGATGTCCTTCTTCGTCAATATGAAGCTCCCCACAGCCGGAAACACAGCATTTTCCCATACCTCTGGCTACCACCGCAGCATGTGAGGTCATGCCTCCTCTAGCCGTGAGAATACCCTGGGCCGCTGCCATTCCCGCCAAATCCTCGGGGGAAGTCTCCAGCCTTACCAAAATGGCGGCAATCCCGTTCTCAGCAGCTGCCACAACATCTGAGGCTGTAAAGTAAATCCTGCCGGTCGCTGCTCCCGGAGATGCGGGAAGTCCCTTTGCGATCCGCTCTGCCCCTCCCAAATCTCCATCGTCGAATCTGGGGTGAAGGAGCTGGTCGATCATGGCAGGTTCCAGCCTCATGACTGCCGTATCCTTGTCAATCAGCCCCTCCTTTACCATGTCTACTGCGATTTTAACCGTTGCCGCCGCGGTTCGCTTTCCATTTCTGGTTTGAAGCAAAAACAGCCGGTTTTTCTCAATGGTAAATTCGATATCCTGCATATCCAGATAATGGTTTTCTAAAAGCTTTGAAATACGAAGGAACTCTTTGTACGCTTCGGGAAACGCCTTCTCCATTTCTCCAATGGGCTGCGGCGTCCGTACTCCGGCGACCACATCCTCCCCCTGCGCATTAACCAGGAATTCCCCAAAGAGCGCTGTTTGTCCATTGGCCGGATTTCTTGTAAAAGCCACGCCCGTTCCTGAGGTCTCGCCCATATTTCCGAACACCATGGCCTGCACATTTACCGCAGTACCCATGTCTTCTGCAATTCCGTTGAGCTGTCTGTAAAGGATCGCCCTTTCATTGTTCCAGGATCGGAAAACAGCTTTGATCGCTTCCATCAGCTGGTCGCCCGGATTCTGCGGAAAGCAGCTTCCGGTTTCTTTCTTGACCAGTGCTTTATAGTCGTCGATGATGGTTTTCAGGTGGCCTGCTGTCAGCTCCACATCAAAGCGGCAGCCTTCCTTTTCTTTCTTAGTATCAAAGATAGCATCGAATTTTGCCTTTTCAATCTCCATCACCACTTCGCCGAACATCTGGATGAATCTGCGATAGCTGTCATAGGCAAACCGTGGATTTTCTGTCAGTCTGGCGAGACCTTCCGCCGTATCGTCGTTCAGTCCCAGGTTCAAAATCGTATCCATCATACCGGGCATGGAAATTTTAGCCCCGGAACGAACCGATACCAGAAGAGGATTTTCTTTACTGCCAAAGCCTTTTCCCGTTACCTCTTCCAGTTCAGCAAGCTTTTCAAAAATTTCCCCAGCAAGGTCATCTGCCAGCTTTTGACCGTCCTGATAATATCGGCTGCACGCCTGAGTGGTAACGGTGAAGCCAAAGGGTACCGGCAGGCCGATTTTTGTCATTTCAGCCAGACCAGCGCCTTTTCCGCCCAGCAGCTCCTTCATGTCCTTTGAGCCTTCATTAAACGAATAGACAAACTTTTTCTTTTCCATGTTTCTTTTCCTTTCATATAACAACTGTTCATGTTTTTCTACAAATTGTATATTTTTACAACTTTTCAAGATCGTGTGAATTGATTTTCTGTTCCGGTTATGTTTTAATGGGGATATCAATTATTTAACACATTCGTTTGGGAGGGAGTCAATGGATATTAAATCGCTTCAATATTTTATCGCTGTCGTGGAATCAACCAGCATCACAAAAGCTGCTAAAGCCCTGCATATCTCCCAACCTCCTCTCAGCCACCAGCTCAAACAGCTGGAAGTGGAACTGGGCACCAGGCTCTTTGACCGGGGCCCCCGCTGCATCACCTTAACCAGCGCTGGTGAAACCCTCTACCACCGCGCCAAGAATATCGTTGATTATACCGAAGAAACCTGCCGGGAAATCAAAAGCATCGGCGACGGCAACAGCGGCCATATCAGCATTGGAATGATCTCCTCACTGAGCTCGAACTTGTTGTCGGATATCCTGAGTCAGTTCTGCAGCAAATATCCCAATGTACAATTCGATATTCATGAACACAATACATATGACCTGATTGAATCTCTTGACAATAATTTAATCGAACTGGCTTTTGTGCGCACGCCTTTTGATAATAATCATTTCAGTCAAATGCTTCTTCTAAAAGAGCCTCTGGTTGCTTACGGTCATTCCAGCTTTTTTTCCGATGTTTCAGAACTCCTTTTGGAAGCGGACTTTTTTCAGGGTAAGCCGCTGATTATCTATCGGCGCTGGAAGTATATCCTCGATGAATACTTTAAGTCTGAAAAGGTTTCTCCCGTTTACCGCTGCATCAACGATGATGCAAAATCCTCATTACTTCTGGCTTCCTCCGGCCAGGGCATAGCCATCATCCCCGCAGGCATCGCCAATATAATCCATGATGATGCTATGCGATACCTTCCAATGGATGCTGCTCATCTGGCAACAGAGGTCTATGCCATTTGGGATTCGGAGCGCTACATCTCCCCTGCTGCCAGCAACTTCCTTCAGATGCTGGAATCGTTTGAGATCAATTGATCTCAAACATCTTTTTTTGAGACTTTAGCCTTGGATGGCTTTTTCTGAAGGATGATGAAGCAGGCGTTCAATACCAGCAGCAAAATTCCAATGAGCGCAATTGCTGTATTTCCCTTGACGCCTCCCAAGAAAAGGATCGGAAAAGCAGCCATGATTAAGATTGCATTTATTTCTCTTTTCATTTTAAAAGTTCCTTTCTCAATGATTTAAAAGGATAAAGTTAACAATTCCCAATACCATTGTCGTCCCTATGATTGGGATGAGTGTTTTTTTATAAATACGGCTTTCTTCCCCTTGAATCTGCGCGGCCGTAGAACCGAGCGAAACAGTCGTCGGTCCTATGGCGCAGCCTACGGAGGCTCCAATCGACTGCACGGCGCACATGATCGCCACACTCATCCCAAGAGAGCTTGCCGCTGTTTCCTGTAAAGATCCGAAAATAATATTCGAATTGGTATTGCTGCCTGTAACAAAGGCTCCCAAGAGTCCGATGAACGGCGCGGCAAGAGGATATAACTGTTTTGTTACGGAAACGAGGAACTGGGCGATTTCACTGATCATACCCGAATCCATCATGATCACGGCCATGTTGAGCAAAAACACAATCGTCACCGTTGTAGGCACACATTTTTTTACAGTCTGCGAAAGGATTATTTTCACCTTCTTTCCGTCCAGCACTTTCTTGTTATGGAAAAGAACCATGCTGATGACGGAAGCCATCATGATAATGGAGAAGGGATACTTTAACAGGTTGAAGGTGACATAATCCGCTTCTTCCGCCACAATGCGGCCCAGCCCGGTCTGATATTGAGGAAAATCAAAGCCCAGAGAAATCTTTGGATCGAGGATATAAAACAGGATTGAAAGCACCACGATCAAAAGATATGGGAGCACTGCCTGGAACAAATTGAGCTTTCCCTTGTATAGTTTTATTGTTTCTGACTTACCCCGCTTGAACTTGTTGATTAAAAAGCAGGCAACCAGACCGGTAAAGCCGGTTAACAATCCGATGACAGAGAACATGGAGAAGCTGGCCAGAGTATAGAGCATGCCGCCCATGAAAAGCGTCAGCAAAACGATATAGGGCAGCCCTCTGACAAGCTGTTTTCCTCCCCCGTAAATCCAGCAGACCGTCATTCCTGTGCAGAACATCCCACAGCACCCGAAAACAGCCATGAATATCACGATTTGATCCAGCGGCGCATGGGTCACCATATTGATCGCATAGATGGAAGAGCCCATGGAACCAAAACTGATGGACCAGGAATGGCCCACCAGGACAGCTGCCACCGATACAACCGGATCAAATCCCAGGGCGATTAATATAGGAGTGACGACGATGACCGGAACGCCGAACCCCGCAATTCCCTGTAGAAACGCCGAAAAAATCCAGCTTAATAAAATGAACTGGAGAAACCGGTTTGTAAAAACCCGCTCCAGATTTTTATTGATCACTTCCAAAGCCTGTACTTGATAGACCAGATTATAGAGGAACATGGCTCCCCAGATAATCAAAATCACAAACAGCGCCAGGCTGAAGCCTTTTGCCATGGAGATGGCCAGGCCCACTGTTCCGCTCTGATATTTTATGTAAAAGATCAGGGTAGCGACCAAAAACGATATGGCGCTCGCCTTCATCGCTGACAGTTTAAAGATCAGCAGCCCGCACAGCAAACATAAAATTGGTAAAATTGACAAGAATATTGACATACGACTCCCTCTTTTCTAATTATTCAAAGGTTAAAGAAGCTTCTCGTTGTTTAAATCGTAGCATGTATCCTTGTAGATTAAAAATACGAAAATGCTATGTTTTTCATATTGAAAAAATATGTCTACCGATTCCAGGCCCGGGCTGCCGCCTCTGCCACCCGGTCTGCAATCCCCGGACAAAGCACATCCGGCAGGATTGCCTCTTCGTTCAATTCCTCCGCCGAAATCCCATCAGCAAGGGCCCGGGCCGCCGCCATCTTCATCTCTTCAGTAATCCTCTTCGCTCCTGCTTTTAATGCCCCTTTAAACACTCCCGGAAAAGCCAGCACATTGTTGATCTGGTTGGGATAATCCGAGCGCCCCGTACCCACAATCCGAGCGCCTGCCCCTTTTGCCAGCTGGGGAAGGATTTCCGGCTCCGGATTTGCCATGGGAAATACCATGGCATCCCGATTCATGGAGTTAACCATCTCTTCGCTGACAATTCCAGGAGCAGAAACTCCGATAAATACATCCGCGTTCACCATCATCTCTTTCAAACTTCCCGACTGGCGTCTCTTATTGGTCACCCTGGCCAATTCCCTCATTTCCGTCGTGAGAGTCTCATCGCCAGCTGCGATGGCGCCCATTTTATCACAGACAATCACCTCACCTGCGCCCATGGACATCATCATCTTTGCAATGGCGGTTCCTGCAGCTCCCGCCCCGCTGACGACGATCTTCAAGTCCACCATGTTCTTTTTCACAAGCTTGATCCCGTTTATAATCGCTGCTGCTACAACGATGGCCGTTCCGTGCTGATCATCGTGAAAGACCGGAATATCCAGCTCTTCCTGGAGTCGTTTTTCTATTTCAAAACAGCGGGGCGCCGCGATATCTTCCAGATTAATGCCGCCTAAGGTTGGTGCAATGGCTTTGACGATTGCGATGATTTCTTCCGTATCCTGCGTCGCCAGACAAATGGGAATTGCATCAATGTCAGCGAAGGTTTTAAAGAGCAGTGCCTTTCCCTCCATCACAGGGATGGCAGCAGGCCCGCCGATGTTGCCCAGTCCTAAAACCGCTGATCCGTCTGTCACCACTCCCACGGTGTTTCCTTTATTTGTATAGCGATATGCGTCCTGTGGATTTCGGCAGATTTCCCGGCAAACGGCCGCTACCCCGGGCGTATACAGAACCGATAAGTCTTTCTTTGTCCGAACCTCCATCTTGCCGGAGCATTGCATCTTTCCCCGGTATTTTTCGTGTATTTGCAATGCTTCCATGTAATAATCCATCTCTTTCTTCTCCTTTGTCTGATTTGATTTTGCAAAAGCTCCTATTCATTATATCCCAGCTCTCCCAGGGCCGGGGCATACGTATTTTGTATAGAAATCATATCGTATTGGTATTTGTCCAATTGAAATAGAAATGCTAATCTGAATATACAGAATATTCATTTGTGAATACGCGGTGCGCGTTAGAGAAAGGAGGTCTTTGCATTTGCAATCAATGAAATTCGTTAATTTTTATCAAACACAAAGGAGGTTGTAATGGACAATTATGGTCTTATCAGTTTTATTCCTGTTGTATGCGTTATCGTACTTGTTTTTGTAACTAAGCGGACAATGGCGTCCCTGGTTGCAGGCTCCATTGTCGGCGCTGTCATTCTCTATGGAAAAGACTTTTTCATGAAATGGATTGACGCTATTTATACGGTGCTGGGGGACGGCACATGGAAGTGGCTGTTCCTTGTCTGCGGATTGTTCGGCGGCATTATCGCACTTTTCGAAGCATCGGGAGGCGCGCTGGGCTTCTCCCGTTTTGCCACCCGATTGTGTAAATCCAAAAAGCAGTCCTTGTTTATGGCCTGGTTTCTGGATTTGGTTATCTTTGCCGATGACTGGTTAAACGCGCTGGCCGTAGGCTCTGCCATGAGAAATGTTACCGATAAATTCAAAGTTCCAAGAGAGCTGCTGGCTTTTGTCATCTGCGCTACCGGCTGCTCCATCTGTACCTTAGTTCCCTTCTCCACCTGGGGCGTATTCATGGCCGGCCAGCTGGAATCCAACGGCGTGGCCGCCGCTGGTGAAGGAATGACCGTTTACCTCCAAACGCTGCCGTACATATTCTACGCCATCGTTTCCATGGTGGTTGTCCCCTTGTACATCGCAGGCATTATCCCCCATTTCGGAAAAATGAAAAAAGCGGAGTTGCGGGCGCAAAACACCGGACAGCTCCTGCCGGACAGCATGCTGGGCATGGTAAAAGCAGAGCGGGAAGCCGCTGCTGAAGAAGAGGATGCATCAGTCAAAGGCAAAGCAATTAACTTCCTGGTTCCGCTCCTGGTGCTGGCTGTCATTACAACGATTACCAGGGAAATTTTATACGGAATCTTTTCCTGCTTCATCGTATGCGCCATTATGTATTTCCCGCAGAAACTGGTCAAGCCGGGAGAGTTCTTGAACTGTATCGTGAGCGGATTTAAAGACATGCTGGGGGTAATCGGCATCATATCGGCCGCGTTTATCCTCAAAGAGATGAACAATGAGCTGGGGCTGCCGGCCTTTATTATCGGACTGGTGCAGGATGCCCTGGATCCCAGACTGCTGCCTGTCGTGGCCTTTATCGTAGTCGGATTCTTATGCTTTGCCGCAGGAAACTTCTGGGGTATGCTGGCCATCGCTTTTCCAGTCATCATCCCCATCGCCCAGGCTCTGGACGCCAACTCGATCCTGGTATCCGGCGCTATGATTTCCGGCTGTGTATTCGGCTCCAGCGCATGTTTCTATGGATCGGAAGTTTCCCTGGTTTGCACCACCACCCAGATTCAAAACCAGGATTTTGCCAAAACTTCTCTGCCGGTGTACATTTTCCCGGTAGCGGTCACGTTAGTTTTATTTATTATCTTTGGTTATGTAAAAGGCTGATTGCCGGAAAGGAACTGAAATGCTCAACAAAATCATACAAAATGAAAACCTGGAATATATCCACAATCTGACCAAAACGTTAAGCCTTATGGGAAACGACGGAGGCGAATACGGCTTTCGCGTATCGGGCAGCAGCGGCGAATGGAATGTGTCGCGGCACATTAAAAAGGAGATGGAGGAAATCGGTCTGAAAAACGTTACCGTCGATCCTTTCCCTGTCCATTCCTGGGAATTCACTTCGGGGAAGCTGAAAGTGGAAGGAATCGAAATGCCCATGTCCTCTTACTGCGGAATCAAAGGAACCCCAGAGGGCGGCATCTGCGGAGAAATCGTGGATGTGGGCCGGGGAACCGCAGCCGACTATGAAGGTCTTGACGTAACGGGTAAAATTGTATTCTGTACCTTTGATATCCTTGAGGATTATTGGATGAGCCTGCCCATCTGTCAGGCGGAGGTTCGGGGCGCCATCGGCTGCGTGATCTCCTATGCCGGCGATTTTTACGGCACGAAAGAGGATGCCATCAACAGCTTTGATTCCCAGAGCAAATACAGCCTTCCTGCAGGAAACATTTCCCGCAAAAATGCAGCTGTCTTGCGGGACTTATTGAAAAAGGGGCCTGTCACTGCCAATATGAGCTTGCAGATTCAGGTGGATTTTCACGGTACCAGCTCCAATGTGGTCGGATACATTCCCGGCAAGGATAAAGATCGTATAATCCTTCTGGGCGGCCATATGGACGGCTATTTTCATTCTTACCAGGACGACCTGCTGGGCGTTGGTATCATCCTGGGAATCGCCAAGGCTATGATCGACAGCGGCTATCAGCCTGAGCACACTTTGGCCTTCATCGCCCACGGCTCGGAAGAATACGGTGTGACCGAATCCCGCTACGACTGGTGCATCGGTTCATGGAACAGCATTAATAGAAAGCACCCGGAATGGTTTGGAAAGATGGCGGCCTTTTTCAACATCGATGCAATCCGGCCGGGAACGCCAGTTTACAATATCGCCAGCACACCTGAATATCACGGCTTCTTTGATGAATTTATGAAAACTATGGAGGTGCCGGAAACATCATGGCCGGGCGGAAAGGCGCTTTTAGGACTCAACGGCCCTTGGTCGGACGACTACAATTATGCCATTAACGGAGTTCCCGGGATCATTTGCGGCAGAGGCCCCGCTGAATGGAGCTATCAGAACTACCATACTCAATTTGACGACTATACCATCTTTGAAAAAGAAAAGGAAATCATCTCCTATGTAGCTGAAAGCTATGCGGAAATGGTCTACGCTTTTGATTCCTTTATTCTGCCGCCCTTTAACTATAAGTACGCGCTGGATGGGCTGAGCGAGAGCTTGGATGAATTTGAGGAAGAGTTCTTGCAGGCTTCCATTGCTGCCTTGGCGAAGGAAACCGAACAAGTGTCTGCCATGGCAGATGGGCTGTTTGATGAAATCAAAGCCGTAAACCAGGCTTACGCAAAGGGTCAGATTCCCCTATCCTGGCTGCCCCATTTGAGTGAGGAGCGGGTAAAGCTATTTAAGGCCTACCGGCTCATACAAAGGGATTTGATGAAATTGTCTCCCTGGGACGATGTGATCTTCGCCCATGATGCAATCGCCGCCAATCTTTGCGCCATAAAGAAGGCTCTGGCAGGATTTGCCGAAAAGGAGGCGGCTCAGATCGTAGAAGAGCTATGGGAAGTGGATCTCTTCAAGATTGCATGGCAATTTGATTCCCAGGTCTATGGCTGGCTGATGAACTGCCAGGATCCTGCCAGAGACGATTTGTTCTGGGGCACAGGCAAAATTCATCAATTCGCCGATCTGCTGCCTCTGGCTGATGCTCTGCGCAAAGGTGACATGCATACGGTTCTCAAAGAATTAAAAAATCTGCTGGATTTTGAGTACCAGTTACTGCAGAAAACACTGAGCCAGGAGCTGGATGTGCTCTCACAAGTAAAAGATACAATCGAATCGATTAAAATCAGCAGATTTTTATAAAGACTTGTCTTTCCGGCCAATGTTTCGCAGCATCTAACGGAAGACAAAGCCTTTTGAAGCGCGATCAGCCGTTACTGATCGCGCTTCTTTATCTTATATAGATTGGGGTGTTCTGTCAAGGCGCCGATCAAGTGCGGGTTGCTTTGGTTTTTTCTGGCTTTTCTGTTTTGCGCCCTACCAGATAGGCGATAATGGCAAATGCCCGAGCAGAGCGCCGCCAAGCCCTATGAAGGCTGCGCCGGACACAACACCGGCTGGTCTAAGAAAGCGGTGTTTAAAGATACGGCTTAACAAAATAATATCCGCGACCTGATAGATGTAAACTTCCCGCTCAAGACCATGATATTTACCCTTGACCCATACGCCGTCGCAGGTTCTTCCTGTCTGCCCACCTCGCCAGGTTTGGGAGCCGTAACCCCGATCAATTTGATGGGAATTTTTATACATTCGGAAACGGATTTACAAGGAATATGTTTTGATTGATGCTAGTATTTTCAGCACCATTGAATCATTTTCCGAATCTGCAACGTTATTGAATCCCTGATTCTCCACGATTCCATCCCGTATCCCAACTATGCGATGATCGCCGAGTTGGCCGGGTTTCTTGCTGAAGCAGCTTTTTGATTCCTCCGCGCCATCCCAGGGAGGGCTCTTGGATTCCCCCAAATCAACCGGCCTTATCGACGGCCAGGGGATTAAAACGCCATACTATTACGCCCTGCAAATCCTGTGCAAGCTGGGCGGCGAGCTGCTCTTTCAGGAGGACGGCATTGTGGTCACGAAGGAAACTGTGCGTTAATCTGCCAGGATTGTCTCGTGAACCCGTCCCACATGCCGCCGCTGGGCAAAGCGCTGCTTCATTCGGCCACATCGGTCAAGCCCGTGGTTGAAAAGCCGCTCAGGCAAAACGCTGTTCAGTACCTGCTAAAGCTCATGCCGGGCAGTGCGAAATTGTATATCTTGCTTCCGTCGGCGGTCTTTATTTGAGAAACAGCTAAGATTGCTCTTGCTGTTTATTCACCAGTTATTAATTCCTTTTCTATCACAGATACCGTTTTAGCCGAAATTCTGTCCGCTCGCCTTTTTTCTCACTTGCGAGTTCGAACAAATTTTCTTGCGTAGCCATCAGATTGTTCGGATTTCTTCCGATGATTAGATACTGGTTTTTTTCATCAAACGCAATATATTTCCTTAAATCATTATCAAGCAAAAGATCTGCATTATCAATTACAATCAACTTTCCTTCTGCTTCCTTTATCATCGATGCAATATCTTTATTGATATCCAAATAATTCATGCAAAGGAGCCTCGGCTCCTCAACCATATCTTCCTGCATGAAAGAAAATACTGCCGATTTGCCGGTTCCGGAGTCGCCCGTTAAGATCGTGATATTGTTCGTAAATTCAAAGTCTACCAAAAACGAAGTATGGGCAGTAGAAAAATGCTCCATTACTTTAGGCTTACTGTACATTGCTCCACCACTCCTTCACCACTTCGTAATCATCCGTTATATGTTTCCCGTATTGATCGACCAATGCAACCCGGCTCATCTGAAAGGATATCATTGGATATTCACAGTATACGTTGCCCTGCTCATAGGAATAGATCACATTTAACGCATTATCCCCGCACTCCTGAATCCCAAAAATCTTATCAGGAAAATACAAAATATTTAATGCCGTCTGAACAACCTGCGGATTATCGAAAGAATGGTCGTATGCGATGATGTATGTATTTTCATTATCTGTTAAATCGCGTACCGCTTTAAGCAGCTTGCTGTTATTTTCTTTACTTTCAAGGATTACATCGGGAAAAATACAATCGAGAAAATTTTTTCAAAAGGTGTACCCTGATTTGTTCTCTCTATCTTCTATCCAAAGATATGTTTTCTTCGCCAAGTGATATTTCCCCTCTCTGCTCTGCATTTCAACGTTATGAAATTCTAATATTTTTATTATACCCCGATTTTAAAAATTTGTATATACGGCAATCATGCTCCTCCCAAGGCCGCCCGCATCCGGTTGCCTGCCGGCACGGCCCGGTAGAGCCGGTGGTTTCCACAAACACATCTCCCTCGATAATCTCGCCGCCAGCCAAAATAATGCGATCCACGATCACTGGATCCTCCTGGCGTTTTTCCACGTCAATGGCTCTGCTCATGAGCCGGATGTCCACGCCCATATCCTTCAGCAGCCGCCTTACCTGCGGCTCCACTTTGACCACATCGTAGAGGCTGGCATGCTTATGCCCCGGAAAATCCACGTTGACATGGCGCGCGCAGCGGTCTGTGATTTCAAAGAGCTCATGAGCGCCCAAGGCGATGTTTTCCTCTGCAGCCGTAAATCTGCCGTTGTTGCGCATGATTCCGCCCACGTTGCCAAGGCCCAAAAGCATGTCGGTCTTTTCAAGAAGGGTTACTTCAGCTCCGGCTTTTCTGGCTGATACCGCAGCCGCGCAGCCGGACCATCCGCCCCCGATCACTACTACTTTATACAAATTAAATACCCCCAATCGATTTAGTATATGCAGGATTGGGGGTTTTGGTTATTGCAGGATTGGGGGTTTTGGTTATTGCAGGCTTCCGTTTATATTTCAGTCTTTTCTCCGGTATATTTCTTTCTCAATCGGTAAAAGCCGATTCCGCAATGGATAAAAATCGCCAGTTCCGCCGCTTTCGCATCGGCAGCCCGCTTTCTAAAATAGCTGAAGTCGTTCAGCTCCTGTATATATTCCCAACCATAATCAGCGTACATCTGCAAGTAACATTCTTTGTCAGCGCCCTCCTGGGGATTGAAATCCAGCCGGTACGCCACATCCTCCGGTTCACATGGCTCAAAGTAGTAGAAGCCCGGCGAAACAGCTTTGACCAATCGATAACCTTGGCTATGCTTTTTTCTTAAATTTTACACCTTATTTTCCGGAAGGCCGGGCTTGGAGATATGGGAGCACGCTTTCCATGATTTCCTTAACGATGGGGGCAGCTGCCTCGCTTCCATGAATCTTGCCCTTGGGATTATCCACTACCACCAAAATGGCTACTTCAGGATCATCGATCGGGGCCAGTCCCACAAAGGACGCGTAATAAGTCTTTGAAGCAAGTCCCTTGGACTCGTTCTGCGCGGTTCCCGTCTTACCGCCCATTTTATAACCCTTCACTTTGGCTGCGGTGCCGCCGCTTTCGTCCACGACATATTCCATGGCTTCTTTCACTTCTTCGGCCGTTTCCTTGGAAATCGCCTGCCGCACAACCTCAGTGCCGTAAGATTTTACCGTATTGCCGTCCGCATCGGTGAGTTTACTTACCATATGCGGGCGCACTAGAACGCCATCGTTGCCAATAGCACTGACTGCTGTCAACAGCTGAACAGGCGTAACCGAAATTCCTTGACCATAAGACATCGTGGCAAAGTCCACCGAGGTCAGTTTATCCTTGTTTTGAATCTGTGCCTGAGCTTCTCCCGGAAAATCAACCCCTGTTTTCTCAGTGATTCCGAACAAATCCAAATACTTATAAAAAGTGTCAACACCCAGCCGTTTTCCAAGCTGAATGAATACTGGGTTGCAGGAATTTCCCACCGCCTGTTTTAAGGTCTCATCACCGTGGGGATTGTCGTACCTCCAGCAGCGGAGAATCGTACCGCTGACATTATAGGTCCCTGAACAATGAAAATGCTGTTTTAAGCTGCTGGTCTTTTCTTCCAAAGCCGCTGATAAGGTCAGCAGCTTAAAGGTCGACCCCGGTTCGTAGGTATCGCTGAACAAGGGATTTCTCCACATTTTGTTCAAGTACTCCGCTTTGTCCTTGGGAGACATCTTTTCCACTTTTTTTGCTTCCGTATCCGAAAGCGGTATCCTGGCATTATTGGGATCATAGGTTTCTGTTGTAGCAGATGCAAGAATTTCACCAGTCTTTGGGTTCATCATCAGGCAGGTAACTTTATCAGCCTTTGTATTCTTTTTTCCAGTTTTGATTGCTTTTTCCGCATGGCTTTGCACCACCGCATCTAGCGTTGTCACCACATTCAGACCGTCCTCAGCTTGATAGGTGTCGTTCGTTCCATAGGAAAGCGTCCGGCCCGCCGGATCCGTTTTTTCCACCTGCCGCCCGGCGATACCGTTAAGCTCGTTATTATATTGCAGCTCCAGGCCCGCAAGTCCGTCGCCGTCGCTGGAAACATTGCCGATGACTTGGGCTGCCAGCGTTTTCATCGGGTAGTATCTGGTCTTCCCTTTTGTAATCTCGATACCGTTCAGTTTGGAGTCTTTGACTTTTTCTTTTGTTTTTTCGTCCAAATCTTTGGCGATCTTCACTAGCACAGATTCCTGACGCAGCTTTTTCTTAACATCCGCCTTGTCCAAATCCAGGAGCTCAGCCAGTTCTTTTGCCGTAGATTCCAGTTCTTTTTTTGGTATGTTGGCCGGCCTGGCCCAGACGACATAGGTTGTGGCACTGACAGCCATGATATCTCCGTTGCGGTCGGAAATGCTCCCCCGATTGGCGCTGACCACTTTATTTCTCGTCTGTTGATTTTCAGCCATTGCCGTATAGGTTTCTCCCTTAACGATTTGTATGTAACCTGCCCGCAGGCACAACGCCAGCATCACTGCCGCCAGAATACCAAATATGTAAATGCTTCTTTTTTTACTTATATTTGTAGCCTTTGTCATCTTCTCCTATCCCTTCTTATGCCGCTTCTCCATAAAAAACGTGTGCATAACGGAATCAAGGATTCCTATACACACATGTCGCTGACTCGCAAGGTACGTTTTTTGATATTTCCTGCATAATAAACAATAACACAAAAATGTGATCATATAAAGAGTTCTGTCCGGTGAATCATCGATGGAAATCTTAATATTTTATGAATAGGTCAGACTTCGGCGCTTTCCTCCGCTTCGCTGTCCGTTTTGCCTTCCAAGCTTTGCTGGGGCAAAAGGAAAAGCATCGGGTGTTTGCAGTGGGTTGCTGCTTGCACGCGATGCTTATTCGATTCTTTATTCAGCTGCAGCCTTTTGAGCGTTTATGCTGCGTTCTTTTCTGCTTGATGATCTTTGTTACGAGGATTCGCCTTTTCTTCCAGTTTTTTGGTAGCAAACCATGCCACTGCTACTGCAGCGATTCCGGCAACGCCTTTGCCAACGATCACCGGCAGTATCATTTCTTTATTAACGCTGGCGGTAAAAGCCAGATCATCACCGATAATAAACGTTCCACTGACCATGAAAGCTGCGTTGAGGATTTTCCCTCTCTTATTCATATCTTTCATCATTCCGCACATCGGGATGTTGTTGGCCATGCTGGCAACCAATCCTGCCGCAGCCGTGTCATTGATTCCGATCTTAGTTCCCAATTTTTGCAGCGGTTTTCCCAGTTTCTTAGTCACAAAGCATACCATTGGAAATGCTCCTGCCAAAACAATAGCGATATTTCCGATCACATCAAACCCTTCTGAAAGCGGAGCCATCCCCGGGATAATCGTAAAACCGGTTAATGTTTCTATAATGGAGCATACCAATGCTACTGTGATCATCGCAATGATGGCATCGCCAAAAATGCGAAAGCCTTTAATCATTTTTTCAGGGATCAGCTTTAGTCCCAATATAATCAGTCCGGCGATGAGGATAATGGGAAGCAGATTACGCAGAATCATTGTTAACTCGTATCCTGCTGCCAAACCTCCGGCAATGCAGCCTACCGGAATGGTCGTTACTCCATATAAAATGCCCTGTGCCATAAACGGGTAATCCTCTTTCTTCAAAATGCTGATCGCCACTGGTATGATAAACACAAGTGTGTTACCCATCATCCCTCCCAGGATTAAACCTGAAAAATTCGCCACTTCCTCATAAGCCGCCATTTCATGTGCGATGGAATATGCTCCCATATCCATGCCGAGAAAAGAACCGGCCATCATTGCTGGATCAGCACCAAGGAACTCATAGACAGGACCCAGCACAGTAAGGAGAATTTTGGTCAGTACCGGCGCGAATGCCAGAATTCCCAGCATGGAAAGCGCTAAAGCACCCAGGGCTTGAAACCCTTCCTCAAACTCATCAGCAAGCCCCAATTTGAACTTTTTCTTGGTTATTTTATCAAACCCTCCCAAAATCATAAAGATTACCATGATATCAACAACGATTTGATTAAAACTAAAATGATCCACAATTTCACCACGCTTTGTCAGCGTATTTTCATCCTTTCTCTTTTATCTTTTTCTTACAACTCTATTCTACACCTGGACTTGTTAAATAATCAACGATTTATTTGTTGTTTGATCGTAATTTATTTGCTGTATTTGTAATTAATTTGTTTGTTATTTTGATCCATATGTAACTAATTTGCTATATTTTATTTTCTGATTATTTATTTAATCCGTTTTTCATTGAATTTTCAGGCTTTTACTGATTTTTTCTTATATGTTAATTAAATGTCAACATAAGAATTCACTAATAAACAGGCGTTTCTTATCACAAAAAAGCGCAAGGATCAAACTTCCTTGCGCTATTAAAGGTCATATTGTTTCCAAACCACTCGGACTTTTTATACCCGCGGTTCAACAGAAAAGCATTTAACGACAAATCTGCTGCCATCTGCCACTGTAACAGCTAACCCGCCGTTTTTATCAAAGCTTTCCAGATCGTTGATACATATTTCATCCGATTCGTTGATCACATCAAAAATACGTTCTTCAAATTCTTCTACTGTCATCTGTTTCTCCTCTTTTTTCCATTTTGTTATACATTCCAACAAATTGCTATCTTTTGTAGCTTTTTCGTCCTAACTCACAAAATAAATGCAACCGCATGGTGGTATATTTATTATAATTATGCCACCGTTTGGTAACATTAGCAAGGGGTGATTTTATGAGAATTAATAATCGGATAGCCGACCTTCGTATTGACCATGATTTGACACAGCAGCAAATTGCTGACCTCTTGCACTGCCAGCGTGAAGTCTACAGACGCTATGAAAAAGGCGACCGTGAACTACCTCTTTGGGCAGCGGTCCAGCTGGCGGAATACTATAACGTGTCAATTGATTATCTTTTAGGATTGTCATCGCAAAAACGACATTTCAGGGACTGCCGCAAATTGGATCTTTAAGAGTTTTTATGCATAAACTCAACTAAATATAACCCTCCGTCCCCGGACAGCAAATTTCAGACGGGCTCTGTAGGAATTGCGCTATAGATGGGTCCGGTGAGGGTCAAATATTCAATCGTTTCCCATTTCTCAAGAACTAAAAAAACACGAAACGTTTTTCAGCCTGTGCGCAAGCGATGCTCAGCAGTACCTAGGAGGTTTCGTGTTTTGCATTTATAAATGCCGCTTTATTCTTGAATGCCCGGAATCGTTGGAATCTCATCGATTGCAGGCTTTAGCTCTTCGTCAGTGGGGATATGGTCAGACATCTTGCCTTCGTTATATGCAGCATAAGCGGTCATATCGAAATAACCGGTTCCTGTCAGGCCAAAGAGAATGGTCTTTTCTTCACCCGATTCTCTGCATTTGATTGCTTCGTCAATGGCGCAGCGAATTGCATGTGCAGACTCCGGCGCCGGGAGGATCGTTTCCAGCTTCGCAAACTGCACCGCAGCCTCGAAGACCTTGGTCTGTTCCACTGCCACCGCTTCCATATATTTATCATGATAGAGCTTGGACAAAATCGGCGACATACCGTGATATCTCAGGCCGCCCGCGTGATTGGCGGATGGCTTAAAGGTACATCCCAGCGTGTACATCTTTGCCATTGGGGTAATTTTTCCAGTGTCACAAAAATCATATTTATAAACTCCGCGGGTAAAGGATGGGCACGATGCCGGCTCTACTGCCACGATTCTCGGATCCTTTTTACCAGTGATTTTATCCCGCATAAATGGAGCGATAAGCCCACCTAAATTGGAACCGCCGCCTGCACAGCCGATAACGATATCCGGATATTCATCCAGCATGGCCATAGCCTGTTCTGCCTCCAATCCGATAATCGACTGATGGAGCAGTACTTGGTTGAGCACGGAGCCCAAAACATATCGATAACCGTCGCTGGATACAGCCCGCTCAACTGCCTCTGAGATGGCACAGCCCAGGCTGCCGCTATTGTCCGGATCTTCTGCAAGAATCTTTCTCCCCGCTTCCGTACGGTCGGAAGGAGAAGCGAAAACATTGCCGCCGAAGGTCTCCATTATACTCTTTCTAAAGGGTTTTTGAGTAAAGGATACTTTTACCATGTATACCTCAAGATCCAGCCCAAAATAGGAGCATGCCTCCGAAAGGGCGGTTCCCCACTGGCCGGCTCCGGTCTCCGTGGTCACGCCTTTCAGCCCTTGCTGTTTTGCGTAGTAAGCCTGGGCTACGGCGGAGTTCAGCTTATGGCTGCCGGAAGTGTTGTTGCCTTCGAATTTATAGTAAATCTTTGCCGGCGTATCCAGAGCCTTTTCTAAATTATATGCTCTGCACAGCGGGGACGGCCGATAGATTTTATAGATGTCCTGCACTTCCTGAGGGATATCAAAATATCTAGTCGTATTATCCAATTCCTGCTTTGCCAGTTCTTCACAGAAAACCGGATATAAATCTTTTTCGGTTGCAGGTTTTCCTGTTGCAGGATTGATCATCGGATCATGCTGCTGTTTCATATCGGCCCTCAGATTGTACCATTGTTTCGGCATCTGGTCCTCTGTAAGATATAATCTGTGGGGTATGTTTTTTGTCATTTTTGTTTCTCCTTTCAAATTTCCTGATTGATTGAGTCCAGCTGCCAAATAATCATGAAAAAAGCGCTCTCATCCCTGCTATGGGACAAAAGCGCTGCTTTTGCTATGCCACCCTGAGAGCAGACATAATCCGTCTCTCAACTCCACGTACAGCTGTTGATACGTGCTCCCTTTGTAACAGGCGGAGATCCCGTCAGGTGCTAATCGGCGCAAATCACTGTGCCTTTCGTCCTACCCTCATAAGTCCATTCAGTCCGGCCGTCCTTATCGCGTTCTCACCATCCGCGGTTCTCTGTGAAGTCCTGATCCAAACTTACTAGTCTCAATCATCGGTTTTAAATATATGTTTATTATGGTGTTATTATAGAGTGTAATTTGTTGGTTGTCAACTTATTTATTATAATTTTTTGTATTTTTTCACAACATGCTTTTGAAAATTAGCTGTGAAGCTAGAATTCATAAAACTGACATTTGCACATTTTATGACTCTTTCCCTGGTCATCAACCATGGTGCAGGCCCCGCAGATTCCTTCGCCGCAGCACATATGAAAATTATTGCTGACAATTCTCTTCTTCTCAGGAACCGCAATGGATTCCACAAAATAATCAGACGCCAGAATCAGAACCCGGTCGTATTCCTCCGGGCAAACCAAATCCGGGGTCAGCTCTGTATAGCGAATGCTGTTTACCGGGTAATCCACCAAATAATCATTGACCAGTTCCTGATTGATCTTATCCAGATCGATAATCATATCGATGGTATCCTTGCCGAAGGCCCACTGGTTATAATTGGCTGCGGGTGCAAACCCCACGCCTTTGGTAATACAAAGAACTTTTTGGGGCTGCTTCGTCAAAAGGCGGGAAACGCCCAAAAGACCGTTGCGGTAAACGCCTCTGATTTCAATATGGTCGGTCGCTTCCGCTAGGGCCTTGGTCTTTCCCGCCACAACCTTCACAGCCAGATGCAGCTGGCCTTTTTCCGGTTCCGCCCGCATGACCGAAATGGGCACGCTGTAGCAGTCGCTCTCATGGCAGCGCTTGAGGAACACATAGGAGCCTGGCAGTGAAGCTTTCAAGGCAAATCCTTTGCTTACTTCCACCACCAGCACCACCAGATCTTCCCCGTACCAAATTTTTTTCAAAATCCTCGTTTTCTTGCTCTCCCGGCGGTTGTTGATCTTCTTGCCATTTTGGATGTACTCATTATATATGCAGACGCCGCGCCAGTTACAGTCGCAGCAGTCCTTTCCCTGCAAACGGCTGCAGGTGATACAGTCGCCCGATTCTGCCAGCAGGCAGGGACAGTTTTCTGATCCTGCGTCGATGCATACTTCTTCCTTATATGTCATGGTTATTCCTCCAATCTCTTAAAACCATACTCCATTAATATATATGCATCTTGAAACCAATTTGGTGCGCTCATAACGACACAGATCAGCTCTTTTCCGTTTCTTTCAGAGGAAGCCACCAGGGTTCTGCCGGAAGCTTTGGTAAACCCGATTTTAATTCCGTTTCCGCCTTTGAACTGATGGACGGTTTTATTTTTATTGTAAAAATGATTGAACTCGCTCTCTTCCCGGTCAGCGTCCCACGATTTGGCGGCAACAATCGTCCGGAAGGCTTTATGGGTCATGGCTTCTCTGGCAATGATGGACATGTCCCGCACAGTCGTATAATGGTTTTCATCAAAAAGGCCGTTGGGATTGACAAAATGGGTGTTTTTGCAATGAAGCTTTACCGCCTTATCGTTCATTTGCTGTACAAAGAGATCGGTATTTCCCGCGGCTATGATGGACAGCGCCACTGCCGCATCGTTGCCGGAACGAAGCATCAGTCCGTAGAGCAGATCCTGCAGACTGATCTTTTCCCCTTCCTTTAAGTACAGGGAGGAGCCTTCTACACCGACGGCCTCTTTGGGTACAGCCACCTTCTGGTCGATGGGACTGTCGTATTTCTCCAGTGTTTCCAGCACCAGCAGCGCGGTCATAATCTTAGTGGTACTGGCCGGGTAGGCTTTTTCATCGGCGTTTTTCTCATACAAAACTTTTCCCGTCTTGCCGTCCACCAAAATGGCCTGGGCCGCAGAAACATCCGGGGCAGGCTCGGCCGCCGTCTGCCGGGTCACGTAATGTCTCCCCAGACCCGCGGCAACGGCCAGGATCACCAGGGTAATTAAAATAATGGCAAGTTTCATTTTCTTCATAATCAAAAATCTCCTACAAAACATCTTATTGTTTCACAGGAGATTTTATACGTTTTTTCACCGTCAAATTTTGCGCCCACGCCAGCGTTTCATTAACCCTTCTGCCATTTTGCGCCGCGATAGCGGACGGCAAAGCAGATCGCTCGAAACAGCCAGTCGATGGTCATGGCCACCCAGACGCCAAACAGCTGCATATCCAGATAAATGCCCAGCAGATAGCTGAATCCCACTCGGAAAATCCACATGGAAATGATCGCGATCAGCATGGTCAGCGCCACATCGTTGGATGCCCGCAGGGTATTGGGCAGGGTGAAGGAAAGGGGCCAGATGGTCACCGCGCAGATGGAGTGGTAGATCAAAATCTCTTTGGCAAATTGGCTGGCCTGATCGGACAAACCGTAAACATGCAAGATCAGCGGCAGCGAAAGCACCACCAGACCGTTGAAAATCAAAAGCAGCAGATAGCACAGCTTCACCAGTTTTTTCGTGTAATAGCGGACCTGTTCGTAATCGCCGGCGCCCACGCACTGGGAAACGACGGTAACGGTGGTAAGCCCCAGCGCCATGCCCGGCAGAATGGCGAACATTGCCACATAGTTGCCGATAGCATTGGCCGCGATGGCCGCTGTTCCGAACCCGGAAACCAGGCTCAAAACTAAAATTTTTCCCAGCTGGAACATACTGTTTTCTAGTCCGTTGGGAATGCCGATATATAATATTTTTTTCAAAAGTTTTCTATCTATTCTCCATAAAAAAGGCCTTGGAATATGCAGCAAACGATCCTGCCTGCACAACAGCTTTAGGATAATAATGGCAGCAATGATACGGGATGCGAGGGTCGGTATGGCAGCTCCCTCCACACCCATATGCAGCCCAAAGATCAGCACTGCGTTTCCGATGAGATTGATGCCGTTCATCAATAGTGACATTTCCATGGCGATCTTGGAATTTCCCATGGCCCTGAAGATGGCTGCTCCGCCGTTATACAGCGCGATAAACGGAATTGACGCGCAAACGATGAGAAGATAAGTGCGGCTGTTATAATAGACATCGGCATCGATGCTGCCGAAAACCTGATGGAGAATAAATCCCCGGCAAAGATAGCATGCGGCCATGACGATAATCGATGAAATGGCAATGAAGATCAGCATCTGCCAGGCCGCCCTGCAGCCTGTCTCCGGCTCTTTTCGCCCTATGTACTGTCCTGAGACAACGGCGCCTCCCGTTGCAAGCGCAGCAAAGATATTGATAAACAGTATGAAAACAGAGTCCACCAGCGATACCCCGGAAACCGCGGCTTCGCCCACGCTGGCCACCATGATCGAATCGGCCAATCCCACAAAAATTTGAAGAAACTGTTCAATGATCAGCGGTATGATCAGTTTTTTCAAATCCCGATTGGTAAACCTGTACTCCATGTTTCATCCCTCCATGCTTTTATCAGTATACTCCTGAAAGAAGCGGGATACAACGGATATGGGATTGTTTTTTAATTCGGTATTTTCACACTTTTATTTTTCCGGAAAGGTAAGAGCGATCTGTTGGAGATCCACGCTGTCAGCAGGCTCATCGGAATTCATTGCCTCTTCAATATCCTCGATATCAGGCAGCTCCTTGAGATTTTTAAAGCCGAAGTTTTTCAGAAACACATCGGTAGTACCATACAGAATGGGGCGTCCGATGCCGGTCGATCGGCCCACTTCCGCCACCAATTCCTTTCTTTGCAAGCCTTCAATGACCCGTTCGCACTTAATGCCTCGGATAGCCTCGATCTCTCCCCTTGTAACCGGCTGCTTGTATGCGATAATGGCCAGAACCTCCAGTGCTGACTGGGAAAGCCGTTTGTGTTTCACCGGCGTGCACAAGCGCTCGATGTATTCCACGTTTTCTTCCGCTGTCACAAATTGAAAGCTCTTGTTGACCTCGCGGATTCGAATGCCGCGGCCTTCCTCTTCATATTCCCTGGCCAACTCGCAAAAGCAGTCGTATGCGTCCCGCCAGTTGACATTGAAAATTTCCGCCGCCAGCTTCACGTCCAGCGGTTCGCCCCAAACAAACATCATCGATTCAAAAGCGGCTTTCATGGATTTTTTACTCGTCATCGTCTTCTCCTTCCATCAAATGCTCTGTGGCTCTTACCTTGATCTGGCCGTAAATATAATTCTGCTCCGCGTCCAGCTTCTTTTCCTTCATCATTTCCAGAACAGAAGAAAAGGTGAGCGCAATGTCATATCGGTCCTCCTTCTTGTCGATCAGTTCTTTGAAATCTGCCTCCCGGAATGGATCCTCCCGGAAAAAATCGCGAATATCGGCCATTCTCGCTTCCGCAGTCACCCGCTGCTTTTCGCTGCGAATATGATGCCTTCTGATCTCTTCTACTTTTTTCTTTTTGCGGAGAAAAAGGTTGAAGGCGGTGATAAACTGGAGCAGATCCAGGTCCAGGTATTCATCGGTTTGTCCCGTATAGACCGACAAGTCTTCCTGGGGTTTTTCCAAAATACGCAGCCCTGCTTCTTCCTGCTGCTGCAGCATCTCGGCCAGCATTTTGAAACGTTTGTATTCCAGCAGTTTTTCCACCAGGTCCGTGCGGGGGTCCTCTGGCGCCGCACCCTCTTCGCTGGGGGAAGTTCTCGGAAGCAGCATCTTGGATTTTATTTCAATCAAAGCGGCCGCCAGCACCATGAACTCCGCCGCCATGGGCACGTCCAGCTTTTTCATCGCTTCCATATAAGCCAGATACTGCTTGGTAATCTCCGCGATTTCAATGTCGTAGATATTCATCTGTGCGTTTTCGATCAAATAGACCAGCAGGTCGAAGGGTCCCTCGAACACGCCCAATTTTACTTTATATCCCATAGAAACTCTATCCTTTCTGATCTGCGCTGCCCGAAAGCTGGCAGATGCAAACCCCCAAAATGATAATACCGGCCGTCGCCAGTTTGATAGGCGCCAATGCTTCCCCCAAAATCAACGTTGCCAGCACCATGGAAAAAACCGGCACCAGGTTGATGAAGATGGAGGTTTTGGAAGGACCGATCTGTTTGATGGCGATTTGCTGGATCATATATCCGGCCACGGAAGCAAAGATGCTCATATAAAGCACGGCTATCCACGCCTGCGGCGGCGCCTGTGCCAAAAGCTGCCACGGCTTTTCCCAAATCACAAAGGGAATCAAAATCAACGTGCAGACCAGGAAGCTGTAGTAGGTCAGCCAAAAAGGCGGAATCCCAGCTCCTTTGCTCTTGCTGAAAACGCCATAGGCTGCCCAGCAGATGACGGCCGCCGCCATCCACAGGTCGCCCCGGTTAAAGTCCAGTTGGACCAAAGTCTCAACATCGGCCCCAGTGATGGTGAGGAGCACGCCAAAAAAGGAAAGCAGAATTCCTGCGATCTGTTTTGCCGGAATTTTGTTTCTCAAAAACAAAGCGGCGATCACGATGGTGACGATGGGGTTCATGGCCCCGATTATGGAAGAGTTGATCGCCGTGGTGTATTTCAGGGCTATGAAAAAGAACACGTGGTAGCCGAACATTCCCACGATTCCGGTAAAAAGGAAGATTGGCAGATGTTCTTTTTTCAGGCGGAACCGGTCTTCTTCCTTTTTCCTAGCTGCTCCGGACAAGATGCAGAGGATCAGGGAAGCGAAGAAAAACCGCATAAAGGTCAGGGTAAAGGTTGGAATAAACGGTACCGCATACTTGCCCGCAATAAAGGCTCCCGACCAGAAAAGGGCCGCCAGCACCATGAATCCGTAAATCTTTTTTCCCTTGTTCATTTCTGTTCGATAACCTTTCTCAAATTTTCTGTATATGGCGGGTAAACGATCCCTTTTTCGGTCACCACGGCCGTAATGTACTGATGGTCGGTCACATCAAAGGATGGATTGTAGGTTTTGATTCCAGCAGGAGCCATGGGCTTTTGGTACCACATTTCATAGATTTCCCCGCCTCTTCTCTCTTCAATGGTGATCTGATCGCCTGTAGGCGTTGACAAGTCGATGGTCGAAACCGGCACGAACATATAAAAGGGGATTCCGTATTCCTTTGCCAGAATCGCCACTTGGGAGGTGCCGATCTTATTGGCGCCGTCTCCATTCGCCGCCATTCGGTCGCAGCCAACTACTACTGCGTCGATCCAGCCTTTTTTCATGACCGATGCCGCCATATTATCGCAAATCAAGGTCACATCGACTCCTGCCTGGGAAAGCTCCCAAGAAGTCAGCCTTGCTCCCTGCAGCAGCGGTCTTGTCTCATCGGCGAAAACTTTGAATTCGTATCCCCGCTCCTGGCCCAGATAAATGGGCGCCAGGCAGGTTCCATATTTGGCTGTCGCCAGCGTCCCTGCGTTGCAGTGGGTGAGAATGCCCATTCCCTTTTTCAGCAAAGACAAGCCATATTCGCCCATGGCAAGACAGGCCGCCTCATCCTCGCTGCGGATGGCATCGGCTTCTTTTCGGAGTTCTTCTTTTATGTAATCCAGCTCCTGATTCCAGGACGGCTCAAAGCACAACCCGTCCTCCAGGGCCAGCAGCTTTTTTTCCATCCGTTCCAGCGCCCAAAACAAATTGACGGCCGTCGGCCTGGCCGTTGCGATATACTCTTTGGCCCAATGAAACTCCCTTGCGAAATCGCTGAAATTCTCTGTTTCCAGATCCCGCACGGCTCGATAAACGCCGTATGCCGCAGCCACCCCAATGGCCGGTGCGCCCCGGACCTGCAGTTTGTTGATGGCCTTCCAAATATCCTCTTTCGTCTTAATTTCAATGTACCGCTCCTCGCCAGGAAGCAGCGTCTGATCCAAGATCATCAATCTATCGTCTTCATACCGAACCGGTGTAATCATTCGTAATCTATTCCTTTCCAAGAAATTTCGTTTTGAGCCTATGCTGCGGGGATTATGAACAGCCTGAGTAGTTTGCAGGTCCACGGTGTCTGCGGTGTCCGGTACCTGGTGTGGTGTGGCCCCAGGGCAAATTTCATCGCTATTCCTTCCAAAATGCCTCTCCAGCGATAATTTTGAGGGCTTTTTATGCCTGATCGGGCAAATAACAACATGAAATCATCGCTGATCGGCCGTGTAGTTACAAATAGCGATAAGAAATTATCGCAAACTGCATCAAATGAGGCAAGACCGCGATGATCCACGCCCGCCCTTATTCCCACAGACCTGGCTCCGTCCAATTTCTGCCTGTCGCCTGCTTTCAATAAACGCATCCTTACGGCAACGCCGTTTCAATCCGATGCGGGGATTATAAGCAGCCTGCCCAGTCTGGCTGCTTTCAATAAACGCATCCTCGCAGCAACGCCGTTTCAATCCGATGCGGGGATTATAAGCAGCCTGCCCAGTCTGGCTGCTTTCAATAAACGCATCCTTACGGCAACGCCGTTTCAATCCGATGCGTTTATTATAACAAATCTCTGTCCATAATTACAGCAGAAAATCCCCCCGCGCTGCCTGGCCAAAGCCGGCGGCCCGGACATCACCCAGAGGCTTTGACAAAACGCGCTTGTTGTAATATAACTAATAGGGAGAAAGGATTTATAATTTATGAAAAATCAGTCACGGGAACAGATTACGATGCGAGTTTCCTTTGTCAGTATCGGCGGGAATCTCTTTTTATGCTTTCTAAAGCTGATGGCCGGAATCTTGGGCAGGTCAGGCGCCCTGATTTCTGATGCGGTCCATTCTGCGGCGGACGCAGTGGATACCATTATAGTAATCATTGGAATCAAAGTGGCTTCACGGGCTCCGGATTCACGTCATCCTTACGGTCACGAGCGGATGGAATGCGTGGCGGCAATCATTCTTTCCATTATTTTAGGCGTTGTCGGCGTGGGCATCGGTTACGCCGGTCTGGATAAAATTTTGTCCCGCAGCTTTGAAAATGTGGAAGCGCCCAGCATGCTGGCAGCCGCAGCCGCCCTGGTGGCCATTGCCATCAAAGAGGGCCTGTATTGGTACATGCGCTCCTCGGCGAAAAAGATCAATTCGGATTCTCTGATGGCCATCGCTTGGCATAATCGGGCGGACGCGCTCTCTTCCATCGGAAGCTTTATTGGAATCTTGGGAGCACGGGCGGGATTAGCCATTCTCGATCCCTTGGTCAGCGTTATCATCTGCTTGTTTGTCATCAAGGCCGCACTTTCCATTTTTATGGGTGCAATCAATAAAATGGTGGACCAAGCATGCGATCCTCAGATAGCTGAAAAAATACGGGCGGCAGCGGAATCCTATTCAGGCCTGTACCGCCTGGGAACTATTCGAACCCGCATCTTTGGGGACAAGATTTATGTAGAAATGAAAATTCATCTACCGGGAGAAACGACCTTGCAGGCCTCAACGGACCTGTGTTTCCAACTTCGCCAATATATTGAATCACAATTTGACGAGGTCAAGGAATGCCGAGTGCTCCCAGCACCGGAACAAAAGTAAACCTGGAACCCGGTATATTTGCCCAGGCCCCAGGTGAATCGCTTTCTGACTATCATCATTTGGTCCAAAGAAATTGCATTATGATAATTGCCCCTGGCAAGCAATCCGTTCCAGCCGCCAGACAGCAAACTCTATTTTCCGAATACCGCTTTGATCTCCAGATATTCTTCAAAGCCATAAGTTCCGCCTTCACGCCCCAAGCCCGATTCTTTGTAACCTCCGAAGGGACAAGTCATCCGATAATCAGCTCCGTTGATATGCAATCCTCCGGCCCGGATACGACATCCCACTTCATACGCTTCTTGGTCAGGACCGTATACCGCGCTGTCAAGGCCATATGGAGTATCGTTGGCAATCTCAATTGCTTGCTCTACCGTATCATAAGCGATAACGGAAAGCACTGGTCCGAAAATCTCCTCTCTGGCAATGGTCATATCATTGGTGACATCAGAAAAAATAACCGGCTTCACATAGTATCCTGTCTCGATTCCAGAAGGCGTCTGTCCGTAAATCATTTTAGCTCCTTCTGCTAAGCCCTTTTCGATATAGCCTTTTACCCGTTCAAAGGCGCGCTGGGAAATAAGCGGTCCGATATCAGATTTGGGATCGGAAGGTTCTCCTACTTTATATTTTCCAGCCTCTTCTTTCAATAGCGATTCGATTTCTTGCTGATGCTGCCTTGGGATCAGCATTCTTGTATAAGCACAGCAGGTCTGCCCAGTATTCATGAACACTGAATGCACCGCTTCCTCGGCGGCTGCTTTTAAATCCGCTCCTGGAAGGACGATCAGCGGCGATTTTCCGCCCAGCTCCAGGGTAATCTTTTTCACCGTTGAAAGAGCCAGAGCACCAACCTTTTTGCCAGCGGAAGTGGACCCGGTAAAGGTGAGCATATCCACATCCGGGTGGAGCGCCAGACAGTTCCCCACTTCCCCGCCTGCACCGGTGACGATATTGAACACGCCCGCAGGCAGTCCTGCATCTTCAAAGACATTGGCCAACATGCATGCGCATAGCGGCGTCGCCTGACTTGGCTTTAAAACGGTACAGTTTCCCGCAGCAATGGCCGGAAAGAGCTTCATGGTGATCTGCTCCATTGGATAGTTCCAGGGCGTCAGACCGGCAATCACGCCGAAGGGTTCTCTGCGCACCAATCCGCCTTCTGCTTCTTGTTCATACTCAAAATTTTCGGCCATATGGGCGAAATAGACTGCCTCGCGGATGGAACTTTTTAGGTGCCACTTTTCCACATGGTTGATTGGCATCCCCAATTCCAACGAGATCACTCTTGCAAACTCCTCTTTACGCTGCTCCATAAGCTCGCCTGCTTTTCTGAGAATGGCTCCTCGCTCCTGCGGCGGCATCTGCGACCATGCCGGGAACGCACGCTTTGCTGCAGCCACTGCGCGGTTTACATCTTCCTCCGTTCCCCGAGGCACTGAGCCGATCACTTGCCGTGTAGCCGGATCTTCTACTTCTATACGGCGACTTCCGGTGCTGGCTGTCCATTTTCCGTCAATGTACAAATCATATTTGATCATCGTTTCCTCCTTTGGATCTTTTTCTTTAGCGTTCCCTATTCTGTATAAAGTATCCCTATAAAGGAGTCCTGCAAATTGTTTACTTGTACGTATAAGGCATGTGCAGAAAAGTGATATTTCCTTTTTTGCAGCAAAAAGAGCCCTGTCATGGCGGGCTCTCCTCTTTTACTGTATCATCGTGCGCATCAGGGGGTGATGGGCGTGATTTCATACAGCACGACTACCATTTTATACGAAGAAAGTTTAGCTCTAAAGCGGTAATTGTTGGTAGTTTCCTGGTAAGAAAGGTTTTCTGGACAAAAAGGGACCCGCAACTCGCATTGCAGGTCCCGAAGGTAATATGATGAAATTACTTGTTTACAGTTTGAAGTCAGCCTTTGTCAGTGCCAGAGCTTCGTCCAGTGCAGACAGAACCTTATCGATTGTTTCGTAAGACTGTGTTGCAGGTGGTTCGATTCTTACTGTCTTGGCATTTACTAATGTACCAGCTACCATGATCTTTCTTTCGAACAGGTGCTTAGTTACATCGTATCCAACTTCTGCTTCTGGGAATTCCATACAGATCAGCATACCAGCTCCTCTGAAGTCTTTCAGAACGGTCGGGTATTTTTCCTGTAATTTCTTCAGGCCAGCCAGGTAGTAGTCACCCTTTTCTTTTGCCTGTCCCGGAATGTCATTCTTCAGCATGTACTTGATTGTGGAAATGAATGCTGCGCAAGCCAGTGGGTTACCGCCGAATGTCGGGGATCCCAGGATCCATGGGTTGTCAAACATCTTTCCTTCTGTACCTGTGCCAGCACCGGATTTTTCATAAGTCCAAGGTCTTGCGATGATACCTGTGATAGGAACTACGCCGCCGGAAGAAGCTTTACCGAATGTCATGATATCCGGAGTAACGTCTTCAGCTTCGCATCTCCACATTGTACCAGTACGTCCCAGACCAGTCTGGATTTCGTCGAAGATCAGAGCTACGCCATATTCGTCAGCGATTTCTCTTAATCTCTTCAGATAGCCTTTAGGAGGAACGATAACGCCAGCTTCGCCCTGAACCGGCTCAACGATGATAGCAGCAACCTTTTCGCCTACTGTCTGCAGGTTCTTGATTGCAGTTTCTGTAGCATCAGCATTACCGTATTCAACGTGCTGTACCTGCTGGATCATTGGAACATAGTCTTCTCTGTAAGCGCCTTTACCTCCCATGGAGATAGCTCCCATGGATTTACCGTGGAATGCGCCAACTGTGGATATGTACCATTTTCCGCCTGTAGCCAGTCTAGCCAGCTTCAGAGCCATTTCTACAGCCTCAGCACCACCGTTGGTGAAGAAGGAGTACTGCAGATCTCCAGGAGTGATCATAGCCAGCAGCTTAGCCAGGTAACCTCTCAGCGGGTCTACCAGTTCCTGGGAGTGGAGTGAGAATCTATCTAACTGAGCGCGTACAGTCTTTTTGATTTCCTGGTTGTTATGTCCGCAGATGAAGATACCGAATCCGCCTAAGCAGTCGATAAATTCTGTTCCGTTCAGATCTCTGAATACGTCGCCTTCGTCTTCCCATTCGATGAATGCGGAGTCAGTAGATACAGATTTTCTGTATTCCAGCCAACCTGGATTGTAGTTTTCGTTAAAGTTTGCGATTGATTCATCATGGATGGCTTTTTTGTCAGCGTCTGTCAGCGCATCCTTTTCGATGTAATCCACAACGCGAGTTGCTAGCTCTAAAGCTTTTTTGTTCATTTCAGTCATTTTATTGACCTCCCTTTTCTTTCTTTTTGCTGCCCAACGAATTCGGCAGCAGAAGTATAACTTTTTACGGTACTATATATATACAAAACTCATGCCAAATTTTTTCACAGAATTGTCCTCACTATGGCAATATTCTGACAAAAGCGTCAATTTCAATGTTTTCAAGGCCTAAAAACATTTAAGATTTTTTCTCATTCATCAGATTTCTTTGTTTTTTCGGTCTCATTTTCGTTTCATATCTCATAATTATTCTCATTTTTAAGATTTAAATGGATTTTTCTTTCTTTTTTCTTAACACTCTTTTCCTTTATGGACAGGCTAACTTTTTCTGTGTACAATAGATATCGTAGCAAAAAACTAAAACAGGATGGTTAATATGGAATATATTAAAAATTTTATTTATGGAGCTCTGATCGGGATCGCCAACGCTATTCCCGGTGTCAGCGGCGGAACGATGGCAGTTATTCTCAATATTTATGACAAGATCATGTACGCGGTTAGCCTTAAAAACCTGAAAAAGCATCTGATGTTTCTCATTCCTTTGGCAATTGGAGCAGTTGCCGGAATTTTTGCCCTGAGCAACGTCATTGTCTCTTTGCTGAATTCTCATCCTATGCTGCTCAATTTCTGTTTCATTGGTCTGGTTTTTGGAAGTATTCCTTCTATATATAAAAAGGCAAGAGATCAAAAGCTAAAACCACGCAACCTTGTATTGGGTGTCATCGCGCTTGCCTTTATGCTCTTTATCAGTTATTTAAATCAAGGTGAGATTACCAATAAATCTCTGGCGGACTTCGGCGGAATCAGCTTCGGACTTTGTCTATGGATTTTCGCTGCCGTCGCGATTAGTACTATCGCTATGATCCTTCCTGGGATCAGCGGTTCTTTAATGATGCTTCTTATGGGGATTTATGCAGTCGTTATGGAAGCAGTAGCTAGCATTGACTTGGTTTTGATGATTCCAATCGGCCTCGGGGTAATCGTAGGACTTTTCGTAGGAATCAAGGTTATCAAAAAAATGTTACGCTTTCATCCTCAGGCGTTATATTTTATCATTCTGGGGCTGGTCGCCGGATCGGTCTTTGCTATTTATCCGGGGTTTACCGTGTCGCCGGAAGGATTTGCCTCATTGGGCGGCCTGGCCATCTTCGCACTACTGGCATATTTTCTTTCCAGCAGGAAATAATCGTGAGCACGACGGTTTGCATCGTCAGTTGAAACGCGAAAAAAGCAAAATGCAAGAATGCAAAGAAACCGCCGTCCGAATGCCAGAATTCACGATCATCCCTGGCTTTTCTGATACTTTTCCCCCGCGGCCACAAAACACTCCTAAAACAGCAGACCTCATCAGCGGCATAAACCGATCCGTCTCCTGAACACCAAAAGCCCGTAAAGAATGATGGTAACACAACGTTTAACCTGTTTTTTTCATGGCTATGTCCATAAAGCGCAGAGGAGTGAACCGCAGGCGAACGGTATCCGCATTTCGCAGAACGTTTTCATTTTTTTGCAAGAAACGCCATTCCCTTCAAAATTGACATCTTTGCCCCACCGGTCTGAATTATATAAATACTGCCCGGCGAGCCATAAGAGCCCCCGGGCAGTAATTTTTTTATAATACAGGAAATATCGATTGCGTAGCATTTCCTGTATTTCAAAGAACGTACCTTGCGAAGCGTCGCTGCTTGTCAGCGACATGTGTGCATAGGAATCTTTGATTCCGTCATGCACACGTTTTTTATTTTGGTTTGTTCATTGCTTGGTTCAGCTGTTCAAAGTCATCGGATGACAGCGGCGTTTTTTCAACGCAGTAAACCGGCATTTCTCTCTTTGCCAATTCTTTAAAGTACAAAATCGGCGGCACACATTGTTCTCCTGCGAGAGCACCTCTTTCTGTAATCTGGCCTTTACAGATCATCTGAGCTACGATTGAAGGCGGGACGCCTGTGTCCAAGGCTCCTGCCATAAAGCCCCATTTCTCGCTGGTACGGATAACCGATTCAACGATTACTTCTTTTTCAACACCGTCTTTCGTTCCTTTCACAACGGCCCGCAGAACGTCACTGTCGTTCAGCTCACCGTCATTGGAATCGTCATAGCGGCTCAGATAGCGATTGACCACGCCAACCATGGTTTTCAGAGGATTTACCTGCTGGCCACCCACTTCCAGCGGTTCTTCGCTGGAAAATCCCAGATCGGCCAGGAAGCGGATTCTTTCTTCGAACTCCTTGGGCAGGGAAAGCTTGAAGCTGGCTTCCTGAATGCCCTTATCTTTAAAGGACCGGGCAAACTGAGCCGGCTCAGAGTGGATACAATAGAAGGCTTCGGCCAGACCGATCGGCTCTGAGAACGGAATCATTTCCTTTCCTGAACCTGCGGATACAGGCTGCAGCTCTCCATCTTTTAAAATCCAAGGATCCATTGTATGTTCTTCCATAACAGTGAGGAGGGAGTATGGAATACCTATGATCGCTTCTGTTCTTGTGAAATCGCCGCAGGCACAAATCGCATGAGCCTCGCGCACAGTATCCAGCCTGCTGGCCGCATACCCTGCCATAACGTTCATGGTCCCCGGCGTGCTCCCCATGCCCAGGACAGCCGTCAGACCGGCTCTCTTAAAGTCTTCGTGGAGATCAAATTGTTTCTTGGTCACGTGGAACAGCCCGCCCAAGTCAATATAATGTGCTCCCACAATCAGGCAAGCCCGCATAATATCGATGTTCCAATTATACTGTACGCAGTTGAGCACTACATCGGCCCCTTTAATAATGGAAATCAGCGCGTCATGATCCGATACATCGCACTTAAGCGCTTTGATCCCCAGTCTGTCCGCGACTTCTTTCGCCTTCGCGAAATCGTAATCGCAGATCGTAACATCTTTTTCATCAGGGCTCAAATCCGGATCGCACAGATCGGTCGCTACAATGCTCCCCTGTATTCCAGCACCTAAAATTACCAGTTTCATCATGTTTTGTTCCTCCTTAGTTCTTTCTTATATAAGCTAACAATTTGTAACTTGTGAGCTGCGTCGAGCAAGTTTCACTATTTTCTTCCTTACGGTAACGCCGTACTTGATAGTGAAAATAGTATAAGAGTCGAGCTGCGTCGAGCATTTGGGCCAACAATGTATTAATTTTCGCTTGTTATTGAGACTATTCCAAGGCCTGCAGGCTGCAATTCCTGCCAAAGGCTTTGATATACAAGGTTATTTACATTTAGGCAGCCTACAAGCCTGTTTTTTGGTTCAACAATTGAGTTGTTTTCCTCGATTGTTGAACCAAACTCTTAATTTCCACTTTGCGGCAGTGCCGTATTCAATGGAAAAAATATTATGCCATTATGAATCCCGTAACCAGGAAACCTATGATCGCAACGCCTCCGGCAATCAAGGCATATGGAATCTGTGTCAGCGCATGATCCATATTTTCAATTCCGGCAGCAGATGATGACAGTACCGTCGCATCCGAATAGAAACACGCATGTGCTCCAAAAGTAGCGGACGAGAGGATGGCGGCAACGGTCAGCACTGGATCTGCTCCAACTGCCATTCCCAGCGGAACGATAATGGGAAGCGTAACTGCCGGCACACCCCAGCAGCTTCCTGTTACGAAGGAAAGGACCGCTACAATAATAAACGCCATCGCCGGCAGCAAGGCCGGGCTCATATATGGAGCAACCGTGTCGACAATAAAGTCGGACATTCCGATCGCTGCCAGAACCTTTTGCAGTGTCAGCGCAGAAATGATAATAGCAAACATCAGAAACATATCTGCGAATCCCGAAATAAAGGCTTCGGAAAATTCGCTGAATGTGATTCTCCGCTTGATCAGGTACATAGCAGAGGCGACAACGGTGCCGATAATAACGCCATGAAGCAGGTCAACATCAAAGTAGAAGGTTCCTCCGATCAAAGCGATCATCGGTAAGAAGAAATCCCATAAACTGCTTGTATTCTCATCCGGATCTTCCACAGTGAGATTGAATTTCCGGCTTCCTTCGTTATAAGTCATGCCGGTGTTCAGCGTTCTCTGATAGGCCTTTTTCATGGGTCCGATCTTTGGTATAACCCCCAGAATCACCAGCGGAACGACAACCGTAGCCGCCATTGCATAGAAGGAAAAGGGAATCGTTTTAATAAAGATGTCCATTCCTGATCCCAGGTACGCCAGTTCTTTTTCTTCGGCCAGCATTCCAGCCCAGTAAACAGCCTGCGTCGAAATTGGAATCAACATACATACAGGCACACCCGTTGAATCGATAACATAGGCCAGCATTTCTCTCGGCGTTTTCTGTTTGTCGCATACGCTTCTCATTACATTACCAATCGTCAGTACATTCAGGTATTCATCCACAAAGATGATGATCCCCATGATCCACGAGATCATCATGGACTTTTTCTCTGAGTTGGAATATTTGAGAACCAGTGCTGTAAATCCGGAAGTGGCTTTTGCCTTTCTCATGATGGCAATAAAGCTTCCGAAAATTCCTACCGTCAAGATAACCCAGATGTTTCCCGTATCAGACATTGTCTCGTAGAGGAAATCCAGGTATCCGCCGAAGAAGCCCGTACCGTAAGCAATGACGCAGCCTACCAGGCCTCCCAGGACCAGGGCTTCAAAGGTTTTCTTGGTGATGAGCGCAAATGCAATGATCAGTATAGGCGGAAGGAGTGTGATTATTCCATAATTATCCATTTTGCATTCCTTTCTTTTTGCGGAAATCATTCCGCATCTTTTTTCGGCGCCTCAGATCGGATATCCGCCTATATATAGAGCAACTGCCATACCAAAAGTTCTGAATTTTTAAGATTCTTATTTTTAAATCCGCAAACCCTTGGAATTTAAGGCTTTTAATTTTTAAAATCTTTTATTTCGCAGCGATTTGTTTTTTTCTGTAAAGGAAAAAGCGACGCAGCATCGCGTCGCTTTTTAGGGGTTTTTAATTAACCTAATAGTTTTGATTTGCTTTTTAAAGCCATATTCTTCTTTTTTCAACGGTTGAGATTTCGGGCTCCGAGCTCTGCGCAAGTTTGCGTCAAAACGCAGCTTTGCGTTCATCGAATCTCATATTTTTTTAGTTTGCGATTGATGGTGGACCGGGTTGTCTTCAAAGCCTTTGCCATCATGCCCGAGTCCTGGTACCTTTCATAAGTTTCTTCCAAGATACCCTTTTCGAAGGCCTCCACCATCTCGGACAGGGAGCCTTCGCCGGACATCGTCCGCCTGCCCCCTTCGTCTGTCTCATCAAACAGGTACTCCTGGACATCTCTGCCGGTTATCATGGTGCCTTCGGCTGTAATGACCAGGCTCTCGATCAGATTTTCCAGCTCCCTCACATTTCCCGGCCAATCATAGCCAGTAAGCGTTTTCAGCGCCTTACCGCTCAACTTCCGGTCCAAACGATACCTTTTGTTATATCGATCCAAAAACATCGCCGCCAATTCGATAATGTCCTCTTTCCGCTCTCTCAAAGGCGGCACATTGATGGTCGTCACGCTCAGCCGGTAATAAAGATCCTGGCGGAATTGCTCTGTTTTCAGCATATCCTTCAGCTTGCGATTTGTGGCGGCAATGATTCGGATATTCAAAGGTATGCTTTCTGTTCCGCCCACGCGGGTGAGTCTTCTGTCTTGGATGACCCTCAGCAATTTTACTTGAAGGTTCAGCGGCAGCTCACCAATTTCATCCAGGAAAATCGTGCCTCCCTCAGCAGCTTCAAAATAACCGGCTTTCCCTTCTTTGGAAGCTCCTGTGAAAGCGCCTCCTACATACCCGAACATTTCTGATTCCAGCAGATTTTCGGGGATCGCGCCGCAATTTACTTTGATGTAGGCATTGTCTTTCCGCGAACTATTTTTCTGAATGGCATCGGCAATAACCTCTTTTCCGGTTCCCGACTCTCCCTGAATCAAAACAGTAGAATCAATCTTCGCTAGTTTTTGTGCCAGCATCATCGTCTTTGCCATATTCTTTGAAGCGCAAACCACATTGTCCAGCTGAGGCAGCCCGCGTTTAAGGGTTTGCAGTTCATGTTCATATCTGGATGTCAGCTTTTCCATCCAGGATAAACTTCGCTGCAGATAATTCAACTCCGTGATATCTCGTTCGCAGGCCACGACCATTTGTAATTTTCCGTTCTCAAAATAAGGAATTCCTGTTACAATGAATTCCCTGCCGTCGCTTAATTCCTGTTTAATGGTACTTTTTTCACCGGTGAGAATCACTTTCTTTGTCACGAATTCGGAGCAGTAGCCTTCTTTTTGCAAGTCGTCGATGTTGCGCCCCACCAATTCATCCATTTTTTTATTTCCCGTCTTTTCCACAGCCTTATTGACCATGATGATATTGCCTTGGGCATCGGAAATAAAAATTCCGTCATCAATCCCATTGAGGACCTTTTGAAAATCCAAATCAAATTTACCGATTTTCTCCATTCCGTTCTCCTTTTAATTCTAAGAACCTGATCTTGTTCTGTATGCGCATTCCCTTTCATACTCCGCTCGGCCCTGAGGTCGAACGGGGGATTGGCGCGGGCCGTGTCTCCCCAGGCTGCGCCGCTTGTAAATCAGCCTCCGGGCTCCGTTATGGAGTGGTGTTCGACAAAAATAAGTTTTTATTTTTTTACAGCCCGCTTGTCTATCATAACGAAGGAGCTGTCGCATGAATGTGAATACCTATGTTTTTTGATTGACCGTAATGAAAATGGGTTGTTTTTCGTAGAAAAAATTTGTGTAATCCCAGACATCGCAAAGACCCTTAAAGAGTAACATGAATCAAATCAGTTTTCAGCAGGCAGCCCCTTCCTTCCCAATCTTCAATCAGGCCCAGCTCCCGCTCAATGTCAGACCAAAAGCATCCCGCCTTTTCCCAGGCGGGTTTGGAAGCCCAGCCATGTGCGGCCTCAGCAAGACCGGCCAAACCCGGCGCCTCATCAATCCCCCGCCTCAGCAAATTACTGAATCGCCCAACATACCAGCAACAAATCCCCCTTCATATATACCTGCCGATCAAAGCATTCATCTTCTCCGCCCATTCATAACGATCAGGTGTTTCATCCACCAGCTTCTCAAGCTTCACCCGGTCGGCCCCATCAAGGCGCAGCATCTCCTTCAAGCTGATCACATAACCCATGCGCCTTGCAATTTGAAACAGTTTCCGATCCCTTTCAGGCAGCTCCAGATAGCCATCAATGATGCCCAACATTTTTTCCTTGTCCGTCGCCAAGCTCCCCTTGACCGCTTGCAGCAGGTTAACGATGTGGTCGCTGACAAGGCGGGTATCCACACCCTTTGTCTCCGTAATCAATCTGCGAACTTCTATAACCTTTTCATCATCGCTGCAGAGGATAAATCGGCCCTGCTCATAATCCTCATAGAGCTCTGTACCCGGCTTGACCGCGGCAGTGCGGATACGCACAAAATCCGGGTTCACCTGACTGACCACATGGGCCATGCCTTCCGCATTTTCCCGGCTAAGCTCTTTTCCGCCCAGGCCAGGCATAAAATATACCGAAAGCTCCAGGCCGCCCGCTTTAATATTACGGCCGGCGGTAATCTGCTGCTCTGCGGTAACGCCCTTGTTGACCAGCTTCAGCACTTCATCGGAGCCGGACTCAAATCCCGAATGGATCCGATCCAGTCCAGCCGTTTTCAGCTCGGCAAATTCCTGAGCAGAAACCCGCGACAAATTTTCCGCTCTGCCGTAGGATGTGATTCGCTCGATCTGAGGAAAAGCCTTCCTTAAATAAAGCAAAACTTCCGTCAAGCGGCCTCCGCTCAAAGCCAGCGTGTTTCCGTCCTGCAGAAACACGTGCTTGCCGCCGTTAATCAGCCACATAGCTACCACATAGTAACAGTTTTGCTGATCCGCCGGCATCATGGACAGTTCCGTATTGATTCGCTCAATATCCCAGGTTCCGTCCTGCCTCTTGTTCTTCAGCGCCTTTTCCCCATACAGCGCCATCCGGTCAATGTCCTCTTTGATGCTGTCGATGGTATAGGCCTGAAAACGGGTATGCCTGTATAAATTGCAGAATTTACATTTGTTCCAGGTGCAGCCCTGTGTGACCTGCAAAAGCAGGCTGGCCGCTTCGCTGGGCGGCCTGATCGGTCCAATTCGAAAAGTTTCCATAAAGATGCTTCCTTTCTGCTATATAGCGCGAGACGGCACTTCCGCCTAAAAAGCGGAGCGCCATAAACTAATAATCAATTCATGTATGAATATTATAGCATGTTACGGCCAAGGATTCCAATATATCGCGCACGTTACATTAAGGTTACACCGCAATTTTTTTTGAGTTGACCTTCTATTTTTTAAGGCGTACAATAAAAGAAGGTTTTAAGACATTTTTAATGAAAAGCTGGAGGTATTATGCGAAAAAAATTCAAGAAAATCATTTCCCTGTTACTGGCGGCCACGCTGCTCCTCAGCATGTCTTTGGTCAGCGTTCACGCCCAGTCTGGGGAAACAAAAGTGATTCCCACTGAAAGCAACTATGATTATGCAGCTGTTGAAAACGGCATCAGCCTTACCGGGCTAAAGTCCACATATCTAGCGGGTTTGACAAATGAACAGAAGCAGAATATCTTCCTTGACATTCCCGGCTCCATTGATGGAAAAACCGTCGTCTCCATCGGCAGCAATGCCTTTAAGTTACCTTATAATTCAAATTATAGCGGATGCAGTTTCGTTGGCGTTGACCTGTCAAAGACAACCGGTCTGAAGCGCATTCTCTCAGGTGCCTTTTATGGAAACCCCAATATCCGCGGGCAATTGTCCATCCCTGACAGCGTGATCGAAATCGGGCAGGAAGCTTTCCGCGATTGCAGCGGAATCTCCGGCGAGCTGCGCATACCGGAAAACGTGGAGACACTTGGGAAAATGGTTTTCTCCGGAGCCACCGGAATTACTTCGCTCAAATTTATGGGAAACAAGTTGACAGAACTGCCTGTATCTGCCTTTCGGAAATGCAGCTTGAGCAACGGATCGGTGACCATTCCCTCTTCCATTCAAAAGCTGGGTGCAACTGTGTTCGCGGAAACCGGTCTCAAAACAATCTATTTGCCTAAAAAGGCTGACCCGGCTAACACAAGTTTTCTCGTTTCCAACACCTTTGGTTCGTCAGCTTCCAGCAGCAAGCTGACGGCAATCGTGTGCCATAAGGATGATTTCGATGAAGTATGCAAAATCCTGGGCACAAGCTATGCCAAACGGGTCGGCTATGAAATGAAAGTCAGCTTTGTAACCAATGACGGTTCTGCCTATGAGGCGATCGATGGCTTGTTCAATCTTCCATATAACTACAAAAAGGATGCCCAGGGTATTTGGAATGCCGACAGTTCTTATCGGTTCCCTCAGGTTGATGGAAAAGGCTGGGGAACGGCTGCCGATGCTGTAAAGCCTGTTGCGGAAACAGAAATTATCAAGCAGGAAAATTTATATATGATTAGTCTTCTGGAAAATCCGGTTATCACTTACAGCGGCGGCATTGATAAAGTTTATGACGGCAACTCGGAAACCCTGTCAGTAACTGCGACTCACCCCAAAGCAAGACCCTTTAAAGGTGCTGGAAACGGCGACGTTTGTTTTCGTTACAGATGGAAATGGGATACCATCTCCCCCACAAAGTACGAACTGGATGGCTTCGATCTAAACGCCTATGAGGTAACCGATGTCCGCAGCCCGCAGTATGCCATAAGCTGCACGGTCGAGGTCTACGCATATATTATTGAAAACGGCAAGGCGAAAATCTTTTATTCAACGAGACATTCTTTCCCCGTTGATCTGAGACAGGCAGATCCGGTCATCCATCCCCAGTACCCCACTGGAGAAATCAAACTTGCTGACGGCATGCCGGAAATCTCTCTTGCTCAGGGAGACAGCCCGGGGACGATCAATTGGGAGCCGGGGCAAACGCTGCAAACCGGCATACATGACTATACTTGGAAGTACACTCCTGCCATGAACAGCGTTGACAGCTGCAACTACAAGGAAAAGACCGGCTCTATAAAACTAAACGGCGTGGAACACAAGCATTTTCGCGTTACTCTGGAAAAGACTTCCCACGGACAGATCAACCCGGCGGATTCCTTTGACGCAGTCGAAGGCAGCGATGCAGCTATACAGTTTAGCCCCGACAGCGGGTACCATCTGTCACGTGTCACTGTGAATGGAACCGATGTTACCAGCGCAGTGGTAAATCAAACTTACACATTGAAAAATGTGCAAAGCGACTGCAAAATCAGCGCTGTATTTTCTCCTGACAGCCAAAACGGCATGGAAAATATTATAAGCAAGCTTCCTGAAGTCCCCGCAGGCAATCCGCCGACAGATGATCAAAAGACATCCATATTGGAGGCAAAACTGCAATATGAAGCCATGCCCGCAAAGGAAAAGAAAGCTGTCTCGGAGACTGCAAAAAAAGAATTGTGCGACGCCATTGCCCAGCTGCCCCAGGTCAAAACAGCCGTTGAGGGAACCCTAACTGTCGCAGATCAAAATCTGCTGTTGGAAAACATGACCTCAGAAGATGTGGAAAAGCTGAGCCAGGACAGCAGCGTAAAGCTTTCCATTATCATAACATCCGAAAACGCCAGCCCCAAACCGGAAGAGCAGACCGCAATCGACCATATTCTCAATGGAGCTGAAAAATATAAAAGCTATGATATTCATGTCATAAAAAAGATGGCAGTAAACGGAAGCAACGAGATAGCAGAACCGCTCACACAGCTGGAATCACCGGTCACACTGGTATTTCCAGTCCCACAGGAGTTACAAACAGCGCCGGATGGATATCAAAGAACTGTCTTTATCGCACGTACCCACGATGAAGGCTCCCGGCTAAACACAGAAGTGCTGGCAGACCTGGATCATGCAGCAGATACCCTCACTGTTGCAAGCGACAAATTTTCCATCTATACGCTGGCCTGGCAGGATACGAAAATCGACTCCGAAAGCGCAGGGCCGACCGAACACACCGATACCTTGTCTCCAGGCAAGGAAAGCAGTTCGCCTTCAAAACAGACCGTAGATACGAAGGAGGCTCAACCCACCCCGCCCACCGGGGATGAATCCCAGCCTCTGACCTTGTGGGTCGCCGCTGCGGTCCTCGCAGGCGCAGTCCTTGTTCTGCTGATGGTTTCAAGAAGAAAAAGGCAGTAAGCCAGTCCACAAGATAAAATCCAGAAAACAAAACAGCTCCGCACCCCGATAAATGATGCGGAACTGTTATCATTTTTAAATAAAAATCAAACACAAAAGGATAGACAGCGGGGGTTTTGTGGTCGGGGTGGTGCTGGTGCAGGCTTCTTATGCGGTTGTATTGGATGCGCTGAAAACGTCCATGACCAATCTGGCCTTCAGCCTTCTCATTGCCATGGCTGTAACGCTGCTCATCGCTATGGTGGTCTTTCGCATTCTTACCCAGCCTTTGGAAAAAATTCAAAAAAGCGCCCGGCAGCTCCAGGAGGGCAATTATGATGTGCGTACGGATATTCATCAAGAGGATGAGCTGGGGAGGCTGGCCAAGTCTGTGGATGAGCTGGCCTTGAGGCTGGCGAAGGCAAAGCAGGAGCGGAATCGTTTGGATGACATACGCAGCACCTTTATTACCAACATTTCCCATGAGCTGCGCACGCCGGTGACCAGTATGCGCGCTTCATTGGAGGCCCTCTGTGACGGCTTGGTAACGGAGCCGGAAAAGGTGGATCAATATCATCGGGCGATTTTAAAGGACAGTATTCAGCTTCATCGCCTGATCCATGAGATAAAATTCAATTATAAGGCCTTAGCCGACGGTATCCATCCGTTGCTCTGCAAGGTAGATAAAATCGAATCCGATTCAACCCCATTGAATGGTGTCATTGCTGATGATTGAAGGTTGGGCCGAACATACCAGGTTCCTTCCCAATAGACTGCATAAGAAGCCGTATGCTGCTGATATTCAAAACGCTTATAAAGGCTCTCTGAGGTAATGTAAACAATAGGCACTAAGGTGTTTTTGGTGATGAAAATACACAAATACATTTTTTCATTGAGCCAAATCTTACATCCGTTTTCCAGGCTTTTGTCCTTGGTGCTTTCATAAGTTTTCTGTATCTTATCCCTCGATAAGATATTGCTGATACTGTACTCAGGGAACTGTCCGTTGTAGTACTTGCCATCCTTTTGCAGCATGCGGAAGATACCGTCATTTCTCTGCCACTTTTCCGGAAAACCATACTGGCTATAGGTCGCATTGAGGGCGATTTCCTCTCTTGCCAAAGCCAGCATGCCTTCAGGCGAATTCTTATCGTAAACGCTTGCCACATCAAGCACTGGTTTTAGCTGGCTTTTTAGTGTATAAATCTTCCTTTCGCCAGAAAAAACATTCAATGTCATGTCAATGCAATTTTCGCCATTCTGTACAGTTTCCATGGCCACTGTCTTATTTTTATAAAATTTGGGATCAAACAGTAATTGACTCTGCCCATTCTCATTTTTAACCAGATAGCCTTCGTCGTTTATCGTGATTGTAATACCATCCGCCTGTATTGTTCCATTTCCGTTTTCATCCTTTTCGCCGGCGGTTAAGGTCCCGGACAGATTTGCGTCGCTGCGAATCTCTTCCAGCAGACTTTCTGTCAATAATTTGGCATCGGAAGAATCCTCTACACGGTTAAAAATCTTAGTGGAAGGAGATATCAACGCAATCACGCATATGATAAAGATTGCAGCAACTGCCATCGCTACAATAAGCTCGATTAATGTGAAACCTTTTTTGTTTTGCATCTGCGTTCACCTCCTAAACCATATGGAATGATTGCCTCGCTAAAGCTGGATAATATTTCTATATTGTGTCGTTCATCCTATTTGCTGGACGGAATTCAATTATGATGCCTCAAACCAATTCTGTAAAGTCACTGTGGGAGGCCAGTACCAACTGCCTCCCGGCCCGGCATAGACGTAGAGCTTTCCGTCTTTACCGCGATACAGATCTCCCGTATACACCTTATCAAAATAATCGCTGGCATTCAAGTCCTCGTCTGTCAGTATAGTACCAGTAAACTTTGCAAAGCTATTATGCTGTGATGGCCCGGCAGCAGCCTGTGCTTTTGTCACATGGGTATCCTGCACCGCTACATAGTATTCCTTATTATATTTTACGATAGCTCCCATAGGAAAAGACACCAGACCATTCTCTCCTACATCCTCTGGATCCGGCCAATCAACAGCATTCTTAATTTCGTCCTGATCCGGCGGTTCCTCCGGTTCTTCTCCTGGATCCGGCTCAATCTCTCCAGGAACGTATGTAAAATAAGTAAACAAATCGGCAGACTTCACCTTTATTTCCATCGCAACTGTCTGCCCGCCTATGCTAACGTCCAGCGTTCCCTCCGCTTCATCCTGCCCTGCATTTTGCTCCACCTTCGTCGCCGCAGCTTCAATCTTGTCGGATTTTTCCTGGGCCTTCCTGTTCATCGTTGTTGCGGAGCTGATCAGCGCAGTAATCGCTCCCAGGGCGATTATGACTATGACAAAACTGACGATGGTCTCTACCAGAGTCTCGCCTTTTTTATTCATACGGATTTGTTTTATTGGCTGACGCTTTCTGTTACCCATGTCTCCTGCTCCCACATTTTCTTGTCCGCCGAAATGGTTACAATCCCATCATATGCATAAACGGCTTTTAATCGATACGTATTTTTTCCGAACTTGGCGGTAAATTGAATCGTAAGGTCAGATAATGCCAGTCTGGCTCTCGTTATGCTGGTGCCGTCTTTTCCCAAAATCGTCAAGCTGGGCGTATAACGAACCTCCATATTTTCAATCGAGTAGTCTGAAAGGCCGTCGCCTGTCAGCTGGATACTCTCCACCGAAAGCTCCTGCGCAGGTAATGTCACCGTATCATTAATCTCCGCGACTCTCCCGGAAACGGCGCTGTACGCCTTGTTGCGGATCAAAATTCCTAGTTCTCTTCCATGCATCGACTGATCGATCACATTCATCGCCGATTTTGCCACATAGTAGGTTTGTCTGCCTTCTACTCTGCGATTAACCGTATTCAGGCTGTTGGCCGCCGCCGTGAGTACAGCAGTTCCGACAATCAGTAGAACGGCCATGATAATGACAGCGATAATCAGAGTATAGCCTTTTTTTCCTGAATCCTGCGGTATCAATCTGCATCTATATTTAGCTGCCATCAGCGACCTCCTTCCATGGAGTCCGATGGAATAACGTTTTCAATTTGCAGGAACTATCGTTAACTTTAAGATAAGGATAGGTGTATTCAAAAACGCCGACTTTTTTACCGTTTTGTGATTCTAATTCGGCAAATTTATGTTTTTTCAGATCTTTCGGCTCTTCAAAAATACGCTCTGCATTTTCAAATATGAAATTGGGCCTTTCTGGCGCACCTTTATAGGTTGCACAGTTTTTAGCCGGCCCCGTTGCCTTTGCGCCACGTCCGTAAAAAAGACCATCTGCACGATCTTTAACGTTCTCTACTTCTCCAATATTATAACAATCCGACAATTCCGTATAGGCTCCGTAGCGGCCGGCCAGACCTCCAAGATATGCCTTTTGGCTGCCCGCTTTCACAGCGCCGGTATTATAGCAGGACCGGATACGATGATAATCGGCTTTTGACTGCTCCAGCATTTGCAGCCCCTGCGCCTGGAAAACATCTCCAAGCACCCCGCCTGCATAAAGACCTCCTGTGACCGTACCTGCATTATAAGATAACTCTATAGTAAGTGTGCGCTGTTTGAATTGGCTCAAATACTGGCCAACCAAACCGCCCGCGTTTTTCTCCGAATCTACTTTCGCAGCATTGACGCAGTATCGGATCGTCGCATCACGACCAAACTCCGAGCCCCGGTGTTCACCGGCTATTCCGCCGGCACAGTTGCTGCCATTGATTTGAAGGCTGTCATTTGCCGTACCACCGGTTACCGTGTTATAAGTACCCATCTGATGCAGCTCCATGCCAGCGCCGAAATACGGCGTACCGACGAACCAGGGCAACCCTTTTTCTGCGTTATATCCTGCCGCTGTACCGTTTTCACAATATGTAATATTACCGTAGTTGTCGCCGACAATGCCTCCTGCACATCCTCCTTCAGCATCTTCTGTCTTAGGATCGGAATCAAGATCTGCAACCCCCGCAGTTACGTTAACCGCAGCTGCGCATTGGGTAACAAGACCGGGGCCTTCCGCTTCCGTTTTCCCGATCATGTTCTTGCCCACGATGCCTCCGGCCTTGCTCTCTCCTCCGGAAGCATACACAGCGCCTCTTGCTGTACATTGGGATACAATGCCCCAGTTTTCTCCCACAATACCGCCAACTCTGTGCTTTCCATTTATGAAATATTTGCTTTTAGCAGAGCTTTTCAAATAACCGCTGATATAGGAATCCGTATAATCAAGCGATACTCCGCTGACCACACCGGTTTTTGAAAGGCAGCTGAACAGTCCGGTCATATTGCGCCCATTATCTTGAATAGTCAAATTATAGATAGCATGGCCCATGCCGTAATACTGCCCTTTAAATCCGTTATTTTGACCCCATGTGTAGGATGGTTTGTCGCCCGCCGATCCCAAAAGCGGAGCCTGGTTTCCAATTGGCTCCCAGTACGGAACCTTTCCGTCATAGGTACTGCAGTAGATATCGCCCAGCTGAATGTAATTGGTCGCTTTTGCTTCATCACCATAACGAACATTATTCAAATGGCGGATGCTTTTTATTCCATATCCCTCCTTGCCGTCTGCGGTTGCTTTTCCTGCAAAATAGCTATGGGGAGCAGTCTGACCTGCTTCAGGAAAGCTATAGGTTTTGTTCTCTGAATGCTTGTTGACAATCAGGGTCGCCGTTAATTCTTCCATACCAAGAGATTCGTGGTTTTTCGTTATAGAAAATTGTTCTCCAATTGTATCCAGAACGAGTACCAGGATCTTGCGATCGTCACTTTTTCGTGTTTCGATATACATTGGATAATAGCAGATGTCCGAGCTGCTGCTCTTCACTTGAAAAGCCTGCTTCAAAGCTTCATCGACCTTACCTTTGGGGTCCTCTACATCTTTGGCCACCGCCTCAATCTGAGAGAAAGCAAAGCTGCCTGCCTGCGGCGATGATTGGTCGTTTGTGATTGTAATGCTTTCTTCCTTGTCGCCTTTTATGGTAATAACCATATTTTTCACCTGGTCCATTTCTTTCGGAAGCAGGCATTCAACGGTCAGCAATCCGTAGTTGTTGCCGCCGTTAATATTATTTCCTTTTGTCTGCTCCAATTCATCATAATCGACAATCTGAATATCAGCATCCGCAGCTTCCTCGGTCCCATCGGCTTTTCCCGTGCTGTCCACACCCCAATAGCCCATCTTTCCATCTTTACGGTCCTGCTTACTCCGCTTATAGGCATTATATGTATCCGAATTTTTGCTCCCATAGCCGATGGCCGCAACTACTTCGCTGTAAAAGGTCGCATAAACCTTTCCCGTCTTTTTGTTAAACTCAACGAGAACGGTATTTTCCAGAATCTCAGGATCGGTTAAATACGGCTCCAACAGCTGGTATATGGCCGTCCCTGTTTTATTGGTCTGGGACTGGTTAATCGATAAGAATACAATATTGTTTTTATTCTCATCCAAATCGGTAAACTCGGGAGAGATCCCTTCGACGTTTACAGGTTCGCCTTCGACCAGCTTATCCCCACTGGACATCCTGGACGTCAGCGCCTTCTGCGCGGCAAGAAATACGCTCCGGGCCACCTTGTCCCGTGCGGTTTGTTTGGCGTTTTCCATATATCCGATCCCGGTGGGTATGGCGATGGCTGCCAGAATGGCGACAATCGTCAGCGTAACAATCACTTCCACCAGGGTAAAGCCTTTTTTCTGTTTTCCCGCGCTGCTAAACATGTTTTTCTCCCAATATCTAACTAAACTCTTCTCATGAATTGCTGCAGATCAGCCCGGTCTGTGGAAGCCATTTCAGCGGTTTCCAGGGTGATCGATCCCATGAGAACCAATCTGGCCAAGTCGCTGTTCAAAGTATGCATGCCCTGGGACATTCCCGAATGCATGGCCGTGGGAAGCTGGTAGCACTTATCTTCACGGATCAGATTACCCACAGCATCCGTACCCAGGAGGATTTCGGTAGCCGCGATCCTGCCGTTTCCAGCCGCGTTGGGCAGCAGCTGCTGGGTGATGACACCCCGCAGAATCATAGAGAGCTGATTGCGCATCTGCTGCTGCGTCTGAGGCGGGCAAGTGTCCACGATACGGTCAATGGTCTGTGAAGCCCCTGTGGTATGCAGGGTGGAAAGGACCAGATGGCCGGTTTCCGCCGCGGTTACAGCTGTGGAGATGGTTTCGTAGTCGCGCATCTCTCCCACCAGAATAATGTCCGGATCTTCACGAAGGGCAGAGCGCAGCGCCCCGGCAAAGGAACCCACGTCCTCACCCACTTCCCGCTGGTGAATCATGCTTTGATTCTGGTCAAAGACATATTCCACCGGATCTTCCACCGTGATGATATGGGCGGCTTTTTTCCGGGAAATATAATCGATCATAGCGGCCAGCGTCGTCGACTTGCCGCTTCCGGTTGGCCCGGTCACCAGGATCAGACCTCTGGGTTCTTCTGCCAATTTTGCCATGACCGGCGGCAGATAGAGTTCTTCCAAGGTGGGTATCTTGTCGTTTAGAAGGCGCACTGCCGCCGACAGCCCGGTCCGATCCTGGTAGACATTAACCCTGTGCCTGGTTTTATCCGGAAGCTGCAAGGCGAAGTCCTGATCTTCTCCCCGCTCCAATCCCTCTCTCTGCTCCTGGCTGCACATGGATAGAATCAATTCCCGCAGCTCCTGGCGGGAAAGGGCTTCTTCAGCGCGGATCAGGCGGCCGTGCTTTCGCATGGCCATTCCCAGCCCTTCACTAATATGCAAGTCGGAACAGTTCTGTTTTCTGGCTCCTGTGAGCAGCTGCTGAATATCCATCATCTTAATCATCCTCTTCTGCGTAATACGCGATCTTATAGAATTCCTCCATGGTGGTGATTCCCTGCAAAACCAGGGTTCTCGCCGCATCATAGAGACTTTTGAAATTCTGTTCTTTTCTCAAGTAATGGCGAATATCGCTCATTTCCACTTCTTCCGTTATCATCTTGCGCAGCGTTTTATCGATGAGCACCATTTCATGGATGGAACGCCTCCCCATATAACCAGTGTGATTGCATTTTGAGCAGCCCTGGCCTTTTTTCAAGGCTGCGGTTTCACCGATGTCAAGTCCCAGAGCCTTCAGCTCGGCGGGCGATGCCGGATACGCCTGGCCGCAGTGGGGGCAGACCTTTCGCATCAGACGCTGCGCTACCAGTCCCACCAGTGAATTGGCCACCATGTAGGACGGAATTCCCATGTCTCTGAGACGAACAATGGATGAGATGGCGTCGTTGGTATGGAGGGTGGAAAAAACCTGATGGCCGGTGATGGCCGCACGCACGGAAATGGATGCGGTTTCGCTGTCTCTGGTCTCACCGACCATGATCACATCCGGGTCCTGTCGCAGCAGCGCCTTCAGCCCCACATCGAAGGTAAGGCCGGCCGTGTTGTTCACCTGCATCTGATTGACTTGGGGCAGATTTCGTTCAACCGGGTCTTCAATGGTGGAAACATTGACCGCTTTCTTCGCTATTTGCTCCAGCACCATGTAAAGCGTGGTCGTCTTTCCCGATCCGGTGGGCCCTGTTATGTAAATGATCCCATGGGGACTGGCGATCATGGACTGAAATTTTTCAAAATTTTCTTCTGTCATACCGTACGTCTGTTCCTGATCGACCACCACATTGGTGTATAAAAAACGGATAACCGCTTTTTCGCCGAAAACGGTAGGGACAATGGAAACACGCGTATTAATCTCCATATCCTCCAGCCGTATCTGGAAATGGCCGTCCTGGGGAAGCCGCCGCTCTGCGATATCCATCCCTGATAGGATTTTGATCCTGGCGATCAGGGGCAGCTGCAGAGCTGGCGCCAGCTTTACAATTTCCGTAATGACACCGTCCACACGCATCCTTACTTGTATATGTTTTTTAAAGGGTTCGATGTGAATATCACTGGCACCCATCCGGTAGCCCTGGACCAGCAAGTTATTGAGGGCCTGAACAATGGGAGCCTCATCACCCGTCGGCTCCAGCTGGGCCAGTTCTTCGGCCGGCAGCACCACGTCCACCTTTTGAAAGGCTTGTTTGGTGACGATCTCTGAATAATAGCGGTCGATGGCTGCCTTGATATGTTCGCTCACATCTAAAACTACGCCAATGGTCTTTTGGGTAATCTGACGAACGTCTTCCACGGCGTAAAAGTTCAGAGGATCGCTCATGGCAACGGTTAGAATACTGTCTTTCTCCTCCACTGCGATCAAATTGTACTTCTGTGCCACTTGGCGGGGAATCAGGCTGACCGCTTCCGTATCCAGAGTTTTCCCCGATATGTCCACCACAGGCAGTTCCATTCGGTGACCCAGCGCGTCCAGCATCTGCTGTTCGGTCACAAAGCCCATTTCCATGAGAATGCCGCCCAGCCGTTTTCCTTTGTTCTGACGCTGATATTCCAATGCCTGCCCGAGCTGCTGATCGTCGATATATCCATGTTCTTTCAGGACTTCTCCAATTCGAACATTTTTCATTGCCATCCTGCTATGCCCTCGCTTTCCTGGTTATACCTGGCTGCTCTGGTAAACTTCAAATACCAGTTCTGCCGTATATGGATATTCCTTTGATTTTTTCGTTTCATTAAGTACCTCGGCCAGCGCGGAAGCGGTCTCGTCTTTTTCCTGGTTGGTCAGTGCAAAGCTCCTCACAGCTACGCCTTTTTTGGCGGCAGCTCTGCCCACCAAGGCCGAGAATTGACCCATGCTGCCCTTCACCTTTACTGTGACCACGGTCGTGGTAACGACGGAATCATTTGCCGAAGTGATGGGCTGTGTCTGAGGCAGAGCGGCATCCTGGTCAGTGAGCACGTTGGTGTTCTGCTGGTCCAGCAAGGCATCTTTTTCTTCCTTTGTCGCCTGGGTTTCTCCCTCAGTGTTTTGATCCTGCTGATTATCGTTTTCTTCGTCGCTGCCGATGGTCAGCGATATGGGCTTAAGTCCGCTGGATGTGATCATTCCGGTAATCAATTTGTCGATGTCCTCATTGACCATGACCTCGTTGAACTGATCTGCCAGTTTGCTGATGCTTTTTTTATACCCGGTAACCTGATCCTGCAGGGACGCTTTTTGCCCGATCATCTGGTCGATCTCTTCCTTTTGCTGTTCAATGGCTATCAGTTCATCGGAAACTTCTCCGTGCCGCTCCACTGCCGGAGCGATTAAAAATGTAACGCCGCCGGCCACGATGACCACAATGATCAGCACGTAGATCAAAATCAGCTCCCGTTTCGTCAGCTTTGCCAGCTGCCCCATGATGTCCATGGATTTTTTCTTTTCTTTACCCATTCCTGCCCCCTTATCTGAACATCACGCAGCTGATCGTCGCCACGTACTTGGAATCGCTGTCTTCGTATCCTTTATAGGCTACATCTGAAAAACAGCCTACGGATTTAAGCCGTTTAACTAGACCCGGCATCTGGGCTGCCGTGCTGGTACGCGTAACAATGACAAAGGTCCCAGCGCCGGAATCGTAGGTGTGAGAAATGACTTTTGCTCCGGAAAGGGCACTGTTGATCCTGCCAATTACGGATGTATCCATGTCGGGAAGTCCCTCGACCGTAGAAATAATACCTTCCATAGAGCCGCTGACTTTTGCCAGATCATCCCGCTTTTGCTGCAGTTCCATAGCCTCATTGTAGCTCTGGGTCGTCTGAGGCGAACTGAGGTATTCTTGAATTTCCTTGATTTGGTGGTTATGAATGGCATCGCTGATTTTAAAGAACGCGAAAATACCTAGTATGACAACCAACAGGGCGGCCGCCGGAATAATGGCCGTTACAAAGAATTTTTTCTTTGCCTCAGCCTCCGGATCGTAATAATACCGCTCGTAAAAATTGATTTCTTTCTTTTTCAGCTTTTTTACATTTGCCGCTTTCGCTTTCCTCATCTCGCTTGTTCTCCGCTTTTCTATAATAAAGTTCCGATGGCATATACATATTCATCGACCCTGATTCGCTGCTCGCCTGCATCAATCAGCCCCGTTTTATCCCTCAGCAGATCGGTGGGCAGGGAAAATCGTTCTGTAATGTTTTTAAATAAGAAGATCTCATCCCGCCTGCATCCGCAGACATAGATTTTTTTGATTTCCTGGGCATATCCTTCTGTGTGGGAAAACTGCATCAGGTTGGATACCATGCGTTCGATCTCCCCGCTGACAGCCGGCGTGCTCCGCTCGCTGAACAGTCTGGTCCAGTTGGAAATACGGAATACGCCGTTCACGTAAATGCTGGCGTAAAGGCTGCTGCCGTCCAGTGTCAGGAAGATAAAACTGTCCTGGCTGGTTTCCGGCAGAAAGCTGAGCAGCTTGATCTGGCTGTCCAGTCCGGCGCCGATACTTTCCAGTTCAATGCCCAGTTCCTCGAAGATGTTGATATAGGAGCCGATCATTTCCTTCTGGGCCGCGCAGATCAGTGCCAGGTCGCCATCTTGGTCAACCCGAATAATCCGGTAGTCATACAGCATGTCTTCCCTAATCTCTGATTCGGAAAATTCGCCTTTGACCCATTCAAGCAGCTGTCTTTCTGAGATTCGGGGCGCTATGGAAACTTTCGTTAAAATCTGGTCGCCGCCGATGAGCAGCCGTACCTTTCGGTCCAGCATGTCAGGATGCTCTGTCATCAACTGGCGAAAGGACATGATAAAGAGTTCCTCATTGGTGATAACGCCGTTGAGAACCGCGCCTTCTGGCAAATCGATCTGAGCATAGGTGTCGATTACTAGAGAGCCGCTCTTTTTCGCACCGCATACCATTTGCATTTTTTCATTTCCAATATAAATCGCTGTATCCATGTTCTACCTCATTTCCAGGGGTTGTATTTTGAAGTCTGGGATTGCCTTGCTCTTAAGCTCCCGATCCGATGGCATTGTATAAGGTGGGCAGCGGCAGCATGACCGAGATCATGACCGAGCCGATTACTATGGCCATTATGATAATCATCACCGGTTCCATCAAGGTGGTCATCCTCTGAAGAGCAATTTCTGCATCGTAATCAAAGGTGTCGGCAATGGATTCCAGCATGGAGTCCAGACGCCCAGTTTCTTCACCGATGAGGATGCTGGCCGGCAGCTTATTGTCAATTCCTTGTATTTTTCCGATAGAATCGGATAGGGACTGGCCTTCCCTCACATCGCTGATTAACTGGTCAAACTGACCCGCTATGTAGGTGTTGCCAATCGTATCCCTGGTGTTTTCCAGGGCGTTGATCATGGAAATACCGCTGGAATAGGATGAGCTGAGGGTTCTGGCAAAACGGGAGGTGTAGATGGTCCTCAGGAGCTTTCCCACGATGGGAATTCCCAGCTTCTTTTTATCCAGCACCGCTTTGACCCTGGGCCGCGCTACAACTCCGCGAATGACCAGAATCAAAATCAGCACTACGATCAATATGACCAGCCAGTGTTTTTGAATTCCCATGCTCAGTCCCAGCATGAACTGGGTAATGCCCGGTAAAGCCGCATCCATGTCCTGGTACATTTCGAAGAATTTCGGCAGTACGGCCAGAAAAACTACTAACAGAACAACCAGCGTTACCGACATCAATATGATGGGGTATACGGCCGCAGATACGGCTTTCTGGTTGATTTTATGCATTTTTTCGAAGTGGTCTGCCATCTTCTTGGAGGTGACATCCATGCCGCCTGTGCTTTCGCTGGCTTTATACATGTTGATCAGAAGATCAGGAAACACGTTTCCCTGCTCGGCCATGGCTTCCGACAGCATCATGCCCTTTTGCAAGTCCCGGTACAAGTCTGTATAGACTTTTTTGATCTGCGGCTTGACGTCGCGCTGCGCCATGATGCTGATGGCCCGGATAAGAGGAACACCGGAGCTGATCATCATTCCCAGCTCTCTGCAGAATTCCGCCAGTTGTTTTGCTTTCATCTTTTTGGCGTTCTGCTTGTCTTTTGCCTCCTGGCAGGAAATCAGGAAAATCCCCTGTTCTCTCAAGTCGGCTCTGAGGGCCGCCGGGTCCGCCGCCTGCGCGGTGCCTTTTACTGCTTTTCCATTTTGTCTTGCTGCTTTAAATTGATATGCAGGCACAGTCTTTCTCCTCTCGTGCTCGTGTACTGGCCGGTTTGTACAGGCCGGCCCGGCCTGGCTGAATCTATTTCTTACACGAATTTTATGATTTTTAATCAAATTCGTGTAATTTTTAAGGCTGGCGGGGCCGGATTTTGCAAAATTCGTTCAATATGCCAAAATTCGCAGATTTTGGGCCCGCGAACCCACAAAATTTACACGAATTATGCCAGTTATTGCCCGTTTTCATTATGGTAAACCACTCCCTCAGCGATCCTGCGTGCTCTGCGATGATGCAATGGTGCGGTCAGCAGGCAGTCCGTTCCGGCCGGGCACTACGCCAGGTTAAATATGCTCAAATAGCTGTCGATCAGGATGGTTCCCGCAAATAATGCCATGATAATTCCAAGGCTTAAAAAAGGGCCGAATGCGAAATGGTCCTTTTTTCCTTTTTTCTTTGCGATCAGCAGATAGGCGCCGTAGATGCCTCCTGTGATCAGGGCGATCAGCGCCGCCGCCAGCATTTGCTGCCATCCCAGCATCAGGCCGCAGGCCGCGCAGAGTTTGATGTCGCCGCCGCCGAAGCTGTCTTTGATGATCAGGTTCATCAGCACCATGGGAAGCGAAATCTCCGCCATTCCAATCAGCGCAGACAGCCATGTGATGTTCCGAAACCAAATCAGGCTGACCAGGGCCAGAAGCAGCAGGGCCAGCACCAGTCCGTTGGGAATTTCCATGGTGTCGATGTCGATGAAGGCAATTACCAAAAGGATGCAGGAACAAGCAAAAACCACTGCCGCTTGCCAGGTAAGTCCGAAGCGGCAGACGCTGCACAGCGCCAGCGCTCCGCCCAACAGTTCGATGAGTGGGTAGCGAAAGGATATTTTGTTCCCGCAGTAACGGCATTTCCCTCTGAGAAAAAGGAAGCTGACTACAGGTACCAGGTCGATGGCTTTCAGCTCATGTCCGCAGGCCGGGCAAAAGGATCGGCCTTTTGCAAAATTCAGCTTTTCTGGTATGCGGTATATGAGGACATTTAGGAAACTTCCGATGCAGATTCCCGCGATCAGAACGAATCCGTATATGACTGCGTATGCGATGTAAAGTTGCGCCATGTAACCCTCTTTTCCATTCGTTTTAAATTTGGTCGTTTTGCTTTTTTGCTGCCTGTTCTGAAAGTGCAGGTACATCGTGTTCGTTCGACAAAAACTGCGTTCTTCTTATTTTATCCTAATTTGGCGTTACGGTAAACCCTGCTTCGTAAGTATTTTGACCCGATCCGCCTGCCTGGGCATGGTAAGTTATGGTGACATCTTCTGTTTTGTAGGTGAAGTTGTCAACTTTATAATCTTTCAGCATGATTACACCTACCATATCGCGTTTATCCGAGAGCTCCGCCAATTCCAGAATCTCGGTCTTGATTGGCCTCAAGTATTGTCGATCGTCATCAATTATAAAAGTACTGCCTTTTATCATAGAACTGGTGTCGCCAGCAGCTTCCGAGGCGATGGTCTGAGTAGCAATCAAAATATTCCTGGCTTCCGCAATAGCCGTCTTTTCATTGGCTTTCTTAATCCATCCGATCATTGTTGGTACTAGAATTGCTGCCAAAATCGCCAAGATTACCAGCACGACAATAACTTCGACTAATGTGAAGCCTTTTGCTTTGTTGTTCCATTTTCTGTTTTTCATGATTTTTCCGTTCATATTATGAGGCTCTATGCTATTTGCCTGCCAGCATTCGGCTGGCAGGGTCCCTTTGGGAAGGGGGACCGTCCAGCTAACCCCTTCCTGAAGAATGCGCATATTTGTTATAAACATTGAAAATTTATTGTTTTTTGTATCTTTTACCAATCGTTTCAGCCCCTGACTAGAGCAAATTCAGGCCAAATTCGTCCTCTGCGGAAGTTTTCTGACTTTTGGGGCCTGGACGCCTTGAAATTTGATACAAAAACCAGATATTTTTTCACTTTTTGTATCCGCCCTGGTAGATATGGAATTCCCCTTAAAGGCAGGTTTCTGCCTTCCGGCAGAAACCCACCACATTACTTCCAATCCGGCCCCTTCCCCAATGGGGCCTTCCTCATTCCCTCTACATGCAGAAAAGGCTGCCGCCTGGCGATCTTCATCGCTGGTTGCGGCAGCCTTTGGCTTTTACTGACTTAAACCTTTATTTTCAAAATACGACTTAATTATCTGTTATGACGAATTTTTTATCCCCTTTTTCATCTCCATTGTATGTAACTTTATATTTATTTGTTGAATCGATATAAGTAAAACTTTTTACTTTTCCCTTAGCATCAGTTACGATATTCGTTGCCAACGTCCCTTCAACTTCCGACAACGCCATAATTTCTTTTCCTGCAGCCTCTTCCGACGTTATTGCACCACCTGACAGTGTATTTGAATTCTCAGATACAATAGTCTGCGCCGCCAGTTCAACGCTTCTTGCCTCAACAATAGCCGTTTTCTTATTGGCCTTATTAATCCATCCAATCATGGTCGGTATCAAAATCGCCGCCAAGATCGCCAGGATAACCAGCACTACAATAACCTCGACCAAGGTAAAACCTTTTTTATTCTTCTTCAGGTCATTTCTTTTCTTATTTACTAATTCAAACATTTTGGAATTCTCCCCTCTCCGCTCACTAATAATAATGTATTCCGTTTGGTTACAAGTCATTATAACTCCGCATCATTTAATTTACAACACTCTTCGACACTTTTTTCATAGGGCTGGCGGTTGGCAGCTCGTTATTAGCCAAAAGTTACACGCATCTCTCGCACAGCTGTAACGGTTGAGCAGCTATACCTGTCCAACTGTTACATATTTAAGTCTATTCATTACATTATAACGTTGAACCACAAAAAAAGGTTACATGGAACTAAATGTTACCATGCAACCCGTTTTCCGTAAAAACTGCCCTTTTTCTAAATCACCTACTTCACCTTTAGCGCCCGCTCCCTCAAAGCCGCCTCTTCCTCATTTTCCGGCTCATCCAAAACAATGCCATGGAGCCGTTTTTTCTTAGTATCCGGTTCTACACACACAAAGGTCACGAACCCTTCTACATTCTGTCCTGAGTCGATCTCGCACAACGCCTTCACATGAACCATCAGGCTTGTGTTTCCAGTCTTTACGATCCGACTGTGGATGGTGAGGATATCCCCCTTTTGAACCGGCTTTTTAAAGGTAAACCCATGTACATTGACGCACAGAACATCCTGCGGCCGGCCATGGGTGGCCGCTGCTGCGATAAAGGCCGCTTCAACCAGCCATTCCGCCGTCCTCCCAGCAAACAGCGTACCGTGGTGGTTCAGATCCTCTGACTTTATTAAATGCGATATTTTATACTCTTTCATAATGTTACCCTCCTGAAAATTTTCGTGTTACCTCATTATAATCAATTGCGGTCAAAAAGAAAGTACATATATATAGGTATACAATATATTTATTCCATCCGGCCACTTTGTCAGTCAATGGTTTTTCCGGGCCTGCTTTCATATTTGGAAAAAAGTTTCCTTCGGAAACGTTATTCGCGCTTTGCGCTCACTTTCACAAGGCAACCTTTTTTAAAGCCTAGGAAATGCTACGCATTCGATATCTCCCAGACTATAATAAAGTCGGTTTCGCCGATTCTTAGAAGAAGTAGGCTTCATTGATAATCCGGAAATATCGCTGCCTATTTCCTACGTATAAAAAAAGCAACCAGCTTCGGCGGCTTTGCCGTGCTGCTTGCTTAAAAGTGGGTACTTTTAAACTTTGTATTTTACTTCCTCATCGAAGAATCTTGGTCTGCCCAAATGATGCCGGTCCCACCCGGCGGCAGATTTGATCAGCCTTTTAACCAGGCTTCGACCGTTTCCAGAGATAGCTTTGCCATCCTGGCGATTTGCTGTCTTTCCATGCCGCTGGCAGCCAGATTCCGCACCAGCTCTTTCTGACCTTCTTCCTTTCCCTGTGAAATCCCTTGCAAGATTCCCTGTGATATTCCTTGTGATATTCCTTCTGAGATCCCTTGCGAGATTCCCTGGGCAAGTCCTTCCTTCTGTCCGTCCTCAAACGCCTGAGCCAGGCCTTTCTTTAACTGTACTTCACGGCAGTGCTGCTGTAAGCGGAATTTGTCCCTCGCAATCGCCTGCTCACGGACGATCTCGTCAGCCGTGGCCTTTCGCAATAGTTTTTCCGTCATGGCAATCTCCTTTCCTCCCTGACTTCGCAGATCCTCCAGATACTCCCGGCA
>NZ_JAJAGH010000013.1:0-176720 GCF_020734085.1 Hominibacterium faecale
CACGAAACCGTTTATTCAATCTGTTTTGATTTCTACCTTTAAGGTTCTTTCTTTTACACAAAACTTTCCGGGGTCTCTGTTCCCTCACTGATGCAAAACCCCTTTCCCGGATTTGAATTATTATTTCCAGGAAAGGGGCTTTTATTTTCAGGCGCAGGACTATTTACACAGCTGTCTTAAAGCATGCTCTCCAATTGGCCCATTGCCTCAGTTTCGCTATTTACATACTTTTGCAGCTCTTTCTTGAGAATGTCCATATATCCCTTATATTCATCCACAAATTTTCTGTATTCCGCGGCATCGGTGACGCCCTTGTTCCACTGGGCGTACATATTCTTTGTGGTTTTCCATGAATCTTTTATTGCGAGGGTCATTTTACCGCTTCCCCAATTGCTTTTGACCTTATCATTCATCAGCAAGCTATTGGACAAAGCGCATACTTCATCGCTGAACAGATAAGCATAATTCTCATAGTAACCGTTGATTGCGGCGGCCAGCCATACATCCTCTTCCGTAATCTTACCGTCGCTCAAGGCTTCCACCACATCGCCGTACAGATCGAGATTATTCTGCAAGCCTTTATGGTGCAGCTCCACATCACCGTAATCGGCCAGCCCCATAAATTCATCCTGCACATACTTAAAGGCCGTGAGGGACTTCTTATTATGCTCAACACCCTGGGCTCTTGCGGCTTTCATAGCATCTTCGTCCTCCGCCTTGTACGCGGCTTCGTAGTCAGCGTTGATGCTCTTGGCCTTTTCAAGGTTCTTTGCGGCCGCTTCACGTAAATCCGTCAGCGCCTTTTTATAAGTTTCTACCGATTCTTTTGTCGCGTATTTTTCAGTGTCCTTTACGGCAGCTTCAAAATCATCGCACCGACTGTTGAAATCCAGCTCCAACGCAGGGCTGCCGTCGATATACATGGCCAGCGCTGAATACAGTGAAAGCTGATATTCTAACAATTCCTTGCTATGTACGCCGTCTTTTTTCGTATCTTCCACATTATTGTCGTCTTTTGGCGTATGGTAGCGGTTCTGGGTCCATTCGGTCCGGTCCTCCTGCCTTGGCATGAATACAGGTACGCCCTGGAACTGATAGGAGATGCCGTCTGTTCTCGGAATTTCCTGATCGTCATTTTTCACAACAACCCCGTCTTCATAGAAGGACTTCACGCCGGACAATAAATCCGAGGACAGCAAATTCTTTCCGATTTCCCCTGCTTCATAAGTGGTGCGCATAACGCCGTTCTTGTTAAAGCTGTCTACGCTGGGCATTTCAAAGTTGATCAGAGCCAGCGTACTTCCCTGCCACTCGGGATGAGCGGTGGTGATCATTTCCCACGATCCGATGGCCCAGTCGGTGGAAGTATCGAATCTTCCCCATTCCTCCGCGGCATGGGCGATAAATACAATGTCATTGGCTGGTTTATATGCGGAGTCGATGATGGCTTTTGCAATGCCGGCCGTAAGTCCGACGGCAGTGCAGTCATCCTCAAATCCGTTGAAATATTTGTCATAATGGCCGGCGACGATGATTCTCTGTCCCGTGTTCTCCGTACCCTTGATCGTGCCGACTACATTGTAGCTAGTGCCATTTTGACTTCCCACTTCATTGTCCACATAGAGCTTTGCGGCAATATTTTTTCCTGACTTTATGATCTCCTGAACTTTTTTCGCATCGTTCTTGGTGATCGATGTACAAGGGAGCTTCATGTCCGGAGCGCAGATATCCTGCATATTCAGGGTATCGTCATTGTACTTGGCATATCCGTCTATGGGATAGCTGATAATGGCTGCGGCCTTTTGTACGGCAGCCTCCATGTACGGTCCGTCGATCCAGACTTCATTCCATTGGTCCACGCCTACAAGAACAATTTTTCCTTCCATGTTCTCGCAATTATTTGCTTTATAATATTTTCGATAATCGGCTTCCGTACCCATGCCCATATCTACGATATCCAGGTTGGTGTAATCGCCGCCCAACTGCTTTGTACCCTGCGCCGCGTAGGATACCATATTGTCCAGCTTGAATGTTTTCTTTTGCCCGTCCTGACCCGTGTAATTGACGGTCATGTAGGCTTCATTGAACTGCCATTTGTCAACGGTAACCGCTTCTTTTTCCACATCCGAAAGCCCGATTTTTTCAAACTCTTTCGCCAGATAATCAGCGGCCCTGTGCTCCGCGTCGGATCCGGCGGTTCGGAAACCAGTGGAATCATCGGCCAGTTTCTCGTCGTAGGCCAGCTTATAGGCGACAGCCTCGGCTTTGTCCGTTGCCTCGCTTGTGAATTCGAGCATTTTGTCGACGTCCTTGGACATGGACAAGTCTCCCGACGAGGAACAGGATGTTCCAAACATCAGGACCAGCGCGATGAGAAGCGCAAGTGATATGCAGGTTAATCGTTTCTTCATTTTCTCCCTCCTTATAAAATAACAAAAAAGATCAATGCAAATAAATGCATTGATCCATAAAAAGCAATGTAATGATACTTTCTTTTTAGTCTCTCAATTTTCTTCTTTAAAATCTTAAGATATCGTCTCCTGCGCCCGCAGTCTACTCTATCCCATGGCAAGATTATAGAATATATCATCCACTTTGTCAACGGCGTCTTGACAATTGATCTGTTGTGCACTATACTCCCTTACATTCCGATCAATCCTTTATTCCGCATAATTGTGAATGGTGTACGCTTATGAAAAAAATATTCAAACGTGTGGTTATTTTAATTATCTGGGAGCCCTCTTAATCGCTCTTCCCATTGAAATCATAGGGCTGATTCGCAATCAAAACGCCTTTGAGAAAGAAGCAAAAGACAAGATCGAATACGCTACAAAAAGCGCGGGCACGGATCTTGATGTGGTGATCAACAGCATGTCCAGTCTGGTAAATATGATGCAGTCCATTGTGCAGGTGACCTTTTCCCATGAAAATTATATCGATGATTACGATACGTTTCTGCGCCTCAAACATCAGGCCGGCGATATTCTCAAACAGTCCCTTTCCAACACCGAACATCTTTCGGGACTATATGTTACCTTTTCACCCCAGCTTCACTCCAGCATGGAAGAGGTGTGGTACGCCTACAAAGACGGCAGGGTCGTCCCCATTGACGCGCGGATGTATGCTCCCAGCTGGCTTGTAGAGGGGAATCCCAGAGTGAATTATTATTTTGACGCAATCAAAAACGGTGACTATTGGGGCGCGCCTGATTATGAATCCTCCCTCGACGAATATATGCTGACCCACACCAAATCCGTATATGATTCCGACGGAAATCTGATCGGCATCGTCGGCTCCGATATGCTGATGTCCGAGGTGGATGATATTCTCAAAGCGATTAAACTGTACAGCGACAGCCAGATCATCCTTTTCGATGCCAAGCTGAATTTCTGTGCATCCAGCGACAATGTAAAAAATCCCGCAAAGTTTTATGCTCCCCTCGTTTCCCAGATCGCTTCTTTGGGCGCCGATCAAGAGCCGGTCTGGTATACTTCTTCGGATGGAAAAAAGCATATTGCCGCATATACGACTTTGAACAACGGGTGGATTTTGGCCACAACGCAGACTGTGACCACGGTCATGACTCCGGCTACGGAAACCAGGACAACCTTGATGATCACCATGTTCGTGACGGTTTCCATTATCGTCGTAATCGCCATATTACTGATCAAACGATTCTACGGCCCTGTCGTAAAATCGGCGCAGCAAAACGAAATTCTTCTGATCAATCAGTCCAGACAGGCGAAGCTGGGTGAAATGATCGGAAACATCTCCCACCAATGCAAACAGCCCCTGAATAATATCAACATCGACATTTCAAATATGAAGGACGATTACGATGCGGGCGAATTGACGTGGGAGCGTTTTAAGGAATACGAAACAAAAATGCGCGAAAACGTATCCATCATGTCGAGCACCATAACTGATTTTGCTGATTTCTTGAAACCTGACAGGAGGAAAGAACGCTTCTTCATAAAAGACAGCGTGGAGAAAGCCCTTTCGATCATGCGGGAAAAGCTGGTGATCAACGAAATAAACATCATGAATGAGGTGGATCCGGAGCTCACAATTATCAACTACAGAAATGAGTTTATACAATGCATTTTTAACATTCTCGAAAACGCGCGGGATGGAGCCATTTTATCGGAAATAAAACCGAGGATCATAAAAATAGATTCGGATCAAAGGGATACGGCCCAATGGAAAATCATTTCTCTGCGTATTTTCAACAGCGGCGGAGCGATACCAAAAGAAAGCTCTGATAAAATTTTTCTCCCGTACTATTCAACGAAAGAAAAGGACGGGGGCAGCGGAATCGGACTATATCTGGCGAAACAAATCATAGAATCCCATTTCGGCGGCGAGATCGGTTTTCGCAACGAAAAAGCGGGTGTGACCTTTATAATAACGATGAAAGAGAGGAAACAATGATCGTTGGGATTTCAATGGTCATATAAGAAACATCATGGATATTTTAAAAGAGCTGAAAGTGATATACATCGAAGACAACGACAATACGCGGTCCAGCATTGAACGATTTTTAAAAAGACGTTTCGGCAAAGTTTTTCTTGCGGAAAACGCGGAAAAAGGCATTCGCCTGTTTGATCAGTTTGATCCGGACATCGCGATTGTGGATATCCTTCTGCCCGGCATGGGCGGTCTTGAAATGATCAAGAAAATCAGAGAAACCAATTCTTCCTGCAAGTTTCTCATTACGTCCACAGTGTCAGACGCTGAGACCATACTGGAAGCTGTTGATCTTGATATTGAAAATTACATTGTAAAACCCATTGATATGGATGCTTTTGAGGAAAAGCTCAGACGAATCGGCAAATCGATCCTCGAGCAAAAGGCCAGGGCGTCTGCTGCGCAGATTTTTGATTTTGAGAACAAAAAGGAAATCGAAGAGACGATACGAAAGCTGTTCATAAAACTGTTGAAAGAGAAGTCAGGAAAGGGCCCAAGGGACGCGGTCGTCTTTCTGTCAGGCGGCATCATCGAAATTTCCGCCTACGGGATATTCGGCACAATGGAAAAGACGCTGTTAGCGGATATCAAAAACACAGGTCATGTGGAAGAAGGGCGCAGGCTGTTCTACCATGCGATCGAAAGCGACTTGTCCGATATGATCAAAGAGGCGACCGGGGCCCTTATGGAATTGCAGAGCATCAAGGTGGATGCCAGACGGGATCAGGAGATTTCAAGGTTCCGCTGAATTAGGCTCCGCTGATTTCCAAATAAGTCTGCGTCAGCCCTTGCCCATGGACACTCAAAAAAGAAAAAATAGTGTTCGCCAGTAATGAAGGCAAACTCCGGTCATAAAAACACCTCCATAAACTTAAATGAAGGTGTTTTTCCGGCTATTTCTCTAAAACAGATACTCTTCCCAAAGGCCAATTCATTTTCAGGGCTGCCAGGCGTACGGCCAGCGTCTTTTCAATGGCAGCCAGCGCACCGGAAACGGCAAAGGCAACGGTTCCAATGATCTCCATAAGAGAAATAAACTCCATTTAGCAGCCCTCTCCTTTACATCTTTTCCAAAAAAGTTTTGCATCCAAAATAGGTTTCGTAAACATCGGCCTTTGAAACCACTTCCCACGGAGCATGCATGTTCATTACGGCTACGCCGGCATCGATCACGTCCAGATTATAGCTGCTCATTATATAAGCGATGGTTTGGAACATGCCGGTATCCACCTTTCCCTGTTCAGCAGTCTGATAATTGACGCCCGCGGATTCAAAAATCCTGCGCAGCGAGGCAATATATTCCGGGTTGGCATCATTGCTGTAGATCTTTCCGCCGCTGCCGGTATACTTGCTCAGCACCATGCCATGGCCAAGGATCGCGGTGTTCTTTTTTTCATAAACTTCCGGGTAAAGCGGGTCAAAGGCCGCGCTTACGTCACAGGAGAACATTTTTGAGCGGGCCATGGCTTGCCTTGCTGCAAGGGGTGAAGTATTTCCCATGTACCAGATCAGCTCGGCCACCAGATTTTCCAAATATAAGGAGTGGGCTCCCGTGGCTCCCACATCGCCGATTTCTTCTTTATCAAACAGGACGCAGCAGACGGTGTGTCGGCTGTGCTCCAGATCGAGGACCGCGGCCAGGGATGTATAGGCGCCGACCCGGTCGTCCTGGCCGTATGCCATGACCATGCTCCGGTCCAGACCGTAGTCCTTTGCCGCGCCGGCGGGAACGATTTCAAGCTCCGCGCTGAAAAAATCCTCTTCCTCTATGTCGTAGGTTTCTTTGAGCAGTTTCAGGATGTTTGATTTGACGGCCTCTTTTTCCGTATCCTTGAGCGGCATGTGTCCGAAGGTGACATCCAGATTTTCCCCTTCCACAACCGTTTCCCCGCTTTTTTTCAACTGTTCTTCCGAAAAATGATACAAAAGATCGCTGATTCCTACGACCGGTTCTCCATCCTCTTCACCGATACGTATTTCCGCTTTGCTGCCGTCTCTGCGTACCACTACCCCGTGGATCGCCAGGGGAAGAGCGGTCCATTGATATTTTTTGATTCCTCCATAATAATGGGTATCCGCCAGTACCAAGCCTCCCTCTTCATACAGGGGATTTGGTTTCAGATCGAGCCGGGGCGAATCAATGTGCGCGCCCAGAATCCGCATCCCCTCTTCCAAAGGTTTTTCTCCTAAGACAAACAGCACAACATTTTTATGGCGATTGATTCCATAAAGCTTATCTCCCGCTTTTAACGGCCGTCCGCTTTTGAACACATCCTGCAAATTCACAAAGCCCTTTTCTTCCGCCAGGCGCACGGCCTCTTTCACACATTCCCGTTCTGTCTTGGCGGAGGAAAGAAACCGCTTGTAACCTTCGTTAAAATCCATGACCTTTCTTAAATCTTCTTCCCTATATTTCTCCCAGGCATTCCTTCGATACATTGTTCATTCTCCTCTATACTTTTTTAAAATACGCACCACTTCATCATGGGGCATGGCGTAAAACTTATTGTGATTGGCGCCTTCCATGGTCTCTGCCGCGCAAAGGGCATTCAAAATCGCTTCCTCCACCGAATCCGCCACAGCTCTGTAGATCGCGTCCATCATATGATCCCCAAGGACTTCCGCGGTGGAAACGTTGTTGGTGTAAGCGTTTTCGTTGGCTGTGGAAAAGGCGACGAAGATATCGCCCGAGCCGTTTTCATATCCGCTGCCCAGCTTGCCGATCCCAATGGGTACGCGTTTGCACATCTTGGAAAGCTGCGTCGGATTCACCGGCGCGTCTGTGGCAAGAACGACGATGATGGAGCCGGTTCCCGGTTTGGGCGCAAAGGTATTGCACACGGGATCGGCCCCCTCGATTTCCTGTCCCATGGGGATTCCATTGACCTCAAACCACATGCGGATGCCGTGGTTCGCCTGCACCAGCGCGCCCACCGTATATCCGCCAAATTCCTTTGGCAGCACTCTTGAGGCGGTCCCTGTCCCGCCTTTGAATTGATGGCATACCATGCCGGTCCCGCCGCCTACGTTCCCTTCCGCGACCGGCCCCGCCTTTGCGTTGTTTAGAGCTTCATATACGTGCTCTTCTTTCACGTGGAACCCATTGATATCATTGAGCAGACCGTCCCAGGTTTCCCCGACGACCGGATAAAAATATCCGCATTCGTCAATTTCTTCCCCCATGAAAACCAGGTGCTGGTAGTAATCGTTTTCCACCATCCACTTGGTGACCGTATCCCGGACGATGCCCACGCTGTTGGTGTTCGTGATCATGATGGGCCCATGGATAAAGCCTGAATCGTCCATCCAGTGGGTGCCGGTTAGTTCTCCATTGCCGTTCAGGTCATGCCGGCCCGCATACACAACGCTCTTTTGCTTCCCCCGGGGCAGGATCGCAGTAACGCCTGTTCTGGCAAAGTTTGAGCCTCTCCCTTTAAAATCATCCGGCTCTCCCATGATGATGGTGCTGTAGCCCACCTCGACCCCTTCTACGTCCGTTATGGCATTGTTTTTTCCCGGGTCTCCAAAAAAGTTGATTCCTAAATCGCGCGCTCTTTTTTTCATTTTCAATTCCTTTCGTCTCTATGATAATTTCTTAGCGGCCCATTGGCCCTTCTTTCCTTACTTCTACAGCAATTCCTTAAATCCATCGGTGCTGTATTCTTTTCCCGCCCTTTTCAGCTTCAATGCCTTTAGCAAAGCGTAGAACCGTTTCTTGGTCATCGGGTATTTGAGGATCGCGAGAATCCCTATGACGATTCCAATGAGCGGTACCAAATTGAATATATTGAAGATCATATGCTTTGCTTCTATGGTCTGTACAGCTAAGGCCGCGTCGTAGCCGCCTTTGGCCAGCAGCATGCCGGTCAGCCATGAAGCGCTGGCCGCGCCAAGTTTTTGGAAAAAGGAGGTCAATGCGCTCAGAGTCCCCTCTTTTCTTGTCCCATTTACAAATTCATCCACTTCGCAAAGATCGTACATCATGGCAAAATACAAGGTCCAGAAAGCGCATGTCCCAAAGGATGATATGGTGAGAAATACGATGTATATCGCGTAATTGCTGACCAAGCGGGTATACATGTCATAGCCCATGATCACTACGATGAGGGCGGTTGCCGCGCTCACGCCCAATGCGATTGCATACGCGTACTTCTTATCAACTTTTTGCGAGAGGATATTAACAACAGGGATCCACCCTAAATTGACAATCGTATAGATGATAAAGGAAAGGGACTGCTTTTCAGCGGAAAAGCCCAATACGTGGTTCATCATGTACATGCTGGAATTACTTACGACCGCCGCTATAAGGGCTACGGAAAAAACGGATAAGAGAAGCCACTTGACCGGCTTGAGTTTAAAGGCTGAGATATAGTTGGTGAAAAAATTCATTTTTGCTTTGTCTTTCACTTCCGACCAGTCGATTTTGTCTTCTTTCCCCCGGGTGAAATTCCAACATACCAGTCCGGCAAGGATGGTGATGGCCATAAACAGCACACCGATAAAATTCCATGCGAAATCGGATGAATAGCCGCTGCCTTGCAGTTTGCTCAAAAGGATCGGCGGCAGGGCCGTGGCCAGCATGGAGGCCAGATACATGAATACGCTGGACCACGCCCGCAGGGAAGTTCTCTCATTGAAGTCCTCGCTCAGCTCGGCGCCAAGGGAGAAGAACGGTATGTCATAGGTGGTAAAGGACGTCCAGAACAGCAGTGCCACAGCAAGGAAATAGAAGAACTGCGCGTTTCCGCCCAGGTCGATGTTGTTGAACAGCAAAAATACAGATATGCCGTATGGTATGGCCCCCGCCAGGATCATGGGCCTCCTTCTTCCGTATTTTGATTTGAGATTGTCCGATATATAGCCAATGATCGGGTCGGTAACGGCATCCCACAGGATCGCGATCAGCGAAATCATCCCCGCAAGCGCCGGGTTCATCCCCGCGAAATCCGTTAGGAAGTACAGGAAAAAGCAATAATAAAGGTTAAAAGATGCTGAGTCCGCCATTTGCCCGACCGCATAGCTCAATTTGGTTTTGACGCCAATTTTTGAAGTTGTTTGGTTCATCATTTGAATATCCTCCTTATAACAACTCAATTGGGCATTAACATCTTTTCGATATCGAAATACGTCTACTGTTTAAACGCTAATATATAAAGCAAGTATTATGCCAATTCAAAGATACTTACTTTTCAATATATTCACACATACAAAAAGACTATGTGTCAAAATATGATACACATAGTCTTAGAAACTCGTTAAAATAAAACCGTTTTCATGCTGTATTATATTTTGACGGTGACAAAATATAATACAATTATTCGATATGGTTCTTTTTCATCTTGTGATACAAATTGCTTCTGGTTACTCCCAGCGCCTGCGCGGCCTTGGATTTGTTCCCGCCATAAAGCTCCAGCGCCCGTTTGATCGCCTGCTTTTCCGCCTCATCTCGAACAGCCTCCAGCGACTTGATCTCGCGGCTGCCATATTCTTTTCTTTTCTCTTGGGGCAGCATTTCCATAATGTCGTCTTCTTCGATCCGATCGCCGCTGCAAAAATATGCGCTCCGGTCGATGACATTGAACAACTCGCGAATATTTCCCGGCCAGCTGTAATTGTAAAGAATTTTCATAGCGCCTTTGGTGATGCCCTTTATATCCTTATCAATGGTCTTGATCTTATGCTCAGTCAGCAGTCTGATATCCTCTTTTCTCTCCCGCAGCGGAGGTATCCGCAGTTCGATAACGTTTAAGCGATAAAACAAATCCTCACGAAAACGGCCGTCCTTTACCAGCTCCGGCAAATTCTTGTTGGTAGCCGCTATGACCTTCACATCGACCCCGATCTTTTTTCCGCCGATCCGGTCAATTTCTTTTTCCTGCAGCACCCTCAGCAGCTTGGGCTGGATGTGCATGGGCAGCTGGTCTACCTCGTCTAAGAAAATCGTACCTTTGTCAGCCAGCTCAAATTTTCCCGGCCTGCCGCCTTTTTGCGCCCCTGTAAAACTGCCTTCTTCATATCCGAAGAGTTCGGATTCAACGAGATTTTCCGGAATGGCAGCGCAGTTGATTTCGATCATCGGTCCATTCGCTCGTTTGGAAATATGGTGGATTGCATTTGCTGCCAGTTCCTTTCCGGTTCCCGTTTCTCCATTGATCAGAACCGTTGTATCCGCATCCGCGCATATGTAGATCCTCTGTTTCAGCTTTTTAATCGCCTCGCTTTCGCCCAGGATGTCCTATATCCGATATTTCACATTTCCGCCGCTGTTTACTTTATTAAAAAGCTCTTCGATATCGATTTCAAAGTCCAGATCATGATTTAGGGAGCGTTCCGCGACCATATCCAGGAAGATGCGAATGTACGCGTCATTGGGCAAAACGTCGTAATCGACCGCGCCAAGAAGTTCCCCCTTTTCAACGATGGGATAGATCACCGCCGCTCCCGTGATCCCTACCGTTTGGTAAAAGACAATCTGCGGCTTTGCATCCTTGTCTAAAGCATTGCCGATCTTTGATACGGGATTGATTTTTTGAATGTCTTTGCCGTAGTAATTATCGGCCTCACTCTTGGATACGCCCAGCTGCTGGACTCTTTCTACCATATCTTTTGAAAGAAATCTTACCTTGCCCTGTGCGTCAATCACCACCAGGCCTGAAATATGATCCAGGATCTGCCTGCATTCTGCAAGCGTCAACTTGAAATTACTCATGATACCTCCTGACACAAAGTGTAGATAGGTTTAGTATACCATACTATTCCGACAAGTACACGAAATGATCCGGCATGTTTTGTTTTGTGCAGTGTATTGACTTCAACAGTTGAAATCCGGTAAATGCTCAAATATATTTGTAATTTTTACGCAAAGTTGTGGGTTTGCGTGGCCTCATTTCGAAAAAAGGCAGCCTGGCAGCTGGTCTAGCTGCTTTGAGGCGATGCAATCGTTGAAAAAAGCGTAAATTTTGAATAAAATTTACGCTTTTTTCCGGACATAAACATCTGTCGCAATAATCGTGATCGTCGTGACCTCTGAATCCTTGAGGGGGGGCGGGGTCCAGGTTCCGGGGCCGGGGCGCGAATCCGAAAGTCGAGGGCAGGAGTAAATCATCGCAAACTTAGACCAAAACAAGCTCGATCGATCATTTTACTTTTTACCTCTTATTAATCCGGGCCCGAAGGGCCCGCTTCCTTCGGATCCAGAATAGCAGAGCAGCGCCTGCCAGTTCATTCTCTGCTCACAGACAGGCTGCTTGTAATACAGCGTTTCTCGCCCTCGAAATAGGTACATTCAGCTGTTACCGCAGACATTTGCTCTGCGGAAGTTGTAAAGATATCTCGATTCAGGACCATAAAGTTGGCCAGTTTTCCGGGCTCCAGGGAACCCATTTTATCATCCAGCCTCAGGCGGGCGGCATTATTGATGGTGTAGCCTTTAATCAGTTCCTCCAGCGTGTATTTTGCTCCCTCGGGCGGGCGGGCGCTGCCGGGATATTTTTTCGGGTCCAGGGGAAACACAGGATCAACTCTCGTCATGGCTGCCTGAATGCCGAAGAATGGGTTCGCCCGCACCGCTTCCTGATAGCTGAATACGTCGCTGGAGAATCCCAGATTCCCCCCTGCTGCTGTGAATTCCCGAAAATCATACATGGTATTCCAGCGGTCGATTCCGTGGAATTCCTGCGCCGCTTCGCCAAAGTACCCGCCGGACCAATGGGTGGACCAGTCGATGTAAAGACCCAGCTCTGCGGCCCTTTCGCGGTCATGAGGATGGGTCAGCTCACAGTGGGCGCCTGTCACGCGGATCTTCCAGCCATGGCCGCAGATTTTGCGGGCTTCTTCCAAAGCGTCCACCACATTGCGGAACGCCCCGTCGCAGATGATATGCAGATGGAGATCGATGGCCTCTTCATTGAGCCGCACCATGGCCTTGACCAGGTCCGCTTTATATAAATTGGCATGGCCGCAGTTCTTTCCTTCCGGGTCGTTCTTGAAAGGCTCCAGCGCCAGGCAATCGCCCAATTCATTGGTGCCGTCCACAAACATTTTTACCGTGTTGATATGGACCCGCTCAGTACCGTATTTCGCCTGCCACTGCCGCACGTTTTCAATTGCTTCTTCCAGATCATGGATGGTTCCCGCATGGGAAGCCCCCTCGTAATACATGCCTAACTTCCCTGCTTGATCCAGCTCCGAAAACAGCTTCATCGCCTCGCCGCCTTCTGTGAATCCATCCAGCATGCACATGACGCCGTTTGCCTTGAAGAAATCCAGCAGCGGCTTGATCATTTCTTCGTCCGGAGTATCCGGCGGATACCATCCGATGGCGTCGTAGATTCCCAGATCGCCCTCCGGCCCTCCTTCCAGGCACCAGCCGGTGTATTCTCCATTTTCATCTTTCACGAACTGCGCCTCGCCGACAGGTGATTTGCTGTGGGGGATGCCGTTTTCGTCTTTCAGCATTTCCAGGGCCATGGAGTTGAACCAGCATGCATGGTCTGTAAAATCCTGTATTCTTGCCGGCCGGTCGGAAACGATTCGGTCCAGCTCCTCTTTTCTCGGCCCTTTCGGCCCGAAGGTTTCCGCAAAATAATTTTCGCAGAAAAGGAACGGCCTTTCCTCTTTCGGATACTGTTTCGCGTATTTTTGAATATTTGCCAGCAGCTCATCCTTGTCGTGGGTCAGCGGCATCCGCACCCGATAAAAGGTCTTGGCCACTGTGGTAGGATGGGTATGTCCGTCCAGGAAACCCGGCAAAATGGTCTTACCTTCCAAATCGATCATTTCCGTGTCTGCATCTGCCACCGCCCTCGCCTCTTCATTGCTGCCCGCGAAAGCAATCTTCCTTCCGGAAATCGCCAGAGCCTCGGCCCAAGGCGTCTCTTGGTCGGAGGTGTAAATCTTTCCGTTAAATAGTACTTTATCAATTTTCATAATTGGAGTCACCTCACTCTTTCTTTATTCAAGTTCCATTTCCGGCGGAAGTTTTCTGAATCCTTTTGTCTGGATCGCCAAAACAAGGACTCCGATCGCCAGCCATATGAGACCTACTGTTTTTGCCGTATTGGACATGTTAATCCATAAGACGGCACATATAATGGTAGCAACGATTGGCATTATGCCATGCATGAAAATCGACTTTCCTCTCCGTTCCTTCTTTCTGATAAGGAAGTACACTGGTACGGAAACGTTAACGAGAAGAAATCCAGTTACCGCGCCAAAGCTGATCAGTTCCGCTCCGGCCATAATGTTGTCTGCAAATACGATTCCCAGCAAACCAATGATGGCAACGATGATGAGGTTATAAACCGGAACGCCATATTTATTGAGCCTGCCGAATAATTTCTTTGGCAGAATATTATCCCGGCCCATGTTGTACATAATTCGTGTGACTGCCGCCTGACCTGATAAGGCGCACGCGATGCTGCCGATGTTATCGATGATCAGGAAGGCGATATCCATATGGGGGATGAGCGTAATCTTTGCCAGCAGTTGAAAGATCCCGGCGTCCGGATCGGACATCTGCTGCCAGCCTACCGGCCACATAACCTGTGCAATGTATGCGATAAGGGTAAAAATAATTCCAGCCCCCAGACAAACGAGAACAATGGCCTTGGGAATATCTTTTTTGGGATTTTTCGCTTCTTCGGATAATGTGGAAACTGCGTCAAATCCCAGGAAAGATACACAGAGAATCGCAGCCGGGTATAAGACCAGTCTGAACTGGAAAACCTCCGGGTTGTAAAACGCGGTGCCATCGATGAGTCCGTTGGAAGTACCGTCGATACCGCCTTTTGCAATGGTTATGATACCCACAACCACAAACAGCGCCATCATTAGCAGAGCTGCTCCTACAATAATATTGTCCGCCTTTGCCGTATTGCTGATGCCAAACACGTTGACAAGAAAGCAGAGTGTGACCAGCACGATAATCCAAACCGCCACGGGCACGGCAGGGATATACGTATTCATATAAACCCCGACTAGCAGAAAGCACACCATCGGCAGCAGCAGATAATCAAGCAGCATCACCCATCCAGCTACAAATCCCATATGAGGGTTCAGGGATTGCTGTACATATACATACGCTGACCCGGATTTTTGGAATACTTTGGACATGCTTGCATAGCTGAATGCCGTGAAAAACATTGCGATTGCAGTACACAGCATTACTGTGGTATACATCCCATTTGAAGCCACTGACATGGGTCCATAATAATTGAATACAACGGTGGGCGCCAAATAGGCCAAGCCGAAACAGATCAAAGAGCCTAATCCTAATACCTTTTTAAATTCACCATTTGTTTGTGCTTTCTCAGCCATAACGTACCTCCTGTAAAAGTTTCATATAAAAATTATACGGAATCCGTTTTGATAAATTCAGTATAATGATTATTTTCTGACATTTATATGGACTTTTTGTTGAACTTAACATATAATTATCAACAAATATGTCTATATTCGGAGGGTTCTATGCATACCGCAAATACTGTTCCAGATTTCATAAAAGATACACCTGTCGCGATTTCCATTTATTCAATCACTCAGGAAGCTTGTCACTACCACGAAGGATTTTTGGAGATCATCTACTGTTTTAAGGGAAATGCGGTTATCCATATCGCATATGAAGATATTCCCCTGACCGACGGCGATATTATTTCCTGCGATCCTCATGACATCCACTCTTTACAGTCCTCGGAAAATAATTTATTCGTTTCCTTCTATTTTGACCTGCGCCATCCGATTTTCAACAATCCTGATCTGCCCTATATGTTCTTTGTATGCGAACGGTATGTTCTTAGAAAGGAGAAGCAGGATGAGATGCAGAATTTGAAGCATCTTCTGCTGACAATGCTTTATTTTTACTGTTTTCCCCACGAAAAAGTCTCCCAGAGGGAGACCTTTTGCAATTTGGCTCTGAAAATCATGGATATTATGCTGGAGCATTTTCATTTTTTCAATTATGTGGCAAACACGTTGGACTATTCCCAGGAGGCAAAGCAAAGATATGAGAAAGTGATGGTTCTTACAAACCAGCGTTATTCAGAAAAGCTTACGATTACAAAGATCGGGGCCCAGCTCCATCTGAATTCCAATTATCTGTCCCACTTTTTTAAAAAGACCTCGTTCGTCGGTTACTCCTCTTATCTGAACTTCGTGCGAATCTATCATTCAGAAGTGCTTTTGCTCGACTCCATCCGCAACATTTCTGACATCTCCTACACGGTCGGTTATTCGGATCCGAAGTTTTATTACCGCAGCTTCAAAAAATGGTATGGCTGTACCCCGCTGCAGCATCGGACATTTTTTAAAAAAATAGAGGAGCGGTCACAAGAAAATCAATTTTATGACCCCAAGGAAATATCGGCACAGCTGGAGCATTATATTTCCTACTACTTTGCGACGCTGCATATCCCCGAATTTTGGAACGTTCCGTTCGTTCTCTTCAGAAATGTGCCGCTGGTTTGACTTCTCCGACCAATGCGCTGCTGTTATAAAATGTACACGTCCCCTCTGTACATCGATAAAATGAAGTGATAAGTGGAGAATCGAAGAATTCTTCCATATTATGAAGTCTCAATTGGATGCCAGACCAGTCTCTCTGCAGAAAAAGTTAAAAAAGCATAGAATCTCTTTAAGTCAAAGCTTCCTTATCATGCACTTAAATCAATCCACCTGTTTCTGTTTTTTTAAAGAAAAAACCCCTTAAAACTTTCATAATTATCAGTTTCAAGGGGCTCGCTATCGAGAAGAGGAATAATATCCCCCTATTCCTGTTAAACGATTGGAGGAGTACCTTCCGCGTTTCCTGCGATCGCGTCGATCTGGATCAACGCGTCCTTTGGCAACGCGGATACTCCGACGACTCTCCGTGCAGGAACACCGTCTGGGAAGAATGTTTTATAAACTTCATCTACTGCCTCAATATCCGCGATATTTTTCAGGAAGATATTTACTTTCACGATATCCTCCATAACATGGTCAACGCTTTCAATGATCTCCTTAATATTTTTTAAGCACTGGGAGGCCTGCTCTTTCACACCGCCCGCTACTAGTTCACCGGTTTTTGCGTCGATCGGCAACTGCGCTGAAATATTATTGTAATGAGAGAAGGCTACCGTCTGCGTAGACAGAGGATCGACTGACACCTTGTCCGTATTGTTAGCTTCAACGATCAGGCCATGTCTGTCTTCAATTGCCTGTGGAGGCGTCCCATCTCCGTGTGACACCACTGCTTCAATCTGTACGAAGGCATCCATCGGTAAGGCTGCAGCTGCAATGACTGTCCGCGCAGGAACATAGGCTGCGGCCCTAGCGATCGCTGAATCTGGAAAAAAGGTTTTATAAACTTGGTTTACAGCTTCAAGATCTGAGAGATCCTTAAGGAAGATATTCACTTTCACAATATCATCAAAAGGAACCTCGATACTTTCCAAAATCGCCTTTATATTCTTTAAGCACTGACAAGCCTGTCCTTTTACATCACTTGCTGTCACCCTTCCCGTTTTTGGGTCGATCGGTAATTGCGCTGATAGGTTATTGTAATGGGAAAAAGCTACTGTCTGCGAAGAGAGAGGACAAATTGGCGCATTTGCCGTGGTATTGGTAAGCTTGATCAGGTCGCCTGCCTGCGGTGCGTTTGGAATGGTACCCTCGCCATTTGAAACAAGTGCTTCAACCTGTACCAAAGCATCCATAGGCAAGTCAGAAACTGCAGCCATTGTTAATGAAGGAAGGTAACTCGTAAAGTAAGTTTTATAAACTTCGGTCACTGCGTCAATATCCTTGATTTCCTTAATAAATATGGTAATTCTAACAATATCGCTCATTACATGGTCAATGCTTTCTACAATAGCCTTGATGTTTTTAAAACATTGCCGGGCCTGCTCTTTTATACCACCTGCTACCAAATTCCCAGATTTGGGATCGATCGGTAATTGCGCTGATAGGTTGTTATAATGAGAAAAGGCTACAGTTTGCGAATACAGGGGACTTTTGGGCGCGTTTTCTGTATTTCTTGCTAACACAACATTATTGCCGCTCATAATTGTATACTCCTTTTGAATAAATGAATTAAAATATAAATGATTACTTTTAGAATGCCTCATTTACTCAAAAATTATTAATGATCCAAAGGTCGGATTCTTTCGGCGCATTTATTATTTCTTTGAACATAAAAAACTGGACTAATCTCTAATAAAACTGGTCTCTATGTACTCCTCCTCTGATGGCATTTTTATATTCGATCCATGCATTGTCTTAATGAGCCACGCCATATTCCTGCCTAGTATCCGCATCGTCTGCATCCCCTCAGCATCCTGCATGACTTCATCCGGCGTTATTCCATGAACTCCATTCCAGCAGTTTTGAGAAGTTACGATTGGCATATTGTTATATGCGAAGAATTTATTGAGTCTGTCAAAAGCAGCAGTTGAACCGGATCGACGACAGCTTACAACCGCGGCTGCCGGTTTTCCTTTTAAAACATCGCTGTTTGCAAAAAACATTCGTTCTAACAAAGAACATATTGCTCCTGTAGGGCCGGCAAAATAAACCGGCGATCCAACAATAATGCCGACGGATTGTTCTGCGAGTGCCAGCATATTATTACAAATATCATCATGGACGCACCTTCCTGTCTCCTCACATCCAAAACACGCGGAGCAGCTGTAAACCGGCTCACGACCTATGTGGACAATGTTCGCATCGACGCCCATCTCCTCCAAACCTTTTTTACATTGAAGCAAAGCGGTATATGTACAACCCTTTTCATTCGGGCTGCCGTTAATCATCATTACTTTCATATTCTCTCTCTCATTCCTGACGTTTATCTGCTTAAAAATTACCGATCATGGGAAGCGGCATCAGCCGAATTTCATTTCAATCGATGCTCCGCCATCAACGACAATTGCTTGTCCCGTAATGTAGGATGCTTTTTCTGACGCAAGGAACACAGCGAGTCCTGCGACTTCATCCGGGTGGCCATTTCGGTTCATAGGCGTTTTCAGTCCTGCTTCATATGCATCTTCTTCCTGGGACGCCGACGAGATATAGCCGGGCAATATGTTATTGATCGTAATATTGTCTTTTGCCGCTTCTATGGCGATGGAACGGCTCATGCCGACAATTCCCGCTTTGCTGGCCGCATACGCGGAATCACCTTCCGCACCTAACACAGGCCCAATTACAGAGGAAATGTTAATAATCCTCCCCGCCTTCTGTTTTTTCATATTTGGAAGTATTGTTTTCGTCATATTAAAGGTCGTCATGAAATTCCGGTTGAATTTAAGAAACCATTCCTCTTTTTTCGCGTCGACAAAGTCAGGGTATTCTTCCGGACAGCCTTCGATATGCCACCCTGCATTATTTATCAAAACGTCAATCTTCCTATACTTGTCGTATAGTTCCTCCAGCATATTTTGTACCTTTTCTGCATTACATAGGTCACAGGTATATGCAGCGCTCTTCATTCCCAGGCGATTTAAATCATCTGCCCGATCGTATACTTTTTCAACAATATCTGTCAAAATTACGATAGCTCCCAATGCACCAAATTCTTTTGCAATTGCAAATCCGATCCCTCTTTCAGATGCAGCGCCCGAAATAAGGCAAACTTTATTTTTAAAATCCATCATCGTTCATCTCCCCTTTCTACGCATATTGCTCTGCGGCATCTATGCATCTCAAAAATTCAACATTTTCATGCTTCTTTAGAAATTGGATCAAACGCTCATACATCCTGATTCTGGCCGGGCGGCCTATAATCTGCGGATGGCAGGTCAAAGTAAACACATTATCAACGCTTTCCTGATATAAGAATTCAAATTCTTCCGTCCATATTTCATATACTGCGCTGGGAGGCAGCATGGGAGCGCCCCAATCTTGTGAACTCAAAAGCCAAAACGGAGCATCATCGAGCGTCCAGTTGATCGGAATTTCTACAAGATCCGATTTTTCACCGAACACTTCCAATTTTCCCATTGAATCAGCTCCCATCATTGTACTGTCATAGGTAAACCCCATTTTTTTTACAATATCAAATGTATTTCGACTGTATTCCCATGATGGAGCACGAAAGCCCTTTGGAGCTGATCCGGTTATTTCCTTTAACACGCAATTTGTCTCTTCATATTCTTTCCGTTCCTCCTCGTAGTCATCAAAGAGATCAGGACATGTATGTGAATATCCATGGTTGCCGATTTCATGCCCTTTCCTATGTATCTTTTCAACCATCTCCGGATGGAGCTCTGCAACTTCTCCGGGGATAAAAAATGAGCCTTTGATATCGTATTCTTCCAATAAATTGAGGATCCTTGGAACTGCGACATTTGCGCCGTAGCTGCCTTGTGACAACATGGACGGCCGAATTGTATTTTTGCCGTCCACATTAGCATCCCGCGCTGTCCATAAGGTTTCCGCGTCCACGTCAAAGGTCAGCATAATTTTAAATTTTTTTGCCATAAAACTCACACCCTTCATGAAATTATTTCTTGCAGGAATATACTTCTCTGCCATCGAAAAACGTTTTTAATACTTTTGTATTCTCAATATCCAGATGATCTATGGCAAAGATATCCCTATCTATTACGATAACATCCGCTTTTTTTCCACATTCTATGCTGCCTATCTCATCTTCCATATGCATCGCGTATGCCGCATCGATCGTATAGCCCTTTACCAGCTCCAGTACGCCGGCTCTTTCTTCAGGATTCAGCCGCCACTTGGGGTCGTTCTCGTCTGTAATCTTTTCAGCGCCAAAATAATCAGCGTCATAGAGATTTCTCGTAACTCCCGCCTGAATAGCGAAAAACGGATTCGGGTACGGGGAAGACGGATAATCCGCGGAGCAGGTGATGATAACACCGTGGTCGATGAAACTTTTGAGAGGATATTCTGTTTCCGCCCGTTCCTTGCCCAGAAAGACTTCTTCACCGTCGAAATATACGGATGGCTCCTTAAAATGCCAATAGGGATTTACACAGGCGATGATATTCAGCTCTGCCATTTTTGAAAAGTCGTCCGCGTGTACAAGCTGCAAATGCGTGATACAATTGCGATGATCTCCTTTGACTTTCTCCTGAGCTATCTCCAACGCTTCAACAGCCTTTGAGACCGCTTCATCGCCGATAGCGTGGATATGGATATTAAAGCCCCTGCTTAAAACTTCTATAAAGGTAGCTTTCAAACGTCCTTCATCCCAGAAGAGTTCGCCGCAGTAATTCTCACCTTTGCCGGCTTCAAGGCTATAAGGCTCGCTTAAAAATGCGTTCAGGCCTTCTACCGTTCCATCTAAAAAGAATTTTGCCGTTGTTACTTTTATTTTTCCGCCTTCCTGATGATACTTTTTTTTCAGCTCCGCTAGATCGTTTATTTGTATGTATTCATCTTCCAGAACTTTTATTTCTCGCGCGCTCGCCACTCGCAAATTCAGCTGATCCTGTTCATCAAAATATGCAATCGTTTCTAAAATAGGCGTAGGATCCGATGACGCGGATTGCCGCATAGCCAGGATACTCGTATATCCATAGGATGTAAACAAATCCTGAAACCATTGGTAAGCTTCCCTTTTTTCTTCCGGAGAAAACTGCTGCTCCGGAAAAAGCTTTTTCGCTTCGTCCTTTAAGATTCCCCAGAGCTCCCCTGTTTTTTCATCCTTTTCAATGATTCCGCCATCAATCTCCTCAATCGTTTCCGTAATGCCGGCAAGCTCTAACGCTTTGCTGTTCAGCCAGCATATATGGCCGCCTTCATCAATAATCCCGATCGGTTTATCGCTGCATATTCGATCCAGCCGTTCCTTTTTGGGGCCTTTCGTGCTCTCTGTCCCAGGAAAAACAGAAGTCTTAAATCCTTTGCCATAATACCTGTTTTTTTCCGGATGTTCTTTTATAAATCTTTCAATCACCGTTTCCGTCTCTTCTGCGGTTTTCGCATCGTATAAATCGATATTATGCAGAACATTATACGCGTTACCCGGGACGTGGACATGCGTCTCGATCAGTCCCGGCAGGACAGTGTTTCCCTTCACATCCACAACCTTTGTATGGCTGGAGATGTAGCTTTTGACCTCACTATCGGAACCCGTGAATATAATTTTGTTCGCTTTGATAGCAATGGATTCTACAACTGTGTTATCTTTGTCCATCGTATAGATTTTTCCATTAGTAAGAACTGTGTCTGCAATCATAGATGAGCTCCTTTCCGTTAAAACCCTGCCGTCAATCCAAAGTCCATAGCCAGACAAACACCCGTAATAGCCGCTGCCTTTGGCGAGCCCAGAAATACAATTGCTTTTGCCACTTCTTCCGGTTGGATGTATCTTCCCTGTACGCCGCCCTGGGAAAACGCTTCCCAATTGTAACGGTCATATTCTTCTCTGCTCTTAAAGCCTGAGGACTCGAAATCCTTTTGCAGCATTCGCGTATCAACCATATCCGGGCAGATCGCATTGACTCTCACACCATGCTCCGCAAATTCTACGGCTAAAGATTTTGTCAGAAGGTTGATTCCGCCTTTGGACGCGCAGTACGCGGCCGCTCCCCTGAACCCGACGAGGCCCGCATCCGAGCTTACATTTACGATCGCGCCTTTGGTTTTTATCAGGTGCGGCATGACCTGTCTGCACATCAAAAATGTTCCTTTCAGGTTGATATCGATCACTTGGTCCCATTCTTCGACGCTGCATGTTAAAGTTGGTTTTTCTATATAGACTCCGGCGCTGTTGACAAGGAGATCGATGCTCTTTTCTCTCTCAGCCACATGATTTATGATCCGTTGACAATCAAGCTCTTTTGATACGTCCCCTTGCAGAGCAAAGACGTTGTCGCTTATTTTACTAAGTTCTTCTCTTGCGTCTTTCAGTTTGTCAGCCGTACGTCCGATCAAGTACACTTTTGCGCCTTTTTCGAGATATTCCACGGCCGCAGCCTTTCCAATTCCTCCCGCACCGCCGCTAATGATAGCGACGCATCCATTATAACCATTCATTTTAAGCCCTCCTGCTTTGTATCAATTCTGTTTGTGGCATCATCTTTTTTCTTGTGTATCCCATAGAAAACAATTGCCAATATAAAGCTTACGGCAGCTGTACCGACCACACCGCCCATAAAAAGATTGAAAATATGCTCGTTCCCATAGGTTTCGATATAATAGGCCGGGTCTTCGTACCAGTTCAAAAAGAAGTATCCAATTGCCACCAGAACGCCTAACATGAAGTAAAAAAACGCGATTCTCTTCATATCGCCGTATGGCATTTTTGTCTTAGGATTTTCAGGATTATGTTCAGGATCTTTTTTCGTCATTCCGCCTAAAGACTTTCTTGCAATCATATATAGAATTGGCCCAATGATGAACATGGCACATCCAGCAACAAAATAATCTAACCCGTTCAAATATAAGGCTACAAATGCGGTAAGAGGTACCAGCATACAGAGTGCCCCGAACCAGAAATTGTTCAGCTTTACCTTAAATGGCCTTGGTAAGTCCGGTTCGCTTATTCTGAGTTTCAATGCGGCAAACATCATCAATGAGGTCGGAAACAAGATTGCCGTTACAGTTAGGATCGCAATCACATCAAAAGAAAACGACGCGAATAGAACGCTTAGCGCTACCATCAAAGCCCATCCCACAATTGGCACACTATTTTTGTTTGTTTTCGTCAAAATTTTAGGCGCCAGGTTATCTTCCGCAAGTACCAAAAAGGCTCTTGATGAAGTGGCCATCCAACTATTGTAAGTGGATATCTGCCCCAGGAAAGCGACTACCACAAAGAACACGGCCCATCCAGAACCTGCGAGCGCCGCTACATCGCCATAGGATACACCATCTGTACCCCAGCTTTTCCATTGACCAACACTGCAAAGCCCTGCTATCGTTGTTGGTACATACGTTAAGATGATTAAGGGGACTACAATCATCAGCGCTTTTGGAATAACTTGTGGATTTTCCAGTTCCCCAGCCACATTGGCCATAGATTCATATCCGGTATACATCCACATACCAATCGCCAGTGCTCCCCCAACAGATGCGATTACGCTTTGATCCTCGCGGGCAAACGGCTCTACCGGATTATACTGGGCGTGTGAGAATCCTATAATGATGACGCAAGCAAATGCGGCCACGATCAATATACCCAAAACCGTTCCTACCGCAGCCACATCTTTTACACCCTTATAATTGATAAATGCAAATATCGCAATAAGAATCAACTTGAAGATATATGTATAGGTGTCATTCCAATTTAATAAAGATCCCATATAGTCCCCCGCAAGGACAACATAAATTGGAACTCCTACATAGTAAGAAACCAGTCTTCCAAAGCAACTCTGAAATCCCCAAAATTCACCGAAAGCCCTCTTTACCCATACATAGCTGCCCCCTTCATAGGGAAGCGCCGACCCCAGTTCTGCGGATATCAACGCATTGGGCACAGCCCAGAAGAAAGGGATAACAATTAGCATTACCACGGTCAATCCGGGGCCGGCAAACGGAATCATATCTTCAATTCCAAATGCGCCCGCACAAGCCATGGCATAAATCATAAATACTACGCCGATCACACCGACTTTTTGTTTTGGCTTTGAATTTTCACTATCATTCATTTCCTCATCTCCTTTACAAAATTCCAATTTTTATAATATTTAAAATTTACTGATTTTATGGTAAGCTATAAAGGAACTTTACAGTCAAGGAGTATTTTATGTTAAATGATTACGAAATAAATGAGCTAAACGAGCATGGGCTCTATACGACCGGGCAGTTCGCGAAAATGTTTGACATCGAAAAATCCACACTTCATTATTATGATAAGATTGGATTGATTTCCCCCCAGATAAAAGGCGACAATAACTATCGATATTATTCTTGGCAGCAGTTTGACGATATTACACTGATTTTAACGCTGCGTGAATTGGATATGCCAATATTGGAGATCAAAAAATACGTTGAAAATCGAACGCCAGAGAAATTTGCCAAGCTATTGAACAAAACAGCGGCGCAGCTCGAAGAAAGGCTTGCACAGATTTTACGGCTCCAGAAATTTATAAACGGCAGACGGAGCATTACAGAGGAAGCGTTGAACGCTGAATTAAATAAAATTAAAATTCAACATCTTCCTGAAGAATTTTTCTATGTCACTGCCTTCGATGGAAACCCTTACGTTATTGAAGAAGTTTATCATTACGAAGGCTATCATAACAAAACCCTAAAGCTGCTTGATATCTATTCGCCTTATTCTGTAGGTGAAATTACCCATATTGATTCCATATATGAAAATAAAATTATTCATCATAAATATTTTCAGACAAAGCTTACAAACAAAAACGACTATTCCGATCCCTGGATACATCCAGAAGGGGATTATCTTACCATTTATCATAAAGATGGATATTGGAAGACTCCCAAATACCATAAGCAGCTTTTAGCGTTTGCAAAAGATAGCGGACTGGAAACAGATAACTATTTTTATGATGAATATCTTTTAGATGAAATGACCACCAACACGATGGACTCATATTTCATCCGCATCTCACTGTTGACGAGATAAATTATTTCCCCCGCCCTCTGTCCATTAATAAAATGTAGTGATATAATAAAATGTGACAGCTACGATTGCTCCCAGAGAGACGCCACGGCGGTCAATTCCTATTTTGGCGAATATATGGCCTAGTACAGCTATGTGCCACACACAACCAGTACGCGAATTTGAGATTGGGAGGAAATCCAATGCTTGAACACTGCAAACGTGTTTTCATATATTTCTTCATATTTTTTCTATTTGGATCTGTGATCACCGTTTCGGCTGCGTCAAACGACAAAGCGGCGGCATATTATACGGACATCCCCGGGGTAACCGAGGAAGAGATCGCCCAAATAGAATCGCTGAAACAGCAGCACCCGGAGGGCCTGGTTTACGGAATGATTTATTCGGAAGAGGCGTTTGTTTCCTTAGATGGCCAGATCGGAGGCTACGCCAATCTTGTATGCCAGCGGCTCAGCAGCTTGCTGGGTTTGAAGATCACGCCCCAGATCCTGGAGTGGGATAAACTGAAAGCCTCCCTGAACGATGGCTCTGTAGATTTGAGCGGCGAATTTACTGCTACGCCAGACAGGCGCAAAACCTATTTTATGACCAGCTCTATTGCGGAACGTTCCTTTGCTGTTTTTCGCAATGCCAACCGAGAACCTCTGGATCTTCTGAGCAGCAAGGAGACGCTGCGCTACGGTTTTCTGAAAGATGCCACAACCTATGAGCGGGTACGGGAAACTTCCGCAGTACCCTTTGAGGCGGTCTTTGTCCGGGACTACAAAGAGGCGGCGGAAGGACTGCGTGACGGCACCCTCGACGGCTTTGTTCACGAGGCCACCACCGATTCGCTACTGGAATATTACTCGGATATCGCCTATCAGGAGTATTACCCGGTAGCTTTTACTTCTGTTTCGCTGGCTACTGCCAATCCGGATCTGAGCTCGCTGATTAATGTGGTGGAGAAATATTTAAAACATGGCGGCAAGCAGGAGCTGTCGGATTTATATGAACAGGGAAAAAAAGAGTATTTGCGCCAACAGCTGTACAAATCGCTCACCGCGGAAGAAAAGGCGTATCTGAAGGATCATATCGATAACAAGCAGCCAATCCCTGTGGCCGCAGAGTTCGACAACTATCCCATCAGCTTTTACAACGAGCAGGAGCACAAGTGGCAGGGTATTGCCCATGATATTCTCGATGAAGTGCAAAGTCTGACCGATCTTTCTTTTGAAGTAACCACAGGAACAGAGGAACCCTGGAATTCGATCCTTGAAAAATTAGACAACGGCGACGTAGTGCTCATTACCAACCTGATTAAGTCCAAGGACCGCAGCGGACGTTATTTGTGGCCGGACGCGCCATATTCCACGGACAGCTATGCTCTTTTGTCCCGCATGGACCAAGACGATATGACCATCAGTCAGGTCACCCTGTCAAAGGTGGGACTTCTTGAGGGCACGGCCTACGAGGAAACCTTCAACCGGATATTCCCAGACCACAAAAATATTAAACTGTATTCGGACGCAAAGCTGTGCTTTGAAGCTCTGGGAGCCGGAGATGTGGATCTGATTATGATGCCCCGCCATTTGCTTTTATTTATTACCAACTATATGGAACGACCTGGCTTTAAGGTAAACGTTCCTTTGAATATTCCCTGCGAGGCTTACTTTGGTCTCAACAAGGATCAAAAGGTGCTCAGTTCCATCATAAGCAAGGCGCAGAAGCTGGTGGACTGCGAAGAAATTACGGATCACTGGGAAAGACGGGTTTTCGACTACAGCAAGAAGCTGGCTGAGCAGAGGGTCCCCTATCTGGCGGGAATATCAGCCCTGCTCTTGGTCATTCTTGCTCTGGTTGTGGTACTCTATCGGAAGCGAGAGCGTTCTTCTCACCGGATGGTGATGACCGATCCGCTCACATCCTTGTATAACCGGCGCTTTTTCGAAAAACAGCTGGAACATGAGTGGGCTGAGTCCATAAAATACAGGATTCCCATCAGCCTTTTGACCGTTGATTTGGACCGGTTTAAGGAATACAACGATACTTACGGCCATCCCCAGGGGGATTTGCTGCTTCAGTCCATATCTGCCTTATTCAGAGAATCCCTTTCGCGTCCGGGGGATGTGGCCGCGCGTACCGGCGGGGATGAATTCGTGATCCTGCTGCCCAATACGGATCTGTTCGGCGCTTCGTTTATGGCGGAAAAAATCCGCAGGAAGGTGGAAGAACTTTCCGTGGAAACTTGCGGCGGCGAGCCGACAAAGGCGACGGTCAGCATTGGAGCGGCTTGTATGACGCCGCGGTCCGGTGACAAAATTTCAAGCTTGATCGCAGCATCGGACAAGGCGCTTTACCGGGCAAAAGAAGGCGGCAGCAACTGTGTTTGCACGGCGTCGAGCTAGTGGGCTATTGCGAAGCTTTTAAGAAATAGTATTGTATAATGGTAGAATAATAATTTAATTAAGGCATGATGGGGTATGGTTAGAGAAAGTACACAATTTTTTAGTAGGACACGATGAAGAAATGTTTACAATGTGGAACTGAGGCAGACACGAACTTTTGCCCAAATTGCGGCTCTGAAATGAAAGAAGTTCCGCATCTATTTCCCGAACGATCCAAAACTACTAGTGATATTGAACCTACAATACCTTCCACGCCAAGACCAGGTCAGGGCATGAAAGCAAAGAAGCCGATTTATAAACGGGTATGGTTCATTATCCTTGTAATTATTGTTGTTTTAGGTATAGTTGGATGCTTTGCAAGCGGAGATGAGAATACTGAAACGGCTTCCACACCTACAGAGGCGACACCTTCTACGACAATGGCTACCACTGAAGCCCCGGCAACGACGGCAGCAACTGAAAGTACTACGCTGGGTGAAAAAAATGCCCTGCAAAAAGCTAAAGACTACTTAATGCTTGACGCTGGCTTTTCCAAAAAAGGTCTAAAAGAACAATTAGAATTTGAAGGCTTTACAGACAAACAAGCTGCACATGGTGCGAAATCTGTCGGCTATTAATGAAAAGATTATTTTAAGTTGTACTCTATGGATGCATAATAGCTAATTGCTGCGAGCGGGTGGGAAATTGGGACAGTTATTATCCGAACATCAGATAAACTGACAGCATCACAACCTGTACCTTAGCAAAGTTAACGGCCTTGCGGAGCTTTGCGCCCTTGATGAGCTTGGCAGCTTTTATCTGGTCTCCGGTCTCCTGTGCATGCCGGAGCAAATATATGAGAATCTCGGTCTGGTCTCTTTTGCACTTCCTGAGTCCGAGCTCAGCAATCTCGACGGCTTTATCAGGTCTTCGCAGATGTCCCAAATCAACGTTATCTCAAGCTGATCATCAATATAATCATAGAAGTTTACTTTCTTTATGTTTCGCTGAATATCATGCCATGCCTCTTCCAACTTGGTTTTCTTTGGTTCTTTGCGTTCCAAATCTGTAGGCTTCCGGAGCTCTTTAAGAAGCTCTTCCTTCTCGGGCAGCGTTAACATATCAAACAATTTCATGATTTTATACATCATAAGATGACTGTAATGCGTCCAACTCAATTAGTCACGCAGTGCGTGGCGATTTGGAAAAGTTAAATTTAAACGCTGTCAGCTTCTTCCAAGGCTCTGTATTCTGCTTTCAATTCTTGGCGCAGTTCTTCTTCTGTCGGCAGGTATAATTTGTATTTTGAAGCAAATATCTGAAGATTATCTTCCGGTAATGTGTATTTGACAACTGCATCGCTTTTATCTGCACATAACACAATTCCAATAGGTGGATTATCCCCTTCATTCATAAGTTCTCTGGTATAATAATTGACGTACATTTGCATCTGGCCTAAATCCTGATGTGTCAAATCACCAAGTTTCAAATCAATCAATACAAAGCATTTCAAAATATAATTATAAAATACCAGGTCGATGCAAAAATGTCGACCGTCAAAGGTAATACGTTTTTGACGCGAAACAAAGGAAAAGCCTCTCCCAAGTTCTAGCAAAATTTTTTGAAGGTGGTTGATAAGCGCTTGCTCTAAATCGGATTCATAAAAATCATCATTTGATGACAAACCCAAAAACTCCAGAACATATGGATCCCTTATAATATCTTCCGGCGTTTTCCCCGATTCCAAAGTCTGAATTTCTGAAGCCACATTTTCTTTGTTCTGACTTGAAAGCAGCCGTTCGTAAAAGAAAGAATTGATCTGGCGCTCTAGCTGTCTGGTTCTCCAGCCTGATCGAACCGCTTCATCTGCGTAGAACTGCCTGGCCTTTTCATTTTCAACTCGCATAAGATGTCTGTAATGGGTCCAGCTCAAATCGCTACTCAGTGCGTAGCGATTTGGAAAAGTTAAATAAAATTGCCTCATATTTTTCAAATTGGCAACTGTAAAACCTTTCCCAAAGTCTTGCGTCATTTGTTTTGAAAGCGCCTTTAACAACCCACTGCCATACTCTGATTTTTGACTGCCGCCTTGTTTCTCTACTATGGCTTTTCCGATTTGCCAATAGGCTTCAACCATTGCAAAATTAGCTGTTGAATAAACCTTATGCCGTGCTGAGTTCAGAACTTCTTTAATTTAATTGTAAAATTGCAAGTCAAGTAATTCGCTTTTCATAATTCCTGTTCCTCTATCTCTAAATTCAGTTTTTTCACTTGGCTTTCCATAGTATGATTCCTTCCTGATTTATGTTTCTATAAAACGGTAACACCTGCTGCCATTCTTGAAATTGCTCATAATCTATGTCTAGTACAGAAAAAACTCTGTTGTATTTTAAATTCATATCTACAATAAAATCTGATAATATGTCTTTTGTCTTCCGGTCTATTTTCTCGATCATTAATAAAGCAACATCCACATCTGATTCCTCAGTATCAGTTCCCCTGTCCACAGAACCATATAAGATAATTTTAACAATTTTTTCGCCTAAAATTTCTTGGATTCCCTCTGCTAATTCAACTATAGCTGCTCGATCCATCTTACAGCACCACCTTATTTATGTTGTGATCGAACCGATCTGATAATTATGCTATATTTTATCATTGTCTTACTAATATAACAACGGGCTGTTAATTAACTATATAGACATTTTGTATCTTAGAGTATTATATCCAATTGATGTTAGGTATTATTTTCATTCAGACCCGCTTTTACTCTTTATAATCATTTCTTTGAAGTATAAGGCATACCGCCTAGATGTTCAGAAGGCGACATCCCTTATACTATAAAAAAGTTTCCTCTGGAAACGTTATTCGCGCTTCGCGCTCACTTTCACAAGGTAAACTTTTTTGAAATACAGGAAATGTTACGCAATCGATATTTCCTGTATTATAAAGAAAAAGAACGCTACTTTCGTAACGTTCTTGCTGGCGGAGGACACGGGACTTACGCTGCTTGCTCCGCAACCTGCCGTCCTGCGCCTTCACTCCCGTTTCGGCTTGGACCCGTCGCTACTCGGCTGTCCGCCGGACAGCCTCGCTTCACGCTCCGGCCCTTTCGGGTTCGAGTCCCGACTGTATCTCAATTCCACCAAAGAAAAACACGCCCGAATTCGGACGTGTTTTTTTGGCGGAGGACACGGGACTCGAACCCGCGGGGCTGTTACACCTTACTCGCTTTCCAGGCGAGCTCCTTAGCCACTCGGTCAATCCTCCATAGCTGCCCCAGCGTGTCCCAAATCGGACCGCTTGGCGCACTTAATAATTTACCATATAACGCAGGTCTTTGCAAGTAAAAACGATAGTTTTACTCAAATTCTTTTTTCATAGTCTCCGCCCGCTTTTCCGTCAGCGCCTGAAAATCCTGAAGCACATGCTCATATTGAGAATTCATGTACTGGGATGTAATGAGAAAGTCAGCCGTTGCACTATTGGTAGCCACCGGAATATCGTAAACCACCGCAATGCGCAGCAGCGCCTTTATATCCGGATCATGAGGCTGTGCTTCCAACGGATCCCAGAAAAAAATCATCATATCGATCTCACCGTCGGCGATCCTGGAACCAACCTGCAGATCGCCTCCCAGGGGACCGCTTTTATACGCCTTTACCGGCAGGCCCGTGGCCTCTGCGATCAACCGGGACGTGGTACCCGTTCCGCATAAAAAATGCTTCTTCAACTCATCTTTGTTTTTCACACACCAAAGCACCAGCTCATCCTTGAGATGATCATGGGCTATCAGCGCGATTCGTTTTTGTTTTTCCATTATTACATTCATATTTTATCCTCCTTTCCTTCATTATATCAAAGTATGCCCAATCTTCTACCCCAATGGACAAAGTTTAACCTAGATTTAACGTAGCTGTCAGATCATTCGCTTATATGGATACTGCTTTGCCGAAAAATTGAATGCAGCAAAGTGGGGAACAGGTTTATGGAAAAAATCAGAAAAACCCCAATTTTCATGCGCTGGCATTCTGCCGCCAAAAAAATCCTGCACCAAATCGACCATACCAATTTAACCTGCAAGCCGCATCGAGCAAGCTATACCACCGCTGGCATAAAAACCCGGCAGAATGCCCACCAATCATTCAGCAAACAACTCGTTAAACAACATACTAGTCATCAACACCAACCATGACAGAAGTTGCCTTGATGATTACAAATGCAACTCATCAACAGAGCGAACGAAAAAGTAAATAATTTCCATTTATATTCGAGTCTGACCTTTTTCCAGCCGAAGTCCATATAGCATTCACCTTTTATCACAAAAAACGGCTATCCCAGGCAGAGTTAGCGCAACCTTAAGCAGTTGTTCTTATATTCATATAGCAAGATAATTTCGGCGCCTCAAAAATTTAGTACAAATATCGTATTTTTATATGGACATACCCCCGGATTTTGCCCATTTCGAATAGAAATCGGCAAAAAATTGAAAATTGCACTAACTTAGGTAAAAGCCAGTGCAATCCCAGATGACGGTCAGCTGCATGAAGCCAATGGCTTTTTTTCATGCAGGCAGCCTTCTCCATCATATTTAGTATTTATTTCAGGCAGTCATATACTGCGTCCGGCATTTCTTCGATGTCCAGAACTCCCGTATGTCGGATTTCTTTGTTCTCCAGATCCTTCAGCCCGGCAGGCACGCGTACCTTTGTCTTTTCATATAAATTCTTGACCGATTCAAATCCGCTTTCACCCTTTTCCAGGCCGATGGATTCTGTAACGCTGTCGGCAAACTTATAAGCGCTGGCCGTGGACGCGATCAGAGTCGGCGTCTTGTCACCGGTATAAGCAACATAATCCTCATAAACCCGGTATGCGACCGCGGTGTGGGTATCCATCAAGTAGCCGTACTTGTTATACATATGGCCGATGGTTTCATTGGTTCTTTTCACATCCGCATAGCCGCCGTAAAAACGATCCAGCGCATAATTGATCTTGGGGCTTACGGTATATTTCTTGTTCTTTTCCAAGCTTTCCATCAGGTCCTTGATCTCTTCGCCGTCCTGTCCGCTCAGGTGATAGAGCAGCCGTTCCAGATTGCTGGAAATCAGGATGTCCATGGACGGAGAATTGGTGAGGAAGAATTCTCGGTTGGTGTTGTAGGTTCCAGTGTTGATGAAATCTGTGAGCACCTTGTTTTCGTTGGAAGCGCAGATGAACTTTTTAACCGGAATGCCCATCTGTCCCGCATAGTAAGCAGCCAGAATATTACCAAAGTTACCCGTGGGAACGACGATGTTCACCTTATCGCCGTTTTCAATCACGCCTCTTTCGACCAGCTTGATGTAACCGTAAACGTAATACGCCACCTGGGGCACCAATCTGCCGATGTTGATTGAGTTGGCCGACGACAGTTTGCAATCGATTTCCGCCAGCTTTTCGGCAAAACTGCTGTCATTGAAGATTTTTTTCACGCCGGTCTGCGCATCGTCAAAGTTGCCGTTGATGGCAAATACGTGGGTGTTTTCCCCCGCCTGCGTCACCATCTGGCGCTCCTGAACCTGGCTGACGCCCTTATTGGGATAAAAGACGATGATCTCTGTGCCCGGAACGTCCGCAAATCCTTCCAGGGCCGCCTTGCCCGTATCACCGGAGGTTGCGGTCAAAATGCAGATCTTTTTATCTTCCTTTTCCTTTTTCATTGCGGTTGTCAGAAGGTACGGCAGGATGGACAGGGCCATATCTTTAAACGCCGCCGTTTTCCCATGATACAGTTCCAGAAAATAAGCGTCGCCGCCTTTTACAATGGGCACGATCTCCTCTTCTTCAAATTTTGAATCATAAGCTCCCCTAACGCAGGCTTCCATCTCTTCATCCGTGTAATCTTCAAAGAATGCCCGGATAATGCGGAAGGCGATCTCCTGATAGGACTTTCCGATCATGTCCTCAATGGCAAATGGTAGAGCCGGGATTTCATTGGGAACATAGAGCCCCTTGTCCTCTGCGATGCCCTGAATAATGGCCTGAGCCGACGTCTTTATATATTTACTTCCTCTGGTACTCTGGTAATGTATCATATCTTCACTCCTTTACACGCTCAATATTCCTAGATTCTAACAAAAAATGCCGGAAAGTTCAATGAAAAATTAATCTACGAGGATATCCCGGTATTCTTCATGTTTTTCAAACCATTTCACCGCGTAAGAGCAGGTAATCCTGGCTTTCTTTCCATCAGATGCAATTTGCTTTGCCGCCGCTTCCACCAACTGTCCGGCCGCTCCCTGTCCCCGCAGCGAGTCATCGACAAAGGTATGATCGATGTCTACAAGGCCGTTTCCCGCATCGGGAAAGGTGATTTCCGCCACTAGTTTTCCGCTGTTATCCACTGCAAAAATTCGATTTTTTTCTTTTTGTAATTCCATATTCGTTTCCCCCTACTGTTCGCACTCCAGTGCTTTTAAAATCACATCAACGATTTCATCCACATCAGCGAGCGCCCCTTTTCCCAAGTCCCCGCAAGCCAGCAGGCTGGCTTTGGGATCGATAAAATGATAGCCAAACTGTTTCAGCTTTTCAATGTTTGCCTGCACGATGGGATTTTCATACATATTCGTATTCATGGCAGGTGCCAGATAGATGGGCGCCCTGCCCGCCGCGGCCATAGTCACTGTGGACAGAAAATCATCTGCGATGCCGCCGGCTATTTTCCCGATGATATTGGCTGACGCGGGAGCGATCAATACCAGGTCGGCTTTTTTTGCCAGCGAAATATGTTTCACTTCGCTGGGCGTAATTTCCTCAAACATGTCCATATAGACTTTGTTTTTGCTCAATGTCTGAAAGGTCAGCGGCGTGATAAACCGGCTGCCGCTTTCCGTCAAAATCACATCCACGTTATGCCCCTGCTTTGTCAAGCGGCTGGTGATTTCCGCAGCCTTATAGGCGGCGATGCTGCCCGTTACCCCTAATAATACGTTCATCTCGTTTCCTCCCAAACCCGTTTTGCGATCATATCTGCGATCTGCTCATTATTTTCCATGGAGTCGCAGGTACCGTCCCTGTGGATCAAGTAGCCCTTATGCATATTGGGGCCGATCTCCGCCAGATCATTGGCCAGGACAAAGCTGCAATCATTTTTTTGCAGGAGCCCATAGCCCACCTGTATCAGCTCTTCATGGGGCACATGGCTGAGCAGTTTGAAGCCCACCAGCGTTGTCTGCGGGCTGAGCTTTTTAATCATACGGATCACCTTGGGCGACCGCTGCATGATGATGGTCAAATCGTCGATATTGGAGCTGATCTTATTTCCTTCCAATTTGGTGGTATCGCCGGACTTGATCTTTTCCAGAGTGGTCACTTCCCGCACCATATAATCGCTTACTGCCATGGCATGAATAACCCCGTCGATCCGTTCTTCCGTCAGCAGCCGTTTCAGCTCTGCTTCCAGATCACGAACGCCCTCGATGGGGATTGCCGTCACATTGGCGCCCTCAAGGGGCTGTGCTCTCAGTCCGTGGAGATAGTAAAGCTGGTCGATCTCCTGTGAATAGTTATCCAGAAAACGCTCACCGATGGCATGGCCCAGTCTGCCTGTGGAAGTATTGGTGATGGATCTGACATCGTCAATTCGTTCGCTGGTTCCTCCTGCTGTAATGATGATCTTCATCGATTGCTTTTTCTCCTTCTGCTTATTTCTGCTCAATGATTTCCAGCGTTACGCCGTTTGGATCTTTGATGAAAAAGAATCTTGTATTGGGATTGGGCTGAATCGGTCCGCCTGTGATGACAACGCCCTGGCGCTCCATTTCCGCCATCGCCTCATCCAGCGAATCCACGGAAAGTCCCAGGCTCAGATCCTCGCTGAAGCTTCCCGGGGCAGCTGTTTTGTCACAGATCAGCTCGATCTCCGCCGGACCGTCCTCCATGAATGCGATCTCTGTGTTGGGACCGGCGGCAAATCTGCGCGCTGTATTCATTCCGATCACATCCTCATAAAAACGAATGGATTCTTCCAAATCTTTCACGTGTATGGTTGCAAATGTAAATTTCATCTTTATCCTCCTTATTCTTTGATCTTCCGATCTACTAAAACTTTTCCATCCGGGCTGAGAACCGTAATCGACTTCTTCGCTTCATCGAAAAAGTCCTGCTTTTTGCCGGCCTGGCCCAGCATATAGCGGTAAGTGAGTCCTTTATCATCTTTTGTTACCACATAAACATCCAAGACAGCGTCATCCGGGTTCTTGACGCTGTCTTTCCAGTCAAATCCGGGAAAATCTTCCCCAAGCTCCGTAACCTTTACCTGTTTTTCATAAATCTGTTTGCCGCCGGCCATTACAACTACTTGTGCATTAGAAGGCGCTTCGACTATGAATTCGCCGTATTCAAATGTGACTTGAAGGTCAAATCGGGTTTCACCTTTGCCAGCTGACGGATCTGATCCCGCTGCGCTCCAGCCAAAGTCGGTGGATATGTACGGGTTTTCGCCATCCACAGACTCGGTCCGCGTGGCCTTTTCGTCAATCAAATACACTTCCGGATCCACGCTTTTGAAAAGGGAAACTGGAAATGTTCCCACAAATGTATTTTCTTTCTGTTTTAAAGCATAGGTTTTTCCGTCTATTTTCACCTTTGCCTTTGTGCCCTCCCGGAATTCGACAGGAGTAACCGATAGTTGGCATTCCACCGTGCCTGCCTCGACAGAGATGGTATCTTTTCCTTTAAATTTCACGCTGGTGTCGCAGAAAATCGACGGCGGCTCGGGAGTCTCAACAATGCTTGCATCGTCATAACTCTGGGTCTGATGGACGACCACAGAGCCCTCTCCGATTAAGTCCCGCACCTCTTTCACCTGAACTGCGATAACAACAATGCCCAAGATCATAGCCACAGCCGCAGCCGCACTTACAGCGATTATGATCGTTCTGGTTTTCTTATCCATAGCTTTCCCTCCATAACAATTGAAACAACACATCAAACACATTGTTATTTTACTACAGATTTACTTGAAATGCCATACTATTCTAACCATTGAGTGCGGCGTTGCCGGGAGCGGTGTCAAAAATTGTCGAATGAGATAATTGGTTCAACAATGTATTAATTTTCCCTTTGCCGCAACGCCATTTCGCAGCCAAAAAAAGCAGGATGCCCTTGGGCATCCTGTACCATTCAACAAAAACCCGGCAGTTTGTCCGCGGATCATCTGGCCAACAACATACTAATCATCAACACCAACCATAACAGAAGTCGCTTTAATGATTGCATAAGCTTCTTTTCCCACTTCTAAACCCAGTTCTTCAATGGAGGCCATGGAAATCGTGGAACTGATTTTATTGCCTCCGCCAATATCAAGGATTACAATACCGTTTACCGCACCCTTCTTAATTTCAACAACTGTGCCTTTTAACTGATTTCTAGCGCTTAATTTCATAATTCTTCATCCTTTCCTCGGTCTGTCCCGTATTTTTTGCTCTGCAGCAACCGACTGTCAGAAAAAACTTTTTTCAGGACGAATTCTGACCGTTTTTCAGTTTTTTTAATGTATAGCTCACCACTTTCATACCCGGATTATCAAATTTCAAAACATAATACCCTTTTCCATAAATTCCAAAGTCAAAATTTAGGAAAGTATCTGGACCGAAAGGTTTTGAGGTGGAGTCTGACAGTCTGGCCCGGGACCCAGTCTCTGCACCCCAGCCCAAAGTCAACGCATCGCCCCGTTTGGCCCGCAGGCTCATTTGCCTACCGTAACTTCCCCCTCTTCATTGACGCCGATCACCTTTTCCCCGGCAGCCCGAAGGCCGGCAATATAGTCGATATCTTCGGCTTCAATTTTTTCACCCGGGCAGATCAAAGGAATGCCCGGCGGATAGGGGATGATGGAGGATGCACAGATACACCCCGCGGCATCTGAAAGGAGAACCCGCCGCTTATCCTTAGGAATATCGTAAATCCGCTTTTTTCCGGGGCTGCGGCCGCCGCCCGCCGTATGAACTGCCGCTTGCTCCTGTCTTTTCCCATTTTCACAAAGTTTGCTGATTTCCTTCAGTCCATGGAGCAGCACATCAAAATCCCGCCGCTGATTGCCGATTCCGGTCATCAGCATGAGGATATTGCCAGTCGTAAGCTCAGCGAACACGCCCCGCTCCATCAAAAGCTCTTCCAGGCGGCCTGCGGAAATCCCAAGAAGGGTCGTATCCAGATTGATCTTGCTGCGGTCGAAGTTTTCAAGATTGTCCATGACCCGCACATTCGGTATTCGTTTGACCCCTTCATAAAAAGCATTCAAATTTTCCCGCCACTGCGCCATCAGCTCTGATCCCTTCTTCTCCAAAAGATCGGCGTTGATATCCAGGGATGCCATCAGCAGGTAGGACGGACTGGTGCTTTGAACGGCCTGGAGTTTATCTTCCAGCACATAGCGGTCCACCCGATGGGAGTTCAAATTGAGGACAGCGCTCTGGGTGAAGGATGCCAGGGTTTTGTGGATGCTGTTGATGACGATGTCGGCGCCCAGATCCTCAGCGCAGGCCGGCCCTTCGCCCGCCTGGCTCAGCAATTTAAGATGGGCTCCGTGAGCCTGATCCACGATCAGAACCTTCCCGTGCTTATGGACCAGGTCGGCGATGGCCTTAATATCGCTGCAAACGCCGTAGTAATTGGGGCTTGGCAGTATGACAGCTCCGGCCTGGGGATTTTCCAACAGCGCCCGTTCCACTTCCTGGGGCGTCACTTGTCCCAGTATCCCGTACTCTTCAATCAGCTGAGGATACAAGTAAACCGGCGAAACCTTTCCCAGCGCCAGGGCGTTGAATACGGATTTATGGCAGTTTCGCGCCATGATCAGTTTTCCGCCCTCAGGTACGCTGGCCAGGATGGCCGCGATAATTCCGCAGCTGGTGCCATTGATCAGCAGATAGGAATGATCTGTTTGATACAGCCGGGCGTAACGCTCCTGGGTTCCTTTTAAAATTCCTTCGGTTTGAAACAAATTATCTGCTCCCGGAATTTCTGTAACATCGCAGTCCATAAATTGATCGAGAAATTCCCCATAGCCAAAACGGCGGTAAAGCTGCGCGCCTTTATGCCCAGGCATATGAAAGGACACTGGCTTCTTTGCCGCGTGCTCCATGAGGAATTGTACCGTTGTCTTTTCTCTGTCCACAAAATTTCTCCTTTCCAAGTCTCTCCATTATACTGCTTTTGTGTTAAAATAGAAAGCAAAAGGAGGAAGTTTCCATGTCCCATTGCGACGCTATAGTCAATTTAAAACAGGGAGCACCGCCCGTTTCCATCGTGCTCCCAAACCAAGCCGCCTATCTGATGAACCGCCTGACCGCCTGCGGCCATAAAGCCTTTGCAGTCGGAGGGTGCGTCCGCGACAGCCTCATGGGCCGGACGCCCCAGGACTGGGATATCTGCACCAGCGCCCTGCCGGATGAAATGAAGCAATGTTTTTCCGACCTTCACCTTGTGGAGACAGGCATGAAACACGGCACCCTCACAGTGATTGTGGACCATCAGCCGTTCGAACTGACGACCTTCCGCATTGACGGCGAATACCAGGACGGCCGCCATCCAAAGCAAGTGCGCTTTACCTCTGACCTCAAGCAGGATCTGAGCCGCCGGGATTTTACCATCAACGCCATGGCATATCACCCGGATGCGGGTCTGATCGACCCTTTCAGCGGCGCAGCCGATCTGCAGGAGGGGATCATTCGATGTGTGGGCACGGCAAAGAAACGGTTTGAAGAGGATGCTCTGCGCATCATGCGGGGAATTCGTTTTGCGGCACAGCTGGGCTTTGCCATTGAAGAGGAAACAGCCGCCGCCCTTATTGACTGTAAATCCCTTTTGGACAGGATTTCAGCGGAACGAATCCGCATAGAACTGGACAAACTGCTCTGCGGCGCCGGGGCCATGAGCGTACTTTCCCAATATCGGGAGATTATCGGACAGATTATTCCCGAAGCCAGGCCCATGTTTGATCTTGACCAGAAAAACAGCTATCACATCTATACGGTGTGGGACCATACCCTTCATGTAATCGATCAGATTAAAAACACGCCCCTATTAAAACTGTGCGCATTTTTCCACGATATCGGCAAGCCGGAGATGATGACCGTTACCGAGGAAGGCTGGGGCCATTTTTACCGTCACGAGCTGGCAAGCGAACGGATCGCAGATGAGGTGCTGTCCCGGCTTAAATACGACAATCACACCAGAGAAACAGTCACTTCCATCGTCAGAAACCACAGTATCGTATTCCACCCAACGGCCAAACAGGCCAGAAAGCTGCTCCATAAGCTGGGCGAAGAAAAGCTGAGGCTTCTGATCGAACTGGAATACGCAGATGTGAAAAGCCAGAATCCCATCTATACCCAGGATCGAGTATCCGCAATCCGGGCGTTCAGCGAAAAGATGGAGGACGTGCTGGCAGCAGAAAACTGTTTTTCACTCAGGGATCTTACGGTCAGCGGCCGCGACCTGATAGCCCTGGGGATGCCTCAGGGCCCGGAAATCGGAAGGACATTGGACAGACTGCTGGATCTGGTGATGGAAGAAGAGCTGCCCAATGAGAGAGCCGTGCTTCTCCATTCGGCTGCGGAAATGTTAAATCTACAGGCAAATGTGATTGGAGGCAAAAAATCATGAAGCTTAAAGATTTGAAAAAACCGGATCCCGGCTTTCTCAGAGTCGCTTTTATAGGAAAGGAAGTCATCGCCGACGACGGCTGCCCGTATCTGCTCATGGCCTTGGCCGAACGGGAAGCAGAAGAAGATATTTGTTCTGATTTCTGGATTCTTGGTGAAAGCGCCGCAGATTCGCTTGATGCCTGCGTCACAAACCGGGACGTTCTCCGTTATGAAGAATTTTCCGACCCTCAAGTGGTAGAATCGGTGCAGGCCAAGGCCGGGCCTTCCGATCTCCATCCTGCCGATCCGGGCCAGCTCCTCAAAGAAATGACCCAATACCGCTGTCAGGCCATGCGGCTGGATGAATGTGAGGACGGCATCCTTATCCTCCAATATTTTCTGCGCAATGGCTGCATACCCTCAAACTGGTCTGATAAGCCCCTAGATCAAGTGCGCCTTTTCCTTTGCAAGGCCGATCCATCGGATCGCTACTATGAACTTTGCAGACAAAAAGATACGACCTTTTCGATGCACATCGTCAAGGCTTATAATGCCCAGTTGGCCGAGCATGCCTTTTATTGTCCATACGGTACCTTTGATACTCCCAAAGTGCTGGAGCTTACGGACCATGAAGGTGAGCATATCTCAGTGCGGATCAACGGACTTTATCGTTACGATCCCTGGGCCAAAGTGGATGAGTTTTTTGCTATGCAGGAGAAACATTTTTCGGAAGAAGAAACAGTACAGTACGCTTGGGAGCAGATCATCAATTTGATCCGCTGCTGTCCCAAAGGAAAACAGCTTTTAGTTCTGGACTGGCAAATGAATTCCTGCGTACCCCGCTTCTTTGCCAAGAATCTTTTGGATGCGCCTTACTGCTATGAATTCCAAATCTTATCCGGTCTGTTCATTCCCAGCAGCGGCCGCCGCATGCGTTCCGTCATTGATGTGGTCGACGACCGTTATCACAGCGGATTGGAGATCGAACTATTTTCTTATGAAAAATAGCCGTTTACTCGTTTTCAGGATCCCCGGCGGGCGCTTTGTTTTTTCTGCTCGGAAACTCGGAAATGATGATGGCTGCAAACATGAAAATACAACCGATCAGCATCCGGCCCCGAAAAACTTCATTTGCCAGGGTAACGGCAAAAACGGTACCGAAGACGGTTTCCGTGGACAGCAGAATGGCGGTATGGTTGGCAGGCGCAAATCGTTGGCACAAGTTCTGCAGCAAAAACGCGAACGCAGTATTAAAGGTGACCAGATAAATCAGTCCCAGCAACGGGACCAGATGCATCTCAGGCAAGCCTGCCGGCGTATCGAAGATCAGTGCAGTAACAAGTGAAAAGACGGCGGCTATCCCAATCTCCAAAAAGGTAAACAGCGTTGCATCCATATCCTTCATAAAGATACCGATAAATACCACCTGCAGCGAAAAGGTCACGGCAAAAAGAAAGGTCAGAAAGTCACCCAGCCCGATGGTAAGATCGTCTTTCAGCGTCAGCAGCGCAATACCAACCAAAGCGAGAAAAGCCGCGGCAAGGATTTTCTTTGACGGCTTGGTTTTCAGGATAATCCACGACAACAGCGGAACCATCACTGTGTACAGAGAAATAATGAAGCTCTGTTTCCCGGGTGTCGTATATTGCAGTCCGATCGTCTGAAGGGTGTTGCCCAAATACATGAGAAAGCCAATGAGCAGTGAGCAGAGAACCATTTTCTTAGTAATCAGCTTGAATTTTCTCATGCAGAACAACGCCATGACCAGCGCTGCTCCCACATATCGATAGGCCATGATGTTCATCGGGCTCATGTCCTCCAGGGCGAATTTTCCTGCCACAAAACCGCCGCCCCAAAAAAGAGCAACAAATAAAAGACCGATATCCGCCATGATCATATTTCGTTTTGCTTTCACTTCGCCTTTGATATCCACTCCATGTCCTCCTGCACAAAATCGTATACTTGGTATTCTAAATCATTTTCACAGGAAAATCAAACTAATGACGAAAATCCCCCGCTGTGGATTGCCTTATCAAAAGCACGTATATCTATTCTTAGAAAGTGATCATTTACCGTGCATTTTGCAGATAAAGATACTTATTTAGTGAGCTTCGCAGAAAATAAGAAAAGTTTCACTCTAAAACATTTAAATTGAAGCCGGACTTCCGAGCGATTTCAGATTTTAGAAAAGACAACCCCAAGGCCATCAAAGGTGTATTCCGTCAGTTCGTCCACTTTTGCGAATATGAAGGAACCAAACAGACCAATGATATTGGACAGCTTACGCCCAGGGTACAAAAGGCCAAAGAAATCTTCAAGGCAAATCGCCTTGAAACGTCTACAATAAAGGCTATGAAAGCCGTAGCGGCATCCTAAATGCTACAGTCCTTTTTTATCTTTTAGTCCGTGTGGTCTGTTTTGCACCTCAAAAAGGTCTGACAATGCCGAAAACCACTGAAATTTCAGTGGTTTTCGGCATTGTCTTTGGTATCGCCTAGGGGAGTCGAACCCCTGATTCAGCCGTGAGAGGGCTGCGTCTTGACCACTTGACCAAGGCGACATATCAAGCTGTCGAGTTATATTATAACTTTCTTCCGCCCGCTTGTCCATATCTTTTTTACATTTCTCCGGAGGTGATTGCTAGTTGATTACATTCTGCTCATATTCGACTGCTTGGAGCTGGCAGTTGTCATACCTTATAACATACTTACAGCCGGCAGTCTTTGATTTTGTTTTTTGATAGTTACTACGCAGCATGTCGAATTCCGGCCACCGGGACTCAGTGTCAAAAAGGGGACTCTCCGTGAAAAAAACGAAAATTTTTCGTGAAATTTACACATTTTCCAACGGTTGAGTCCCCACATATTCCATTTTAAGCAAGCGCATGGCCATTCCAGCCGGATCATAGCCCGCAGACCCACAACTTTGCGGAAAAAATGCGATTTTCCACAAAAATTTTCCGGACGGAACCAAGTATCAGACCCGTGACCAAGCCAAGCCCGAAAGTTGGACAGCAAAAACTCCTACACAGTATAAGAAAGCAGCTCGATCTCCACCTCATCCTCAAAATCAGCCGGCACCACATCCACAACGCAACGTTCATGGTTCCCATCAGACAAAAGGCCAATTCCTGAAAATGGTTCATCCACATCTGCCGGCGCGTCCAGATAGTCTTTCGTATAAAACTCCAGCTGCAAATTTTCATCGGTACTGTATTCCACGACCAGCAGCCGTTCGTCTCGGTCGCAGTATTCCTCCAGCTCGGAGAAGTCCATGTCCAGGCAAGAAACGTCCGTCCAAATATTGTGCAGGTAAACCCCATGGATCCGCACCGTAACATCTTCGCCGTTCTTTCCTTTTATTGCAAAGGTTTTGGGCATATCGTAATGTCCGCAGCTGCACCGAATGACCTTCCCCACCAGAACCTCTTCAATCGGTTCTGCCATCTCAGCCGTGATCCCAAGAATATCCGCGTCCCAGCTGACACCAAACATTGCCGGTTCAACATCATAAGCGGCCAGCGCCAGCATGTCCACGTCCTTGTCCATCCATTCCTGAGGCACGCATCCCTTTTCTGCAAAATGCTTGATGAGCATAATTTCCTCGTATGGCTGTTCCTCCAGGTAGCTTACATTAATCTCGTCGGTCTCATAGCGAGTTCCATTAATATGAAAAGCTTCTATATCCGTCACTGAAACATCGCCGTCCGTTTCCATAGATTCGATCAAGAGCTGACGGTTGGTTTCCGCTTCCTCCTCTTCCCATTCTTCATCCTCATCCCAATCGTCATAATCAGCCATATAATCCTCATGAAGAATGAGCAGTCTGGAAACCGTTATCAGTTCACCGTCCTCCACCTCATCTAATTCTCTCAAACCTAAAAGCAGCGCCTTTTTTTCCTGTACCTCTATTTCTCTGCCAATCAGAATTTCCTTTTTGACTTCCGTCTGATCGTTCAGTAAATCTCTCAGTCTCATCACAAGTCCTCCTTTTGTTCTTATTATTACTAGTATATCCCACATACCATAAGAAAGAAAGTCCAAATCTGCGGACAAATTTCCGCTTGAATTCTCCGCTGTGAAAAATACCGGCTCTGACAAGCAAAATAGCAACTCAATTATATTTTTAAACAATCCAATTATTGAGCTTCCCGCCCGCCTAACATACAATGAGTAGTTAGATAGAAGAATAAATTCGATCCAAAACAAGGAGGAAAACCATGCTGACCCCAAGACTCCAGAGAATGAAAAAGAAATATTTTGACACCATTCCGGCCATCACAGCCGAACGGCTGGTTTTAGCCACAGAAGCCCATAAAAAATTTGCAGGTGACGCCGTCCCCATCTTTCGCGCCAAGATCGTCAAATATGTCATGGAACATATGACGACTCTGGTGATGGAAGACGAACTGATCGTCGGAACACCGACCAACGAATACAAAGGCGCCAACCTGTTTCCTGAATACACATCCAGCAAATGGCTGATCGCCGATATCGATGAATTTCCGGTAAGAAAAACCGATCCTTACCGGATCAGCCCCCAGGACAGGGAAACCATTTTGGAAACGCTGAAATATTGGGATGGAAAAGCCCTTGAGGACCTGGCGCCTCAAATCCTTCCCGAATACATAGAAAACGCAAGACAGAAAGATCTCATTTCCGTGGGATGCCGCAACGGCGTCTCCGGAGAAACCATGCCCAACCACAAAAAGTTTTTGGAAGTGGGATTAAAGGGCTATATGGAAGAATGCCGCAGAAACATCGAAGAAACGAAAGGCGGAACCAAAGAAAAGCAGGAAAAAATCGATTTCTGGCAGGCCTGCATCATCCTCTGCGAAGGTTTAATCACCTATGCCCGTCGGCTGGCCGATGAGGCGGAGCGCCAGGCCGCCGGCTGCGAAGATTCCCAGCGGAAGCAAGAGCTGATGCAGATCGCGGCCAATTGCAGGGTTGTCCCTGAAAATCCGCCCCAGAGCTTCCATCAGGCCCTGCAGATGGTGTGGTTCATTCAGGTGGCCTTCCACATTGAGGCGCCTACCACCGCGTGCGGATTCGGAAGATTTGACCAATATATGTACCCATTCTTCAAGACCGATTGCGAGGCTGGAACCATTACCGGAGAAAAAGCCTTAGAGCTTTTGGAATGTTTTTATCTTAAATGCTGTGAGGTTTATGAAGTAAGGGACAGATGGTACGCCAAATCCTTCGCAGGTTATCCCATGTGGGAAATCCTCATGGTGGGCGGACAGACCAGAGAAGGGCTGGACGCTACCAATGACCTGTCCTATCTGTGCCTGGACGCAGCGGCGGATCTGCAGACCACCCAGCCGGTACTGGCCGTGCGGGTCTTTGAAGGAACGCCCAAAGAGCTGATTCGGAAAGGCGCAAAGATGATCCAGCAGGGCATGGCAAACCCGGGATTCTTCAACGATGATGCGGCAATCCCCATGACCCTGGGCAAAGGCTGCACCATCGAAGAAGCCAGAGATTGGGCCATCGTCGGCTGCATTCAGCCCGGCCCCGGCGGCGGAACTACGGACGGTTCGCCGGACGCAGGCTACGTCAATGCGCCGAAAGTGCTGGAGCTGGTCCTGCACAATGGACGCGATCCAAAAACCGGAGAACTGCTGGGACTTGAAACAGGCGATCCCAGGAAGTTTCAATCCATAGAAGAACTGACGGAGGCCGTCAAAAAACAGCTGGAATATTTTTATCAGATGATTAAAGACGGCTATGACTTGATGGTTCCTTATCATATGCTGCGGCTGCCGGTGATCTTTGCTTCCATGGCAATGGAAGGCTGCGTGGAATCGGGAAAACCGGTCCAGGAGGGCGGAACCAAGTACAATACGGCCGGTATGTTCATCACGGGAGCGGCAAATCTGGCCGATTCTCTGGTAGCCATCGAGGAGGTCATCTACAAGGACAAGATGGTCACCATGGACATGCTGATCGCGGCCCTGGACAAGAACTTTGAAGGAGAAGAGCGTCTGAGACAGCTGCTCATCAACAAGCCGCCCAAATTCGGCAACGACAATGAACATGTGGACAGCGTAGCCAGAGATTTACTCCGCTTCTGCGCTGATACAGTTCAGAGCTGGGAAGATTCCAGGCACGGCAGATATTCCTTCTGCAACCTGTCCCAAACCGTGAATATTTCCCACGGAGAGGTCTGCGGAGCCACACCTGACGGCAGGCTGGCCGGCGAGCCTTACTGCGACAATTCCTCCCCCACCATGGGACGGGATTTGAGCGGACCTACCGCAACGGTCAAATCGGTGGCTGCCATCGACCAAAAGAACTTCCATGACGGAGCCCTCTTCAACCTCCGCTTTGATCCAAAGGGCATTGAAGGGGAAAAAGGACTGGATATCATCGAAGGCGTTATCAAGACTTATTTCGACCACGGCGGCGAGCACATTCAGATCAATGTGGTTGACAACGAAACCCTTCGCAAGGCCCAAAGCAAACCGGAAGATTACCGGGGCCTGATGGTCCGGGTAGCCGGATACATGGCCTATTTTACAGAGCTGGATAAGGCGGCACAGGACACGATCATCGACCGGACCGCCCATCTGAAATAAATAAAGCAGCAGGAGATCAACATGGAACACGAACCTTTGCGGGCCCTCGTCGGCGGAATACAAAAATTTTCCACGGAGGACGGCCCCGGCATTCGCACCACGGTTTTTCTGAAGGGCTGTCCGCTCCGGTGCAAGTGGTGCCACAACCCGGAATTGATCGATTATGCACAGCACATCATTCGGATGCCCAATAACTGCATTCAGTGCGGGTACTGCATAGAAGCATGCCCCCGGGATGCCGTTTATCAGAGAGAGGATCAGGAGATCGATATCCGCTGGGAGCTGTGCGACACTTGCCTTCGATGCGCCGATATCTGTTATGCCCAGGCATTAAAACCCGTGGCACAGTCGATGACGGTAGAGGACGTCCTTTATCAAGTGGCGCAGGACAAGCAGTTCTACTCCCATACGGAAGGCGGCCTTACCATCAGCGGCGGTGAGATGCTCTCCCATCCAAAGTTTACGGAAGCCTTGATTGATGCCGCTGCAAAAGAAGGAATTTCCGTCTGTCTGGACACCTCCGGGTTCGGGGACGGCGATCTGCTTAAAGCGCTGGCGGAAAAGGAAAACGTCTCCCATATCCTATATGATATGAAGGCCATCGATAACGAAACCCATCTGGCTTATACAAGCCGGGAGAACACCCGCATTCTTGAAAACCTGACTATGCTGGCGGAAAGCGGCGGGCTGGTTAAAAAACTCATTATGCGCATGCCGCTGATCAAGGGGGTCAATGACTCCGATCAGCAGATCGATCAAACGGCGGACCTTTACCGCCGCCTGGGGATTGAAAAAGTGACCCTTCTGCCGTATCATAATCTGGGAGCATTGAAAGAAGAACATATCGGCGGTTCGCAGACACTCTTCGAAGCGCCGGATGATGAGCGCGTGGATGCCATTAAAGCCTATCTGGAAAACAATACAGGCGCTGAAATAGAAATATTGGGGAGATTATAGAACAAACAGGGATTTCCACAGAAGAAGAAAAAGGAGACTCTCATGAAAGAACAAAAACAAGAACGAGAAACATTGGAGAGAGGACTGAAGAGCCGCCATTTGAGCATGATTGCCATCGGCGGTACCATCGGTACCGGACTCTTCCTGGCTATGGGCGGGACCATAGCCGACGCCGGACCCGGCGGAGCGCTGACCGCATATATCGTCATGGGCATCGTCGTCTATTTTATGATGACGGCGCTGGGTGAAATGGCGACAAAGCTGCCAATCCCGGGAGCCTTTACTGCCTACGCAGACCGCTTTATCGATCCGGCGTGGGGCTTTATGAACGGCTGGTGCTACTGGTTCGGCTGTTCCATGACTGTGGCCGCGGAGCTGGTGGCCGGAGCCATCATTATAAAATACTGGTTCCCCGGTTCCAATTCCACCCTGTGGGCGATCCTGTTCATGGCCATTCTGCTGGCCTTCAACCTTTTCTCAGTAAAAGGCTTTGGCGAAGCGGAATACTGGTTTGCCGGCATTAAAGTGCTGGTAACCATCATCTTTTTGGTAATCGGCGTGCTCATGATCCTGGGTATCATGAAAGGCAACGACGCCGGATTTTCCAACTGGGTGCTGGACGGCGGAGATTCTGGAAAAGCGCCCTTCCCCAACGGACTCAGCGGCGTCATCCTGGTGTTTTTGGTCGCTGCCTTCTCCTTCTCCAATACGGAAGTGGTCGGCCTCACTGCAGCCGAATCGGAGAATCCGAGGAAAGACGTTCCCAAGGCGATCAAAAGCGTATTTTGGCGGATCCTGCTCTTTTATTTGGGGACCATCGTCATCATCGCTACCATCGTACCTTTTACAGAACCGACCCTGCTGGACGCTGCGGAGGACAACATCGCTGCATCGCCCTTTACCATTGTCTTCAAAAATGCAGGATTTGCGGCTGCTGCTTCTGTTATGAACGCGGTTATTCTCACTTCCGTGCTCTCCTGCGGTAACTCGACCATGTACAGCGCTTCCCGGACTTTGCAGGTTATGGCGAAAAAAGGGACTGCTCCAAGATTTTTCGGCAAGCTCAGCAAGAGCGGAGTTCCGGTCCGTGCTGTAATTGCTACAGCTGTTGTGGGAGCCACCGCTTTCGTAGCATCCCTGGTGGGCGACGGCATCGCTTATACGGCTGCCTATTATCTGTGCGGAATCGCCGGAGTCATCAACTGGCTGACCATCTCCCTGGCCCACTATCGGTTCAGAAAAGGATGGCTCAAACAGGGGCACACCCTCAGCGAGCTGGAATACAAAGCGCCGCTGTACCCATTCGGTACCATCTTCGCAATCGCGGTTTGTATTCTAGTAACCATTACCTGCAACTATTGGTTGTTCTCAGACTTCAACTGGTTTGACTTCATCACTTGCTACGGCATGATCCCCCTTGGCTTCCTCCTCTTCTTCGGATACAAGAAGAGACATGGGACCAAATGGGTCAAGTACGAAGATATGGATTTCGAACCGCCTGAAGGCGTGGATAAAAGCGATATTTCGGCCATTGCTTAGAAAGCGCATATGGGGGCTGCCCCATTCGTGAAAGCGAATGCGACAGCCCCTTTTGAGTGTGCTCGGCATCGCACATCTTTTCAAAATTTCAGGAGGCATAGTTTTCCGAAAAAAATTAACAATTTTCCAATAATACGCATTTTAAAATTTATGATGCGTGCTGCTCTTCCTTTTCCTTCGCCGCTTTCCTGGCGGTCATAGCTTCCATGAAAATCAGGCTGGCGATGATGACTGCTCCGCCCGACCATCCGAACCAGCCCAAGTGATCCCCCAGAAAAATCGCCGAGAAGATGGCCCCCGATGCGGGCTCCAAGGCGCACATGATCCCTACCCTGGTAGAAGGCACATATTTCTGCCCCACCGCCTGCAACAGATACGCAATCGCCGTGCAGCACACGCCGATAAAGATCAGAACGCCCCAGTCAAACCCGGCCGGGCGCACCTGCCAGGCACCGGTAAAGAATACGGCCGCCGTTCCATAGATGGCGATCAGGATCATCATCAGCACCGAAAGCAGAGTCGGATCGTTGCGCTCATCCTTTGTCATTCTGTCCAGAAAAACGATCTGCAGCGATCCGGACAGCGAACAGCCGATGCAAATAATATCCCCCAGCGCAAAATTCAGGCCCATATCCGATGAATAGCTGAGGAGGAAAATTCCGGTCAAGCACATGAGCACGCTGATGACCGTGATCTTTGATAGTTTTTGTTTGTACAGCAGCCAGTTGAGAAAGGGTATAATGACAAAGCCCAGGCAGCTGAAAAAAGATGCCTTTGACGATGTAGTGTAGCGGATTCCCACCGTCGCGAACACGTACATGATAAAAATCAGAAAGGACAAAATAAACGCATTTTTGACCACGGTTCGGTTAATGAGGCGAAACCGCCGATAAAAAACCGCCGAAAGAAACCCGGCTGCCAGTATGAATCGGACGGCGATGATCAGGAAGGCCGGCAGCTCTTCCACGGCTTTTAGCGCCGGAAAACCCGCGCCCCACAAAAGGGTGCAGATGATAATGCCCAAAGCCGCTAAGCGTTCTTTCTTATGTATCTGCATAATCTTGTTCTCCTTTATATTCTTTGAATAACCGCGAACTCCGCTCCCACGTCCCGCAGTGAAAAATTGACCATCAGGCTGTCCTCCGCGGTTTCCGTAAAGACATCCACTTTCGGCTGGCAGTAGGATGCAAACCCCAGATCCACCGCCGGAGAAAAAGCCTCCGGAAAACCCAGTTTGTTCATCAAATCGAAAATGCTGTTCTGAGTGGTCAGCTCATACTTGGTCACGGCAAAACGCCCGCGAAGGTGGCTCAGCGTCACGTTGAGGTCAATCTCATTGTTGAATTTATAGACGATATCTTCCGCTTCATGAAGGGTCGCCGGCCGGCTGCACAAAAGGCTTGTGGAGGTATCGTAATTGTAGGCCGCTATCATGAACGCCTGGTTTTCTCCATCCAGTCTGGCGACTGCATAGTGTTTTCCCCACGTCAGCAAAGCGCCCTTCATCTTTGCCAGTGCCGCATATCCATAATAGGATGGTTTTGCGATTCCGCAGGAAGTCAGTATTCCCGCACCGCCCTTAATCCGCAGCTCGTGTTCGGTTCCCTGGTCCCGCAGCCGCACATACAGAGGGTCGCTTCCAAGGATCCCTTTATAAAGCAGCTGGGGCACGCAGGCGGTCGTATCCAGTCCGTAAGCATTGGCCGCTTCCAGGCCCGATGGCATGTGCATGGTTATGGAAAACCCTCTGGCGAGCAGCTGTTTCTCCAGCAGATTCCTCGCCTCACTTATGCTTTGGTCTGTTTCCAGCAGGATCAGAGGCCGGCCCAGATCGTTCAGCAGTGCGAACAAGCGGCTTCCCAGCACCCGGTAGTCCTCCGGGCTGACGATGATCTGCAGCGACGGCCGCAGAGTTTTGATCTCCTGCTTTTCCGCATCGACAATTATATCCAGCTTGAGGTTGTTGATCCTTTCTTGCCCGGTAATCTGGGAATCAATATAGGACAGCGCCCTCCTTACTAAGGAAATACTGCTGCTGTCGTTGATGGGCTCCATCCGTTCGGGATACATGGCCGATTTGATCCGATTTCCGTATAGCTCCCGATGCTGCGCGGGCGTTCTGCCGAACCACTTTAAAAAGAATTTTTCATAATAGGCGGTGGTAGAAAATCCGATGTCCCGCGCCACTGTGTGGATCTTTTTGCGCATATCCAATAGTGGAATTTCTGATAATTCTACCCGGGCAAAGCACAGAAAATCGCGAAAGCTCATTCCGATGTTTTCTTTTATCAGGTGGGATAAGTAAAACGTACTCAAGTGCTCCATATCCGCCAGCTCTTCCAGGGTGATCCGTCTGGCGTGCTCCGCATAGATGTATTGGATGATTCTGCTGATCCTTGATGCTTGGACCGGGTCCTCATTGCTGCCATTGACAATCGTTTTGCCGTTGAAGGTAAAAAGGTTAAAGCTTCGGTCAAGGCAGTCGATCAGCTCTATGGCAAGGTCGATGCACTCCTGCTTGTAATTGAGGCTTTTTTTCAGGTAGTTGAGCAGGATCATCAAAAGTATTTTTCTCATATAGTCCAGGCGGGGATGGGGACGCTGGGGATCAAACGTCCGGTAGCAGCTTTCGGGCAGCCTGGGAAAATGCTGGGAGAAAAAGGCATTGCTCAGTTGTATGATGGCCGTGATATTATCCCGTTTCGTTTTATACATGCTGTGAACTTCGTGGCCGTTGCTGGCAAAAACGCTGCCTTCTGGCATTTTATATATGCAGCTGCCGTTTTTGAGCTGTATCTCGCCTTTCAGGACGTAGACCAGCTCCACGTCCTGATGGAAGTGGAGAGGATATTCGGTGATGTTGGCGATTTTAATATTGATGGGAAAATCATTTGTATAAGCGATTTTTTCTGCAAGCATATCTTGTTTCTCCTGACGCTGTACGCAACCCTGACCAGATGCACCTATTATACTACATTTTCCTTGGCGGCACACGGGTTTGACGCTTTTTTCTCAGCAAGCCAATCTATATTTATAGCAATCGAATAGTTGCTACATCCGGTCCCCCATCTTACAATAAGAACAGAATCTTTACATCGGAGGAATTGTAATGAAAACAACACCAGTTTTAACAAATACCATCGCTCTTCCTGACGGCTCATTCATGCCCAAGCTGGGTCAGGGCACCTGGCAGATGGGTGAGGATGACGCCAAATTCCATCGAGAGGTATGCGGTCTGCAATTCGGGGCCCGGATCGGCATGAATTTGATCGATACCGCGGAAATGTACGCAGATGGCAAGGCGGAAAACATCGTCGGAAATGCCATCCGCGATTTGCGCCGCGACCAGCTGTATCTGGTGAGCAAGGTCTATCCCCAGAATGCCTGCCGCGCCCATATTTACTCCAGCCTGCAGCGCTCCCTCAAGCTGATGGAAACCGATTATCTGGATCTTTATCTCCTTCACTGGCGGGAAGATGCGGACTTGGCAGAGGTGGCATATTGCATGGAGGATTTGCGCCGGCAGGGAAAGATCAGGCGTTGGGGCGTTTCCAATTTTGATATAAGCGATATGGAGGATCTTTGGAAAGTTCCCGATGGCAGCAACTGCTGTGTTAATCAGGTTCTTTACAATCTGGGAACGCGGGGTATCGAATACGATCTCCTTCCGTGGCAGCGGGAAAGAGGCATCCCTATTATGGCCTACAGCCCGGTGGGACAGGCCGGCGCGCTGACAACCCAAGACGGCGTTTCCAAAGCCATGCTCATGGATGATAAAAATGTGCTGGAGGTTTCTGGCAGGCTGGGAATATCAGTGGTTCAGCTGCTGCTGGCCTTTGTCCTCCGCCATGACGATGTGGCCGCCATTCCCAAGGCAGTCGCTTCTTCTCATATTGAGGAAAACGCCGCTGCTTCTCAGATCATCTTGTCCGACGCCGATCTGGAACAGCTGGAAGCCTCCTTCCCCGCCCCCACCAGGAAAATCCCCATGGAAAAATATTGATGCGCCCACGCAAAATTGACGGATCCCTTTTTATCGTATAAAATGTAGCAAGATAAAAAAGGGAGGTGGACACCATGCTTAAACTTTTTAAAACCGACGGCGGCGTACTGTCCCGGCTGAACGACTTCGAAGACGGAATTTGGGTGGATCTGGCAGACCCCACCATGGATGAAATCAAGTTGATCGCCGAAAAATACCAGATTGACACCAACGATATCATCGCCATTCTGGACGATGAAGAGACCTCCCGAGTCGAGCAGGAATCCGGCTATACCTTTATCGTGATCGACATTCCCAGCGAGGAAACCCGCCACGGCCGAAGCGCTTACACGACCATTCCCCTTGGAATTTTTCTTACAGAAACAGCCATTGTCACTGTCTGCTCCGAAGCAAGCGATATTTTTTCCATTTTCAACCGAAAAAGTATGCGTTCCTTCAGCACCAAAAAACAGATGCGCTTTGTCTATCAGGTCTTGTATTCGGTTGCCGTTGAATACCAGCGGCTGCTGCGTTACATCGATAAAACCAGAAAAGAGATCGAAACTCGTGCTATTAACAACATCGCAGAGGATACTGATCTGATCGACCTTCATGAATTAGAGTCAAACCTGGTATACTTTACCGCATCCCTCAAATCCAATATGCTGGTGATCGACCGCCTGGTGCGGTACGAGCGGATTAAAAAATACTCGGAAGATAAAGAACTGCTGGACGATGTGGTGATCGAGATCAAGCAGGCGGCGGAAATGACCGATATCTACATTAATATCATTCACGGCTCCAGAGAATTGATCGCCTCCGTGCTCAACGATAAATTGAACCGGGTCATGAAGCTTTTGACTTCCGTTACTCTGATCATGGGTATCCCGACCATCGTTTCCGGTCTCTACGGAATGAACGTGGATGAAAAGTGGATGCCCCTTTCCCACATGCAGTACGGCTTCGGCCTCATTTGCGCAGGCATTGCAGTCATCTGCGTCCTGGTTATTTTAATTATGAAAAAGAGCAAATTGCTGTAAAAGCCATAGAGAAAAACAGGAAAATTCCACGAAATATTGTTTAATAAACTCACCAAAACAGGCAGGGCATCGGCTTTGCCTGTTTTCATAATCATCACAACTTTAATTGCCTTTTTAAGGTAAAACTGCTATACTGGAGGGTACTCAATTAACTAGTACAGGTACCAAGAAAAAGTTGGTTTTACCCTGCGGAAAAAGTCTGACATATCGCATATAGGAAGAACGTCGTGCTGGATGGATTAAACAGCGGGCGGAGCAGAACGTTCCTCTATTTATCATAAATTCTGCGGGTTAAGCTTTACAGATAGAAAGGATCAATCGATGATAAGAAAAAAAAGGCAGAAGAAGGATGCCAACTGGAGGCTTTCTTTCAATCCCATTCTGCGATATAGTGCAGTTTTCTGCTTGTTGATTGTAATCGTCATTCTGCTGGGCGGAGCCGTTCTGGCTTTCAGCCAGATGAAGTCGACAACCCGCGCCTCCTTGTCCAGCACGCATTCACAAGTTTCTCTGCGCGTAAATGAGGCCATTACACTCCTGGAAGCGCTGGCGGATTTACCGGAATTTTACGACCCTTCAATCGCGCCTATCGACAAAGTCAAAAAACTGGATAAAATGGCCCCTACCTTTGGCTATATGATGATTTGCTACGTGGATTCGGACATTATTGTTTACTCAGACGGCTCCGAACCGGCCAGCCTGGCCAGCCGGGATTACATGCAGCGCCTTTTTTCCACCGGAAAGCCGCAGGTAACGGACAGTTTCCTGGCAGGTGCTGACGGCGCAACTTTGAATTATACGGTGGCAGTTCCCCTTGTGGGTCAGGAAACAAACATTACAGGGTGCCTTTTCTGTGCGATTTACTTTGACGATGTGGTAGGCATTTTAGAAGAAGCCGCAAGCATCAATCGTTCCAACGCCACCCTGCTCGGTTCCAAAGGGCAGATTATGTCCTCCACTGCGGGCCTGCCTTACGGTGATCCGATTATGAGCCAGCTGGAAGGGACAACACTGCTTGGCACCACAGCAAATGAACTGGAAGAACAACTGCTGGCTGCTCAGCCGGGAGGTTATTGGAATTTTGAAAAAGGCATGCTCTTCTATTCCTCTTACCAGCGCGTGGAAAACACCAATTGGGATATACTCTGCTCCGTAAGCTTTTGGAGCGTTTTCTCGGGTCTGCTCCCCTCCCTGTTGTTCGTTGCGGCTTTGACTGTATTTCTCTGCGGCGGCCTGATGGTGATCCTTCGCCGTTATATCGCAAAAGAGATGGCGATTGTGGACACTCTGGTCCATTCAGTAGAGGATCTGGAAAGGAAGATTTATCAGGATAAAAATCCGGAAGACCGGGATTTCAACGAGATTATTCGCCTGACCAGCACCGGGCTGTCGGATAGTCTGACTGGCGTAGTCACGCGCTCCGTATTTCTGAATCAGGCCTCCTCGCTGCTGCGAGATGCAGATCCAAATCTGGTGAGCGCTTTATGCTTTGTGGATATGGATAATCTAAAGTACATCAACGATACCCATGGTCATGGAGGCGGGGATGTAGCTCTCAAAAGTGTGGGTTACATCCTGCGGGAGTATGAAAAGCGATATGACGGAGCGGTCGGGCGGTATGGCGGCGACGAGTTTGTACTGCTCCTGATCAACCTGGAAAGCGAAGATGAACTGTGCAGTGTATTGGATGAATTGGTGCTGCGGCTTCAAGGAGAAGTCAAATCCGCCGGACAGCGCATTCCAGTTCAGTGCAGCGTAGGTGTCGCTTTGTGTCGGCCGGACTCCGATCTGGATCAGGTGATCGCCGATGCGGATGAAGCCCTGTACTTCGTAAAACAAAATGGAAAAGGCTATTATAAAATTCACAAGAACGGAGAAGCTCTATGAACAAGCAAATCCTGCAGCGTTTGTTAATCTGCGGTTTCGCCCTGCTGCTTCTGATCGCGGCGGGAATCTGTGCAAAACAAATTGAGCAGGCATTCAGCAGCGCTCATCAAACAAAAGCAAAACAAAGCCTTCAGCTTTACAGTCAGAATGTTATGTTTCAGCTCCAAAACAAGCTCAATGAAGCCGAGCCTCTGGCCAGGCTGGCCCTTGCGGCTAAAAATCCGGATGCCGACTGGTTTGAGCAAGCCGCAGCTCCTGTTATGAAAAAGGAAGGTGTGCGGTATGCCTGCCTGGTGGAAGGCGATACCGTAGTCAGCGCACTGCCCAAAGCAGAGTACGGTAGCCGGGTCGGAAAGGATTTAAAGGATTTTTCCTATGTTTATACAATGGCAAAAGTGATCAAAGACACGGTTGTAGAAGGCCCGATAGCAATCCGTTCCAACGGCTCGGAAGAGGAAGTTTTTCTTTTCCTGCAGCCAATCGTAAAAAACAATGCTTACCTGGGCGAAGTCGCAGTTGCCCTCGACAGCAGCTTTGTTTTAAAAAATCTGGGGCTCGATGGTCTCTCCCAGCAGGGATATGACTATGAAGTATGGCATGTTGACCCTGAAAACGGAGACAAAGAGATCGTTGCCGTATCCGGAGATAGCCTTGATTTTTCCCATGCCGCAAAAGTCAATATCAATCTTCCGCCCCAGTGGACTCTGAGTATTCAGCCGCAAGACGGATGGCTCCCCGCTTCCTTTGTAGTCGGTATTTACATCATTTGCTTTTTTGCCGCCATATTGGTCATGGCCCTGGGATTGCTCCTATATAAACTATTTCTTCAAAGAAGACGTATCCGCCAGCTGGACATTATCGACAGACAAACGGGACTATACAACCAAGAGAACTTTGCTTCCGCACTGGATCTGTGGCTTGCTGACGGACCGGTAACGCTGTTTTACTTTGTTTTTGACGGCTATTGCCAAATTTCACAGATGATCGGGCCTGAACAGGAATCCGCTTTTCTCAAAAGCATTCCCGGACGTCTGACCGAGTTCATTAAAAGCCCTTTTATTGCCGGACGCCTGGGTGCCGAAAATTTTGCGGTAGGTATCCGTGAAAAGATGAATGAAAAGCAGCGGGAAGAATTTGCAAACGGCCTTTCCCTGGAACTGCTTCTTAACATCCGTCTGAACAACTGCAAGAATTTTCTTCCTGCCCGCTGCCAGTACGTCTATTGCCAGCAGGGCAGCCGCGCGGAAGATATGATCGCCTCCGTTATCGACAGCTATTATAACTCCCGAGCAGAGGAATCTCCGGTACGCATGCTTACTGAAAAATGCCGGCGGCTGATTGAGGGAGATACGGATGTCACCTTTGAAGAATATACGGATCTGGAAATGATGGAATTATCCAAGACCTTCAATCAATACCGCAAGCAAGTTGAACAGATGGCCTACTTCGATCCGGTCTTCCATGTGGGAAACCGGATCAAGTATCTGAAGGACTCCAAGGTGCTGATTACCTACGACAATAAACGAAAGTTCAGTCTCTTTTGCGTGGATATTTGTTCCTTCAGCCAATACAACGATCTCTTCAGCGCTGATATTGGCGATAAAATTCTTCACGAAACCCTGCGTCGTTTGTCGCGGTTTTTCGGTACATATCTTTATCGCATTAACGGCGATGTATTTTTAGGCATTTCTCTGTCAGAGGAAAGCGAGGCATCTTTTGCGGAAAAGCTGCAAAAATCAATGGCAGAGCCGGTCCATGCCAACAGCTCCTCCTTTGCTTTGAAAATACGGATGGTGATCTGCCGTTATCCGGACCATGGTTCCAATCCGGAAGCGCTCCTGGACTGCATACAGTCGGCCCTGCGTTTTGCGAAAACCTCGGACCGGCAATATGTAATCTACAACGACAGGCTGGACGAGATGATCCGAACGGAAGCCGGCATTATCCATCACCTGAAATCTTCGATTGAACAGGAAACCCTTGAAGTCTGGTACCAGCCGATGGCTCATCTTGTGAGCGGAACCTACAATGCAGTAGAGGCGCTGGTACGCTTGCCCGCTGGAAACGGAACGTATTTCTCTGCCGGACAGGTGGTATCATTGGCAGAACGGAGTGGCATGGTGGAAGTGCTGGGGGACTATGTACTCAAAAAAGCCTGTAAGTTCATCGCATCCCATGGAAGCAAACTGGGCCTTGAGCATATGGGCATCAATCTTTCAGTTCAGCAGCTCCTGATGGGCAACAGCTCCAATCATTTACTGACTATGATTGAAACGGCCGGCGCTGACCACAAACGGATCACTTTGGAAATTACAGAAAGTATTCTCATTCAATCCATCGAGCAGGCTTCGGCTATTTTGGACAAGCTGAGGGAAGCCGGGATTCGAATTGCTCTGGATGATTTTGGTATAGGATTCAGCAGCCTGAATTACCTTTCCAATCTACCGGTAGATGTAATCAAAATCGATCGCTCCCTGACGCGGCAAATTCCCACCAATCCCAAGCAGCACGCGTTGCTGCGCGCCATTGTGGAAATGGCGAAAATCAACTCGCTGACAGTCGTCGCAGAGGGTATTGAATCCCAGCAGGAGCAAAGCCTGATTGCGGCCCTGGACATCCAGTTTATTCAAGGCTTTTATTACGCCCGTCCTATGCCGGAAGAGGAACTCACTCGCTTTTTGAAAGAGAAGAATCCCCATTCTGATCCCCAGCTGACACCCACTTGATTATGACCGCCCTGCGGGGTATAATAATGGGGCAAAGCTTGAAAGAGAAAGGATGCAACACATGAATTATGATAAACTGGCGGAACTCCTATTTCCGCATATAACCAAAACACCGGAAGATTATGAAACCATCTATCCGCCTCGTCAGCTGCCGGCCGGAGCCAAGGTCACCAGACTGGGCCCCAGCCCCACAGGATTTATCCATCTGGGCAATTTGTACGGCGCCTTTGTCGATGAGCGGCTAGCCCGCCAGAGCGGCGGCATCTTTTACCTGCGTATTGAAGATACGGACGATAAACGTTATGTGGATGGCGCTGTTGAAACGATCATCACATCGCTGGACTTCTTTGGCATCGATTTTGACGAGGGAGCTGCCATCGACGGATCCAACGGCGATTACGGCCCCTATTACCAGAGTCAGCGGGGTGAAATCTATCAGTGCTATGTAAAGGCGCTGGTAAAAAAGGGACAGGCCTATCCTTGCTTCCTCACAGAAGAGGAAATTGCCGCTATTCGCCAGAATCAGGAGCAAAACAAAGAAAACCCGGGAATTTACGGAGAATATGCGCCCTGCCGCGGCCTCATCTTGGAAGAAATCGAGCAAAACATCAACGCCGGAAAACCCTATGTAATACGCCTAAAGTCCGATGGTCATCAGGATCCACAGAAGGCCAGGACCATTTCTATAGAGGATGGAATACGCGGCATACTCTCCATGCCGGAAAACTATCAGGATGTGGTGATTCTGAAAGCGACCGGGATTCCCACTTACCATTTCGCCCACGTAGTGGACGATCATCTCATGCGTACGACCCACGTGGTCCGGGGAGAAGAGTGGATTTCCTCCCTGCCCATTCATGTGGAGCTATTTGAAAAACTGGGATTTGAGATGCCGATTTTCTGCCACACCGCTCAGCTGATGAAGCTGGACAACGGCAATAAGCGCAAACTTTCCAAACGAAAAGATCCGGAACTTTCCCTGGACTATTACCGGCAGGAGGGATATATGCCCCAGGCCGTAAGGGAATACTTGCTGACGGTTCTCAACTCCAACTATGAAGAATGGCGCCAGAAAAACCCGGACGCCGATGCCGGAGAATTCCCATTCCAGGTTGAAAAAATGAGCAATTCGGGAGCCCTCTTTGATCTGGACAAGCTCAACGATGTTTCCAAAGATGTTCTCGTCAAAATTCCGGCTGACCAGCTGTGCGCATTTTTAAAACAGTGGGCCGGAGAATTCAAGCCTGAGATTCTGCCTCTACTGGAAGGCCATGAGGACTATATTGAAAAGATTCTTGATTTAGGAAGAAGCGGTAAGAAGCCGAGAAAAGATTTGGTCTACGGCAAACAGATTTTTCAATTTATCCGTTATTTCTTCGATGACTATTTTGAAATCGAAGACGCTTATCCGGAAAATGCGTCAGACGATGTCAAGGAAATTTTGTCCCGCTATCTGGAAACTTACGATCACAGCGACGACCAAAGCCAGTGGTTCGATAAAATTCGGGCGATTGGGGAAGAACTGAATTATGCCGCCCGCCCGAAGGATTACAAGAAAAATCCCGATCAGTACAAAGGTCATGTCGGCGATGTGAGCACGGTGATCCGAATCGCGGTCATGGGACGGAGCCAATCCCCCGATGTTTGGGAGATCCAGCAGATTCTGGGTGAAGAACGCACTAAGGCCAGATTAAAGGCCCAGCTCTAAGAAGATGATATTAAAAAGCCTGGCGCCCTGCTTATAAATAGTAGGCACCAGGCTTTTATATTAATCTATTTTTCAACCGCTTAGTCTTCCTCTTGTTCAAAAATAAAGGTATACAAGGTTTGATAAAGTCTCTGCGGATCAATCGGTTTTGCAAGATGTGCGTTCATGCCGGCCGCCTTGCTCTTTTCAATATCGTCATCAAAGGCATTGGCGGTCATGGCGATAATAGGAACACTCTCTGCATCCGAATTGCTGAGGTGCCGAATATTGACTGTTGCTGACAGCCCGTCCATCAATGGCATGCGGATATCCATCAGGATCGCGCTGTAATATCCAGGCTCCGATTTGCTGAACATCTCCATAGCCCGCAGACCATTCTCCGCGGCTTCTACCTGAAATCCTTTGCTTTCCAGCAGCATAACCGCTACTTCCGTATTAATGGCATTGTCTTCAGCCAGCAAGATACGCTTTCCGGAAAAATCGTAATCAAAATCCTCTTTTTTCTGCTCCCGTTCCTCTTTCTCTCCCATTGCTTTGGAAAAAGCAGAAACCAGCGATGATTTGAACATCGGCTTACTCATAAGCAAATTGACACCTGCTAATTTTGCTTCATGCTCGATCGATCCCCAATCATATGCCGTTATGATAATGATCGTCACCTCCGGACCTACGATCTGACGAATACGCCTTGCAGTTTCAATCCCGTCCATTTCAGGCATCTTCCAATCGATCAAGATCATATCGTAATATTTTCCAGAGCTCCACAGCTCCTTGACCCGGTCGATGGCCTTGCGACCGCTATCCACCCACTCAGCCTTAACGCCCATTTCATGTAGCGTAACCACAGCGCTTTCGCATACTGCCACATCATCATCTACTACAAGTGTTTTTAAGTGAGAGAAATTATAATTTTGCTTTTTCTGATGGTTGTGCAGCTTTTCATCTTCCTTCAGCCCCAGCTTGACGTCAACTGTAAACTCGGTTCCAATGCCTTTGATGGAGCGAACAGCAATATTTCCATCCATCATATCGACGATGTTTTTGCTGATTGCAAGTCCCAATCCGGTGCCGCCGTATACGGCCGTCGTACCTGTTGATTCTTGAGAAAAGGGTTCAAAAAGGTGAGGCAGAAATTCTTCACTCATGCCAACGCCCGTATCATTAACAATAAAACGAAGAACGGCATCGTTTTTTGTTCGCTTCCGCTGTGAAACGGACAATGACACTTTTCCCCCATCTCTTGTAAACTTAATGGCATTACTCAGGATATTAATGATAACCTGCTGCAGCTTCATAGCATCGCCAATATAATAATCATCCAGAACCGGATCGATAATACATTCATATTCTACGCCTTTGGATGCTGCCTGAGAATAGCAGATGGAATTGATGCCTCCAAGGAATTCTTCTGTTGGGATTTCCTCATTTTTCAACAGCATCTTACCGCTCTCAATGCGGCTCATATCCAGTATATCGTTGATTAATGATAGCAAGAACCTGGAAGAAATACCGATTTTGGAAATACATTCAGCCACCCGGTCGTCATTACCAATTGCCTGGGCTGCTATGGTGCTCATTCCAATAATCGCATTCATCGGCGTACGAATTTCATGACTCATACGGGACAGAAAATCCGTTTTAGCCGCATTGGCTTGTTCTGCAGCCACCAGTGCTGAAGCCAATTCTTCCTTCTGACGCTGTTCCTGCTGTACAATATCGGTCAAGTCCGTCCTAGCTGCACAAACACGTTTCAGCTCTTTGCTGATATAGAAAATCTGAAATCGCTTTATACGGGGATGCTTTTCATTTTCATCGAGAAATTCAGTAACAAAGCTGTAAGAATCCTGCTGTTCAAGCTGTTCTTCCATATATCGATACTCCAGGTTGTCCAAATAGATTTCTCTCGATGGACGATCCATCAATTTATCTGCAGCGATGCGAATTTCTTTTTGGAACTTTCCCTGCGAAGGGATTCTGCACGCCTCACTGCCAGGCAGGGAAATAACACGGTATGTATCCTGTGCAATATCAATTTCCATGATATTATCGTAATCAAGGTCGGCAATGCGTGTCAACAGCTGTTCTTGCAGCTTTTGCTCCGTAATATCCAGGGTATAGAAGAACATGATGATATCTCCGCTCTCCGGATTGAGGCAGGTACGGAGCCTTGTACTGCCCCAGAAAATACTATCATCGTTTCGCCTTCGCAGATAATCGAATTGATAATCCACCTTGCCGGCTGCATAGTCCGCCAGCACGCTCTCTTTCGCCAGCGTACCGGCCATCTTTAGCCCGTACGTCTCATCCACTGCTGAATGGGATAGACTTCTTACGATATCCTCATAGGAATCGCCGATTTTGGCTACAGCCACATCCGATGTAGATAGATAGGACTCCACCCTATCCTGCGTGACATTAACCGTTCCCTGAATACTACCGTCATCGGATGCCAAGGAGGCAAAATAGGCCAGTTCTTGCTCATAGAGTTCTCGAACCCTCTGCTGCAGCTGTTTTTCCTCCGTGATATCCACAAAAACACAATAGAAGTATGGTTCGCCGTCTTCCTCCACAAACATCTGCGCTTTCACCGAAACCCACTTTACAGCGCTATCTTTGCAGCACAAGCGATTCTCCACCTGAATACTGCTGCCGTTTTTAAGCTGCTCTCTTAGGTTTTTTTCCAACATTTTAAAGTCATTGGGATGAATGACCCGAGACATTTGATTACCCATATCCGCAAACTCTTCGCGTGAATAACCTAAAAACTCGAACAGCCCGTCATTTGCATCAATAATGGATAGTTCTTTGTCATACCGGCATCTGAACACAGCGCCGGGAATGTTGTTATAAAGATGCATGACTTCTTCCTGCGCCTGTTTCTGTGCATTGATATCAATACAAACAGAAGAAATGGCGGCTCTTCCATCCTCTGCTATCGTAGATCTTCCCAGATCGTGGACCCAGATATAGGAGCCGTCCTTCTTTTTCATACGGTATTCAACCACATATTCCGTTCCATGCTTTAGCTGTTCAGCCACAGCCTCATCGACCCGTTTGCGGTCATGGGGATGTATACAGTTAGAAATCATTCCGCCGATATCAGTGACAAAGTCTTCTTGACTTTCATACCCCAAATAATCCAGCATCTTTTGGTTGATGTAATAAAAGGGGAACCCCTCTTCTATGTATCCGCCCATCATGCCTCCCGGCACCGAATCATTGAGCAAGGCTTGCCGCTGCCGTGCGATCGTCTCCATTACCAGGGTTTGTGGATAATGTTCGCCTCCCTTTTGGCTGCTCCCCGGCTCGGCAGCATAAAAGCTGCAAATCTTCCAGTCCCCTTGTCCGTCCTGCAGCAAGGAAGAAAAGATGTGCAGTTTCCAAGAATACATAGAGTTCTTAAGGGTCATCTCCATAGATAAATTGCAAATGCCTTCTCCCAGACGCTGTTCAACGATATTTGCCAGTTCGCAGGAAAAAGGTTCTTTCATCTCGAGGATATCCTGGCGGATGTATTCTGTCATGGAAGATTTTCCCTGAGCATGCTCATTGCTGCTGGTTCCGACAAAGTTTATATCTTCTGTCAAAAAGGACACTGCGCCTACAGCATCTCGCTGCTCAAACCATTCGCTGCAGAACCTGTTTATCGTTTCTATCGCCGTATTGTTATGTTTCATTTTTGAGGCCCCTTCCATAGGCAGCATCCTCCCTTATTTTTTCCCTTGGCATTGTATAAAGCTTCATCAGCACGGTTAATCCATTCTGTAATTGATTGGCCCATACAATCACAGATCGCCACTCCCCCAGAACAGGCTGTGGGAGATTGCTCCTTAAAATAATTTTTTTGTAGGGCCCGGCATATTTCTTCACCCTTTTTTATTGCTGTTTTCTGTGAACCAAGCCTTTTCATAATAACAACAAATTCATCTCCTCCAAAACGAGATAGGAGATCCGTTTCTCTCGTATGCATACGCAGAACATTGCTGAATTCCTTCAGCATTCGATCGCCTTCCGCATGTCCAAAAGTATCGTTGATCTCTTTTAAATTATCCAAGTCAAAGAGAAAAACAGCAAATGGCAGGTCCTCTTTTTTCAACGACTCCGCAGCAGTATCCAAACCTCGACGGTTTAGAAGCTGGGTCAAGTAATCCCGATATGCATCTTCTTGAAGTATTTGCTGCTGCCTGCGGAATGAAGCAGCACCGCTGGCGCGAGTAACCCGTCTGCGCAGGCTTTTTAGCGTATGGGGCTTGAAGGCAAAATCGTCGGCTCCCATCTGCAAGGCCTGCTCCTCCATTTGTTCATCCGGCGGAGCGGTGACAATCACAGAAATGTCCCAAAGCGCCTTTTCCTTTTGCAGCATTTTCAAAAGCGTAAATCCGCTTTCCCCTCCCAGCGTCAGGCTCAGAATCACAACCGTCAGCCTATCTTGATTGCTCATGATGGCAGAAATCGCCGAATCGGCCTCTCCAGCTTCCAAAACCTGATATTTATCCTCAAACGTTCTGCGGACTTGGTCCCGATATTCCTTCTGTTCATCGATCACAAGAAGTATCTGGGAATGGGTTTCATCCTTGTGATTCCTGCCCCCATCCCTGCTCATAACAGCCAGCTGCCCGCTCTTCAGCAGATTTTCGAATTCGATGGCGGGCATAGGCTTTGCGAGGTAATAGCCTTGCACATAATCACAGCCCAATTCATTGAGGCGCTCCAACTGTTCTTTGGTTTCCACTCCCTCTGCCACAACTTTAAGGTCCATCCAGCGGGCAAGGCCCATAATAAACCGCAGCACCCCTTCATCAGCAGGTTTTGCGGTCTCGTTGCGAATAAATTTCATATCGAGCTTTAAAACATCCAGAGGCATCTCATTGAGCATATTCAAGGAGGAATATCCAGTTCCAAAGTCATCCATTTCAATAATAAATCCCCGCTGGCGCAAATTATTAACTGTGTCGATGATCTGTTCCTGATTCTCCGTATAAGCGCTTTCCGTAATTTCCAGGTGCAGAAGCGACGGAGAAAGCTGGTACTTTTCAATAAACCCGACTAGAATATCACAAAGATCCGCCTGATAAATATCGGCCCTGGACACATTTACAGACACCGGAACCTGTGGATAGCCCTGATCGATCCACCTCTTCAGAATTGCGCAGGACCTTTCCCAAACAAACTGATCCAGCTTTGTGATAAATCCGTTCTTTTCAAATAGTGGTATAAATTCGGCCGGCGATAAAAACCCCCATTGAGGATGATTCCAGCGTACTAGCGCTTCGGCTCCGGCCAGACACCCACCTTCAGCCGTATATTTGGGCTGAAGATAGACCAAAAATTGTTCTTCGGCAAGAGCTGCTTCCATACTATCGGTGATCGCCTGCTCGCGAAGCAGCTGGTTTCTCAAGTTTTCGTCATAGACGGCAAAATGCTTCCCATACTGCCCTTTGATGCTGTGAGCCGCAAGAAACGCTCGATCGCACATCTGCTCCACAGAAATTGACCGATCTTTAATGGCATAAATACCCCATTTGAGCACGACGCTCTTTGTATTAGACAATACGTTAAGCTGTTCTTCGTTGCGTACGAACAGATCATCCGTATAATCGCTGCGTCGTTCCATAAGGCACACAAACTGATCTGCGTTAAAGCGCCCGCAAATACCGTCTTCTCCTACAAGATTGGTATACATGTCCGCTACTCTGCAGAGAAGCAGATCGCCGGTGGGAACGCCGAAAATATCGTTGATCAGTTTGAAGTTTTCAATATCGGAACAGACAATATCATATTCCTGGTCCGGATGCTTTAAAAGGCTTTCATTAACCCTCTGGTAAAAGAATTCTTTACTGTTGAGGCCAGTCAGCTGATCATATTGAAATTGGTTGATCATTGCGGCGGTCTCCCTCAAATGTATGATACTGGCGACTCGATGCAAAATAACCTGCGGATTATATGGCTTAGGCACATAGTCGGAAGCGCCGTGGGCCAGAGCCGAAACTTCATCAGATTCGCTGTCGCTCTGGGTGGTTACGATCACGGGAATTGCAGAAAGCGAAGGATCAGCCTTTGCTATGGTAAGGAAGGTATATCCATCCATCACCGGCATAATGATGTCCAGCAGAATCAGGGCTATCTCTTCAGCATGTTCCTGTAAAATCGCTAGTGCCTCTTCTCCGTTGGCGGCTTCTAAGACCACATACTTATCATCCAGAATTTGGCATAGCATGGTTCTGTTAATGTCATTATCTTCTACAATCAGAATTTGTTTTTGCGGCATCATTGTGTTCTACCTCTCGCCTGAAAGCTCTTTAACTCTTGTTTTTAAGCATATACGGTTATATTATACCTTACGAGGGCCGGCCGCGCAACCGAACTCCGACCTTGCGGCAGGTGGTTGTTTTGACTCCTTGCGTATTGATTTTTTCCTCTCATCTTCGCTAATTAGAGAGCTTTGTCGACACGAATTAGACCTCAGGATTGCAAGGCAATTACAGTATATCCTATTTTCTTCCAAACCACAAACAAAATAGGAGACAAATCCCTATGAGTATTGGTATTTTTCTGCTTTTAATCGGGGGCTCTTTGAATACGGCCCATCAGGCTTCAGGCAGATACCTATACAGCACACAACAAAAAAGAAAAGGCCGCACCCCGAAGGATGCGGCCTTTTTCCTGTTATGCACTATACTAGTTATAGCAATTACAGAAGATAATCACTAACAGTAAGAAGAAAAATAATAAGCTAGTATCGATACCTTCTCCGTTGAGAAGTCCACAGTTGTTACCCATTTAATTCACCTACTTTTCTAATTTTTAACTTCAATATAGACTATGGCTCAGGACCCGAAAATGTTACTTATCCTTCAAAATTTTCTTACGGCAGATCTGTTCTTTCTTCTTGTGGTGAATAGGAGGCTGCCAGCTGAAAGGTCCCCTGTTTTTGGTCGTACTGGTAAATTGAGTTGGATAGGATTTCGAAATCCTGGGTACAGACCCGGTTGCCTTCCTCCAGCAGGCTCACCAGTTTTTGCAGATTTCCTTTTTCTTTGGGAACGGCCATAATTTCGTGGATCGAGCTGGGGATTAGATAAAAGTCTCCGCCGATCTTCTCAGCCAGCATCTGGACAGCCTCTCGGTACATCATTGTTGTAGCGCCATGTAGTTTGGATTCATTAGTCATCACATAGAGCATATCTGACAGCTTGAAAATTTCCACTGGGAACAGTCGTGCTGTATTCTCGTAAGCAGCTTGATCTAGTTCTTCCCGGCTCAATCCCATTTCTTGCATAATGCTGTTGTTGATCATTACCGTTGCCATCCCCTGTTCCTCTTTGCCCATAATGATACGGTAAATGACGGATAAGTCCATCACTTCTCTGTGAGGGACCGTCTTAAGCAGCTCCTGATTTCTGCGGGTATTGATTAGATTCATAACAATAAAATCCTTTCGCTTACTCAAATCCAAATCCAGTTCTTCAGTAGAAAAGCGGGCCGTATAGTGGATAATCAGCGCTGCCATCTTGCAGAGAACCCGATCCAAGTCCTGACACTCTTGGAATAGCTCATACATCTCGTCCATATAAATATTCGGCATGGCAGCGATGTCCGCTGTGCGCTCCGGTCTTACGATCAAAGTATCCTTTTTCTGGTTAATCTTGCAAACGGTACGAATCTCTACCCGATTATTCATAAATCCGGGAGGCAAGAAATCCTTAATGCGTTCTGTAATAACTTCTTTAAATAATTCATAATCCATCATAATTTAACCCCTTTACTTTATGGAAATAATTTACATTAACAGAATAGCACTCAATTTCGAATTTGTCAATATTTTACATTTAAAACCAACCTAACTTTTCGCCAAACAAAGCTAAAAATTATTGCAAAAAAAGAGATCACCTTTCCCTTTCGGAAAATTTGATCTCTGTCAGTATTCATTCTTTAACTTTTCTTATGACGTCTGATGAACAAGATACTGGCTGCTATCGCAGCTAACAGCATGGTGACGAACCATCCTGTCAGGCTGGTATCATCTCCGGTCTTTACAGCCTGAGCTGGAGTATTTTTTTCATCCTGACTGGAAGATCCGGCCTGTGGGCCGTTCTGATTTCCATTGCTGCCGGCTGCCGCCTCTTCGTCCTTTACCCATTTAGCATACAAGGTAAACGGTGAATCAACAAGGGTATTGAAATCATAAGTTAACCTATAATTTTTATCTGTATACCATCCAGCAAAGGTGAAGCCTTTGCGCACAGGGTCTTCCGGTCTGGTAATGGCCGAATGGAACCTGACCGTTTGGGGCTGGACCGGCGTGCCTCCCATAGTGTCAAAGTTTACGGTCACCGTCTCTGACGTGAGCAGCGCATAGGTTGAAAATTTATCGGTAGACATCCAAATAGTGCCCGTTTCCCGATTGATCTGATCGGTAGGAAGGATCTCCGGAACTCCATTGTGTATGCGCACGATACGGACGCTCTGATCCTTAATCAGCGAGGGATCAACTTGGATTGCAAACTCCAGCGGTGTATGAACGCTGGTGAGTTGAATGTTGTCCTCGGTGGTCTCTATACCGTTTTCTGCTTTTCGAACGACTTTCATCACTACCGAAAAATCCAGGTAAGCCGCTGCCTTTTCATCACCGGATGCAAGAGAGTGAATCAGGTCCTTTTCATTAGCTGTCACATTATTGTCATCCAGTTTGTTCGCATAAATGGTGATGGTAACACGCACCTCATCTTTGGAGGTTATATCTTTCAGCAGCTCCCGAATCTTAGCTGCGTCCTCTTCCGAGATTCCCTGGGGTGTTTTTCCTTCCAGAATGGCTTTTACTGCTTCCTTGGCATCCTTAGCAGCGGCGTCTGCCGTACTCTGTGAAACGCTTGCCGGATCGCCTTGTGACACGTCGGGTTTATTTATGGTAACTTCTGGTTCAAACGTGTATGGAACCACGGTTCCCGGAAGGTTCTTATCATCCAGCTTATACTGCATGTACTTTGCTTCGTCATAATACTTTGTATCCAGTATCGTATTATAAGTTCCGCCGGTTATAAAATCCTCATAATTTTCGCTGTATACCGACGCGGCATCTGCGGCCGTGCCAGTCTTATTGAAGGTGCCGCCGGTTATACTCAGCTTCACATCCTTGAAATTTTCCTGCAAATTGGGATTGTACTCATAAAGCGCCTTGCTGCCTTCGATGGTTCCGCCGGAGATGGTTACATGAATGGGTAATTTTGTTACATGCTGAACCACTGCAATTCCTGCGCCCTGTGTGGTAATGCCATTGTCATTGTTCTGATATTGAAAGGCATCGCTGCCCGTTACCTTGCCGCCGTTCATGTTCAGTGTGCCGCTTCGAATCTCCACACCTGTCTTTCCGGTGATTTGGCCGCCTTCGATCTTGAGGACGCCGAAGTGGGGCTGATAAATGGCCGCAGCCTTCTCCGATGAAACCACTGCCGGCTCTTTAATTGTAATCTCTGTTTTGTTGTCAAGGTTATTGTCGGTGCCATTGCCGGAAATGGCGAAGGTTTCCGTGCTTTTAACAGTACCTTCCACCTTGATTACAGCATTTTTCTCTGCTACGATCCCAAATTTAGCGCCGCCGTCAATTACTGCATCGCTGGCTATGGTGACATCGGCGCCGTTTACCCGAATTAAATTCTTGGTACTGGTTCCGGCTTTCACCGTACCGTTCTTGATTACTGCCTTAATCAGACCATCGCTTGTTTTACGGGAGAATGTGATTGCGGAGCTTGTTCCCTTTCCAGTCCATGTACACCTGTTCAAATCAATGACCACATTGTCGCTGGATATAGTCTGGGTAGCTTCCACATCCTTTAAAAGAGTCAGTGTTTCACCACTTGCCGGCGCTATATAGCTGCTACTATTGCAGTAGACGGTACTTCCATCTGCTGTCGTAATCCGTGCAACTGCTACTTCCTTTTTTTCTGCCCAATAGTACCCGCTTTTCCGAAACACGTCTTTTCCTGCAGGAGTGGAAAGCGTTCCTCGCAGAATACCTTTTCCGTACTTTGCACTTTCAGGGGCAATATAAACATATCCTGCTGATGAAGATGTCCCTTCAACCAGTACTTTTCCACCGCTCTGCACATCCAGCACACATTTGTCATGGATACCTAAACGTTTACTGTTCTCCGCTACAGTCAATGTCCTCCCCGCAGGAACGGTCAGCGTTGCACCTTGATAGCCCTCGCCCTCAGCCCTGCCGTACACATCCAGCAAAACATTTTCAGGGATTACAATATCTTCTGTCAGCGTATAATTTTCACGCACATAGACGAGTTTTGTACTTTCACTATTATCTTTGGCCGCAGCCAGCGCCTCTTTCAAAGAATTATAAGTTCCCAACTTATTTTCTTCTTTGTGGTTGCCTGTCACATATGCGTTCCATACCTCAATCGGCCCATCCGCCACTTTCGCTGCAGGCTTGGCTACCGTTTCTGCGAATACAGCGGAATTCATCGATAAGGCCAAAATCAGGGCCATTACCCATGCCAGGGTTCTTTTTACTGCCGTGGTTCTCTTCATTTCTCTCTCCTCCAAAACTCTGCATGAAACCTATGACTCTGCTTTTCGCTCGCCATCGCGCTTTTATCTACAGGATGTTTTGTATGTTTTCCATTAGTTACACATACTAATTGCTGCATGTAACTATACCTTGCAAGCCATGTCGCAGCAAGATTTACTATTTTCTTCCTTGCGGCAACGCCGTACTTGATGGGGAAAATAGTATACCATATTGGCAGCTTTTTAACAAGATTAAGGGAGTTTTTACCAGAACAAGGCAACTAAAAAGCCGGCCCACAGACACAAGCAGACTGCATGCCGGCATTTTTATCAGTTTAATAAAAGAAACATTTTCCACAGACCTCCGGTGAAGGAATGTATTCATCGATGGTCTTGCAGTGAGCCTGGCAGAGCTTCCGATCAATCCCCTTTTCAGTGATTGCCCCGGCCGGGCAGGCCTGAATCATCTCCTGGCTGCAGGATACGCCTTGTGCTTCCTGGTAGCAATATTGGCGCTGAATTTCCTGATAGGTCGCCTCCAGCTGATCCGAATCCAGAACTTTGAATTCTTCCGCGTAGCACCCGTCCGTTATAATCGAACCAAATCGGCCGGCAAACCCGTTTTCCGTTTGGAATGACCCGGCAGGCCCGAATTCTCCCATTCCGGCGGCATAAGCCACCAGCTTGTGAGACCACTCTTCTCTGCATAGATCTTCGTCCCAATCCGTAGGCGTATTGGTGCATGAGGACAGTCTGCCCACTCCATCCAGTACTTCACGGATAACCCCGTTCAAACGCATGGACAGCCACATGGAATCGTTGAAAGCAGTCAGCCACGCTTGGGAAGGCTCCTTCCCTCCACGGTTGCTTTCGGTGATTTCCGGCGCATAGGGGACAAAATGAACGACAGCCGTGTTCCCGGGCCGGTAAATCTTCTTTGGATGGTCGCAGATGTTTCTTGAAAAGTACATATCGAAAATGGGATTTCTCGTGTCCGCATAGCCTACGAGAGGTTCCCCGAATTTGGTCTTAATATCCTCTCTTTCCTGAAACTCCTTCATAGCTGTTTTCACAGCCTCCAATATCTTTTCTTTTATATCCATTCCAAATTTCGCGCTCATAATCGCTCCTCTCCGGGCCGCATCGCCCTCTATTCCTTGATTCTTTCTATTTTAAAAACGTTGATAACTCTTGCATCCGGGCAGCAAAACAGGCATTCGTCCTCGTTTTCCTCGCCGGGAACGGTCCCGCCGTATCGTAAAATGTCGATATACGGAAACGCCGTGTGGAGCATCATTGGGCACATTTTATCCCGGTCCTGATCAAAGTCAAAGGAATCTCCGATCCCATGCCCGTAATGACATGGGCCCTTTTCTTTTTTATCCACCATCGTAATTTTTATCTTCGGTCTTCCCGCCAATTGACTCACCTCTCTTTCGGGACTTTTGCTTCTACCACTTTATCTCATCTTTGGCCTGTTTAAAAGTGTCAATTTTTATGTATTTTCTGGGGTCAATTTTTCAAGGCCCGGAGGATCCGCTCTGCTGCGTCCCGGATGTCCTCCTGTCTGATGCCGCCGAACCCGGCCATAATCAGGTTCCGCTTGCAGCCCAGGGCAAAATATTTGTCCATCGAATAGACTTTGACGCCCTGCCGCTCAATGCGCACCATCATTTCCTCACCAGTGAGCCGCCGTGACTCGACAATCAGATGGAGGCCCGCGCCTTTTCCCAGCAGGCGAAAATCTGGCCCCAGGCCCTTTTCTAGCTCTGACACCAGGATATCGTGTTTTCGCTTATTGGCGAGGCATATTTTTCGTACATGCCGCTCCCAGCTGCCTTCGGCCATGAAAATCCGAAGGGCGTCCTGCACGGTGGCGGAAACGGTGTTGTGGTATTGGGAAAACCACATGTCATATCGGTTTTTCAGCTCCGCAGGCAGTACCATGTAAGCCAGGCGCAGGGAAGGGGCCATGGCCTTTGATGTGCTGCCCAGATAGATCACCTTGCCGCAAGGGTCCAGACCTTGCATGGAGGGGATGGATCTGGCACTATAGCGGAAAATGCTGTCGTAATCGTCTTCAATTATATAAAATCCGCCTTTCTGGGCCATTTGGATCAGCTCCATTCTGGTCTGTATAGGCATCACTGCGCCCAGGGGAAATTGATGAGACGGCGTCACGTATACCGCGTCAATCCTTTCTTCTTTTAGCAGTTCCAAGTCAATGCCGTTCCTTCCCACCTGAACTGGAACAGGCTCTACCTGGTGGTTTTCCAGGACCGCTCGCACGCCATCATATCCCGGTTCCTCAATGGCGCACCTTTTTGGCTTCACCAGCTGAACCAGTATGCTGAGCAGCTGCTGGGTTCCACCGCCGATGATGATCTGCTGGGGACCGCAGGTTACGCCCCGGGCCCGTTCCAAATAGTCGGCCAAATAAGTTCTCAGTTCCAGGTCACCGCAGGAATCCCCATAAGCGGCCAGCTTGTTTCCACACTCGCACAGGGCCTGGTCCATCGCTTTTCTCCATTTTCCCAAAGGAAACTCGTCCATGTGGCAGTTGCCGTATCTCATGTCATAGCGATAGCTGCGCCCGGCGCTCCTCGCTCTATGGTATTCCTGCATTCTCTTTGTCACGGCTTCTTTATCGATCAGGGAAGCGTCCACGTGCTTGACGTAATAACCGCTCCCCCTTTTGTTTTTCAGATAACCTTCTGAGCAGAGCTGGAGATATGCCAGCTCCACTGTGTTGCGGCTCACCCCGAGATTTTCCGCCTGGGTTCTGATGGCTGAAAGCCGGTGGCCTTCTTCCAATTCTCCGGAAATGATTTCTTCCCGAATATGCTGATAAATTTGCGTGTACAAAGGTATTTTACTTGCTCTGTCCAGAATAATCATGATTACCTCCAAAATTGTAACCTATAAGTTTATTATAATTGGCCCTTTCTCCTAGTGCAATTTGTTTTATAATAAATGCATGACATTCGGTATCGAGATCACTGTAATAGAAAGGATAGAAACCATGAGTAGAGAAATGTACAAGAAAGAAAGACAGATCGCGGATGAGACGGTAAAGGAAATGCTGCTGAGCTGTAAAGAAGGAACTCTGGCGGTAAACGGCGATGACGGCTACCCATACTGCATACCAATGAATTTTGTGTATACAAAGGATGCCATCTATATGCACAGCGCCAAGTACGGGTATAAAATCGATGCGCTCAACGCTGATAAAAAAGTCTGCTTTTCCGTAATTGTGCGTTCTGAAGTTGCACCGGAATTATTCACCACCCGCTACGAGAGCATCGTGGCCTGCGGCGACATGGAATTTGTTGAAGACGACAGCGAAAGACGCATGGTCATGGAAACGTTCATCGATCGCTTCTCCCCGGACTTCCACGAAGGCGGCATGAAGTTTATCAAGGGAGCCCTGGGAAAAACAGCTGTACTTAAATTGAACATTAAGGATATAAAGGGCAAGGCTTTCCGTTCTGATAAGTGGTAAGCAGCGCCGAAAAGCCGATTCGACTTAATCATTCTTCTAACCGGCGCAGCCGTAGCCCCCGGAAAACTTCTGTGAAACTATGCATTTTTTTCGCAAAGTTGTGGGTTTACGGGGCCTGATTTGGTGAACAGGCAGGGTTTTCGGCTACAAGGTCGATTCACAAGGCTACAGCCGTTGGAAATTGCGTAAATTTCAAAAATTTTTCCTTATATTTTCCCTCAACTGCTCTTCCACTAAGAAACAGCTGCGCCCACCAAGCGCACCGCACAAAAAAGGCAGCGTACCGCCACCAGTCCGCTGCCTTTTTCAATTGTCTATCAAACCTGCCAGCTGTTGAGATACTGCTCCTGCTCCGAAGTCAGGGCATCGATTTCGATCCCCCAGCATTCCAGCTTTCTTCTGGCAATTTTATCGTCGATCTCAGCCGACACATCGATCACTTTCTTTTCCAGATTGGAGTGATTTTCTTTGATGTACATGGCGGAAAGCGCCTGCACCGCAAAGCTCAGATCCATGATTTCCGCCGGATGTCCGTCCGCGGCGGCGATGTTGACCAGCTTTCCTTCTGCGATGACGTTAATCCACTTCCCGCTGTCAATGCGGTAGCCCATGATGTTTTTGCGGGTTTCCACTTTGTCAGAAGCGGCTTTCTCCAGGCCCTCCATGTCGATCTCCACGTTAAAATGTCCGGCGTTGGCCAGGATCGCCCGATCCTTCATCTTCCTCATATGGTCCACCGTGATCGTATGCTTGCATCCGGTGGCGGTCACAAAAAGATCCCCCAGCGGAGCCGCCTGATCCATCTTCATCACGTCGAATCCATCCATTCTGGCTTCAATGGCTTTGACCGGATCGATCTCGGTGATGATCACCTTTGCCCCCAGCGCCGAAGCCCGCATGGCGATTCCCCTGCTGCACCAGCCATAGCCTACGACGACCACCGTTTTGCTGGCAACAATCAGGTTGGTATTGCGCATAATGCTGTCCCATACAGACTGGCCTGTGCCGTAGCGGTTGTCAAAAAGGTGCTTGCACTGGGCGTCGTTGACAGCAACCATGGGGAACTTGAGAATACCTTCTCTTTCCATGGCCTGCAGACGAATGACGCCGGTCGTCGTTTCTTCGCAGCCTCCCCAGACCTCTTTTGCCAGATCCGGCCGCTTGTTGTGGAGCAGCCCCACCAGATCCCCGCCGTCATCGATGATAATATTGGGTTTCTGCTCCAGGCACATTTCGATATGCCGCTCGTATTCCTGGTCCGTGGCTCCGTGATATGCGTAGACCTTCAGGCCTGAATCCACCAGAGCCGCGGCCACATCATCCTGGGTGGACAGCGAATTGCTGCCGGTTATGGACATCTGGGCGCCGCCGGCGGCAAGTACCAGACATAAATAAGCGGTCTTGGCTTCCAAGTGGACCGACAAGCTGATTTTTACGCCGTCAAAGGGCTTTGTTTTACGAAATTCTTCCTCCAGCCCGGACAGCAGCGGCATATTGTTTCTCACCCACTCGATTTTCTGATGACCCGATGGAGCCAGGGTGATATCTCTTATCTGATTGTTTTCCATACGATTACTCCACTGTTACAGATTTCGCCAGATTCTTCGGCTTATCGATGTTGCAGCCTCTGAATTTGGCCACAAAGTAGGCAAACAACTGGAGCGGAACCACTGACAGCAGAGGAGTAACTTCATCCATACAATCGGGAATATAGATCACTTCCGTGGATTGTTTCTCAATCTCCCTGTTTCCTTCCTTGGCAACGCCTACCACATTGGCCCCTCTTGCCTTGATTTCCTGAATATTGGAAAGCATCTTCTCAAAGAGGAAATCTTGGGTAGCCAGAGCGAATACCAAAGTATCTTCTTCGATCAGAGCGATGGTTCCATGCTTCAGCTCTCCTGCCGCAATAGCAAAGGAGTTAATATAGGAGATTTCCTTCAGCTTCAGCGAGCCTTCATAGGACACGCCCGAATCCACGCCTCTGCCGATGAAAAAGACCTGCTCTTTTCTACAATACTTCTTGGCAACGGCTTCAATTTCTTTTTCCTTTTTCAGCAGGTCCTCAAGCTTATCCGGGATCTGCTTCAGCTCTTCAATGAAGCGGGCATAATAGTCCTTGTCGATCACGCCTTTGGTGTGGCCCATGTACAGGGCCAGCAAATACATACACATCAGCTGGGTCGTATAAGCCTTGGTGGATGCCACCGCGATTTCGGGCCCGGCCCAGGTATAAAAGACATCGTCCGATTCTCTGGCAACGGAGCTTCCCACCACGTTAACCACGGATAGGATTCTGGCACCCTTCCGTTTTGCTTCCCGAAGGGCTGCCAGCGTATCCAGCGTTTCACCGGACTGGCTGATGGCAATGAACAAAGTCTTATCATCCACAAAAGGATCGCGATAGCGGAATTCAGAGGCAATGTCCACTTCCACCGGTATGCGGGCCATTTTTTCAATGGCCGCTTTTCCCACCAGACCGGCGTGGTAAGCCGTTCCGCAGGCCACGATATAAACCTTGTTGAAGTTTTCAATATCTTCCTTAGTCATGGAGATGCCGTCCAGATTGATGGTATCGTCTTCGTTGAGCCTTCTGGTCAGCGTCTCATACAAGCCTTTGGGCTGCTCATGGATTTCCTTCATCATGAAATGCTCGTAGCCGTCCTTTTCAGCTGCGTCCGCATCCCAGGTGACATGAAAGACATCCCGCTTTACAACCTTCTGGTTTTCGTCGTAGATTTTAATCTCGTCTTTTGTTAAAACGATGGTTTCGTTGTTCTCAATCAAATAAATTTTTCTCACGTACTTGAGCAGAGCCGGAATATCGGAAGCAATAAAATTGCAGCCTTCGCCGATACCCGCTACCATGGGCGCATCTTTTCTAACCGCGACGATCTTGTCGGGTTCCGCGGCAGCGATCACGCCGATGGCGTAAGCGCCTCTCATCTGTTCCACCGCTCGGTTCACCGCTTGATGCAGATCGCCGTCATAATAAATGCCGATAAGATGGGCGATCACTTCCGTATCCGTATCGGACTTGAATTTGACGCCGTATTCATCGATGAGCCATTCCCGCAGCTCTACAAAATTTTCAATGATGCCGTTATGTACAACGGTTATCGTGTTGTCGCTGTTGCTGTGGGGATGGGCGTTCACATCCGACGGAGCGCCGTGGGTAGCCCATCTTGTATGGCCGATTCCAACTGAACTGTCATAGTCGGGGTCTCCGATGATCTTTTCCAAATTGGCGATTTCCCCCACATGTTTGCGGGTTTCCACCTTCCCATCTCTGCAAAGGGCGATTCCCGCCGAGTCATATCCTCTGTATTCCAGGCGTTTGAGCCCTTCAATGATTACTTCCTTGGCATTATTCTCAGTGCCTACATATCCTACAATACCGCACATACCTGTTACCTCCTAACCAAACCTCTTTGTCAATAGCTTCGCCAGATCGTGGGCCAGTTCCGTGATATGATCCACATCCTGCCCCTCCAGCATTACGCGAACCAGCGGCTCTGTTCCCGAAGGACGGATCAGCACCCTGCCGCTGCCTTCCATCTCTGCTTCAACCTTTTTAATGGCTTCGCAAATCTCAGGATCGCTCTTATATTTTGATTTATTTTCGTTTTTTACCTTGGCGTTTTTGAGCACCTGGGGATAGATTTCGATTTCATCCGACAGCTGGGACGCCTTCTTGCCCGAAGCCAGTACAGCCTTTACCAGCTGCAGGGACGACAGAATTCCGTCTCCTGTGGTGGAGTGATCGAGGAAAATAATATGTCCCGACTGTTCACCGCCAATCACGCATCCGGTTTGAATCATGCTTTCCAGCACGTACCGGTCGCCAACGCCGGTTACATCCACCTTGCATCCGAGGGATTCAATATACTTGTGAAAACCGATGTTGCTCATGACCGTTGCCGTGACCTTGTTATCCTTCAGCTGGCCTGCGTCTTTCAGCATCTTGGTGCAGATGCAGATCACCTTATCTCCGTCGATGACCCGGCCCTTTTCGTCAATGGCAATGAGACGGTCCGCATCACCGTCATAAGCCAGGCCCATGAAAGCTCCTTGTTTTATAACTTCCTTCTGCAGCTTTTCCGGATGGGTGGATCCGCATCCGGCATTGATGTTGAGACCGTCCGGCTCATTGCCGATCACCGTCACATCAGCGCCCAAATCCCCGTACACCATCTCCGCCACTTTGTAGGACGCTCCGTTGGCACAGTCCAGTACCAATTTCAATCCATCCAGCCGGCGATCAATGGTGCCGGTCAGATAACGGGCGTAAATCGCCGCCGCGTCATCATCCGCTTCCAGGCATCTTCCCAGCTTATCGCCGGTGATATGGCTGTTGACATCAATATCTCGGAGGATGATATCCTCGATCTCATCCTCAATTTCATCGTCCAGCTTAAAGCCTTCGCTGTTGAAAAATTTAATTCCATTGTACTCAAAGGGGTTGTGGGACGCAGAGATAACCACGCCCACATCGGCCCGGTAATGTTTCACAAGATATGCTACGGCCGGGGTCGGCAGCACGCCGACTTTGATCACGTTGCCACCCACCGCGAGAATTCCCGCACTGAGCGCATCCTCCAGCATATCGCCGGAAATTCTGGTATCTTTTCCGATCAGGACAACCGGCTTCCCTTTTTTCTTGCTGAGCACGTGGGCTCCGGCCTTACCCAGCTTGAAAGCCAGTTCCGGCGTCAGCTCCGCATTGGCTACGCCCCTCACTCCGTCGGTTCCAAAAAGTCTTCCCATCTTATAATCTCCTTATCTTGATCTCTTTCATCGAACACACGCTTTTAGTTCTGCCCGTTGATCGTAATTTCTACTTTCTCCGGGTTTATTTTCAAACTATTAAATTCTTTATCAGAAGTTACCTTAACGGCCACCGTATGGTTGCCTGCCTTGAGCCCCTTCAGGTCTACCTCCAGTTTAAAATCCGAAGCCTCCAGGTCTTTCAGCATCTCTTCGCTTCCGGTAACGGTAGCTTTGACCTCAGCCGTATTAATATATGCGTTCAAACCATCTTCCACGTTTTTGATCTCGCTGTTTTTCGTTGACAGCGTAATCGTCTTTGTGGACAGTCCCTTGATCTTGATTTTCACACCAATGCCCTTTGATTCATCCGCCAATTCTACGCCCTGAGGCAGATTAGGATGGATTTTCAAGGTGGTGCTGGCCTTGACCTTGCTGATATTCACCGGATCGGCGGTAACGCTGGTGATGTCCTCCACAGCGCTCTTTGGACCGCGGATTGAAATCTCGTCAGGTACGGAAAGATCGGTCATCTCATAGGAACTGGGAACCGCTCCCTTAATTTCCACTTTCAGCGGCACCGTCTTTGTATAAAACAAGGTCGCCTGCACTTCCACCGATTCGGCAGATAAGGACACGTCATAAACCGGTTCATGATTCCCATCCACCGCTACCGGCACTGCGCTGAAGCTCTGCTCGTCGTCGGTAATCTCAGAAGCTTTTACCTCTGCCTGCACAGCCTTTACTGAATTTACAACGGATTTGGCGCCTTTGACTTCGATTTCCGTTGGGCTGACACTCACATTTCCCGGCTCCGTGCCTGATGGAGTCTTGCCGGTAAACTTAACACTGATCTGTTTGTATACGGAAACTAATTCCTCCAAGATTACCTTAATCTTAGGGGTTTTGATCTGTCCCAGGGAAACGTTATCCGGCAGCTGCACGGAAACCGGCACATAATTTTCGCCCTCTTCATATCCGAACACATCTGCGGTGGCTTTAATCTTCTCCTTATCCAAGCTGTTCAAGTCGGCTCGTTTTCCCTCCACGACCACATCCACGGAAAAATTGGCTCCGCCCTGGATCGCCAGATCCCTTTGATCCAAAGTGTCCACATTGAGAAGCTCCACTGGAATGTTTTCAAAGGTTTGGGAAGTTGTTGGGTTAATCTCGCCCATGACATAAAACCACAGAAAAATCGCAATTAATAGAGAAAGAATTTTTAAGATGGTATTATTTTTCAGCATTGTTCTTCCTCCTTATCTTTTTAAAGAAATCCGGGAAGAAGTTCTTTTTATCGCCGATGTCTCCGTTATTGAGATACAGATTCAATAAGGTCTTTTCCACAGTTTTGGTGTCCAGGAACCGGGAGAGCTTTCCGTTGACAGCCATAGAAATGATTCCGGTTTCCTCGGATACGATCAATGTCACCGCGTCCGAATGTTCGGTGATTCCGATTCCCGCCCTATGGCGAGTGCCCAGCTCCTTGCCGATCGTCTTGTTCTGCGACAGAGGAAGAACGCAGCCGGCGGCAAAAATTCGGTCGCCTCGTATAATCACCGCTCCATCGTGAAGAGGTGATCCTTCATAAAATATGTTTCCTAAAAGTTCAGCGGATATCTCCGCATCGATTACGGTTCCCGATTCCGCTATATCGGTAAGGGCGGTCTCTCGTTCCAGGACAATTAATGCGCCCACTCGTTCTTTAGAAAATGACTCGATGGCACGGATGAATTCAGTGGTGACATGCTTTGCCCGATCCTTATCCAACTGTCCAAATCCTCCGGGGCGTACCAGCTTTGTCCGCCCTAGGTATTCCAATCCCCTCCTCAGCTCCGGCTGGAATACGATGACCAGAGCAACAAGTCCCAGGGTCATCGTTCCTTTGAGAATCCAGTTGAGGGTATAGAAATTGAGCTGGTCAGATAAAAAAGTCGCAATAACTAAAATAAGCAGACCTTTTACCAACTGCTCTGCTCTTGTTTCCCGTATGAATCCTAAAATTTTATAAATGATAAACGCAACGATCAGGATATCGATGATATCGGTAATACCAACACCTGATACAACGTTTCTGAAAAAATCCTGCATTTGCTATCCCCTTATGCTTTATCTCATATATTGTACAGAACTTCATTCCTTTTTTCAATAGATCAGCCCAAGTTTTCTCCCTATTACAAAAACAAAGCGCCGGATTTGGTCCGGCGCTTAAATTTTTTCGGGTGGTAAAGCCCACAAGGTCTAGTATGCGGTTTCTAAAAGTCCATAATCGTTATCGTTTCTCTTGTAAACGACGCCTACGCTGTCCGTCTCCATGTTGAGAAAAACAAAGAAATTGTGTTCCAAAAGTTCCATCTGCACGACGGCTTCATCGACAGTCATCGGTACCAGATCGAATCTCTTCTTTCTGACAACCTGAATTTCTTCCTGTTCTTCTTCAGTTTCCGGAAGCTCAGCGAACGCAAGGTCCTTGTGATCTTTATATTTTCTCTGCAGCTTTGTCTTGAATTTGGACATCTGGCGAGATAATTTTTCTACGACGCGATCAACGCCTTCGTAAGGATCCTCTGCCAGGACTTCTGCCCGGAAGATGGTTCCCTTTGTATTTATGGTAGCCTCAACTTTATACTTTCCTTTCTCCCTCAGGGTCATAACATTTGCAGTAATTTCGTTTGAAAAGTATTTGTCCAGTTTTGCGAACTTCTTTTCAATAGTCTCTTTTAACTTTTCACTGGCATTATAGTTCTTACTGTTGATAACTATCTTCATACCCTTAACCTCCTTGCCGCGATACAGCTGATGCCGCATCCGCTTATTAGTGTAAACATATTATAGCAATAAATACAAATTTATTCAATGAATTTGCATGAGAATGTAAGAAAAAGAGCGCAGTCTGTGCCGGCTGCTCAGCTGACCTGGTCTTTGCCCCCACACTTGCCTTTACCTGACTTTGTCAGAGGACTTACTTCTAAGCTACGCCATGATCACTGCCGCCTTGCGGATCAGCTTACGTGGGACCTTTTGCCCGTAGCTGGCATGGCCTTTCAACCACAGGCCTGAGCAGCCGGCGCAAACTGCGCCTTGTATTTTTTATTGTTTAGGCGCTTTGTTTGCCCCGCAGGCGAAGGAAAGCACATGAATTTCCTTTGCGCCCGCCTCGCGCAGCACCCTGCTACATGCATCCATCGTACTCCCTGTAGTATAAATATCATCCACCAGTAAAATCCTGCGGTCTTCCAGCTTATAATGATTCCCCGGCGCTGCAGCAAAGGCTCCTTCCAGATTCTGCTGCCGCTCAAATGCGCCCAAACCCTTCATGGGCAATGTCCGGCGACGGCGAATCAGCAGATTGGGCACGCAGGGCGTCCCCATGCGCCAAGCCAGACGGGAAGCCATTACCGCTGCCTGGTTGAAACCCCTCTGGGCCTGTTTTTTCCCATACATGGGCACAGGCGCGATCAGGTCGAAGTCTTCTTCTTCCAGGCGCATTCGGTCGTAGAGTACATCGCCCAGCTTGCGGCCGATATAGGATTTCCCCCTGTACTTATAATCCAGCAGCACACCACGTTCATAGAGGCCGTACTGGACGCAGGTGTATCCCCGGTCAAAATCGTGGCCGTACGTCCTGCAGTCCCAGCATAAATCGCGGTGATAGCTTTCCTCAAGTATTTTTCCGCATTTTCTGCAGGTCTTTTTTCCCAGCCAGTGAAATTTCTCTATGCACTCGTCACAAAGGGCGTACGGCCGGGTCTTGTCGATGATGCTGCCGCAAGAAATGCAATAAATATTGGACGGATACAAAAGTTCCAATCCTGTTTCAATAATCCCCATAAATCCCCCTTTTATCTTAAAAGCTCAGCAGCGCTTTCAGCCGCACCGAAAGTCCTGAATACCGCTGGGTGATCCGATTGTTGTCCACCATGGCATGCATCTTGTTTTCCGATCCTACCAGTACCACGGCGTGCTTTCCCCTGGTAACGCCTGTGTAGAGCAGATTTCTCGTGGCCAGAACCGGCGGGAACCAGGACATGGGCATGATGACAATGGGAAATTCGCTGCCCTGGCTCTTGTGAACTGTAACCGCGTAGGCCAGTTCCAGCTCATCCAATTGGCTGAAGTCATAGGTAACGTATTTGCATTCGTCAAAGACCACCACCACTTCATTGAATTCCCGGTCAATACTGTTGATGAATCCCACATCGCCGTTGAAAACCCCTTCGCCCTCTGTGAAATCTTCTTGGTTCCGCCATTTAAGCTGGTAGTTGTTCTTAATTTGCATGACTTTATCATGCTCCCGAAAAATCCGGTCGCCTGCTTTACGCTCCTCCAGCTCCGGACAGGGCGGATTGAAAACGTCCTGCAGCTCCCGGTTGAGGTTGATGCTGCCCAGAAGGCCTTTTCTCACCGGCGTTAATATCTGTATATCCCTCACAGGCATGATCTGTGTGTAATAGGCAGGAAGCCTGCGAATGCAAAGGTCTTTGATCAAATTGAGCATGTCCTTTTCCGACTTTTGACGCATCATGAAAAAGTCTTTCCCCTTTTCGTTACAGTCCGGATATTCTCCCCGGTTGATTTTATGGGCGTTGACCACGATTAGGCTTTCCTTCGCCTGACGAAAAATTTCTGTAAGCTTGACGCAGTAAATATACTCGCTGTTGATGATATCACGCAGAACATTTCCAGCCCCCACAGACGGCAGCTGATCCGCGTCCCCCACCAGAATCAGTCTCGTTGCCGGCTTGATAGCGCTGACAAGTCCGTTCATCAGCATGAGATCAATCATGGATGCTTCATCGATAATCACAGCATCGTAGTCCAGAGGGTCCTCTGCGGTCTTTCCAAAGCGCATGGTGTCTTCCCCTTCGGAATAATAATATTCCAGCAGCCGGTGTATGGTGCTGGCCTCATAGCCGGAAGTCTCGGTGATCCGCTTGGCTGCTCTTCCGGTAGGCGCAGCAATGGCCGTCTTAAGGCCGCTGTGCTGGAGAATCTTGATGATGGAATTGATGATCGTCGTCTTTCCTGTTCCAGGTCCGCCGGTGATCACCGATATCCCCTGGTTCAGCGATGTTTTCACTGCGTATTTTTGGTTTTCGGAAAGGGCGATTCCGCTTTCCGTCTCTGTGACAGCAATCAAACTGTCCAGGTCGGAGCCGATGGCTTTCAGCCCGGCCGAGTTGATCGCGGCCAAACATTTACATACATTCTGTTCTGCCAGATAATAGGGCATTAGAAAGACCACATTGCGGTTTTCTAGATTTTCAATATGCACATCGCCTTGAAAAGCCATCTCAACCAGGCAGTCGTTAATTTTATCGCTTTCTACCTCCAAAAGTCCGCCCGCTTTTTCGCAGAGAACCGTTTGCGGCAAAAATGTATTCCCCTCTCCTGCAAAATACCAGAGGGTAAATTTGACACCGCTCTTGATCCGATGTTCGTCGTCCCTGGCGATTCCCATTTTTTCAGCAATCTTATCGGCTTTTTTAAAGCCGATGCCGAAGATATCCTCTGCCAGCCGGTAGGGGTTTTCTTCAACAGCCGTGATCGTATCGGATCCATAAACGCGGTACAGCTTCATCGCATAGTCTGCATTGATTCCGAACTGCTGCAAATATAAGGTGATCCTGGCGAATTCCCTGTGGCTGCGAAACGCCTCGGCCACAGCCTCTGCTTTTTTGTCGCCGATGCCGTCGATCTCCGTCAGCTTTTGCGGCTGTTTTTCAATAATTTCAAAGGTCTCGCTTCCAAATTTGGCAACGATGGCCGCAGCCGTCTTTTTTCCAATGCCTTTGAGGACTCCGGATGCCAGAAATTCTTGGATCCCGTCCTCCGTAGAGGGCATGACCTCTTCAAAACCGCTTACAGCGAACTGTTCGCCGTAAGTGGGGTGTATTTTCCACTGGCCCCTTAGTATATAGCTGCTGCCCTTATGGCAGGATGGCAGGCTGCCTACTGCAGTAAACTGTTCCTCTTCTGTTTCAAAGACCGCAATCGTATATCCGTTTTCTTGGTTATGAAAAATAATCTCTGCGACGCTGCCTTGTTTTTCTTCCATCATTTGATTTTCTTCACTCCCCGAAACACTCCTTCCGATCAGTCTTTTACCTTGTACAGTCTGCGGTTATCCAGCGTCCATACTCGGTCGCTGAATTCGCCTGGCTCTGTTTTGTCCAGGGCATCCTGCATGTCAAACATTCTGGCGTCAATCATATCCAAATAGTGGAGGATCTCTGCTTCCGGGAAAAGGGGTTTTTTGGGACTTCCAAATTCCGGTTCATAATGATGGGAAAGGATCATGTGTTCCAACATGATCGCCTTTTCTTTTGGAAAGTCCAGTTCCTCCGTCAGTCGATCCAGAACCTTAATTCCCTGGATCAAATGCCCCAGCATCTGGCCTTCAAAGGAGTACCCGGATGAAATCCCCAGTTCGTTGGATTCGATTTCATTGAGCTTTTCCATGTCGTGGAGGATCACCCCGGCCATGACCAGATCTGCGTTCAGGTTGGTGTACACCTGGCACATCCGCTCCCCGTTCATGAGCATTCTTTTCACGTGGTAGAGCAGTCCGGCCATCTCCGCATGGTGGTTTTTCTGGGCAGCCGGGTAGTACATAAGTTTTTCTCTATTTTCTTGCAGGACTTTGACGCATAGCTTTTTCAGGTCCTGATCGGAAAAGGCCTCCGCCTTGCCTAATATATATTCATACATATCTTCCGGTCTTTCCGGGGCAGCCTTGATGAAATCGCTGAATTCAAGCGGATCATTCTCCGCCCGCCTGCGAATCCGCAGTACCCGGAATTGTTTGAGCCCGTTCCATTCGGTCACGTTGGCCCTGATCTTGACAATGTCACCTTCCTTGATCTGGGCCAAAGACGGCAGCTCCTCGTCGGCTACATCCCATTTCTTTCCCGATATTTCACCGGTCTTATCCGCCAGCATTACATCCAGGTATTGTTTTTTATTGGCTCCAATCTTCACGGCGATGGATTTCACCATAAAAAAATCCGTAACTTCCTGCGCGGTCTTTATATTTGCAATGTAAACTTCTTTCATTTATTCACTATGTTTCCTCTCTAAAATCTATTTATCTATTATACTACAAGTTACCTTGGAATGGGCGGCCCTTTTTCGCAAAGTTATCAAAAACCCATTTCTAAAACGCTGGCTCTGCGCGGCCATCGAACCCAGCAATTCAATAAAAGCCATAGAATAGGATTTTCCCTTTCGGTACATTCCCCTGATCCTGCCTGCCGTTTTGTAAGTATGCACCAGATTTCGTGTCTATGCATATACTGACTGTAGTATGAAAAGCAGAGGTGAATTTTATGGCACTAGACACTCGTGAGCTGTTTGCACGGCTCATCCAATGCGAGGCGGGTGGAGAAGGGGACGATGGAATGAGAGCAGTTGCTACGGTTATCATGAATCGAGCCACCATTGATTACGGTGAGTTTGCCCGGGTCAGTCAAGGCGGCGACGTACGCAACATTATCACTCAGCAGGGCCAGTTTGTCTGTATGAGAGAATCCGTCGGAGGCCGTTACAACCCGCAGAATGTATATAATATGACACCTACCGATATCCATTACGATATTGTGGATTGGGCGATGGCAGGCGGCAGGCTCCAGGGCGTTGACCATTCTTTATTCTTTTTTAACCCTTATAGTGATACCTGTCCGCCTTATTTTCCCACCAATGTAGGCGTGATCCATAATCGCGTTGGCGATCATTGTTTTTATATTCCAACTTCGAACTATGCGAATACTTAAAAAGAGAGGTATGATTTTATGGCATGTTGTGAAACTCCATTAATACGAATTGAGAAAATTAAGAAAAACCAAATTGTAAACCCGGGATCATCTCCTTATAACCAGATGCCGGAAACAGGCCCAAGCAATAGCACTCAACCGGGAAATCTGCTTCCGCCGCAGGATATGACTCCTATTGTAACACCAAATACTCCAGTGGACTCTGGAGCGGATCCGGTCAATCAGATACCCGCTGCACCTGGCTCCAGCATGACACCGGAGCTGATCCCCAATGCGCCCACCTTTACGGTTCCCGCCAATCCGCTCCTTCCGGAAGGATACCGGGAAGTTCTGGATTATAATGCGGTACAGTATGCCAATGGTTTCTACCGGACGCAGATCGGCCGTTACGTGCGCGTTGAGCAGCTGATGGGGTCTAATTCCATAGAAACGAGGGAAGGCTACCTGATTGGCGTAGGAATTAATTATATCATTCTTCAGGAAATGTCCACAGGAAATATTCTTGTAATTGATTTCTACGGCATTAAAAGCATGTATGTTTATTACAATTTGGGCGGCACACCAGTCCTTCCAAGAACAATGGAAGCAGAAGACGAGGCAGTATCCGCGCAGCAGGAAACAGAACCAGCTGTAAAAGGCAAGAAATAAGATTTGCCATCCGAATCTTTTAATGCAAAAACTTAACGAAATCCATGATAAATCCCGGAGCAGCTGTGCTTACGGGATTTTATCGTTTAGTAACAGCCAATTGGAAAAGCAAAAGATTCTGCTCAACGGCAGAGGAGCATAAGGAAGTATTGCAAAAATACTGCCCTATGCCAAGTGAACGGGAAATAAGAAAACTCTATGTGAATGGACGAACCATTTGCATAGAGTTTTTCTTTTGCTTATTGAAAATTTTTCAGCGTCCACAGGACGCGCAGCCGCTACCAAAGGTAGCGATCTTGGGGGCTTGGGGGTTATCCCTCAACAAGCATTTTGGCGGGGTTGTTCCCCGCCAAAATCGCAAATATGTACATATTTGCATTGCTTGCCAATCTGTGAAAACATATATGTTTTACCGTACCGGAAAGTCAAAAGTTTTGCTTGACAAGAGAGAGGCTTGTTCTTATAATAAAAATATCAGTGTTATTTTATATCACTGCTATTATTTAAAAAGGGGGTGAAAAAATGAAAAACAGTGATTCGACAAAGCAATACGTGAAGGGGGAGCAAACACGTCAACATATTTTAGACGTTGCAAAAGCAGAATTTCTGGAGAAAGGCTATCTCGGCGTTTCTATCCGCAATATAGCAAAAATAGCAGAAGTAACAACGGGAGCAGTCTTTCGGTATTTCCCGGATAAAGAAAGTCTTTTTGGCGCATTAGTGGATTCGGTGGCAGACACAGTATTGTCAATGTATAGCAAAGGAAATCAACAAGGGTATCAACTGTTGGAAGGTGGAGAGCCACAAAAGATGTGGCAAATTTCCGATCAGTTCATTCATAACTTTGTAGAATATCTTTTTGCAAACAAGGAGGCGTTCTCTCTTTTAATCAACTGTTCCGGCGGAAGTCCATACGAAAGTTTCATAGATAATTTGGTGGCAGAAGTGGAGCGGCAGACATACGCATTTTTACAGGAGATGTTGAAAAAAGAGTACCCCTGCAAAAAGTTATCCAGCGATGAAATACATATTTTAATCAGCGCCCAATATCATGCCATATTCGAGATTGTGCGGCATGACCTTTCTAAAGAGGATGCAATTTCACGCCTTCGTCTAATCGGAGACTTTTTCCGTCCCGGCTGGAACAACATTTTTGGTGGAAAGTAATAATTTTTTGTCCAAAGGTTAGCTATCGCTAACTAAATTGAATTTTTGGAAGGAGAATCTATCATGAGTACAAATTCAAAGACATCTATTGAAAACGCAAAGAAAAAAATCACGATCCGAGACATTATGACTATTGCAGCAATGATGGTGCTTACCTTAATCGTTAGTGGCGTAACAGGCCCTTTGACACTTCCCGTACCATTTCTTTATCTATATGTATGCGCTGGCCTGCAAATGTTCTTGTGCGCAACTTTCTACCTCGTTGTTGCAAATCGTCTGAACAAGCATGGGATTTTTCTTGTCTGGGGCGTGGTGTATGGCCTGCTTCTTGGTTTGAGCGGCTATCTGTTCCTTCTGCCGTATTTCGTTGGTGTCGCTGCTATCTGTGAACTGGCTATGATTGGGAAAAATACCTACCGTAACCCGCTTCGCAATACGATAGGCTGGAGCATTTGGGGGCTTGGAATGATTATCGGAAATGCAGTACCGATTTGGGCGGCATGGGATTCTTATGTAGCGCAAGCATCTGCAAGTGGATTTTCTCAAGAAGTGTTTGATATGCAGATCAATATGTTATCTAATCCTTTGAATATGGTTTTTGCCTGTGTTATTACGCTTGGGTTGGCGGTATTGGGTTGTATGTTCGGAAATCGCATCTTGCGCCGTCACTTTAAGAAAGCGGGGATTGTTGGATGACCTGTGCAGTCTCAGCAAGTACCGAGAGGATACGAAAAATCAATGTGTTGGTTCCACTGTTTATCACAGTTTGCGCCTGTGCAGTAGCTTTTTTGGCGAAGCAGGCTGTGTATCAGATGGTTTTTACCTGCCTGCTCTTTTTGCTGATGGCATTTTGGGGATTTGCTAAGACGGGTTTGAAATTTTTGTTGGTTTATGCAATCTGTGAAGTTTGGTTACGCATCAATCTTCACTTTGGTATTGGCTTCCCTTCACCCATGATGTTTACCTTTATCATTGAATTTATTCCTATCATGATGCCGGTATATCTGGCGGTTCAGGTGCCGTCTGGAAAACTAACAGCAGGGTTAAGACAGTTGCCAATCCCCACGAAAATGATGTTGACTGTCATCGTTATTCTTCGCTTTATGCCAACCATTTTATCGGAGTTTTCCGATGTAAAAGATGCTATGCGCACAAGGGGATTTTTACATTCTCCATCGCGTGTGCTTCTTCATCCGTTGGCAACAATGGAGTACGTGGCTGTCCCAATGATTTTCCGTTCGTTGAAAATTGCGGATGAATTGGCATCTTCCTGTATGGTACGTGGAATTGAGAGTCCATATAAAAAGCAGGGGTACTATGTAAATAAGATGCGGTGGAGTGATGTGTTGCTTATATCTTTCTTTCTTGCCGCTACTGTGGCTTTTCTCGTATTGTGAGGTGATCGTTTGAAAGAAGCAATCGAAATTAAGAATGTAAGTTTTGCTTATGAAGGCGTGTCGGAACAGCTAAAAAATGTGAATCTCTCTATAAAGGAAGGCGAAGTAGTTGTTTTAACAGGACCTTCAGGCGGCGGGAAAAGCACTTTAACAAGAGTCATCAATGGTCTGGTCCCTTACTTTTATGAAGGGGAGCTTTCCGGCGAGGTTTATCTTCTCGGGAATAATTTAGCGGAACTTCCCTCATGGGAACGCGGACGCTTTGTGGGAAATGTTTTTCAAGATCCCCGAAGTCAATTTTTTGCAAACGAAGTGGCTGGAGAGATTGCCTTTGGCTGTGAAAATTATGGATTTTCCCATAATGATATTGTAACACAAGTAGAACGAACAGCAACAGAATTACAGATCAACAATTTGCTGGAAGAAAAAGTACGCTATCTCTCCTATGGTATGCGCCAGCGGGTAGCAATCGCTTCCGCAAAAGCGATTGATCCTCCTGTTTATGTTATGGATGAACCTTCTGCAAATTTAGATATGAAAGCAACCTTGGGATTAGCCGATTTAATCCAAAGGCTCAAATCACAGGGAAAAACAATCCTTATTACAGAACACCGACTTTACTATCTGCAAAATATTGCAGACCGCATTGTGTATTTACAGGATGGGAAGATTGTTGCAGAGTTCTCGCCATCGGATATGGCGAAACTTCCAACAGAGCAGATTAGGGAATGGGGACTTAGAAGCATGGAACTAAGAACGCTTCCTGTTCAAGAAAGAGATGTGCCCCCATCGGTAGATGCCATATTTGAAGTAAAAGGGTTATGCAAGAATTTTGGTTCTCATATCGTTGCCGAAAACGTGGGGTTTCAATGCAAAAAGGGAGAAGTTATTGCTATTGTCGGCCCAAATGCTGCGGGAAAAAGTACACTGGGCAAGATGTTATCTGGCCTTGTTAAAGAAAGCAGCGGAACGGTATCTTATATGGGTAAGCGATTGAAGCCTTCCAGCAGACGCGGCCTTATATGGTATATCATGCAGGATTTAGATAGCCAGCTTTTTGGCGAGGACTTGATGGACGAACTGCTTACAGGGCAGAAAATCACACCGGAGAGAAAAGAAAAAGCCGCAAAAATCTTACAGGAATTGGATTTGTCTCCCCTTATAGAACATCATCCCGCAACCCTTTCCGGTGGACAAAAACAGCGCCTTGCCTTGGGAGTCGCGTTGATGAACGAAGCTCCAGTGCTAATTCTCGACGAGCCGACCAGCGGCCTTGACGGAAAAAACATGCGAAAGGTAAGCGAACAGATTAAAAAACTTGCCGCCCGAGGACACATTATATTGATGATTACCCACGATATTGAGTGCGCCCTTTCTACATGCAATCGGGCATTACATATAAAGAACGGATGCCTTGTAGACGATTTTGAGATCAAAAGCGCGGAGCAATTACTGCGCGTTATGCAATGAATATGAGACGAGAGGAGTGATAGCATGGAAAATACGCAAAAATCCGGTATAGCCTATCTTTTCCAGTTGGCAGGAAAATACAAACTTCATTTGGCGTTATCCGCAGTGTTTGGTATTTTAAGCGCATTATGTACTTTTATCCCCTACATAATGATTTACAAAACGCTCTTGCTGCTGTTCAGCGGAAACGTAGATTTTTCAAAAGTATTGCAATATGGAGTGATTGCAGCCTTGGCGATTGTCGGAAAGTTTGGATTCTCCATTGTTTCCGGCACATTCTCCCATTTGGGAGCTTTTAATACCTTGTATCAGGTGAGAACACAGATCAGCCGCCATATAGCTAAAATCAATCTTGGCTTTTTCACCAACCATACATCTGGAGAAATTAAAAAGGTCATTATTGAAGATGTAGAACGGATTGAAAAGTTTTTAGCGCATCAGATTCCAGATTTTACATCGGCTATTTGTGTGCCGGTCATTGTGTTTATTTATCTTTTGACCGTCAATGTTCCGATGGCTCTTTGCCTACTGATTCCTGTGGTACTGGGATTAGCCGTTCAGTTTGTTGCAATGGCTGTTACAGGAAAACAGATGCCTACCTATCATAGACTGCTCGGCAAATTAAACTCCACAATTATGCAATTTATCAATGGTATGCCGGTGATGAAAACCTATAATATGACAGCGGAGAGCTATCGTGAGTATGCTGATACCGTAACGGAATACAATGCGTTCTGGAAGCAGAGCACTCGCAGTCAAGGATATACTTACGGTATCTTTATTACTTTAGTGGAAAGCGGAATCCTATTTGCGTTGCCTTTAGGCGGCTGGCTTTACTTTCAAGGCGGCCTTTCCGCTGGTGATTACCTTTTCTTTATGATTATGAGTATGGTGTTTTTAACCAGCCTTCTAAATCTGATGAATTTTGCCATGATGTTTAATCAGATTATGAGTGGCCTTTCCCGTATTCAGGCTATCATGGAAACGCCTGATTCTACAGAGGGCACACATACCTTAAATAAAGCAGAGAGTCACAAAATTTTGTTTGAGCATGTTACCTTTCGTTATGATAAGGCAGACGTATTAAAAGATGTCAATATAGAATTGCCTGCCGGAACGGTTACAGCTTTTGTGGGAGCCTCCGGGGCGGGAAAAACTACAGCAGCACAGCTTGTCCCCAAGTTTTGGGAAGTATCAGAAGGAGCTATCCGTATTGATGGAAAAAATATCAACGAGTTGAAAACAGAGAATCTTATGGATTTGGTTTCTTTCGTTTTTCAGGAGACTTTCATGCTGAACGACAGCATCTATCAAAATATCGCCATAGGAAATCAAGCAGCAACTCGTGAGGACGTGGTAGCTGCGGCTAAAGCGGCGCAAATCCATGATTTCATTACGAGCCTGCCCCAGGGCTATGATACAAAACTTGGTGAAAATGGCGTGAAGATGTCGGGGGGAGAAAAGCAGCGTGTGTGTATTGCCCGTGCTATTTTGAAAGACGCACCAATCATTGTTTTTGACGAAGCCACCAGCTATACCGATATTGAAAATGAACATAAAATACAGATTGCCCTTTCTAATCTGTTAAAAGGTAAAACCACCATTATGATCGCCCATCGCTTACATACGATTATTAGTGCGGATCAAATTTGTGTATTCGATAAGGGAAAAGTAACTGAAAAAGGTACCCATAACGAATTGCTCGCCCAAAACGGTCTTTATAGTCGGATGTGGCAAACTTATATGCAGGAGGTGGAAGTATGATTTCTTTTTATAAAACCGTAAAAGATGTCGTTGGAGAAAGAATGAAAAACTTTATTCTCCCAGTGGTCTTATCATGTGTAGATTCTATCCTGCATATGGGCATGTTCTGTATTATGCTGACTGTCCTCTTGGAATTGTTGAATCAATCCTTTTCTTCTGACAAACTCCTGATTTGCAGTATTATCCTTTTGGTTTTGTTTGTTGTACGGGCTATCCTCTATTCGATCAACTATACCCGGACACAATTTCGCGGTGCGGATGTAACTGCACATCTGCGCTTATCATTAGGGGATCATATCCGAAGTCTGAATTTAGGATATTTCAATAAAAACAGTATTGGTCGGCTGACTTCAACCCTTACAACTGATATAGCCGACTTCGAGCAAATCCTTACCCATTCAATGTCCAGTATTTTTAAGGTTCTATTTTTCAGTGCGTTTACACTGCTGTTTGCGTTTATCATAAGCTGGCAATGTGGATTGACGCTGATGGCTTCGATTATATTAGCTTTCCCTTTAATGTATATTAGTGGGAAAATGTCAAAAAAATATGGTGCAAAGCAGAGAAATAGTGTAAATGGTGTGATTTCCCGGATTGTTGAGTACATCAATGGAATTAAGACGTTCAAACTGTATAATCTGACAGGAGAACGATTTGAAAGATTGGATAATAGCTTCAAGGATTTGAAAAAACAATCTATTCGGCTGGAACTTTCTATTATGCCATTTTCCATTCTTTTTTCCATTGTAACCTCTTTCATGCTTCCAGTTACGCTTGTTGCAGGCACATGGATGCTGCAAGGAGGAATCCTTGATACGCAGGCGTTTGTTTTGGTAATTATGATTGCCGTATCGCTTTCCAGTATGATGGCTACCTTGGGAAGTTTGTACCCGGAAATGACTTATCTTGGGAAAGCTGCTGAAAATATTTTGCGAGTTCGGAAAGAAAAGCCGCTAACTTATCAAAAAGATGCGGATGATATAGAAGCATACAAGATTTGCTTTGATAACGTACATTTTTCCTATGAGGACGATATAGAGGTATTACAAGGTATTTCATTCCAAGCTGCTCCAGGTACAACGACTGCATTGGTGGGACCGTCCGGCAGCGGTAAGACCACAGTAATCAGTCTGCTCTCTCGTTTTTGGGATGTAACCAAAGGAACAATTTCGATTGGCGGACAGGACATTAAGAAGCTTTCTCCAGACAGTTTAGCCAGCCATATGGCTGTAGTATTTCAAGATGTTTATTTGTTGAATGATACGATTGCTGGAAATATCCGTGTTGGGAATCCAAATGCCACACAGGAACAAATTGAGGCAGCCGCAAAAGCAGCAAGATGCCACGACTTTATTATGCAGTTACCGGATGGATATGATACTTTGGTTGGTGAAGGTGGTTCCACGCTTTCCGGTGGTGAAAAACAGCGTATTTCGATTGCAAGGGCATTGATTAAAGATGCGCCTATTGTCCTGTTGGACGAAACTACTTCTAATCTGGATGCTGACAATGAACAGGAAATCAATAAGGCTCTGGATAAGCTCATGGAAGGTAAAACGGTTATTGTTATCGCCCATCGGTTAAACACGATTGTCAATGCCGATCAGATTTTAGTCTTACAGAACGGAAATATAGCGGAACAGGGTACCCACCAAGAACTAATCAAACGTGGCGGCTGGTATTCTCATGTAATCTCCGAACAGGAAAAATCAAAGGAATGGAAGATATAGAGCACTCAAAATTACTGCAAGGGAGGTGTGCCAATGGCTTTGACATCAGCAATGGAGGATTATCTGGAGGCCATCTTAATGGTAAAACAGCAGCACGGTTATGTTCGATGCGTAGATGTTGCAGAGCAATTAGGAGTAAAAAAGCCTTCCGTAAGCCGGGCAGTCAAGGAACTCACAAAATCCGGCCATCTTGTTAAAAATGCCAACGGCACGCTCTCCCTGACAGAAGCAGGCTTGCAGCTTGCCGAGCAGATTTACGAAAAGCATCGCTTTTTTACAGAACGGCTTATCGCAGCCGGTGTGGATCCCAAAATCGCAGAGCATGATGCCTGTAGTATTGAACACGCGATCAGCGCGGAGTCTTTTCAAAAATTAAAGGAAGCATTGGATGACGGTTAGGTGGTGATGATATGGGAAATTAGCTGTACTGGATTTAGCCGAAACCGGCTGGCAGATTGGAGAAAAATTGTTTGCCTTGCTTTCTGTAGAGCAACGGAGGGAACTTGCGCAGTTTGTTTTCGAGAGCGAAACAAACTATACCAATCCGGTTCATTTGCCACATCAGGCCATCTTCCGCGGCAAATATTCTATCCCCCAAAGGGTGAACCACTCCCTAACAGAAACCCGATCCGGAGATTTGTACTTCTGTTTAGAGCAGAGACTTGTTACAATCCGAGAGCAACCAATAGAATTAACGGTCAAGGAATTTGAAATCTTCTCCCTACTTATCTTAAATCCTAAACGGGTATTCACCTATGAAATGCTTATGGATTTGGTATGGCATGAGGACTATACCTACTACTCCCGCAAGGCAGTCAATAACCATGTGAGCAATCTGCGGAGGAAGCTAAAGATTGCGCCTGATCTACCGGATTATGTGAAAAGCGTCTACGGTATCGGCTACAAGTTTGAAATATGAAAGGCAGAAATGCCGTCATGATTTTCATATCATGGCGGCATTTTTTAATTCCCTAAAATTTTTCCACTTACCCATGCAACAATCCCCCGAAAAATGTACGGATATATGAAAGGTGTTTTTTGACTGCCACAAATTTATTTTCAAAAAGGGGTTTCATTTTGCTTTCAAAATGTACGGATAGATAGAGAGAGTTTTTTGACCATCTGAAAGGAGGTGATGGAAATCAAAGAAAAGCTCCCCGTCATGACCTATTCCCAGTACCGCAGAGCCAGAAAGCTGGTCCATCAGTGCTGCAACTATGACGGCGGGAACTGCCTTGTCCTTGACGATGGAGAAGAATGCGTGTGCGTGCAAAGCATTTCCTACTCCCTGCTGTGCAGGTGGTTTCGAGCCGCTGTCCTGCCCTTGGATGAGCCTTTGGCGGCTGCTTTGCTTTATCGAAAAGAGCAGAAACGGTGTGCTGTCTGCGGCCAGCCATTCCTTCCCGGTTCCAACCGGGCGAAATATTGCAAGATCTGTGCCGCCATCGTTCACCGCAGGCAGAAAACAGCCAGCGACCGGAAAAGGAGGGCTGCCTGCGGACAATTAGAGACGAAAAAACCTTGATTCTACAGGCTTTGTAAACGCTGGTCAACGGGATAGAGGGATAAATCCCTTATACCCGCCAAAAACGAGCTTCTAACTGTCCGTATTGGGATTTTCCGTATTCGGGATTCTAGGACACGGCAAAGCGGACGCTCTGGAGCGCCCATATCCTGTATTTCAGTCCGTGGCTTTCCCGCCTCTCTGACAGCCCTGATTTAGACGGTAGTTAATAAGAAAGAGTCAAATACAAAACAGTCAATATCAATCTATCTATCACAGCGATGGATGGATAGGAAGGAGGATTTATGATTCCATACAAAACAGATACGGAAATTTCGTCTTACATCATTTTTCCACGGTTCCTTATCTCTCTGGATTTATCCAATGACGCCAAGGTGCTGTACGCCCTGCTTTTGGACCGGGCGGGGATTTCCAAAAAGAAAGGCTACATCGAATCGGACGGAACCATCCGCCTGTACTTTACTGTGGAGGATGCCAAAGCGAAACTCCGCCGGAGCAGACAGGTAACGACGCGGGCGTTTCACGAGCTGGAGTCCTTGGGCCTGATTGTCCGCCGGAAACAGGGCCTCGGCCGACCTGCTGTAATCACCCTAAATATGCCGACTGATAAAAGGAGGTGCGCCAATGACCGATGAACAAAAGCTGTATGAACTGCTGAAAGACTTTGACCCCGATGTGGGAGAGCGAATGGAAAAGCATTTCAAAGACGGAGCGTTTTACTTTGACCTTGGCGGCAGCAGCTATCCCTTCTTTGAGGGGAATACTGTCTACACGGTCATTCCCCACTTTGCAGGAAAAGGTTCGGAAGGGATCGTGAAGAAACTGAGGCGGCTGATGGAGAAGGATTTGCGGGAAAAAGAACCTGAAATTGAAGAAACGGAGCTGTAAAAAGCGATTTGGAGCGTTATAATAAGGGCAACTGTTTACTTGGCTGCCTGAACAGAAAGGAGAAGCAAATGAACCAGCAGCCAGAGAAAATCACCGCTTTATACTGCCGCTTGAGCCAGGACGACGCCCTGGACGGGGAAAGCAATTCCATTACCAACCAGAAGGCCCTGCTCAGTAAATACGCCGCCGAACATGGGTTTCGGAATATCCAATTCTTTGTAGACGACGGATATTCGGGAACCAGTTTTCAGAGGCCGGGCTTTCAAGAGATGATGAAATATGTGGAGGATTACAGCGTATCCGCTGTGATTGTCAAAGACTTGTCCCGGCTGGGCAGGGAGTATTCCTATATGGGGCGGCTTCAGGATTTCATTTTCCCCGCTTATGACGTCCGCTTTATCGCTATCAACGACGATGTAGACAGCGCCAAAGGGGAAAATGATTTTGCGGTGTTCAAAAATGTGTTCAACGATTACTACGCCAAGGATACCAGCAAGAAAATCCGGGCAGTGGTAAAGATGCGGGGAGAAGCCGGGGAACATCTCGCCAGCAATCCGCCTTATGGGTACATAAAAGACCCGAGGGACAAGAAGAAATGGGTTGTGGACGAAGAAGCGGCAAAGGTGGTACAGCGCATCTTCAACCTCTGCATTGCGGGGAAAGGACCCATGCAGATCGCCAAAATCCTCACAGCCGATAAGGTACTGACCGTTACCGCCTATCACGCCAGGCAGAAAGGCTGGGCCATGCCGGAGAATCTTTATCAGTGGTGCGCTAAATCCGTCGCCGGGATATTGGAGCGGCGGGAGTATACGGGCTGTACCGTGAATTTCAAGACCTATACCAAGTCCCTGAAATTCAAAAAGCGGATGGAAAACCCGGTTGAGAACCAGAAAATATTCGAAGATACCCAGCCTGCCATCATTGAGAAAGGCCAGTGGGAACGGGTACAGGAACTGCGGAAGAACAAACGCAGGCCGACAAAAACAGGAAGGACCAGCATGTTCTCCGGCCTTCTCTACTGCGCCGACTGCGGGGCCAAGCTGTACTTCTGCACCTGCAACACCTACAAGGACAACAGCCAGAACCATTTTGTCTGCTCCAACTACAAGAGCAACACCGGCTCCTGCAAAATCCACTATATCCGGGAACAGGTGCTTTACCGGATCGTGCTGGAGACTATCCAGCGGACATTGGTTTACGTCCGTATGTTCCGAAAGGACTTTAAGCTGGAAATGCTGGCGCAGGACGAAGAAAGCCGGAAAGCGGAGCTGGCGGAAAAGCAGAAAGCCCTCTCTGAGGCGAGGAAGCGGATGGAGGATTTGGACAGAATTATCCAGCACATCTATGAGGACAACGTGCTGGGCAAGCTGTCCGACAGCCGGTACTTAAAATTATCCCGCCAATATGAGAAAGAGCAGGCAGAGATTGAGCAGCTTGCCGCTGTGCTGGAACGGGAAATTGAGGCACAGGCCGGGCAGGTTTCGGATGTGAACGAGTTTCTGAAGCTGGTGGACAAGTATCTGGATATTCCGGAACTTGACGCCGCCATTCTCAATGAACTTGTAAGCAAGATTGTGGTGCACAGCCCGGTAAGGGAGAACGGGAGGAAGCATGTACAGATCGATTTGTACTTTACCTATGTGGGGCAAATCCGCATCCCTTTGAAGATTGGAAGGGAGTCCTTAAACGAATCGGAACCGGCGTGTTAAGTCACGCCGGTTCCGACCAAATTCTTTTTACTTCCTTATGGGACGCTGCCTAAAGCAGCACCTTTTTAATTTTTCAGAAATGGTATATAATAGATGGGATATTACGATGCATACCAGTTAAGGAGAAAAATACCGATGAAACATTTAGGTTTAGTTCGGGTCGGTGCCGCGGTACCGTCCCTGAAAGTCGCCAACACAAAATACAATACGCAGCAGATTCTCACTCTCATCCAAGCGGCGGAAAAGGAACGGGCAGGGTTTCTCGTCTTTCCGGAGCTTGCCATCACCGGGTACACCTGCGGAGACCTGTTTTATCAGGAGCATTTGTATCAAAGCCAGCTTGAATGCCTCTCAGAAATTGTCCTCGCCACCAAAAAACTGAGGACGACGGTGATTCTCGGCTGCTATCTGCGGATTGAAAACAGTCTCTATAATTGCGCCGTTCTCATCCAGGGCGGAAAAATCAAAGGAATCGTACCCAAAATGTTTTTGCCCAATTCCAAGGAGTTTTATGAGGCCCGGTGGTTTGCCAGCGGAATCGATCTGGCCCGCAGGCAGAAAGCAATCCGCCTCTTTGGCGAGGACATTCCCTTTGGAAACCTGCTTTTCTGCGATGATGCGGCTGAGCTTTGCGTGGGCGTGGAAATCTGCGAGGACTTGTGGCTTCCCATATCCCCCGGCTCCCAGATGGCCATGGCCGGTGCACATATCCTCTTCAACACTTCCGCCAGCAACGACACGGTGGGCAAAGCGGATTACCGGAGAAACCTGGTTACAGTGGAAAGCGCCAAGTGCAATTGCGGTTACGTCTACACATCGGCCGGTGTCAGCGAATCTACCACCGATGTGGTATTCAGCGGCCACAGCCTGATTGCGGAAAACGGCATTGTCTTGAAAGAAAGCGACCGCTTCCAGCGGCAAAGCCAAATCATTTACAGCGAAATTGATTTTCAGAGAATCCGTTTTGAGCGGGCCCAGGACAGTAATATGAGCCGCTGTGCTTCTGCTTTCGGGGAGCCGGAGAAGTATCAGCAGATCGGACTTTCACCGGTCGCCTTGATCACTTCCCAGGATACCCTCTACCGCCGCTATGACCGGAATCCCTTTGTGCCCGACGACACCCAGATGGTCAACCAGCGCTGCGGGGAAATTTTCAACCTGCAGGCAGCGGGCCTGGCCAAGCGCATTGAGCATTCCCATTCGAGAAAATCCGTGGTGGGTATTTCCGGCGGATTGGATTCGACGCTGGCTCTGCTGGTTTGTGCCTATACCCACAAGCTGATCGGACGTCCGGCCGACGATATTGTGGCCGTCACCATGCCGGGCTTTGGCACAACCGGAAAAACGTATCACAATGCCATGACCATCATGAAGCTACTCGGCGCGCAGGTTCGGGAAATTTCCATTAAGGATTCTGTAAACCAGCATTTCGCCGATATTGGCCACGATCCCCAGGTTCACGATGTGACGTATGAGAATTCCCAGGCCAGAGAGCGGACGCAGATCCTCATGGATACGGCCAATCAGGAAGGCGGGCTGGTGGTAGGCACCGGCGACCTTTCGGAAATGGCGCTGGGATGGTGCACCTACAACGGCGATCACATGTCCATGTACGGGGTCAACGCCAGTGTTCCCAAGACGCTGGTCCGTTTTGTCGTCAAATGGGTCATGGAAAACAAGCTGAGCGGGCCCAGCGAAGATCCGGATTTCAGCTCTGACAACGCTCTGCTGAAGGAAACCCTGCAAGACATTCTGGATACGCCCATTTCTCCTGAGCTGCTGCCGCCTGATCCCAACGGGGATATCGCCCAAAAGACCGAGGAAAGCGTGGGGCCTTATATCCTCCATGATTTCTTTATCTATTATACGATCCGTTATGGAATGGAACCGGAAAAGCTTCTCTTTACAGCAAAAAACGCCTTTGCCGGCGAATACGACGAGGCATTTATCAAGAAATGGATGACCACCTTCTACCGCAGGTTCTTTGCCCAGCAGTTCAAAAGAAGCTGCGTGCCTGACGGCCCCAAAGTGGGATCGGTCAGCTTGTCTCCTAGAGGGGACTGGCGGATGCCAAGCGATGCGGACGCGGCCATCTGGCTGGATGAAATTAAGTAAAAAACGTGTGCATGACGATATTTCCTGCGTTATGAAAAAAAGCCGGCCGGCGTCCGTAAGAGAAACGGGCGCCCAACCGGCTGGCTGCTGAATAGATGGCTGCGCTATTTTTCCAGCCCAGCCCGCAGGCTAGAATCTGGATTTCTCATAGTTGTAAGGAACGCTTGTCCCGGCAGCCACATCTTCAATTTTCTCCAGGATCAGCCAATCGTCCATATTCCCCTGATGCTCAAAATCCAGAGGCTCGATCTGCTCCACTCCTTGGAATTCCACAAGGCAAAGGCATTTTTTATGCCACCGTTTTTTCTGCTTTTCAGACAGGTTCAGCTTCTGCTGGTTCTTCTCTAAAACCTCATCAATCTCTTCATCGGACAGCTTCACAAAATTTTCCACATCCTTCACCACAGCCTTGGCCGTAATTTTAGCAGTCCCTTTTTCCATAAAGTAGAGCTCCTCGCCGGCAAAAACCCTGCTGTGGGGAATTTTCCGCCCGGCCGCGCCGCGTACGACCATCGTCTTTGTTCCGTCCAAAATTTTATCTAGGACCTTTTCTCCGCGTTTGCCTGCATTGTCGCAGTATACTAAATGTACCATTTTCATTCCTCCAATATAATCGGTATCCAGATTTGGCTTAAATAATCCTCCCCATAGGCATTTCCCCGGCTGTACCATTCCACCTCGGGACAGCTTGCATGGGCAAAAGGATATTGATTCAACCACTCTTCTTTTAAAAACTTCCACCCGGTCTGGATGGCTTGAACTGACGGCCCCCTGCAATCAAAGACAGCCCAGGTCATCTCCGGCAGAGTTTCCTCTATAAAACCCTCCGGCTTATCCTGTGCGGTGCTGACCATGATCGCATATTCCATCTGGTCATCGGTGCCGCCGGGGCTTAAAAAGAGACCGTAGAGTCCGGGCGGGTCTGCCGAATCCATTGCAACCATTTGAGAAAAAACGCCGTTTTGCTGGCACTCATTCCAGAAGCAAGGGATTTGAGCCGCCCTATTCCCATCTTTTACGGATAGGATTATGCTTTTCCCAATAAGACGGACGCTTTCTTTCTGTTCGATTCTCCAGGCATATTGGGGTTTTGCGGAAATCCCCATTCTGGGATAAACACGAAGCTCCTCCCGGCGGCTGCGGGCGGCTTTGGGCGAAATGCCGTGAAACTGTTGGAACGCTCTTGTAAAGGAAGTGGGTGACTCATATCCATATTTGTAGCTGACTTCGATCACTTTCAGATCCGTGCTTTTCAGATCATATCCGGCCAGCGTCAATTTGCGGAACCGTACGTACTCGGCAAAGCTTATTCCGTTCATATAAGAAAACACTTTCTGGAAAAAGTCGTAAGAACAGCCCGCCAGTTCTGCGATCGCGTCAGCGCTGATCGGTCCTTCCTCGCGCTGCAAGTGCGCTTCCACATACTCAATGATGTTTTCCAATCTTTCATTCCACTCCACAACATTTCTCCTTTCGCTGCTTAGTTAGTTTACCACCAAATCACAAAACATTCCTCTCATTTTCCGCACTGTCCGGATCGTTTTTTTGAAAGAAAAAAACGGCTCAGCAATCCGCAAAATAAAGGGATTGCCAAACCGTTGTTCAGACTGGTTCAGCCGCTATGCTTCATCCAGCACGTACGCATGGGCTTTCGTCCTGCCGTCTCGTTTCATCAGATAGACGCCATGAATTTCCGGCGCGAACCCGGGGAAACGATTGATGCCCTCTTCGAGAATGCTGAAATATTGAACTGCCGCGCTGCTCCACCGTTCTCCCGGCGCAACGCAGAAGATGCCCGGCGGATAAGGCAGCGCGCCTTCCAGCGCCACCTCGCCCTCAATGCCTGAGATTTCGACCATCTTCGCCTGATTGCGAATCAGCGCCACACCGGCTTCGTACGGAGTCATCGCCACTTCCGGGAAGGTTTCTTCTCGGAACAGCTCCCGCTGATACTCCTTGGCGTTGTTGTCTTTGTAAAAGTCATGCATCTCCTGACAGAGATCCCGGATCCCCACGCCTCTGTACCGCTCTTCATTATCCCAGTACAGATAGGGGATTACCTGGCTCACCGGAGCATTCTGCCGCACCAGCTGCTCAAAGCGCATCAGCTGAGCCACCAGTGAATCCAGCTTTTCTTTGCTCTCAGCCGGGGTCATCAAAAAGAGAATGGAGTTAAAGTCATTCTTCTCAGGAATAATCCGGTTGTCTCGCAGGAAGCTGGCGAGAATGGTAGCCGGAATTCCAAACTCTTCATATTCTCCGGTCTGGGCGTCGATGCCCGGCGTGGTCAGCATCAGTTTGTTGGGATCGAGGAAATATTGATCTTTTCCATACCCTTCAAAAGAGTGCCATTTGTCCCCCGGAATGAAGCGGAAAAATTCAATATTATTGGCAATCTCCTCCGTGCTGTATTCTTCCCACGGTCTGCCGTTGATCGTCGGCGGAATGAAGGGTTTTAGCATGGTACAGCTCCGCAGGATGGCCTTGCGGGCCTCGATGCCCATTTTCACGCAGTCGGCCCAAAGCCGCTTGCCCGATTCCCGATCCTGCATTCTGGCGTTTACATCCAGCGCCGCGAAGATTGGGTAGAAGGGGCTGGTGCTGGAATGGGAACGGTAGGAATTATTGAACCGTTTATAGCCCAGATAACGCTTCTGCCCTTTAATATGGGAGTCTTTTTTATGTATGTAGGAGGACTGGGAAAATCCGGCCTGCTGCTTATGAACTGACTGGGTAACGAAAATTCCCGGGTCGTCCGGCCCCAGTTCCAAAAGCAGCGGCGAGCAGTCCCGCATCATGGGGATAAATTGTTCGTATCCCACCCAGGCCGAGTCGAACAAAATATAGTCGCATAAATGACCGATGCGATCAACCACCTGGCGCGCGTTATAAATCGTGCCGTCATAAGTTCCCAGCTGGATTATGGCCAGGCGGAACGGCCGTTTTTCTTTTGCCCGCTTTGGATCGATGGCGGCGATCCGCTGCCTTAGATAGTCTTCCTCAAAGCAGTGGTCATCGATTCCGCCGATGAACCCGAAGGGATTTCTGGAAGTTTCCAAATAGAGCGGCAGCCCGCCTGCCTGAACCAGCGCGGCGTCGTAGTTGGATTTGTGGTTATTGCGGTCGAAAAGTACCAGGTCGCCCGGCGCCACCAGGGCGGTAGCCACAATAATGTTGGAGGTGCTGGTACCGTTCATGACAAAAAAGGTATTGTCCGAATTGAAAACCTTGGCTGCATTTTTCAAAGCATCTTCCGCTGGTCCTTCATGGATCAGCAGATCGCCCAGGGCCACATCCGCATTGCAGATATCGGATCTGAAAATCATCTCGCCGTAAAAGTCGTACAAATAACGGCCTGCCGGATGTTTTCTGAAATATTGGCCGCTTTGATGACCCGGACAGTTGAATTGCTGATTTTTCAGGTCGATATAATTGCTGAGGGTTTCGAAAAACGGCGGCAATACGCGCCACTCATACTGCTCTGCCGCAGTTTCAATCTCGTTGTCGATGATATCCCGGTTGAGATTTCCCACATATACCCACCGATAAATCATTTCTCTCATATCTTGGTTGACGTATTCTTCGTCCTCGGAAAAAACAAAGACCGGAACTTCAAACCGAGTCTCGTAGATCTCCCGGATGATATCCCTGTCTTTATTTGACACCACCGCCGCGGCAATATCCGTGTAATCCGTATCCTGGACTTCCACCAGATTCCGCTTGGTTGAAAAGTACTGCCGGATGGCCGGCGAATAAGCAATTTTCAATGATCTCAATAAAAATCCCTCCTTCTTTACCTAGTAACAAAGTAACTTGGCATCCTCTAAAATCATTCTCACTGCCCCACAGTAACATGAACATTCTATTCTGTCAACACATGAAATGCTTTTTAACGTCTGCGGCAAAACGGCCGCACATAAAGCGCCGTCCCGCCGGATGTGAGAAGAATTAAAACCAGGCTCCAAATGGAAAAGCTGTCATCGCCTGTAGCCGGTGTTTCGGTTTTTGCTTGGGCCAGAGTCTGTGTCTCTTTTGCTGCTGAAGCGGCTGTCTCTTCCTTTTGCAGCGTTATTTGGGGCTCCTGGTATGTAATCGCCGGTATGGACCTCTCCGCATCGCCCTCCAGACCGGCCCCGGTATAATTATTGACGTAAATCTGCTTTTGATCCCGCGACAAAGCAATACCATGAGGTCCATCGGCGACTTTGATCCGGGCGATCCCATTATTATCCGTCTTTACATTTACCGGCTGGGGCTGACCGTCCATATACACGGATACCACCTTGCCCGCGGCCGGCGATTGGTCTTTATTTTTTACGGAAAAGGCGGCCGTATAGGCCGCTGCCCGATATTCTCCGGCGATTTGAATACGCCCCGCAGCAGTTCTCGTGTTCAAAGCTTTCTTTCCATTCTCTGTAAGCTGCTCGATATATGCCCGCAGTGTTTCCAGTTCCCCGCCAATCTCACCGACCATATCACAATTTTTTAGCATCGAGAAATCGTTTCCGCCTGACATGAGGAAATCATTGGATACCAATATCATTTTTGTCGAACTGTCATTTCTATCCAAGCTCACATTCCTACCTCCCATTTCCAGGGTTACTTTCTGCACTTTGGAACCCTTGGCCGCAGCCGGATCGTAGGAGAAGGAGAATCCGCTTATTTGCAGAAAACCGCCGTCCGGTGTCCCGTATAATTTCCCGCTCTTTTTGTCCTGGCCGGTAACATTGGATACGGAACGCTCCAACATTTCATATAAAAGCTTGGGGGTTATTTCTTTCATCATCAGCGTGTTTGAAAAAGGGAAAACCGTAATCAAATCCTCCGCGGTTGCTTGGCCGTTAGGAAGCGACGCCCGGATTCCTCCGCCATTTTCCACGGCTGCTACCGGCAGGCTCCGATAGCTGTCCATCCCCGATGCGGTTTTTAAGAAATTTTCGCCTGCCCAGCGGTAAGCGTCTGCCGCCAAATCACCCAGATTGGTTTCCGTGATCCTCGCTTCTTTGTAATTGTTGATCGTCCCTCCCCAGAGGGTATTTCCGACTGCGCAGACTTTCTGGGACAGCAATGGCTTCTGGGAATCATTGATTTTATTGATGGCCTCCGTCACTTCTGCTTTTGGCGTTACGTTCTGCAGCGCCCCATAGGAAAGCAATTCTCCAGATACGGAATCGCTTTTTCCGTCACCGGAAAAGCGAAGCTCCACTTTTCCCAAGTCTGTCAGTCCCGTTCCTGTCTGCTGGATAAGAACGTCGTTTACAGGAGGAGCACCCTCTTTGGTGTGGCTGTGGCCGTCGATAATCACATCCAGTTTGCCCTGATACTCCCCCGTCAAAGCAGTTGCCAGCGCTTTGCTGGTGCAGGGCACCGTATCGTGCTCTCCCAAATGGGCCAGGGCCACGATCTTCTCCGCCCCTTCTTTTTTTCAGCTCATCGATTTCTTTTTTAGCGGATTGGATTTCATCCTCAAAGGTCACGCCCTGTATGCCTGTAGGATTGGTGGCCGCAGCGGTTTCTCTTGTTGTCAGGCCAAAGAATCCGATTTTAACTGTCTTTGTTCCAATGGTTCTTTCGATTATGGTGTGGCAGCCGGTGTTTCCTGACGGAGTATCTTTGAGAAGCAGCGATCCATTGTAAAATACATTTGCCGCCAGGATTGGAAACGCCGCAGAGGATGCATTTTGGAGAAGCTGGGTCGTTCCGTAGTCCAACTCATGGTTTCCCAGGGCCATTGCATCGTATCCCGCTATGTTCATCAGCTTGATCACGTCAGCGCCTTTGGTCAGGGAGGCCAGAGGCAGCCCCTGTGTCGCATCACCCGCGTCCACCAGGATGGACCCGGGTGTGTTTTCCTTGATTGCCGCCACCTTATCGATTCCAATGCTCGATTCTGAAGCCGCCAATGCGCCGTGCATATCGTTGGTGTGGTAGATTGTAACGGTCATATCGCCTGTCTTTGCTTGAGCCGTAGACTCCTGTGCCCAGATTTCAGAGGCTCCCTGAGACAGAGCATAAAAAATCATACATATCAGTATATACAGTACCAGTCCGATCCTTGCTTTTCTGTGTGTGTGTTTCATAACCGTTTTCCCTTCCCGCCCCGTGGGGCAGCCCTTCCAACCTGGCAGTTTTATTTCATTTATTCTAATATTCGCCCGTAGAAATGTCAAACAACATTGCTTTGTCAACCAGTCGGGTGTAAAATAAGAAAGATGCTTTTATACATAACGGTAAAAATTTCTAATTTTGTATGATAGGAATCGATTGATTTTTCGTTTTGGGGGTATCAATATAAAAGCAGACAAAGGGAGGAAAAGGAGTAGATGATGAATTGTAATTTATGCAGGAAAGAGCTGTGCTACAATAAGAAAAAACCGGACGCTTGCGTAGAAAAAAGGCCGGAATTGTATTTCCAAAAGCTGACGATGAGCGACCAGCAAGCGCTGGAACCGTATTTTGCGTTGAGACCGAATAAAATTTGCGACAGTAGTTTTTTAGACATATTTTTATGGAGCAGATCCAACCGGCTGGAGTATTGTTTGATCGAAGGGGAAGCCGTTCTGTGGAAGATGGAGCTAGACGGTGAAGTTTACACGGTCATGCCGTCTTGTCGAGAAGAGGATCTGCCTTATTACTTTGATTTGGTCCAGACCTATTTCAACAAAGAGTTGAATCTCCCGTTGAAGATTTATCTGGCTGATGAAGAAGCTGTAGAAACTCTGGCACTTTGCGAGAATCCGTACTATCGAATCACCGAGCAGGAGGATTTGAAAGACTACTTATATGATGCGGAAAAATTGAGAACGCTGTCCGGGAGAGCCTACCACAAAAAGAAGAATCTAGTCAATAAGTTTAAAAAGCAGTATGAAGGCAGATGGGAATATCGGAGCCTGACCGGTGACGATGCGGAAGAAATCAAGGGGTTTCTTGAAGATTGGTATGGACTCCAAACCTCGGATGAGGAAGGACTGGATAAGGAAAAAGAGGGCATTTGGGACGTCCTCAGCAGCCCCATCGTGCCAGAAATCCGCATGGGCGCCCTTTACGTGGACGGGAAGATGGAAGCCTTTTCTATGGGCAATTATAATGATCTTGAAGAAATGGCGATTATTTGTGTTGAAAAGGCTAATTTTCAGTTCCCCGGACTCTATCAGATGATCAATCAGCAGTTTGCGCTCAATGAGTTTCCGCAAGCCCGCTTGATTAACCGGGAGGACGATGTGGGCCTGGAAGGTTTGAGAAAGGCCAAGCTCAGCTATAATCCGATCGGATATGCAAAAAAATACAAGGTGCTTCAAAGCCTTTACTAAAAAAAGTGTGCATGACGGGAGCACAGCTCCCTATGCACACATGTCGGCCGCAGGGGCCGACGCTTCGCAATGTACTTTCTTTGAAACTCCGTCAATATCGATGGCATCGATATTTCCTACGTTATCAGAAAGTGGCTGTCGCATTAGAATTGATCTAATACGACAGCCACTTTATCGTTGCATGACTTTATTTTCATCTTAACCCTCAATCTCCATTATTCGGGTTTGCCGTTGTCTTCTTTATCCTCATCCGGTTCCGGCTCTTTCGTCTCTTCTTCCGGTTCATCCGGCAGGTCCATGGATTGAGGCTCTTCAGTCAGGTCAAGTTCGCCCTCCTCCGGCTCCCTATCTTGCGCTTCCATCGCAGGCCCCATTTCTATGTCATCCGGCATCACGATGGGCTCATCCGCCGCCGCTGCCGGAAGCATAACTCTCACCTTGAACAAGTCGCCGTCTATGGAAAGCTCCATCCAGCCATCCATCAATTTCATCAGGTCCTTGGCAATGGCCAGGCCGAGGCCGCTGCCTTCCGTGGTTCTTGATTCATCGCCCCGTTTGAAACGCTCCGTCAGCTCCGAAGGGTCGATATTCAGAGACTGCCTGGAGATGTTCTTCATCTCCATGATCGCCAGGCCGCCTCTTTCAGACTGCTGTTTTCTAAAATCCACATAGACCCTTGTATGAGGCTGGGAATATTTCAAGGCGTTGCTCAAAAGATTGGAAATGACCCGCCATAAGAGCTGCCCGTCTGCTTTTACGAAGTAATGGCTCTGATCGGCATTGATGATAAATTCCAGCTCTGATTCTTCCACCCGCTGATTCAGCTCTCCCAATCCCTGGTTCAGCAGGGATAACAGATCCACTTTGCTTATGCGCACTGGGATCGCCCCGCTGGAAGCCTTAGCTGCTTCGAAAAGGTCCTCGGTCAGCTGGCGCAGCCGCTCGGTTTTCTGCTCCAAAACATCCAGATATTCCGGTGCGTTTACACTATCCAAGCCTTCTGTCTTGAGCAGATCAATATAAGTGACCATCGATGTCAGCGGAGTTTTCAAATCATGAGAAACGTTGGAAATCAAATCCGTCTTCATTCTCTGGTTTTTCAGCTCGTTCTGCACGGCGATACTGGTTGCCTTGGAAATCTCATTGATTCCAGCGGCCAGCTGATCCAATTCACCGTCTCCATCGGACGGAATCTTATAGTCCAGATTACCACTGCTGACTTCTTTGAGTCCCTTCTTAATTTCATCGTACTTGTGTACCCATTTGGGGGCAAAGACTAGAATTACGATCAGCATCACCGGCGCCAGAAAAACAGTCGCTGACAGCAGGCAGATGAGAATCGCAACCAGAACGACCTTGCGCATGGTGCTGCCGCCCAAGTAAATCTCCGTATAAATCTTGCGGATTAGCCAGCCGCACGCAGACCGCTCCAGGAACACGCCGGCTTTGATCTTTTTTACACAAGATAGAATCAATCCCAGTCCCAGGGCCGAGGCCCCCACCCCTAGAATAGTCGCTAAAATCGCATATACCGTAATGTTGAACACCGTTGCCGAATACCATCCGATTCCATAAATCGCGCCGAATACGCTGTCAACCACCTGCGAAAAGATCGCCCCGCCTCCGAAAAAAATCAGGCAAATGGCAGCCAGCTGCACTTCTGCAAAGACCCGGTCAAATTGATTGAGTCGAATCTTACCATCGCCGCTTCGTTCTCCCACTGCTACTACTAGGTAAATCAGCGAGAGCAGGGCAATGATGCCCATGGCAATGGCCAGGATAATCCATACCTTCATATGCTCTTCCAATGCTTCCATCTGCAAGGCCAAATTGCCGCCCTGCTGTTCCAGGAATTCGCTGAAGCTGCTGAATCCGTTGCTTTCTAAAAAATACGGATCCATGTAGCCTGAATAAGAGTTCAGCCTTGCGGCGCCGATTATGCAAACAATGGAAGCCAGAAAGCTGATCACGCACACGATGTATGCTGTGATAAAAACAGGCTTATTAGATTTTTTCAATTTTGTATCCAATTCCCCACACCACCTTTAAATATTTTGGATTTTTAGGATTAATCTCTATTTTTTCTCTAATTCTCCGAATATGTACGGCCACCGTGTTCTCAGGATTGTAGGCAGGCTCATTCCACACTGCCTCATAGATCTGCTCCATGGAAAATACCCGGCCGGCATGTTCGGTTAAAAGCTTGAGGATCCCATATTCGATAGGCGTCACCGCCACATTCTTTCCATCCAGTTCCACAGTCTTTTGTTCATCATCGATAATCAGGCCTCCTGTTTTGAAGATACCTGTCTTTTTTTCCAGACTGCCCAGATTTACATATCGTCTCAACTGTGATTTAACCCTGGCGATTAGCTCCAGAGGATTGAACGGCTTTGTGATATAATCGTCGGCGCCGACGTTAAGTCCTGTGATTTTATCATAATCCTCCGATTTTGCGGAGAGCATGATGATGGGAATGTTTTTTTCTTCCCGAATCTTCATCGTAGTCCTCATACCGTCCAGTTTTGGCATCATGATGTCCATGAGGATCAAATGAATATCCGCTTTTTCTACCAAGCTCAAGGCCTCCATTCCATCGTAAGCCTTAAACACGTCGTACCCCTCATTTTTCAAATAGATCTCTATGGCATTCACGATTTCCTTATCATCATCACAAACTAAGATATTCATGGTTACTCCTTTCAGCTTATAGCTCTATCATACGGGGCATTTCTTAATAAAGAGGCCACCCGTTTCTTACAACTTTCTTAACTCCTGCTTTTTCCTATAAAAATGCCGATCGCCATCACCGCTGCGAAGATGATCAGGTAATAAACCACCGCCATCCGGTGGGCGAAGCAAGCGGCAACAATCATAAAGATACATCCTAAAATAGCCAGGGAGGGCATGACAAATCGTTTGAAAACATTCAAGTCTTTTTCCTTTTTCATCATCAGGATGAAAACCGGAATGTAAAAGGCGTATAAGGTCACAATTGGCAGTTCGGAAGTATCAAAGCTGAAAGGCCCGAACCAGGGGCCGGCCAGATTGGAACCGTAGAAATAAAACAGCCAGAATCCGCACAGCAGAAGACCGAAGATGGCCGAGTTGGACGGCATGTTGGTAGCCTTATCTACAGAGCCGAACAGTTCCGGCCGTGGGCCTTCTTTTCTGGCCGCCAGCGCATACATTCCCCTTGTGCATCCCAGCATCAGCCCATTGAGCGTTCCCAGACAGGAAATGACGACAATCACAAAGATGATCGTGCCTGCCGCCTCTGAGAAAACGGTCTCGAATGCCAGCTTGGCGCCCTCTTCTCCGCCGGCCATCATCACTTCATTGCTCACCGCTCCCGCCAGTCCGATGTAGTAGAGAATATAGACGCCCATAATGATCAGGGTCCCCAGCAGCAGCGCTCTGGGCAGGTTCTTTTTGCTGTCTTTCAGCTCGGAATTGATGCTGGTGGCAATGATCCATCCCTCATAGGCGAAGGCAGAAGCTACCACGGCGGTAAACAGCAGTGTCGCCGTATCTCCCGTTTCTTCGACCACATTGGTGAAATTGCGCACTGTCATTCCGCTTCTAAGGCCTACTATGGTACCCACAACTGCCATCAGCAGCAAAGGGATCAGCTTGATAATCGTAGTGGACACTTGAAACTTGCCGGAAAGCACCGGCGATAGGGCATTGAGTCCAAAACTGCAGATCAAATAAAGTCCTGCTATCACCATACACGGACCGCCCGTTATATCCCATCCCAAAAGCACGCAGGTATATCTGGCCGAAACCCAGGCCAAAACGCAGGTTAAATTAGGATAATACAAAATTGCCAAAAACCATCCCACATAGTATCCGTATTGCTTTCCCGCTGCTGCCTCGGCATAATCCACTACGCCGTTGACTTTTTCATATTTGGTGGCCATAACGGCAAAGGTATAAGCGCAGGTGACCATGATCAGCCCGCCGATCACCCAGGCCAAAATTCCCAGCGGCAGATTTCCTCCCGTTGCGTTGAGGATCTTCTCCGCTTTGAAAAAAACGCCGCTGCCGATGACAATGCCCACGACCATGGCGATGGCTGTCACCAGCCCGTATCGTTTCTCCAGTTTTGTTTCCATAGATTCTTTTTTCTCCCACTGTACTTTATATTTCACATCCAGTTTTTCTGCGTTCTTGCAGCTCCAACCGGCCTTTCTTTTAACAGTATCCCCATTATACCTCATTTGCATAAGTCTGGTGCAGAAGAAAACCGCACAACTGCCGCTATGTACGGTTTATGCTGGTCATAAAGCGCTGTGCTGCAAATGTTTTCCTCCTTGAGCCAGCATGTGTTCCATCTCTTTTTCCCGATCTATGTTTTCGACTACGCCCACTGCGTGGGCCGGATTTCCGTCTTTATCGAAAACAGAGGTCATGCGGATCCTCTCCCAGTGGTAGCTGCCGTCAGAGGCTCTCAACAGGGTTTCGCATCCGGATTTGGGCTTTCCGTCAAAGATGTCCTGGTACATCTGCAGCAATGGTTTTGTATAATCAGGATGCACCAGTCCTTTTTCAATCATGCAGCCGGGGACGTTTTCCAAATGGGAAGGCAGTCCCACCAGCCCGGTATCTTTTTCCCCATAATCCAATGCCCTGTTCTTAATATCCAAATCAAAGAGTATGCTGGATGTGCTTTGCATTGCCAGGCGCAGGCGTTCTTCTGAAATTCGCAGTTGTTCCTCCGCCTCCTTTTCCTTGGTCACATTTCGTATGGAAGCGTAAAAAATTTTCCGGCCCCTGTTCTCGGCTAAAAAGAATACTTTTACCTGTATCCAGATCAGCTTTCCGGATTGCAGTTTTCGCCGCAGCACGCCATCGACGCCATTCTCCTGATACTGGCATGCCGCTTTGACCAATTGACGAAAGGTATCTTTGTCCCCTTCGTAGATCATGTCGGAAATGTGTTTACCATAAGAGCGAACTTCCTCTTCGCTGCACCCAATCTCTGCGTAATACCCTTCATTGGCACGGATCAGTTCCAAATTGTCGTTGTAATACTCATAGAAGGCCACTCCGCCTATGATATTCTGTAAAAGCGCATCGGACCAGGCATCCGGCTGCATCAGTTCCTGAAGGTGAAAGGTGTCGCCCATCTTATGACGCATACCCTGGTCGTCAACCTTCTCCCGATCCTCTATTAAGTTCCAAAATACATCCATGGGCATGGGGCGGTAATAATAGTACCCTTGCGCATAATGGCAATTGATACTCAGCAGGAATTCCACCTGCTGCTCGGTCTCTACTCCTTCTGCAATTACATAGAGATTGAGCCACTTGGCCATCCGTACCACAGAACTCATGATGTCTCCGCCTTTATCATGACCGTCGGTTTCTCCGGTAAGAAAACGCATGTCCAGCTTTATGACATCAATATGAATGTCCTTCAGCATGTTCAGCGAGGAGTACCCGCTGCCAAAGTCATCCATAAGGATGGTGAAGCCGTATGCCTGCAGCCGGTCCACCACTTTTGACAAGTATTCCATATTGCGGGCGTACACCGTTTCTGTAATTTCCAGCTGGAAAAGGGCAGGGTCGATCTGGTAGCGTTCTACCAGCGAAACCAGCTGTTGATAAAGATCGTTTTGATATAAATTGGTCCTTGATACATTGACGGATATGGGAATTGGTCGTTTGCCTGCAGCGATCTGGCGGCGAAGTTCTCTGCAGACTTCTTCCCATATAAAGTAATCCACTTTAATAATGAACTGATTTTTTTCAAACGCTGGTATAAATTCGCTTGGCGGGATGAGGCCTTTTTCCGGGTGCTGCCAGCGTACCAGGGCTTCCGCACCAACGATTTTTCCTGTGTCCATATCGCATTTGGGCTGCATGTATACCTTGAATTCTCTGTTTTCCAGGGCAGACTCCATATCGTTGACGATTTCCTGTTCCAGAATGAGATTTGCTCGCAGTTTCTGGTCATAGACAGCGTAGTTTTTCACATATTTATTTTTTACAGATTTCAAAGCCAACAGCGCGCGGTCGCACATCCTGCTGGCCGGCATGAAGCGGTCCTCCACTTGATAGAACCCAATGGCCGCTACCAGCTCCATTTGAAGCGGATAATCTTTGAACAATTTTGTAATAAGTTCTGCGATGTAAGCGTACTGTCCTCCAATATTCGGATAACAGCATGCAAAAACATCAGCCACAATGCGCCCGACCGCACCGCCTGCTTCGGCGGTGCCCACTTTCAGATGGTTAGCCACAAACTGAAGAAGCCGGTCCCCTTCTTCGGTTCCATAAAGATCGTTGACGATTTTAAAGCGGTCGATGTCAAGGCAGATAATCGTATAGTTTCTCTCCGGGTTCCTGCGGACCAAGGCTTCCGTTTTTTCATAAAAGGTTTCTTTATTATAGACGCCGGTCAGGGAATCATACTGCCCGGCCAGCCTCAGTTCATTTCGTATCACCATATTGTGAACCCGCCGCTGCAGCAGACTCTTTTCATAGGGTTTTATCAATATTTCTTCGGCGCCGGCCTTAATGGAACTGGCGGCGGTATCTTGTCCATAATGGTCTAAGAGGGCAATGATCGGTATATCATATGACAAAAGGGCCTTTTTCACCGAGTCCATAATTTTGTTCTTCCTCGTTATCAGCAAACAGCAGCTAATTAGGGCTGCACAGATATTTTCTTTGCCGTGGCTGACGATATGAAGCGCTTCCTGTTCGTTGGAAGCTTGCATGACGATATATTGGTCGTCTAAAAGTGTTTTTATCTGGCCGCTGTCTGTTTTCTCGTTTTCCAGCACCAGCACCATATGTTTGCGCATAATCATTCCCCTCGGACTTGCCTGCATCATCCTGTAATTGACGCTAACTATTATAGTATAAGATGCGAGCTGCGTCGAGCATCTTTCACTTATTCTGTACCTTGCGGCAACGCCGTACCAATCTGACCAGAATAGTATAAGATGCGAGCTGCGTCGAGCATCTTTCACTTATTCTATACCTTGCGGCAACGCCGTACCAATCTGACCAGAATAGTATAAGATGCGAGCTGCGTCGAGCATCTTTCAACTATATTGCACCTCTCGGCGAAGCCATATCCATCTATTCAATATGGTATCATTAAAGAGCCATTTTATCTCATATTCAGATATTTAGTATGTGGTCAGGTCGCATGCTGGGGGGCGGGAGGAGGAGACGGAGAGAAGTGGAAGCGGAAAAAAGCAAAAAAACATTTTAAAAATTACCCACTTTCAACGATTGAGCCCTCTTAAATTGATTTTTAAGAAGCCAAACCCGCTTTTCCTGGTGTGGCCCCGAAATGAAACCCCGCAAACCCACAACTTTGCGTAAATATCGCAAAAACTTTTTAAAATTTTCCGGATACTGGACTCATCGGATGCCAGGTCCACTTGCGTGAGATAGTATCAGTATTTAGAAAAAACATCTTCATGACTGATATTTTGCAGCGGGTCATTTGGAAAAAATATCGCAAGCGAAACATCGTGCTGCCATTGTTCTTTGCGGGTTCTTGGCGCTAAGGGAGCAGACTTTCTTCTGTCACTGGTCTAGGTATCACAAACATCGCCGGAAAGAGGGCATCCTCTTTCCGGCGATGTTTCATTATCCATCAGCTAATTAATCTGCGTCATAACCAGGCACGCTTTCCCTGGTTCTACAGCAAACACAGACCCGCGCCCATTCTGCGATAAGTCCCGCCTTCTCTCCGATAGGAGCAGAACAAGTCCGGCTCGCAGCAAGTACAATGGCTGCTGGCAGTAATATGCTTCTTTTGAATACCCGCATCCTCCAGCTGCCTGCGGTTGATACCTTTCAGATCCAGATAGTTCTTCTCACCGCATGGTCTGGCAAAATCCCCTGCGAACTCCCAGCGGCGCTGGAATTCTTCCAAAACCTCGGGTCCTGTTTCAAAACAGCAGCTGCTGATGCCCGGGCCGATATGAACAAGGATATCCTCCGGTTTACTGCCAAAATGTTCTCCCATTTTTCTTGCTGCGTTAGGAGCAATTCCGGCGGCTGTTCCCCGCCAACCCGCATGTACCAGACCGATTGCCTTTTTGACAGGATCGCACAGATACACCGGCAGGCAGTCTGCATGAACAGTCGTCAATAAAACGCCCGGCACATCGGTGATCAATCCGTCAGTATCAGCGATGCGAACCGGAGCATCTTCACGCTTTTCAATGACAGCGATATGATCCTTGTGTACCTGGGCGGGCCAGATGGGCTGTGCCTGATCCAGACCAAGCTGGCAAAAGACATCCGGCCGGTCATAGGGACTGCCTTCACTGGCGCCGTACTTTGTTGAAAAAAATCCTTTTACTATGGGAAGCTCTTCAAATACTTCCAAATATAATTTTTGTTCCATGATTTTATTATATCATTTTTGCAGCAGCAAAAATCCGGTAAATTTTAAAAAACCGGAGACATTTTTACGCAAAGATGTGGGTTTGTGAGGCTTCATTTGGGAGAAAAGAGCGACAAGCCTCAGAAATGTCAGTTCAAGCCTGTATAAGCTGGCTCAATCGTTGAAAAAAGGGTAAATTTTGAAAGAAACATTTATTTTTTTCCCGAAACATGTCGTCCAGCATCCTAGGCCCGCTTTCGCAGCTGCACCGATCCTTTGCCCGGGGACCAAGGCCCCGGGCAGAAGAGCGGCATTTGCCTGGCTGGATCAATCAGGATCAATCATTCATGGACTCGATCAGTCCATCCACCAGCTGATCCATCTCTATGGCGCTGCCTTCGTTTAAAGAGGAGAGGACGGATACCTTTTCATTGAGCACGGTCATCTGCTTCATCTCATCGAGGAACTCTTCCATGAGAGCGCCGGACTTGGGTGCCCAGGACCCGTTTTCAATCAGTGCTACTGTGCGTTTCTGCATATTCAGCGCCTTCATATCCATGAGATAATTCAGCATCGGAGGATAAATCCCCAGATTATATGTGACCGAGGCCAGAACAATGTGACTCAGCCGGAAGGTCTCTGAAATCAGTTCTGAAACATGGGTTTTGGAAACATCGTACATCGCCACATTGGTCACGCCCCGGACTGCCAGCTTGGTTGCCAGCGCATTGACTGCGCTTTCCGTATTGCCGTACATGGATGCGTATACGATCAGCACACCCTGTTCTTCCGGCTCATAGCTGCTCCATTTATCATACTTATCCAGGAAATACCCCAGATCGCTGCGCCATACCGGGCCATGGAGGGGGCAAATCATTTTAATATCAATGGTTGCCGCCTTTTTCAGCAGGGCCTGCACATGAGGGCCGTATTTGCCTACGATATTGGTATAATACCTTCTCGCATCGTCGATCCAATCCCGGTCAAAGTTGACTTCATCGTTGAAGAGCTTTCCGTCGAGGGAACCAAAGGAGCCGAAGGCATCCGCTGCAAACAGGACGCCGTTTGTCAGATCAAAGGTTACCATGGCTTCCGGCCAGTGGACCATAGGCGCGGCCACAAAGGTGACTTCATGCTTACCGAAGGAACGTGTATCCCCTTCCTGCACCTCTTCCATATGGCCGTCAACATCAAAGTTGAACTGATGCATCATCATAAAGGCTTTTTCCGTACTAATGATCTTCACATCCGGGTAGCGGATCAGCACTTCTTCGATGGATGCTCCGTGATCCGGCTCCATGTGGTTAATCACCAAATAATCCAGCTGACGTCCGTCAAGGACATACTCGATATTCTCTAAAAACTGCCGTCCCGCGGACCAGTCCACGGTATCGAAGAGCACGGTCTTTTCATCCAGCAGGAGGTAGGAATTATAGGAAACGCCCCGCGGGATGGGATGAATATTTTCAAAGAGTGTCAGGCGGCGGTCATTCCCACCGACCCAATACAAATCTTCTGTTACTTTTCTTACGCAATACATGGTTATCCTCCTTATCCTTCTATGAATTTATCCTTTTCTTCTCCGCAGTCCGGGCAAATCCATTCTTCCGGAAGAGCGTCGAATAAAGTACCTGGAGAAACATCGGCCTCCGGATCGCCCACAGCCGGATCGTATTCGTATCCGCAGCCGGAGCATACATAAGTTTTCCATGGAGGCGCTTCCTTCTTTGGAGTCGCTTTTCTCATCTTCTGCATTGGCGGCGCTGGTTTTTTCGGTTCTCCGTTATCCAGCGCTTTTGTCAGCAACGGCAGAATTTCCATCAAATCTCCTACAATACCGTAATCGGCATTTTTGAAGATGGGCGCGTTTTTATTCTTATTGATGGCTACAATGGTGGTTGCTCCCTTGATCCCTTTCAAATGCTGGCCGGCGCCTGAAATTCCGCAGGCTATGTACAGATTGCCGTTGAATTTCTGCCCGGACATTCCCACATAACGATTGAGAGGAACATATTTCAAAGTCTCGGCCACTGGTCTGGATGAACCCACAGCCGCACCAGCCTGAAGGGCCAGCTCTTCGATGAGCTTCATATTCTTTTTATCTCCGATGCCCTTTCCGGTGCTGACAACACGATCCGCTTCAATAATCGGCGTGTTGGGGTCAATGCCCACCGTGAAATCATAGCCGTCTGCCTTAAGGGCTTCCACAAGAGCCGCCACTTTTTCTTCGCTGGATCCTTCCAGGAAGAGCTTTTTCTTGCGTGCTCCGGTGATGGGTCCCTTCGCCTTCAGCTTGCCGCCGGCCTGTTTTGGCGGTTTACCGATAATATGAGAAGCGATAACAACTCTCTGAATTTCGTTGGTGCCTTCATAAATGGTACAAATTTTCGCATCCCGGTATGCCCGTTCCACTTCCATACCTTTCAAGTATCCGTTTCCGCCGAAAATCTGAACCGCATCGTTGACCACTTCCAGGCAGATATCGGAAGCGTATTGCTTGGCCATGGCGGATTCCATACCGTAAGGTTCATGATGCTCCTTCAGTTCTGCGGAGCTGTAAATCAGAAATCTTGCGGCCCTCAGCTTGGTCGCCATGTCTGCGATTTTGAAGGAATTGATTTGGTGGTGAGCAATTGGAATGCCGAACTGCTCCCTTTCCTTGGCGTATTCTACCGCGTGTTCGAATGCTCCCTGAGCGATTCCCAGCGCCTGGGAAGCGATTCCGATCCGCCCGCCGTCCAGGGTTGCCATGGCGATTTTGAAGCCCTGGCCTTCCTTGCCCAGCAGATTTTCTTTGGGAACCTTGACGTCGTTGAAAATCAGTTCAGCGGTAGCCGATGAGCGGATTCCCATCTTGTCGTAATGGTCGCCGAATTCAAAGCCTTCCCAGCCTTTTTCCACAATAAAGGCACTGATTCCTCTGGTGCCGATATTAGGCGTGGTCACTGCGAAAATCACGTAAGTATCCGCTTTTTCGGCGTTGGTGATAAAAATCTTTCCGCCGTTGAGGATATAGTGGTCGCCAACCAGCTCGGCCGTGGTTTCTGTGCCGCCGGCATCGCTTCCGGCATTGGGCTCTGTCAGGCCGAAGGCTCCCAGCTTTTCTCCTTTTGCCAGCGGAACCAGATATTTTTTCTTCTGCTCCTCTGTACCAAAGGCATAGATGGGATAAGATCCCAGCGAAACGTGGGCCGAAAGAATAACGCCCGTACCGCCGTCAACCCTCGCCAGTTCCTCCACCGCAATGGCATACGTCAGAATATCCAAACCGGCTCCTCCGTATTTTTTCGGATATGGAATTCCCAGCATATTCATTTCCGCCAGTTTCTTTACGATTTCATCCGGAAATTCGTTTTTTTGATCCAGCATAAAGGCAATCGGCTTTAGCTCCGTTTCTGCGAATTCTCTGATCTTCGCGCGAAATTCCTCATGCTGATCGGTTGTTTTGAATAACATCATTACCTCCCCTTTCACGATATATCTTCCATGTTTTTACTGAATTTTTAGAATTTATTATATTCTAACCTGTTTTTGGAACTTATTCTGTGATATATGCAACAAAGTGGGTAAATATTATTAAGAACGGATACTAATTTTCGAGAAAGGAAGGTTTTCATGAAACGATATTTTATCAGCGATGGGATTGCTGAGGATTCCATAAAAAAGATGCTCCGCTGTTTTCGGCCCCAGTTGAAACGATTTCAAAGCGGCGAAACGATCATGCGTTATTCGGACCGTGTGGAAAAGATCGGTCTTGTGATGAAAGGAACGGCGGTTCTCCATGTTCTGGATGCGGACGGAAATGCCGGGCTTTTGGAAACGTACGAAGAGCAGGCTCTCTTTGGCGAGCTGTTTCATCTGCCTTTGGACGGGTTTGAATACCTTGTGGAAGCTAAGACAGACAGCCGGGTCTTGTTCATCGACTATACCCACATCGTTACGCCCTGTGAAAAGACTTGCGCCCACCATTCCCAGCTGATCAACAATCTTTTCCTAATGGCAGCGCAGCGAGCTCAGGCGTTGTCGCTCCATCTGAATATTCTTCATCAGCCTACGATCCGCAAAAAGCTGCTCACCTATCTGACCTGCCTGCGGGGAACGGCGGAAAGCGATTCTATTACCATTCCGTTAACCTTGTCGGCTCTGGCGGAATATCTCTGCGTGGACCGCAGCGCCATGACCCGGGAGATTCGGCTGATGAATGAGGAGGGGATTTTGCAGTCCAACAGGAGAACCTTTCAATTGTTGTAAGGCAGGATATGAACGCCGGTGCCCGATGCAGCATGCAAAAAACGCCAAGGTACTTCGATCGCTGCGAAAGCTCCCTGGCGTTTTTTCTTTTCTTCATTTGAGCATGGCTTTTACTTTGCCCTTGGACTGAACGCCCACGGATGTACCTACGATCTTTCCGTTCTGGAAAAGGGCCAGTGTGGGAATGCTCATGATCCCGAATTGAGCGGCCAGCTGAGGCTGTTCGTCAATGTTGACTTTCCCGATCCTGGCTTTCGGCTCGTCAGCCGCCACCGCGTCCAAAATAGGCGACATCATCTTGCATGGCCCGCACCATGGAGCCCAAAAATCCACCAGCACCGGTTCCTGTGAATTTACAACTTCCTGATTAAAGTTATCCTGTGTTAATTTTATAATAGCCATTTTTAAATACCTCCTTTGACTTTGTGGCTTAACTATACCACCATCCAAACAAATCTTCTGTGACCAGGTTACATATATGCTTTTTTTTTCTTTCCCAGAAAAATTTCGGTTGCCAGCGGCAGCTTTGATGTATTATTCTAGTAGGCAAGGAGGGTTTATGAAAAAATTTAAAGGAGAATTATGTTTGATGCTGGCGGCCCTGATCTGGGGGTCAGCGTTTATATTTCAAAAGATGGGAATGGATCATGTGGGCCCGTTCACATTCGGATTCTTTCGCTTCACCTTGGGAGCGCTGGCGCTGCTTCCCGTGATTTTTATCTACGGCAAGCTGAACCAAAAGCGTTCTGCGCCCAAGGAAATCACGCCGTTTAAAAACCGCATGCTCCTGCTGGGAGGCTTGCAGTGCGGGATCGCCAGTTTTATTGCCGGTTCCCTGCAGCAGATCGGCATCATGTATACCACAGCCGGAAAGGCGGGATTCATCACTTCGCTGGATATTGTCATCGTTCCCATCCTGCTCTTATTTCTCAGGCGAAGGGTTGGAATTTTCACTTGGCTGGGAGTTGCCCTGGCCGGATTCGGACTTTACCTGCTCTGCATCACGGACGGGTTTACCATCCAGCTTGGCGACGGACTGGTAATCGCCTGCGCGGTGGGTTATTCCTTCCAGATTCTGCTCATCGACTATTATTCCGACAAGGTGGATGCAATCAAGCTTTCTTTTTTACAGTTTTTGCTTTCCGGCCTTTTATCGGGTGTTTTCATGATTTTTCTGGAATCCGTGGCTTTTCAGGATATCATCGACTGCGCGGTCCCCATTTTATACACGGCAATTCTAGAAGTGAGCATTGCTTTTACCCTTCAGATCGTCGGACAGAAGGATACTCCCCCTGCCATCGCTGCCATCATCATGAGCCTGGAAGCGTTTTTCTCCGCAGTATGCGGCGCTCTGTTCCTTGGAGAAGTGATGTCATCGCGGGAAATGATCGGATGCGTTCTGATGCTGACTGCCTTTATCATATCGCAGATTCCTGACAAACGGATTTCACGTCAAGACCACGCTTAGGGAATCCAATAAAACCCCACAAGACCGGCCAGAATTCCCAAAGCCGCCCCGGCAATCACATCTTTGGGGAAATGCACACCGCCCAGCACCCGCACAACGGCCATAAAGATTCCCGCCGCGCCGATCAATACCCCGGCAAGAGGCATTTTCCAGAAAAAGGTCATTCCGATGATAAAGATGGAAAAGACGTGGCGGCTGGGAAAGGATTTTCCCCTGGTGTCTTTGGGGATCACCGGAGGCAGGTCGAAGACTTCATAGGGCCTGGGCGCACAGTACAAATATCGAAAAACGCTGATAACGACAAAAGAGATACCCGGCACCAAAACAGCCCTCGCAAGCCCAGTATCTTTTTGCAGATACAGCGCTGCCAGCAAAACGGGATAGGCAATATATGCGATTTTCGTCAAAATGGAATCGATAAGGATGATCGCCTTTTGCCTCTTAGGATTGCCGCGAAAGCTTTCGGTCATTTTCAGATACGTCTCTTTGGTCATGGTGGACTGCCTCCTGCTACAATTTTCTAAAATACTCAATCAAAATATCTTTCATATAATGATATCTTCTGGCATAAGAATTCTCAACCCGGATCAGCTCAAAATCGTACCTCTGGCAAAGCTCCGCCTTTTTCTGATCCCGAAGGCGGACCGCTTCCTCTTCAATATGCTCTTTTCCGTCCAGTTCAATGGCCAGCACCGGCATTTCTTTTGTGCTGCGGACGCGCTGATAGACGACAAAGTCAAAGCGGCCGGTGTAAAAAAGGTCGTTGTGTTCCTCGCTGCCATCGAACACATGGGAGATGGGCACCTCTTTGTGAATCGTATATTTGCTGCCTGCCACCAGGATATTGCCCAATGCGTGGTTGAGGGTGGTCAGGAAAGCGGCTTCTGTTTCCGTGCTGTAAGGTTTGATGCCCAGCGCTCTGGTGGCTGCTGCTTTGGGCGTAACTTCCGAAGCGCCGTTGGTGCGGATATACTCCACCAGCTCGTACAAATCGTCCTCTTCATCCGTGCCGTGAAGGCGGCGCAGGTTCTGACTGCTGGACAACAGCACCAGCTTTTCCTTGGCCCTGGAGGTGGCCACATTGATCAGCTCCTTATTGTTTTTCAGCCAGCTGTAGGTCTTTGCATGGGTCTGATCGGTCACTGCCAGGGAAAAGAGAATGACATCCTTTTCATCCCCCTGGAAAGCGTGGACCGTGCCGCACTGCACATCGAGAATACCGTTATCCAAAAGCACGCTGTTGATGTATTCTTTTTGGCTGACAAAGGGGGTAATGACGCCGATTTTTTTGTCCCGGTTTTGAAGGATATAGTTCAGGATCTGGGCCGCTTCCGCGGGAGCCGTGTTCTTTTCCTCTGTCGATCCGTCGGCAAGATCCACATAGACCAGCGGCTGGGGTTCGCAAACCTGGCTGCGGATCTTCAGCTTGTCGTTGTAATATTTTTTATTGTTAAAATCGATGATCTTACGATGGCAGCGGTAATGATAGCTGAGCAAAATCTCATCGCTCACTGAGTCGCAGGCCAGATACGTCTTATAAATGGAATTCTCAATATAATCGTACTCCTGGCTCACCTGGTATTTGGCCTTCAAGGTCTGGTTCGCCTTGGGATCCAGCAGAATCACCGGGCTCAGCTGCTGGGGATCGCCCACCAGCATCAAATTGCTGCCGCGGATGATGGGTACCAGAGAAACCGCCGAATTGCACTGGCTGGCTTCATCCATCATCACCATATCAAAATAGGGCTTGGGCTCGCCCAGCCGGTGGGCGGAAATACATGTCGTAATCACGACAGGAAAGATGCGAAGAAATTTCTTCATGTTCTCTTCCTGGCTTAGATGGCGGTTAAATTCTTTGACCTGCTCCTCCTTGCGCCCCTCCATAAAGAGAATGGACAGCAGCTCTTCATTCTTGGGTTCGTCCAGCCGTTTGATATATTTTGCCGATATATAATAGAGATATTTTAAAAATTCTTCAACGTTTTGATTCAGCAGCGGCAGAGCATCCGCTTCATCCACTTCTCCGATCTGCTCCAGCTGTTTCTCCACTTGCGCAAGCTGCCGGCTCTGCAGCTCGACCCGGAAGGTCAGACTCTGTTCGCTGCGGATCAGGCTTTCAATCGACGCTTTCCGTTCCTTCAGATCGAGAATGGCCTCATATCGTTTGAGCAGCTGGGAGAGCTGCTCTGTCTTTTCGATTTTGTCATCCTTGTTCCGCTCCAGGGTATTGGAAAAAACATTGATTTCTTTCACTTGCAGATACAATGCCTTCATGTAGTCCAGGGCTTCTTCCACCTTTTCCCGGTTTCCCAGCCGCACGGCCGGAAAGGGGACGCGTTTGTTCCGATAGCGGATATTCTGCAAGGTATGAAATACGCTGTCAATGGGATGATTATTATAGGATGCAAAAAGCACCGTCTTTTCGTTGAAAAAAGCCGTGGTGATGGTGTTGATAATCGTGCTTGTTTTTCCGGTTCCAGGGGGCCCCTGAATGTAGGAAAGGGGATATTTTAAGCCGTGATGGATGGCCAGAAGCTGATCCAGGTTCACCTGCTGGTTGAGCAGAGCCAGGGGATATTGTTTTGTCCGCACCGGCTGTTTTACCAGTTCTCCGAAAAATGCTTTTATGGGAATGGTGGGTTTTGCTTCCTGGTACATTTCCAGGATTGCGCCGTATTCCTGATCCAGATCCAACGCCAGGTCCCGGGAAAGGGTCAGAAGATAGGGCATATCGTCCACGCCCTTGATCTGCGGATTGGCGCTGGTAATCCGGTCTTTGATTTCTTCCTGATTGGTATCGAAATCGTCCAGCAAATATCCGTATTCTTCCGGAAGAAAGCGGCGGATGCTTTGCTTTTCACCGTCAATGGTAAATTCCCGGCAAATGGTTGCTTCCTCTTCTGCGATCAGTCTGCGGCGGATCACGTCAAAATTCATCTTGCGGTACGCCAGCACGTAAAGGCCCTTTCTGACGGGCACACTTAGCAGGTTCATGCAGATTTGCAGGATCCGTTTTCTGGGCTTTTTCTGCTGCCTGTCGCGGATGGTTCTGCGCTGGAACTGGTTGATGATATCCTTATACTGCTGGTCACTTAGCTGGTAGACCCCTTCCTGCACCCCTTCACCGTCCAGCCCTTCTACCAATGCGTATTCGCTGCGGTAAGGGGTGGAGTCCAGGCGGCTGCAGTCGGCCAGATAATTGAGGATTTTCATGTTGGCCGCATGGTGAAACAGTTCTTTGTATTTGTACGGATTGAGATGAATATCTTCCACCAGCCTCTGGTTCACCGGATGAAAGGAGCCTTCCACCACATCGGAGGTGAGAATTGAGTCAATGTAAATCCTGGGAAAATCACCCAGGGTATGTTTGGATAGATGGAGTCCGGCCACGCTAAGGGACCGGTCCTTGAGGTTGATGTCGTTGATTCCGATCCAGTACCGGGTCTGTTCTCCATTTTTATTCTTGTATTCGATGCTGATCCACTTGCCTTCGTGGATGGCTTTAAAAATATCCCGGCAAACCGTATTCATGAAAAGCCTCCTGAGCTGCTGGACTTACTGGTCCTTAACCCGTTTCAGATACGCTCCGATATCCAGCCCCATCCCCATTCTATCTATCATTCGAAAGGTCCCCGCCTGTCTTTCTCCTTGTTTGTCCACTCCAACAAGCTGGGCTTCGACAAAGACGGTTCCGTACTTGCTCCTTTTCTTATCATCTATAGAGTAGCCTACGGTACAGGATTCACCTTTTTCCAGATGAATGGGATCCTGGAAGTCGATTTCATCGTAAGGAATATCGTTGATTTCCAGCGATGTGATGACTTGGAATAGTTCCTTCTCATAAGGGATTTCAATTCCTGTGATGTCCATCGGTCTTTTCGCTTTAAAGGCCATCGCCTCATAATTTTCATCATCCTGTGTATAACCCGCTTCTTCTCTGGTGGTAACAAATCCTTTTTCTTTCAGGCTGCATATTTTGACATGCCCCACGTCAGCGGTGGAGGTGCTGCCGTCATCCCAGGTTATCTGTAAATGGTCGAACTCCAGCGGCACCGCCATGCTGGAATCCTCGTTCAGCTTGCTAGTGCCTACGCCCCAGCTGATGGTATGAAGCCGATATCCACTTTCCTCCTCATATTGCTGGTCGTAGATGTAAATGGAAATGTCCGGCGGCGCATCGGGAATTTCAAGGTTTTTTACCTTTTTCTCCCAAGTCTCATCGGTGATGTACTGGGTATCAACATCCATATCTTCCGCACTAATCAGCGACTTAACGAAAACCGGTTCTTCCAGCTTGGGGCCGCACCCGGTCATGGCTGCCGCTGCAAGCACAAGCAGGCATACGGCCGAAAAAACGATCCTTTTCTTTTTCATATATTCTCCTTTTGGCCTTACCGCCAATTTCTAAATCTCGACTGCGATTTTCATAACGCCCGCTTCTCTGTTTTCGAACAGGTCATAAGCGCTGAGGATTTCCTCCAGGGCAAAGGTATGGGTGATCAAGCCTGCAGTATCCAGCCTGCCCTCCTCAATGAGCTGCAGCAACCGTTCACAATGGGCCGCATGGACGCCTCCCGTCTTGAAGGTTAAATTTTTTCCATACATCTGGGGCAGCGGCAGCCGCTGGTCCTCTTCGTACATGGCGACCAGGCACACAATTCCCGATGGGCGGGCCAACTGCCAGGCCAGGTCAAAGGTTCCATCGCCGCCTGCGGCTTCGATTACTCGGTCCGCTCCTCTGCCGCCCGTTTTTTCCATGACCAGTGTTTTTAAATCCTGCCTGCTGCAATCCACCACCTGCGCTGAAATTCCCAGTTTTCTTCCAAACTGTACCCGCTCTTCATCGATATCTGCTAAAATCAGATGTTTCGGCTCATACAAGGAAGCGCACATAGCTGTGCACAGACCCGTAGGGCCGGCACCCAAAATGACTACGGTGTCATTTTTTGTTATCTCTGCCAAATCCGCCGCCCAATATCCGGTGGAGAGAATATCGCCCACAAAAAGCGCCTGCCGGTCTGTGATTGATTGGGGAATCCGGTTGAGTCCGTTGTCCGCATAAGGTACGCGCACATACTCCGCCTGCCCGCCGTCGATGCGGCAGCCCAGGGCCCAGCCGCCGTTCTCATCTGCGCAGTTATTGACCAGCCCCTGCTTGCAGTAAAAGCATTCCCCGCAGAAGGTCTCCACGTTGATGGTTACCCGGTCCCCCGGTTTGACGTTATGAACCTGCTCTCCCGTTTCCTCGACAATGCCCACCATCTCATGTCCCAAAACGATGCCGGGGATCGCCTTGGGTACTGCTCCGTGTTTGATGTGCAGATCGCTGGAACAGATCGATGCCAGAGTTACGCGTACAATGGCATCCGTAGGGAGCTGTAAACTCGGGCGAGGCCGCTCTTCCAACGCCAGCCGATGATTCTTCTTATAAACGAGCGCTTTCATTTCAACCTCCTTCTTCACTCTTTCCGGGCTTGTTTTAGGTATTCCGGTATATTTTCCTCGATCTTAGTATCAGGAGAAATCACAAACACAGCCTCTTGTTTCTTTCCCTGACCATCCTCCCCCATCAGCCGCATGTTGATCCAAATGCGTCCGTACAAGGTCTGAAAGTTGTCATTATAACGGCAATGCACCTTAAATGTCCCGCCCTTTTTCAATTCAATCGGGTGTTGTTCATCTATTTCAGACACCGGTACATCATTGACTGTCAAGCTGGATACCATCTTTTCTACTTCTTCTTGATAGGGGATTTCAATTTGGGTAATTTTCATGTTCCGCGGCGCCTGAAAGGTTTGCGAGTCGTCGATCCGTTTATCTTTTTTATAGTTGCTGTTTGCCTCCTGGGCCTCCAGCATGTCCCGGGCTCCGCTTTGGATTTGAATGCTGCCCACAGCAGCTGTGGTCTTGCTGCCATCATCCCAGGTGATGTTCAGCTTGTTAAAGAAGATCGGCTCTGTCAGTCCCCCCTCTTCCGTAAGGTTGTCGCTGTTTACCCCCAAGTGTGCGGTGTGGAGGGAGTATCCGCTCAGAATCTCGGACTCCTCATCGTAGACAACCGTTTTGATGTCTTTGGGCGCATCGGGGATCTCTACGGATTTTATCTTTTTACTGCCTACCATGCCTGAAATATACATAATGTCCACATCCATGTCATCTGATGAAATGAGACTTTTCACCACCACTGGCTCTTTCATGTAGATGCTGCATCCACAGACCAATGTGATCAGTAGTATGCTGGTCATGATGCCCAGCATGATCTTAATACGTTTTTTCATAGGCTCCTCCTTTTTTCGGTGGCTCTGGTGCTGCCGGATTTACACAATACAGTCTTCTTTTACCAGTATAGCATTGGAGGCTGCTGATTTGAAGGGAGGATTGGGGAAAAGTTGATTTGGATTGGGCTGGTGGCGAGTATGTGCATGGGCCCCGGCGGGCTGCCACGCGTGCCGGGGAGGTGAGGCATCAGAGGCAGGCTGCCCCGCGTGCTGGAGCATATTTCATTTATTTTGCCGATTTCTATTCGAAATGGGCGAATTTATATGGACATTGGTTTCAAATTGCGGTGTTTCGAATAGAAATTGAGAAATTTTTTATATTTTGCTGGCCGGAAGCAAAAAACGTGAGCCGCAGTGCTGGGGAAAAAACTCAAAAAAATTAAATATTTTTACACAAAGCTGTGGGTTTGTGGGGCCTCATTTCGAAAAAGCTGAAGCCTGGCCGCCGACCCTCCGATCTCAGATGGCTCAGGCATTAAAAAAAGTGTAAATTTCAAAAGAAACTTACACTTTTTTCCGCATATAAACGTCTGGCGCTGCTGCATGATACATATCAAAGTGCAGCCGCCCCTGTATGCTATTTTTTATTTCCCGGAAGCCACCGTGTGATTGGAATACGTGTCCCAGTTTGGCTCATAAGTGTCGTCGGCCTGGTTGCCCCAAAGCTTCCATCCATCGCGGATGCCTCTTGCGAACAGCTCCAGATACGGCCCCGGGCTGCATGCTTCAATCAGATCAATGATTTCATCCGGCTTTCGTGAATGTTCCCGCTTCATCGCCCGAACCAGATTAACCTGACTCCTGGCCGGCTGCAAGGTTCGATTGCTCTTTCCTTTAATTCCAAAGAGCAGCAGTTCGGTCACATTGCGGAAATAAAAACCCACGCCTCTGCCGTCCGGGCCGCCGTCTTTTCTGACCTTTTCCCAAACCAGATTTGTCTTATATTCAAATCCCCACGCTTTCATGACTTCCAAACCTTCGGGAAGCAATGCATTGGGCACCCACAGGTATAAATGACTTTTCTCCTCCGCAACGTCATCCACGGGAATTGCTTTGATCGCTTCCAGGGAAAGGGTAGGGTAACGGTTGAGCCGTTTATGCTCCGGCGCCACCTTTCCGGTCCTGTTTTGGAACTGCCACGGCGGGTCAGCAAGGATTGTCTTGAATTTATCCTCTCCGCAGAACGCCTTAAAATTGTCAATTGTATCTATCAAAATTTCTTTATCAGTCATTACCATCCTCCCAATCTTCGATGCATTTGTCGGTGATTCCAATGGCCAGAATCGGGCATCCTCCGTGCCGCCTGGAATCCAGCCGCGGCGTCAGCTTTCCCATCCAGGTTGTACTGGCTCCATATTTTTTCTTGATGGAATTTCCCAACTCTGCAAAAACCTGATTCAGCGACTCGCTCCGGGTAATAATCACGCCTGCGCTGATCACGTCGCACTCGTAATAGGTCCTCATTGCAAATAAATCCCGGTCATATGTCTGGTCTTTGCTGTTCCACTCCACATCGATGGCGACTCTGTTTTTTACATAGTCGATATTATGTCCGTCAATATAGTTTTTGAGTGTCTTTTGCTCGATAGGGCTAGTTTCGAACCGGCCCTTTTTATCGCCCCGCCTTGGGTAAAAATGAACCACCAGGTCGCCCGAGATGCGGATTTCTTGCCACCCCAACGGGTCTAAAATAGCGGAAAATTTGGGAGGAATGGGAGATTCGTTTCCTCCTGACTTTGCAATATCCGTTTTTGTAATCTTTACCTTGCGCAGGGTTTCAATGATCTCATCGAATTCTTTTTGAAACGCCTGAGAAATAATTTCTGCTGCGTGGTTGTAGTTTAAAAGCTCGTACCTTTGCTGTATATCCTCCGGGAACAAATCCTTCCAGGTCTCCATTCTTTTCTCCTCAATTCTTATTTGTCTTTTATTATACGATAAATCTCGACGCCAAACAAGCGTTTGCGCTGCCGGACCATTCTCTTTCTTCCCTCCTTCTGATACCAGCATAACATATGCTATGTACGTTTTTTGGGGCCTATCCAAAACTTTTTTTAAAAATTTTTAAAAGTTTCATGGCGGAGCGCTGCGTCCAGGTTGCAACATCATTGAAATAGGCCCCTGTGGTCTGAAGCCATGGGGCCTATTGGATCATTTTATTTTAGAGGAAATCTTTCCATCTTTTAAAGCTACCATTATTTACAGCGCTTCAACCCCTTGGCGAACTTAAACCCTTCTTCCCTTGAAACCTTTCCAAGCATCTGCATGACGGACTCCTCAGTAATGACATCGATATACCGATCCCCGTTGGAATCCTCATCCTGTACATACAGTATCCGGTCTTTCAGCCTGATCAAATCTCCATCGCCGCTTGCGTTGACAGTGCTGTCATCATCGCTGTTTGCCATCTCAATCAGGCTTAGTTGTTTTTCCCCGTTTTTAAACGTATATTCCGCTGTAAAATCTCCGAATTGGGACTGTTCAACGATCAGGGATTCCAGCTGAAATCCATCGGGAATATACTGGGGTACGTACAAGTTCCCTTCGGCAAAATCGATCGCTCCCTCGATGTCATCCATGCTATTGATCGTAATGGAAGATACCGTCTCGGCCACCTCATTTTCCAGCAGCGCTTCGTCCTGCTCATCTGTGGACAGCCCCGTAGCTGACTTATAAATTCTATGGAGCAGGCCCTTATCCCCATAAACAGTGTCGTCAAAGGCGATCATCGAAATGGTGTTCCCAAGTAAAACCACCAGCAGCACAGCGGCGGCGATGGCGGAATATCGCTTTATGCGCCTGCTTCGTTTGCCAGTTTCCTTCTCCATCTCAATAAAGCTGCGGTTCAACGGAGATGGATTGCCCGCTTGTTTTTGATAATAGTCTTCGGCTGTCTGCTGGATCATTTTAACCCGTTCTTCATGGGTATATGCCCGCTTGCCAGTGCCCATTATTCATCCCTCCCCGTCAATAGTTGATATTCTTTACCCAGTATTTTCAATCCGCGGCCGTAGTATACCCGTACCTTAGCCTCATCTTCGCGGACAATTTCGGCGATCTGGGCAAACTTCAAATCCTGAATCAAACGAAGCTCCAAAAGAAGCCGGTACTTCTCGTGAACCCGTTCAAGGGCCTGCATCAATATCTCCAGACCTTCCTGCGCAAGGATCTGATCCAGAACATCAGCTTCCACCTGCTCCGGATTGTCGATCTCCTCAAACTGATGAAGATCATAACTTTCTTCCTGGAAAGCGCCCCGCTTCTGAGTCATTTGTGCACGAAAATATTTCCGGATCTCATTCATGGCGATTTTCATCAGCCAGGCTCGGCAAGAATCTCCCTTTTTCAGTTGTTCCAGTTTATTCCAGGCCATTTCCATAGTATCTTGGGTAATGTCTTCCGCCAGCTGCCGATCTCCGTCCAGGCGCGAATAGATAAAGTGATAAACCCTGGTATATTCCGGTTCGATCTTCTGATTAAATATATGCTCTTTCCTTCTCAAATTCATTTCTGCACCTATGCTGTAGATTCTGTTTAATAAAACAGATTATATCACATCTGCACAGGAGTTTACTATTTTCAATTCGGCCTTCTACTATATTAGATGCTTTTTATTGGGATTTCGCAACGCGTTTTCTCAGAAAAAACATCTCATTTCATATACCCGAACATTCGGCAGGCTCCTGATGCTCCCGTCCTTAGGATCTCAGCTTCGTTGTCGTCGGTAATCCCTCCCAGTGCGTAAACCTCCAACTGGGTTTCCCGGCAAAGCGCCCTTAGAAAATCCGTACCTTTTCCTGGGAGACCCGGCTTACAATCCGTTTCAAAGATATTGCCGGCGGTCACATAATGGGCTCCGGCCCCCTGCGCAGCCTTCGCTTCTTCAAGGGAATGCACCGACGCCCCGATCAAGGCAAAATCATCAAGCAGCCCCTGGTTTTCCAGGAGCAGAGCCAGTGGAAGGTGAATGGCATCGCAGCCGATCTTCCTTGTCGCCTGTACAAAGGTATGACAAATCAGGCGGATCCCTTGCCGCTGACAGACTTGCTTTACCTTGAGGGCTAACGCTTCATATTCCCATTCTTTCAAGTCCTTTTCACGAAGGATGAGCGCATCGATCCGCCCGCCCAGCAGGGCCGCTTGCTCCCAGAGCGGCCGCGGGCAAAGGCTGCGGTTTGATATGGCAATACGTTTAAACATAGACATAATCATTCATCACAGGCTGCAGACCTCTTTCTTTGATGGCCCTGACCATGTCCTCCACATTTCTTCCATCTGCGATTTCAAACTGATCATCCCCCCGCGGAGCATCGTCCTCCGTGTGGCTGCCGATGCCCGTGCTGACCCCGGCGGAAATTTTCGTGGCCGCAAGGCCGATGACATGATCGCGAAAGCCGGACCGTTCTCTGGTGGAGATGGTCATTCCGGCAAAAGGCATGAACAGGCGATAGGCGCACATTACCTGGAGCAATTCTTTTTCATGGACATCCTTTGGGTTGATATCGGCATGATTGACGATGGGCCTGAGGCGCGGGCAGGAAAAAGAAATTTCCGCATGGGGATACTTTCTTTGAAGGGTATACGCGTGCATACCTGTTGCAAACGCGTCCTTTCGAAAGTCGTCCAGACCCAAAAGCGCAGCAAAGGCCACACCCCGCATTCCGCCCCGCAGCGCCCGTTCCTGCGCATTGAAGCGATATGGGAAAACCCGTTTATGCCCGGCCAAATGGAGAGTTTCATATTTATCCGAATTGTAGGTTTCCTGGAAAACCGTCACATAATCAGCGCCGCATTGGTGCAGGTATGCATAATCTTCCGAATTCATGGGATACACCTCAATCCCCACCATTTTAAAATAATTCCGGGCGATCCTGCATGCCTGGCCGATATACGGTACATCGGATTTGGCCCGGCTTTCTCCGGTGAGGATTAGAATTTCCTCCAAACCAGTGGCAGCGATGGCCTGCATCTCCTTTTCAATCTGCGCCTCATCAAGGCGTGCCCGCTTGATTTGATTGTGGCAGTTAAACCCGCAATAGATGCAATAATTCTCACAGTAGTTCGATATATACAAGGGTGTAAACAGGCAGATACTGTTTCCAAAATGCTTATGCGTCTCGTGCTGTGCCAGCTGAGCCATTTCCTCCAAAAATGGAGCGGCGGCAGGCGACAGCAGGGCTTTGAATTCTTCCGGACCCCGGTTTTCTTTACCCAGCGCCCGATTCACATCGGCGGCCGTATAGCGATGATAATCATAGTTTTCCATGGCTTGCAAGACTTCTTCCATGACCCGGGAGTCCTCCAGATCTTCCATCTCCTGCCAATACTCCATGTGATCGATCTTTGGTTTCATAGTTCCTTCCTCCTATTCCTGCAAGAATCCTGTCAGCGGCGACGATGCTTCGCCGCCTTTTTCCACTACCCGGCCCAAACCGGAAAGATATGCGGCGCGTCCTGCTTCAATGGCCTTTCGGAAAGCCTGGGCCATGGCCGGGATATCCCCTGCGGTCGCTATTGCGGTATTGGCCATGATCGCATCCACGCCCATTTCCATAGCCTCACAAGCCTGGGAAGGCCGCCCGATGCCCGCATCTACGATAATCGGCAGGTCCAGCTCATCCACTAGAATCTGGATAAAGTCTTTGGTGCTGAGCCCTTTGTTGGAACCGATGGGGGCTGCCAAGGGCATGACGGCCGCTGCTCCCGCGCTGGCCAGATCCCTTGCCGCATTCAGATCCGGATACATGTATGGTAATACGACAAAGCCCTCCTTTGACAATATTTCGGTGGCCTTGATGGTTTGGTAATTGTCCGGGAGCAGATACTTTGTATCGTGAATAACTTCGATTTTGACAAAGTCACCGCATCCCAGCTCCCGGGCCAAGCGGGCGATGCGGACTGCTTCCTCTGCGCTTCGCGCGCCGGAAGTGTTGGGAAGCAGGGTAATCCCCTCTGGAATATGGTCGAGAATGTTTCCTTCCCCTGCGGAATTGGCCCGCCTGAGAGCCAAGGTGATAATCTCCGCTCCCGCCTGCCGAATCGCCGCATCGATCAGCTCCACATTATATTTCCCCGATCCGAGAATGAATCTGGAGGAAAAGCTATGTCCTCCAATAACCAGTTTATCTTCTTTCATATCGTTACCTCTCTTCTAAAATCAGTTGAATTATTTTGTTTGCCTGGTGGCCCGCGCACACGGCCACTCTGGGCGCCATCAGGCCGATACCTTGTGCTGCGTCGGAGCATTCATCTCCGCAGACGAAAAAGCGGCTGTTAACCTTCCTCGTATGGATCTGGTCCGCATCCCCATATCCGGCCATGCCGGACCCTGAAACCAGATATGCCTCCGGCAGGCCGCAGAGCACCTGCTGGGCCAGCATGGCCTTATCTTCCGCCCCGTCAAAGGCTTCGCAGATATAGCGGCAACCGCGGAAAACGCTCCAGACGTTATCTTCTGTGATCCTGCCGCTATATAGCTCCAGTTCTATGTAGGGATTCAGCTCTTTCAGCCGCTGGGAAAGGGCTTCTGTTTTCAGCTGTCCCAAATGGCGGATATCATAAACCTGCCGGTTAAGGTTGGAAAGATCAACCTGGTCAAAGTCGACCAGCTTCAGCTTGCCGATTCCCGTTCTTGTCAGCATAACTGCAATGTTGGAGCCCAATCCGCCCAATCCTGCGATTGCCACAGAGGCTTCCTGCAATTTTTCATACACTTCCGGCGAAAAACGCAAGTCGCAGATCGCCTGAAGGTCTTTTTTCGATGGAATCAAATCAGCCGCCTCCTACAAAATGAACGATTTCCAGGGTATCGGCATCCGACAGTTCTCTGAACTTAAAATCGCTCTTGGGCAGAATTTCCCCGTTCAATTCCACTGCCACCCTCTTGGGATCATAACCTTGTCCCTCTAAAAATTGTTCCAGTATCATGTTCTGCTCCAACTTTTTTTCCTCACCGTTAACCTTCAATGATTTCCCTCCTTTTTGACAATCAAAAAGGCGCACGAAGATTCACACCCGAGGTGGTGTGCCCCTTCATGCGCCGTATTGCCGCAATCTCAAATTATGACATGTAATTTTTCCGAGATTATTATAGCATAATCGCTTTTAGCGCACAAGCTATTATTTCCATGAGAGCTTGATCTTTTCATCCGGACAGACATCCAGGCAAAGGCCGCAGCCGCTGCAAAGATTTTTATCAATGGTGATGCCCTGTTCTTTTATGGAAATGGCATCCTCCAAACAACAGCTTTTGCATTTGCTGCAGTCTGTCCGTTGGCAAGGGGAATCAAACATGGCGGCTTTTGCTTCTGTTTTGATTTCCTCAAAGGATTTCAGACCTCCCAGTGCCGCGCCGCGAATCTCCTCAATGTCCTTTATATGATGGCAGTCCAGCCATTCTTCCAAATCCCGGATCACCTTTCCCACCAGATCGTATCCATTGAGAAGGATTCCGGTGGCAATTCCGCCGGCGCAAGCTCCGGCCATGATATGCTCCAGAAGGTTTTTATGATCCATAATGCCACCCATCCCTATGATGGGCAGATTGGTGCTTTGGGCAATCCCTGCCACTGTGGACAAAGCAATGGGCCGGATGGGTGCTCCCGAATAGCCGCCGTAGGTCGGCAAAGCTGCTTTTTGAGTTTCCACGTCAATGCTGAGAATACACCGGATCGTATCAATACCGCTTATGCCCGCGGCCCCGGCTCGTTCAGCGGCTTCTACCACAGCAGGCAGATTACAGGCAGCGCTCACCTTTACCGATACTGGTACGTCTACCGCATTCACCACTTCCCTGGTATACTCATATACCTTATCGGCATCGCCGCATATATTTTCCGGTCCCTGTCCGATGGGGCACGCCAGCCCCAGCTCAATACCATCGATTCCAGTCCGTTCCACCGTTTTGGCCAGATAACGCACTTCCGATGCGGTAGTTCCCATGATGGAAGCAATCAGCTTGGTTTTAGAACCGAATCTTTTGGCCTGCGTGACCGCTTTCAGATCGTTGATCCAGTTTTCCAGCTCCGAGCCGCTGTACAGCCGGATATTCTGAACACCTCCATTGGCCCGGTCATAGGAATATCTGGGACAGGTGTCCGGATAGGATTCACCGACAATGGTCTCTGTGATCAAGGCCCCGGCTCCGCATTCCAGCCCTTTCTTCAGCTTGCTAAGGCCCCTGGTCCATGGTCCCGATGAGATAACGACCGGGTTTTCAATATGGATTCCCATGATCTTTACGTTGTACATATCCTTCTCCTCACCATATTTCCTTCAAACGCTCTTTGTTTCCGCAGGATTTTCTTATTTTTAATCGTGATTTGAGCATGATTGCCTGCGGCTCTTCTCCCTGACCTTCGTACTCGATTAAATCGAACAGGAGCCTCGCAGCGGTCAACCCCATCCGGTAAGAAGGTTTGGTGACTGTGGTAAGCTTGGGTTCCATCACAGCGCCCACTTTCAAATCGTCGAATCCGATAATCGCCAGTTGATCCGGGGTCAGGCCTTCCTGCTTGATCTTTTCCAGTGCGCCGAAAGCCATGGTATCCGTGGCGATGAAGATGGCATCCAGGGCGGAGCAGGTTTCAATTAATTTGCTGGTGGCCGTATATCCGCCTTCCAGCGTATTGTCCGATTTGACGATGAAGCTTTCGTCCACCCTTAAATTGTGCCGTTCCAACGCCCTTTTATAACCCGCCAGTTTTTCGTCATTATCGATCCTGGCATGTTCTGTGAGGATGATTGCGATCTGCTTTCTGCCTTTTTCGATCAGGTAGCTGACCGCCTCTTCCGCAGCGCTGTCATAATCAGTATATACGACGTTTTCCTTCTTCCAGAACGGTGTCTTTCCAACCAGCACAAAAGGGACGTTCTTTTCTTTTATCTTTTTTATCTGATTTTCATCCAGCACCGATGAAGTCAAAATTAATCCATCTATCTTCCGCTCCACCAGATTGGTGATGTGCTCGGATTCAATCCGGGACTCGAATTCCGTATTGCAGAGTATCAGATTGCACCCTTTCTGCCGGGCAACCTGTTCCACACCCTTGGTCATCTCCATATTGGACGGTTCCAAGGTGTCGGGAACCAGCACGCCGATCACGTTGGTCCGCTTGTTCTGCAAATTGCGGGCAAACCAGTTGGGCGTGTAGTTCAGGTCATCCATAACCTTGAGAACCTTTTCTTTTGTTTTTTTCGACACGGTTTGAGGGCTGTTCAGCACCCTGGACACGGTTGTGATGGATACTCCGGCTTTTTCTGCAACTTCCTTGATATTCAAGATCATCGCTCCCTTTTGTTTTTTCTCATTTTACACTACGAGAAAGGGTTTGTACATAGACAAACCCTTTCCCGCATGCTTTATAATTTAAAGTCAACCCACTTGTTTTCACTATACAAAAGGTCGCGTTTGGCCGGCTGGGTTTTGCAAATCACCCTGCCTTTTCTTATTACATGGGTGCATTCGCTTTGCAACCGTATGACATCTTCTTCTGTCTGCGCATCGTAAATGATCAGGTCGGCCGAATTACCCTCCTTTATGCCATAATCGCTCAAACACATGGTTTTCGCTGAGTTTGTCGTGATCATATCAAAGAGCTGCTGTATTTGCGATGCTCCGTTCAGCTGCCCCATATGAAGGAGCAGAAAGGCGGCCTGCAGCATACTGCCTTTTCCCATGGAATACCATGGATCCATGATGGAGTCGTGGCCGATGCAGACATTGATTCCCCGCTCCGACATTTCGTCCACCCTTGTGATGCCCCGCCTTCTGGGATAACCGTCTCTCCGGTTCTGAAGCACGGCGTTGTCGAAAGGATTGGCGATCATGTTCATCTTGGCCTTGGCGATGTTTCCAATGAGTTTATAGGCGTAATCATTGTCGTAGTTGTGCATGGCTGTGGTATGGCTGGCAGCGGACCGCTCTCCCATCCCCCGGTTTATGCTTTCTTTTGCCATCACTTCCACGAATCTGGAGTGGGGGTCCCCCGTCTCATCGATATGAATATCCACCAGCCGGTCATATTTTTCCGCCAGGTCGTAAACCAGTTCCACATCTTTGACCCCATCTTCTCGGGTATATTCAATGTGCGGTGCTCCGCCCACTGCATCCACGCCCATATCGATGGCTTTTCGGAGCAGTTTCTCGTTCATAGGATCGGTAAAGATACCGTTTTGGGGAAATGCCACCACTTGGAGATCGATCAGATCCTTGACCTCTTCTTTAAGCTCCAGCAGGCTTTCCACGGTCAGCAGGGTTGGATCGGTGCAATCTGCATGGGTGCGGACTCGCAGAACACCGTTGGCAATGTACCAATCGATCACCTTTCTGGCATTGGTCTTGAGCAGGTCTTTTGTGAGGTGCTCCCGCCACTCTCCCCATATGTCAATCGCCTCCAGTAATGTTCCTGTTTGATTTTTTCTGGTTAACAGGCCTGCGACCAATACTGCATCCAAGTGGACATGGGGATCTGCGATGGGCGGACAGACTAGATTTCCGTCTGCATCGATCACTTGCGCATCGGGAGCAGCCTTTATCCCTGTTCCTATCTTTTGAAATTTTCCCCGGTCGATCAGTAGATCGGATTGCCTGTTTGTATTGCGAAGTTTTGCATTTTTAATCAGCAACTGTGTCATAAATACCTCCTTAGGTTCTGCCGTTTATACAGCAGATTGCTTCCGGCAAACGTCTGTTTTTTCAAAGCGCATGCTTTTATACGTATTCCGCATCGGGATCAACATCGTGTTCGTCGTTCCATCCGCACTTGACGAAAATCTTGTGGATGATGGGCATTGCGATCATGGCGATCAGTATTCCCTGCAGGGAAGATATGCCGATGTTAAACATGCCGCCGAAATATGCCGCAGCGCATCCCAGCACATATGCGATGACCGGCGCGATCCTCCAGGTTTTAAAATGTATATACGGCAGTTTGGGGATCCTGCCCTTTGATACGAAAAAGTAATCTCCGATAATCACGCCTCCCAGTGGCGGCACGAAGGTTCCCAGCAGGTTGAGCATGGGGATAAAGTAGTTGGAAATGCCCAAAATGGCCATTGCCAGCGCGATGATGATGCCGCCGATGATAAAAGGTTTTTTATTGTTTTTATTGAACATTTCCGCCCCGGCCATACCGAACGCATATGCTGTAGCATTATTGGTGGTCCAGATATTCAAGGTGAGAATGATCAGGGCCCAGAAAACGATTCCCATGGAAATCATCAGCTCGATCAGATCGCCTGTGGCAAATACCAGACCTCCCAGCATGCCGGAAAAGACCATGATTCCGTTGCCGATGAGAAACCCCAGAAGTCCGGCGATAAAGGCCACCTTTCCGTTTTTTGCAAACCTGGCCCAGTTCCCGGCCTGGGTTCCTCCGGAAGCAAAGGTTCCTACAATAACGGTGATCGCTGAGGTGACAGTCATGGTCGAGGTGGGTGTAATGGCCCTGATCGCATCCACGCTTCCTGCATGTCTGATGGCCATGACCATTACCAGAACCATGAGTACGCCCATAAGAGGGATAGCCACATAGGAAACGATGGTCATCGCCCGCACTCCGTAAAGGGCAGTAGCTCCCATAATTACGCCCCAGAAGATAATGAAGAAAACCTTCCATCCGAAGGTATCCAGTCCCAGTGCCATGGCAAAGAGGCTGCCCATATATTCTCCTGTAATGGCATACCAGAAGATTTGGGTTCCGCCGAGAATAATATCGGACCACTTGGCGCCGGCTTTGCCAAAGGTGTATTTTGATTGGAGCACACAGGTAAGCCCGGTCCTGGCTGCGATGCAGCACATGGTAGCTACATAGACGCCCAGGATTAAACTTCCTGCGATGATGATCAAAATGAGATCGTCAAAGGGGAACGCTGCTCCCAACGCGGCGCCGGATGCCATCGTGGGCGTAAAAAAGGTAAATCCAATTAAAACACAGCTGATGGACAGCAAGCTGTTTCGGGCGCTTTTGGGCACATGGTCCAGCGGGTAATCTTTATCCACTTGCTTTTCTCCCGGTTCTTTCATACTTTGCTTATTTAAGTTCATTTTACTCATGGCATTTCCTCCGTCCATATGAGCTTTTGGAAAAATAATTTCATTATTTTTCCTTATTACAAAAACTATTAAGCTATTTAGTATTGAATTCAATGGGTTTTGATTTATGAAAATATTTTCATAAACATAGTAACAGTTCTTTTGCTGCTTTGCAAGCGTTTTTTTAATATTCAGAAAATATTCCGTTTCTTATCTGCCCGCCTCTTTCAATTTGTTTTTCCACAACCGGCGGTAAAGCACCACGGCCGCAATCGAGGCAGCGGTTTCTCCAATGGGAAAGGTTATCCAAACCCCGGTCAGCCCCAACTGGGTAAAATGTACCAGCACCAACGCCAGGGGCGGTATAATGACCATCTGGCGCAGCAGGGAAACCGTCAGCGAACGCCCGCCTTCCCCCAGGGCTTCAAAGGCGCCGGCGATAATAACGCCCAGTGTGGAAATGATAAACCCGCTGCATATAATCCGCAGCGCTTCCACTCCAATATCCAGCATTTGCTGCGAGCCGCCAAACATGAGAAGGATCCACTCTGCGCCGACTAAAAACAGCACCGTTCCCACAGCCATGATCGTGCCGGTAGTGGCCAGCGAAAAGTGCAGGGTTCTCTTCATTCGTTCCTGATCGCCCGCGCCGAAATTATAGCTGATGATAGGGCGCATCCCTTGGATCAAGCCGTTGACCGGCATGTAGACAAAGGTCTGCAATTTAAAATAAATGCCAAACACCGCCACCGAAATCTGAGAAATTCCGGCCAGTATTCCATTGAGCAGCCCTACAAGAAGCGACGGCATGGACATGACCATACAGGAGGGAACGGCAACACTGTACAGCTTGTGGACCATTCGTTTGTCAAGGCGAAAACCTTTCAGCTGTATATGAACTCCGCAGTTTTTCTTACGATAAAAGAGAATCGCCAGCCCACAGGCGAAGCACTGTCCAATGATGGTGGCGATGGCGGCCCCTTTCACTCCTAGAGATGGCGCTCCCAGGAGGCCGAATATAAGGATGGGATCCAGGGCAATGTTTACCACCGCGCCCACAATCTGAAACAGCATGGGCGCCAGCATTTTTCCAGTGGATTGAAAAATCTTTTCAATGAGGATATGAACCAGGCTTGCTCCGGAAAGGCAGATCACAATGTGGCTGTACTGGCTGCCCATTTGCAGGATTTGGGGAGAATCGGTGAAGAGCCCGACAAACCAGGATGAGCCCAGCGTCCCCAGAATCACAAAACCCGCCATATGAAAAAAAGTGAGAACCAGCCCGTGGCTGGCAGCCTGGTCGGCATCTTCTTGTCGTTTTTCGCCCAAACTCCTGGCGATGCTGGCGTTTACTCCAACGCCCATACCTACCGCCACCGCCAAAACCAAATTTTGCAGCGGAAACACGATAGACACCGCCGTCAGAGCTTCCTGGCTGAGGCGGCCTACAAACAGGCTGTCGACAATGTTATACAGGGATTGTACCAGCATGGAGACCATTGCCGGAATGGACATGGTCATCAGAAGCGGAAACACCGGCTTTACTCCCATGGGATTTTCTATGTGTGTCATGCTATAACTCCTTTTCACAAAAAAAGACTATAGTTTCCTGTTTATAACTCAGAAACAGGAAAAGCTATAGCCATTTCAGCCGTTCTATGGTAGCACGGATCAATGCCAGTGTCAATGATTTCAACTGCTCCGGCTGAGACGGGCTCAGTCCGGGTTTAGCGGAGCTTAGCGGGGGATCATGTGGCCTTGCGCGAGTTGGACCTGGGAACTACGGTAAATTTTTAAAAAAATACGTGTTCTTTTCGCAAAGTTGTGGGGTTGCGGGGTCCGATCCTGCCAACTATGCGGCCCGCGCAGCTTCTAGGCGAATCTGACAACGCCCGGTCATTGAAACTTGCGTAGATATTGAAATACTTTTTCACTTTTTTCCCAAAGATCCCCACATCCTCTCTACAAGCCGCAGCCGCCTCGTATCTCCGGAAATTTTCTATAAAAAGTTATTCGCCGTCGCTCACTTTGTCGGTCTTCACTCCTATAACAAACAGTATGACGCCGAGGACTGCGCCGCCCAGGCCACACCATCTGCATATGGATATCATGCCGCCAAAATTGCTCAGGAGCCCGCTGCCGTATGTCTGGAGGTAGTAATCCGGGCCCCAGGAACCTTCGTACCATGAAATGACGAAAGAGCCGGCAAACATCAGCAGTCCGAATATCATGAAGAATATTCCAATCCTCCAGATGTCGCCCTGAGCCAGCTTGGTCTTCGGGTTGATCGGATATTTTTGGGGATCGCTGGCATACAGTCCTCCGTAAAGCCGCTTGAATATCACATAGAACACGACGCCGGAAACTGTTATCAGAAAACTGAGCGTGAAAAACTCCAAACCGTTCACCATAATGCCGATGAACCCGATGAGGAACATACCGCCTATCACATAAGCTTTTAACACTTTCCCACCTTTTGCATACCATACGTTTCTTTTCTCAACGGGGTATTTTTTCCTTATTTTCAAGAAAGCGAAGGCAAGGCCCACGTAGAGGACGAAAAGCACAGGCGACACAATATTCACGATCATAGAAAAGTCAAAGTTTACGAAGATGATGGTCACGATAGCCAGTATGACGATCGGCCAGAAAGGCATCTTGCTTTTCTTTGTCAGCTTGGAGAGGAAGCCAGGGCAAAGATTGTCCTCCGCCAGGATGAGAAAAAGCCTTGAACCGCTGGCGATGACCGAGTTTGTCGTCGAGCACGAGGAGATTACGGCCATGATCATGAAGGCAACGCCGAGAGCCGGTCCCGTGTAATGGATCAGTACCGACGAGTAATTCAAAGTACCTTCCCCGATGCCGGTCCCCCAGTTCTGATAATTCCCCAGGGAAGCGAGGCCCGCGACGGTTGGCAAAAGGAAATTGAGGGTTATGATAATGATGGAAACCTTCATCCCCTTCGGAACTATTTCGGGGTTTGATATCTCTCCGCCCAGGTTGGATATCTGTATGTAGCCGCAGTAGAGCCATATACCGATGGCAAGTCCCGTACCCAGGCTGCTTACGATATCCGTGCCCTCCGGAATGAACGGGTCGATCGGATTGTAGTTCCAATTAGCAAAGCCTACAATGGTCACAAGAGCGAACATTACGATAATGATGATAGAGAAAATAGTGCTGAGGATGCTCACTTCCTTGAGGCCTATAAGATTTACAATGGTCAGAATGACTACGATGGCTACCTTTATCACAGTAGCGGCCAGAGGCGTCAGTGCTATAACTTTGCCTATATAACCCACGGCGATAACGACGTAGGCCGCCTGACCAAGATAGATGGCCAGCATAAGCCACCAGTTCATACAGAAGCCCCACATTTCTCCGTATGCCATTTTCATCCACACGTAAGGTCCTGCATCAACGGGGGCCAAAGCGCCCAGCTCAGCCGTGTAGATACCCATTGGAGCCGCCCAGAGTATGGGAATGATAATCAGCAGGAGTATCGTCAACCCCGGGCCGACACTGGGGATCATGTCCTCGACGCCGAAAGCTCCGGCTGCGCACATGCAGAAGATCAGAAAGACGATCCCCGCCAGAGAAAATCTGGTCTTTTTCATGGTAGAGGAGCCTGCTGCTGGGGCAGCGTAAGTTTCGGATTTATTGCTCATATAGATCCTCCTTTTTCAAATCGGTTTTCCCTTAGGGCGCCCGCATAGGCGCGGCAGATGATAAATGCAGTTTGCATTTATCTGCACCTGCCCTTGTTCTTGTACTGTCCCTTGCACCTCGCAGAGTCTTCCATAGGGTACTGTTAGCTTACAGGTTATTTTCAGAAAATTATATATTATTCTTGCTATTCAGGTTGTTTCTTTTATAGAAATGATTGTCCTGGAGGATATACAATTTTGCGGTTTGTCTTTAAATCTAATAAAGGACCGCAAAAAAATAAGCGCTGTTAGACATATGGGAGAGGTTCGGGATAGGGGGCGGTCTATATTTATATGAGATGATAGCCAGCCCTGCCGGTTTGTCCCGTGCCTTATCTAATTATGCTGACAAAGGCCAGGCTCTTGCGCCGGAGCTGTACGGTGATGCTCAAATCCTTTCCCGTGCGAAAACAGCTTTCTTCGGAGAAGAGAAGATGTTCCGCCGCCCGCAGAGCGGTTTCCGGCAGGACGCAGTCACCCTTCGGTGTATTGGTTTGCTGCAGGGTTTCTCTTCCTCCGATTCTTTCGGATAGAGATTTTTCTCGCCCCCCAGCGGCTTTAGCCGGCGTCTTCTTTTCAATGCCTGCGCTCTTTATCTTTCTGACTGCGGACAGATATCCATGATAATTTTCCAGCTCCATACGGCTGACGGTGACCAGGCTCTCAGAGGAGGCGCGGGCTTTCAGGGTCACCTCGGCGGCATGATCGGGATTCATGTTCCAACAGAGGATATGGCGGGCGTCTCCTTTTCTCATGATGATGCAGCGGTTGTCCACACATATAGCGTCGTGATCCTGTGTCAAGAAAGTCATAAGATGATACAGCGGAGTCCTGATCCCGTCGGCGGTTAGGGCCGAACCGAATGCAGCGTCTGCCTCGGCGGCCATTCCCACGTTGAAGTCGCAGCAATGACGGACCACTAGTGAATCGAGGAGACTTTTCACGCACAGGTACATATCCGTGCAAGAAGGGGGGTTCCTTTCTGGAAAGATCTCGATTATCAGCTTCACAGAATCAAAGCGGCTGTTTATGAACAGCGGAGAAAAGAGCTTCTCTGGTGTTCCGGACCCTGTGCATATCGCCGCCAGTTCTCCTGTCTCCCCATGATTTTTGGGTCCTGCCGCTTCTCCCGCTTCTTCGAGCATCTCATCTCTCGGACCTGTTTCTTCTGCCTCTTCCGCCGCAAGATCCGGATTTCGAAAGATCAGGTTGAGGCGCAAACGGAACGAATCGTCAAAATCGGCATTATCCACGTGGATGGTCTGACTCAGGGGCTCCGCATGGGCATCGGAAAAAGCCGCTGCCAGCTCACGGAGATTTTCCTGTATCATATCGCTGTAATCGGCAAGCTCGCAAGAGACCATCAGAGGCTCCGAGTTCTGCAGGGTCTGGCCCGCATATTTCTCCCTGTATTCCTGGGGCGTCATGCCGAACCAGAAGCGAAAATGCTTGCTGTAATAGGAAGAGTTGGAAAATCCGGAGCTGAGGGCTATGTGGGATACCGACAGGTCAGAAGACAAAAGCTCGTATTCCGATGTCTCCACCCGCACCATGTTTATGAAATCCCTGTAGTTTATGCCGATGGTCTGGGAAAACAGGTGTGAAAGATAGTAGGGATTCAAGTCCTGGCGGGAAGCGATCTCCTCGAGGGTGGAAGGTTCCACATAGTTTCTGTAGATGTCGTCGATGATCTCTCCGAGACGCTCTGTCTGACGGATATCCTGAAGACGCTTGTAGACGAAGGCCTTGTTTTCCCTATCAATGGTGAAGCTGCGGAATTCCCTGTATATGATCCCGAATATGGTCTTCAGCGTATTCTTTATCCGCGCTGCAAAGCCCTCCGATCGTTTCAGAAATTCGTCGAGCAGTATGAAAATGCAATATTTAAGATGAGACTGCTGGTTATCGTAAAGAAGCAGGGTCTTGTCCGTTGGCATGGTTATGACGGCGGTCCTAATGTTGGGGTAAAATCTCTCTATGTAGCCCGTATTAACGCTGAGCACCAAAACAGAGTTGTTTCCGCCCGGGGAACTCATGGCGTGTATATCCTCGCTGTGTATATAGCGAAAATCGTTTTTCCTGAGGCGATACGTCTTGAAGGTGAGGCGAAGATCCACCTGTCCTTCAAGGATATAGATGAGCTGTATGTCTTGATGCAGATGCAGAGGATAGCTTGAAACAGAAATGATCTCGACTTTTACAGGCAGATCGTCTTCATAGATTATTTTTTTCAGCATGGCGCACCTCGTTTTCCCTGATAATAGAATTTAGTTGCTGTCCGCGATTATATTATAAGAAATAAACGCAAAAAAGACAAATATCTTTTCTGAATATTAAAAGAACTAGCAATAAAGAGATTTACGGAAAAATCCAATTGAGGTATAGTATATACATGAAGCTTAGATGCGCCGCAGCCGGCGGCGCGCCAATATCGATTGACAGGGAGGGACATATTATGAATTTAGTGCTAAAGAGTACATGTATTTATGACAGTGTCAGCGATGCACCGTTTGCAGGATACATAGAGATGGAGGGTGGCAAGATCCGGAAAGTGACAAAGGGTGATACAGACTGTTATGACGACAGGACCATATATGATGTGCGGGACTGCGGTGACAGGACGATAACAGCAGGGCTTATAGACAGTCATGTGCATCTGTTCCTGGGTTCTCTCCACAACGCCACAGTAGATATCTATGATACAAAAACGGAGGAGGAGGCCGCAGAGAAACTCTATGAGTTCTATAAGGATCGCGACGATGAGTGGATCATTGGATTCAGATGGTGCCAGTTCCGATGGCCGGAAGAAAAGCTGCCGACGAAAGCTTCTCTCGACAGATATTTTCCGGACAGACCGGTAATCGCTTTTAACGACGAACTCCACGGCGTATGGGTCAACAGCAGGACGCTGGAGCTGTGTGGCATAGATCGGAATACGCCGGATCCTGCGGGCGGCACCATAGTCAGAGACGAAAACGGGGAGCCGACAGGGTTCCTATTGGAGCAGCCGGCGATGGAGCTGGTGACCAAGGAAGCCCTCTGCGTATCGCCGGAAAAGGAAGAGGAACTCATCGAAGGCTTTATAAAAAAAGCCCACACGAAGGGAGTGACCTCCGTAGGCGCAGTACACGTCCTGAGAATCATGAAGCATGAAGCGTGCAGGCGCCTCGAAAACAAGGGAAAACTCAAGATGAGAGTCTTCTTTGCTCCTCACATGGAGATGGATATGGGGGAAGCTCTGAGGCTGAAGGAAGAGTACACGTCCGATCGACTGAAGTTCCTGGGTCTGAAGGGATTCATGGACGGAACGCCGCTGGGATATACGGGATATATGGTGGAGCCTTACAGCGACAGGCCCGGTTTCCGTTCCGAACCGCTGGTGGACAGGGACTGGCTGTATGAAAGGAGCAAGGAATGTTATAAAAACGATATCGCCATGAGGCTGCACGCCTGCGGCGACGGGGCGGTGAGGATGGCGCTCGATGCTTATGAAGCTGCGCGGAAGGAATACGGCCCTAAGAACGTGAGAAACGCTATAGAACATATCGAAGTTCTCCACAAGGACGATATGAAGCGATTTGCCGAAACGAATACGGTCGCCAGCATCCAGCCGTCTCACATGCTCATGGAGACGCTGGAGGATCACGCGATCTTTCCCATAGTGGGCAAGAAACGGGCGGAACTGGCATGGCCGGGAAAGACGCTGGCGAAAAACGGTGCCGTGGTAGCTTTCGGAACGGATTATCCGATCGTGGACCTGGATCCTGTGGATAGCATCTACAGAGCCGTCAAGAGGCGCATGGAGGATGATCTGCCGGAGGGGGGCTGGAACCCTCAGGAGAAATTTACCATGGCGGAGGCAATCAAGAACTCCACCATAGGGCCGGCATACATGATGCGCATGGAGGATAAGCTGGGTACGCTGGAAGAAGGTAAGATCGCGGATATAAATGTATTCAGCAAAAATATATTCGAGCATGAAGAGGATATCCCTTCTGTAAATACGGATATGACCGTGTTCGAAGGAGAGATTGTCTACGACAAGCTGTAACTCTTGGAAAGACAGAGCCAGGTGTCCGTGTCTGGCTCTGTTTTATTTTTTTGTTGAATAGTCGCGCGCTCCGTAAACGTCACGATGATCCTCATGCCCATTCCATGGAACCCCGCGGTAAACTTTTATACTGTTTCACGTTTTTTACGCAAAGTTATGGGGTTGCGGGACCCGTTCCTGCCAGGAGGCGGCCCGCGCGGCCTCTTGCTGTAGTTGAGAGGCCGCTATCATTGAAAACTGCGTAAATTTTTGCGTCTGTTTTCACTTTTTTCCCCAATATGTGGCCTCGGCCTCTAACTGTAATTCAAAGCTCCTCCAATTCCTCACATATGATATTTTTTCTTACACAATAGATTTTTTCTTAAAAATGTGATACAATGCTGGAGGATTTAAAGGAGGACCCATGTTAACGCGCAATTTTTTTATCACGGTATTTCGGTATTTTTTATTTCTTTTAGGCATCTTTACAATTTCATTGGGCATTGCTTTTTCCACTTGCTCCGGCCTTGGAACGACACCGCTGGCAAGCCTGCCCTATTCTCTGAGCCTGGGCTTTGACCTGACAATGGGAAGCTTTATGATGCTCCTTAATCTTGTTTGTTTTCTCGGACAAGTTTTACTTTTGCGAAAAAATTTCCCAAAGCTCTGGATTCTGCAGCTGCCAGCCGCATTTGTTTTCGGCTGGATGACCGATTTTTCCAATTCGATCCTTTCCTGGCTTCATCCGGGAAGTTATGCCGCTCAGCTGGGTTGTCTAGCTGCCGGGATCTTTTTAGTAGCATTAGGACTCAGCATCGAGGTTTCCGCCAACACCATTATGCTGTCCGTGGACGGATTTGTAAAAGCGATCGTAATCGCCGCTCATAAGAACTTCGGAAAGACAAAAGTAACCTTGGATATCACGCTGGTCAGCCTGAGTGTACTTGTCTCTTTATTCATGCTCCACCGTGTTCAAGGAGTCCGGGAAGGAACGGTTCTTGCCGCTCTGCTGGTGGGAACGCTCAGCCGCATCTTAGCGCCGCAGATTAGCAGATGGGTACCAAAAGTACGGGAAAAAGTAGCTGTAGAAATTTCCAAAGGCCACAGCGCTGAGTCAGAGGTTGTTTAAATTAGTTTTATAAAGGGACCAATTGCGCACGCAGCCGGTCCCTTTTATCGTTTTTGGAGTTCCGATCAAAATAATCGTTTGCCGTCTAAAATGCTAATATCCAGCTCTTTTGCCCGGCTGGATTGCTTAAAAGGGTTGATTTTTTCCACCACACCGTCATGTTTAAAGAACGAACCTGTATTCTTGAACCAGAAGGTCACATTTGCATCTACGCACTGCCGGCGAATATCCAGGACCCAGTCATAGTCGCATTGACGAGCATCCCTGCCCGTTTCACCGCCAACAGTAACATGGTCCACCCCATGGAGATAAGGGGTCAGATCGATGGCTTCTAAAAGCGGCGCGCAGCCGATAAACCGCCGTTTGATCGGATAGGACAAAAATAACGGCAGTCGATAATCCGCCAATTCCTGGTTCTCAACGGTGCAGCCGATATTTACATTTTCGTAGCCGTCTCCCCAATCCGCCGGGAGTGATACAGGGAAGCGGTCGATCCGTTTTGTCAAAATTAGAAAGTCTATATCCGTTCTCTGCTTAATCATAGCCCAAACATCTTTGCGCCACTCATCCGCCTCAGGCAGAAAAAAGTCAGTTGCAAAGCAGGTGGACAAAATCTTGTTTCCCTTAATATTGTACTCGCCATTGGCCTTGGTTCTGATCGGCCAATCAAATTTATCCGTTTTTGAAATCGTATTCTGCCCATAACGTTTTGCATGCGGCCCGTAAAAATAGCAATTTGTGCAGCCCTCGCTGACTTTATAACATCCTGTCCATGGTTCCCAATTCATAATTTCTCCTTTTATAATGCCCTTGCGTATCCGCGCAGGTCATCGTCTTTTTCGCCAAGTACCTACGAATTTTTTCTTACAAATACATATTCCTTTTCTGACGATAGGCCTTCTTCAAATATGTAGCGGGGATGGTCAAGCAGCTTTAGTTCTTCCGCTTCGGCAATTTGATTTTCCGCCATAAAGCGCACCATTTCCCCTCTGGCCATCTTTGCCTGTGTTGCCTTTTGAATGACCTTACCGTCCTTCCATTCTCCAAAGATGCAGGTGATAAATCGATCTTCCGGCTGAAGATATGGCTCAATGCATTTGGAGTATTCTTTTGATGCCAGATTGATAATTGTTCTGCTTTCATCGATTACCTGTTCATATAGCTTGTGCCCCCAGAAATCATACAAATCCTTTTTTCCGTCCAGGCCTGCTTTGGCTTGCATCTCCAGACGATATGGAACCACTCCGTCCAGCGGCCTTAACACACCGTAAAAGCCGGATAAAATCCGCAGCTTCTCCTGAACATAATCCCATGCGTTTTTACTGAATATCTTGGGCGCCATGTATTGGTATTGGATGCCTTCATAAGAAAGCAGCGCCGGTGTCAAATTCCGCTCCAAGTCCATATCGGCAAACCGCTGAAAATTCAATTCCGCAATTTTGTCGCTGCATGCCCACAAAGACTTGGCTTCCCGGTAAGTTAATGCCCTCATCCATGCCGCCAGCTGCTTTGCTTCTTCCAGGAAACAGGGCAGCTTTGCTGCGGCAAACACATCGTTGTCCACATTCATTTTCTTTGCTGGCGAAATAATAATTTTCATGGTCGTTTCTCCATTGGCCGCAGGGCTGGTTATTTATGAAATACAGGAAATGGGATCATCTGGGTAAAAACAGAAAATGTTTTGTGAAATTTACGCATGCTTCCGGCTAGCGGGCAATAATATAAGAAATTTCTCAATTTCTATTCGAAACACCACAATTTGAAACCAATGTCCATATAAATTAGGGCAGTTTCCGCAATATCTGGCTTAAAATATACAAATATTGGATTATTGGCGGCAAGTTAGTGCAAACTATTTTCAATAAAGTTGGATGGAATAGCAAATTAATTACACCGGCCCCATGAAATGCAAAAAATACTCCAAATTTATATGGACATTGCTCTGATTTTCGCCCATTTCGAATAGAAATCAGTAAAATAACTGAAAACCCGGGCAGCTCCGGGGCATCCAGCCCCAAGCTCTATCAGTCCCGGCCCAGGCCTCGATCCAGCGGCTCAAAGTTATCGCTTACTTTTGCAGATCATTCTCCGCCTTACACTGTTCAACCGGATACTTTTCTCTGTTTTTCTCAATCTTTCTCAGCATTTCCTGCTTCATATCAATGCCGATCTTATCACTGAGCATCAAGCAGTAAAGCATGACGTCGGCAATTTCGTCGCTGAGAGCTTCTAAATCGTATTGATTGTCCCATTGAAAGCATTCCAGTAGTTCTCCTGCCTCGATCGTAATGGATTTTGCCAGGTTTTCCGGTGTGTGGTATGGCTCCCAGTTTCGTTCTTCGTTGAATTGGCGGAGGATGTGAATGATGTCGTTCATGGCGGTCTCCTTATTTTTATTCGTATTGCATATAGTATACGATGAAATTCGAACGACCGCAAGCTCACTACCAGCGTCACATATTATCTTACAAGTATCAGGTATATTTTTCCTGTTCATGCCTATTGCTCTGGTGTGAGGGCACTCCTCATTTAAACAGCCATACAAGACCTTTTCGCGGACCTCTCTTAGCAATCCTCACCCCATCGGCAAAAAGCTAATGATTTTTCTACGGATATCTTCCATCAAAGCTTGATATTGATACATATCCAACTTGCATAGTAGTGTTATTTCGTTTCGCGAATAATCTTCCATAAGCAGCCTTGTAAATAACCTCTCCTCTGCTGTCAAAGCCCTAGCGAATTCTCTAAAAAGAATCTGCCTCTCTATACTTCTTTCCTCGCCTCTGATAAGACTGATCGTCTCATTATATGTATCAATTGAAAACGGGCTTTCCCTGCAGAACCTCTTATTTATCCTCTTTCTCTCATAATCAAAGCCGTCATTCAAACATTGCATAACATATAATTCATATGAACTAATCCCCACCTCATACGTCATTTCTGCGAAATAGATACTTGACCACGCGACTGATTCTTTATCAATATTTTTTAGACTATAACCATATCTTTTATAAGCTTTTTGAATTAGGGCATTATAATAGGCCTCATCTGGAACCATTTTCATTTACACAATCACATCTTCTATCTTTAAATTTCTTTTCTTTCTTGTGGATTTAGGCATTACATCTTGGTCTAATATGCCCATCCAGAGTTCATTCTCTTTTTCCCACTTAATCGCATATCTAACCGGAAGCTTTATCTTATGCTCTGCAAATTTTCTTGCTATTGTAGTTATTTTTAATGAACCACTTTTAGGCAGTTTCATCGATCCTTCATGAGCTGAAATAATTATGGATTTAAGATCTTTTGAAAGTAGTATATTTTGCGGCTCATCCTTTAACTTTTCCATAAGTTTTCCATTAATATTCAGTTTACCATTAGCAGTTATCGTTACAGCATAAAGACTCCGTGCGGGTTCATCGGGTTTCACTTCAAAATATTGAGAGTAATCAATTTTCATATGGCGCCTCCTTTTTATATACTTATTAAATTTTATGATAAAACTGATCAAATTAAAATTCTTGGAGTTTTATTTCTCATATGGGAAGTTTCAATGGTTAGCTAGATTGCAAATCTCTTACCTCTAGCTCATTTTTATATATTCTCTTTACGCGAAATAACATTTATCCATTTACCCTGATGGTCAGACCTTGCATCTTCTGATATATTCCACTCCACGCATTCCAAGCCGTTTTCTCTGCAGAATAATAAGTCAAGCTCTTTTTCCGTGTAGTCATTATAAAACCGCATTTGTTCTACACGTTCCTGATTTCCATATTTAAAAGACGTATATAAAACGCCGCGGTCTTTTAATGCTGCTGCTAATCGTGTAAGCATTTCGGGCATATCCCGCTTTCTAATGTGCAATAGCGACGCGCATGCCCAAATCCCATCATATCGACCTATTTCATCTATCTCATCGAAACATTTACATTGGACTTCCTGTCCGATATATGCAGCGGCCAGTTCACACAGTGTCCGAGAGCCATCCATAGCCGCCACATCATAGCCCAATTCTTGAAATGCCTTGGTATCCCTGCCACTTCCACAGCCAAGGTCAAGGATTAATCCTCCTTGAGGGATGTATGCTAAAAACATTTTGTATTGATTGGACATATCTGCATTTATGGTATTTTCGCAGAATTCCAGCGCATGCTGCTCATAATATTCTAACGTTTTGTCCTTCATTATAAAATCCAATTCCGAAACCCAAGGTTCCTCGCCGACTGATAAACCGGAGAAACGATATCTTCAAGCCTTTTGCAAAACTCCGGCATTTCCAGACCTTCTTGGTATAACCGCTGCGCTTCTATGGTATTGATATGCTCTCTCTGACAAACTTCAAATTCTTTATGTACCTTTTCGTTTTGCCATATCAACTGATACGACTGATATTCGATCTCACATAGCCTGGGGAAATAGATCGTCCAATCCGGGAGATGATTGCTCTTGCTGCTGTTAATGCTTCGCGTTGTCGGACTCAAATTCCAAAACTCGTCATGAGCGACATAGGACCAAGGAATGAAATGGTCGATAGAAATATCACTGTTATCTAAGACTTTTTTGCTGTAAATATCTTTTAAAGGTTTCACCCTTGATACTAATTTCCAATATCGTTTAATTTTCTCCAGTTTTCGTTCCTGCGGCGGTGCAAGCTTATTGACAATTCCAGGAACGCTGGGGTTCCGCCGCTGCAGATATTGGATCAAATGATATTGTATCCAGCCAATAATAATGTCCTGATTATACCGGATATAGGATACCCACTCGTCCTGTATTTCAATCTCACTATCCAATCCGGAAATTTGCACAAAATAGTACATCAGCCGCTTCTTTTGATTGATCCTTTGAGCAAGCAATTTCCTTGAAATTTTCCAATCGTTCCCCTTGATGTCATCTAGGAAAGGCGCTTGCAGGCGATACGGGACTTGCTCTGTCAATCTGCGTTTTCTGCTTCTAAATTCTTTATCCTCACAATTTTCAAGAAATAGCATAACCCTATCCTTTTTCTCAGAAGGTTTCAGACCGCTGATGCCAGATATGTAGTGAACGATGGCTTCCAGATTGTCCACAGGGCCTAAGTTCAGCTTATACTCGGAAACCATATACCATGTATCTGCAATCATGCTGTTGATCAGCTCATCATAGGTAAGTCTTGTCTTCCCTTGGACCACTTTCTTCACAATCGCCTGAAACCAAAAGAGTTTATAGCTTTCGCTCTTGTTATCAAATAGGCGCGAAAGATATTTAACTTCTACATTTGCTGATTGCGGCAAGTACATCATATTGACTCCTTTGCTTATTTTATTGCGTTATAATAAATGAATCGCTCTAAGCCTTTCATGCTTATGCGTTTAGCCCTCTTCATTCCAATTGACTTCATTATCAGGGAAAAATATATTTGTTCCAAGATATTTTTCCACATATTCAAAACAACGTTTATAATCACGGCTTATAAGAAATTCTTTTAGTTGCTGACGATTTATATGTCCAAAGCTGGCACAAGCCTCCCGGAAGCCTTCATTTCTGATTACAAAATAAATGGAGCTGGGGATTTTCCCACAATCTACAATAGCATGTATACTTGTACAATTTTCTTCTAGCATACCCTCACTTGGAACAAGCACCCATTGGCTTATTTCTTTTTGCTCTTTCTTTCTCCTGTTTGATTTAGCATCCTCAAATAGTGTACACTTTGTTTCAAAAGCCATTTGTTCAATCTTATATTCATTGTCTTTTAAAGTATTGGTTTCAATCTGTTGTATACAAAAATTGATTTTCTCCATCTCATATTCATCAATCTCATATAGCAGATCGCCAAAAAGCTCTTTTTCTAAATAAGGCAGGATTAAAGCAACAAAAATTATCAGCAGGAGAGCAGAATAGCTAATAACTGCAGCGAAACCCATGGTTTCGCTGTCCGTTACGATCACTTGGCTTAAAAACACACTGGAGAACGATATTAATACAGTGCGCATGAAATCCTTTGCATCATAAAATAGCTTGCTATGCTTTTTCAAAAATTGTTTTCTTTCATAAAAAATTTTAATCCTTTTTTTCTCTATATAACCCAAAATTACATCGCTTGCATATATTTCATTAATCTTTTTAATGCAGAGCAAATATTGAATATCTTTGTTATCGCCCAATTTATATTTATCTATAAACTTGAAAACAAATTCTTCATCATATCCAGTGTAATCATGCATATTAATGAATCCCTTTTTTATGAGTTGAAAGATTTTAATTAAAAGATATGCAGCAAACATAACTGGTAAAGTTAAAAATATATAATAGCTTGTCAGGCCAAATAGTTTACCAATATACTTATGTGCTGTAAAGTTCAGCAAAATTAAACCGATCGCGCAAATAATGACAGCCAGTAAAAATAAAAATATTTCCCATATCCAAAATTTGCTGTTTTTATAAATGGTTCTTAATGTGCGCGCTTGTCGTTTTCGCATGAAGTTCTCCCGTAAAATGGTTTGTTGTCAATTGGCAGTCTTTTCCCTTTAAATCCATCTTACTGTATTTCTTTTATACAGTCAAGAAAACGGGGCGCAGCCTTGGGATGAGCGAGGAGAAACTTGTTCAGCACGGCTTGCGATGAAATGAAAGATTGCACTAGGTTTGCAAAACTTACAAACCTACTGCAATCATAGATGCCAAGCGGGCCTATGGAACAATTTTTTTACAACAATCAAATCATCCCATCCACCGAATCCAATGCCCGATCCAAAATCGCCATTGCCTCCCGCAGCTCTTCTTCTGCAATAATCAGCGGCGGCGCCACCACAATCATATTCTCATGGGAGTAAGTGAAAAACCCTTCCTTCATCAACATACCGATGATCTTTGGCATCATTCCATCCGGATCGCAGTTAAAGGACACCACCGGCGTTCCCTTTTCATCTTTCACAATCTCCATGGCTGAAAAAAGGCCAATCTGCCTGATCTCTCCCACACACGGATGCTTCTGCGAAAGTTCATCCAAGATGCCCCGCAGCACATTCCCTTGCTTTTCCACATTTTCTTCTATGTGCAAACGCTCATATTCTTTAATCGCCGCCACAGCCGCCGCGCAGCCCATTGGGTGGGCGTTATAGGTAAGTCCGCACATCATTTGATGATCGTTAAAATACTTCTGAATTTTTTCAGAAACCAGGACGCCTCCGATGGGAACGTATCCGCAGGTCACCCCTTTTGCAAACGTCACCAAATCCGGCTCAATACCATAATGCTGGAAGGCAAAGGCTTTTCCTGTGCGGTACCAGCCTGCCATAACCTCATCACAAACCATAACAATGCCGTATTTTGTACACAAATCACGAACCCCTTTCATCCACTTTTGAGGCGGAATCAGAACGCCGTTTGACCCTACCACGGTTTCCAGGAATATGGCAGCGATCCTTTCCGGGCCTTCATAAAGTACCTGGTTTTCCAGCAGCTCCAGGTAAAAATCCGCAGCATCGTCCTCATCCGTAAATACAACCTGCTTGGGCGCTCGGTAGGCATAGGGACCATCGTATTTGATGAATCCGGCAGGCCCGGGTTCGTTGGCGAAATGCCGCGGTTCGCCGGTAAGCATACCTGCGCCTGCTGATGATCCGTGGTAGCAGCGATACATGGAGAAAATTTTCCACCGGCCCGTATATTGTTTTGCCATTTTGATCGCGTTTTCATTGGATTCCGCCCCGGCATTGGTAAAAAAAACTTTCGCGTTCTTCATACCCGACAATTTTACAACCGCCTCCGCAGCGTCAGACCGGACATCAACAGCAAAAGCCGGACTGATAAAGGGAATTTTCTCAGCCTGCTCTTTGATTGCCTGGACGATAGCTTTATTGCCGTGGCCCAAATTCGAGTTTACCAGCTGGGAGGACATATCATAATACCGGTTTCCCTCTTCATCCCAAAAGTAAATACCGTCTGCTTTTGTGATAACTTTGGGATCAATCCCTTTTTGTGCACTCCATGAATGCAAATTATATTGTAAGCTTTTTTCTTTTATTAGAGACATTTTGTTTTTCCTTTCTTTTTACCTCATACCCTGCTGGCAGGCGGATGCTGCCGCTGATTCCGGTCCCGCTCCACAAGTAACCCCGCGCCAGCTGCATTCTCTATTCAATAAACAGCGAAATCGCTTCCGCCAGCCCATCGCAATCATTGGTTAGGGCAATGTAATCCGCACATGCTTTCACATTATCATCCCCATTGCCCATGGCGACCGAAACCCCTGCCGCTTCTAACATCTCAAGATCATTCTGGCTGTCCCCGGCGGCCATCACCTCCGTCAGGCTTATTCCCAGCATCCTGCACAGCACTTCCAGAGTCTTTGCTTTGCTGCAGTTTTGCGCGATCAGTTCCATATTATTGTGCCCGGAGGATGTCACACAAGCATGGCGTACCTCTGCCAGTTCTTCCTTTATCCTGCTGGCAGCCGAACCGGCTTCAAAGTAAACAGCAACCTTTTCGATTCGAGTTCTATGTACATCCAAAAGCTGTGAAACACCCCGCACCGGAACTCTGGTCGCCAAAACATAATTACGATTTCTGTAAGAAATTTGACTGCGCTCAACCTTTTCATAAAAAGCGTGTTCCATGTAGGCACTGCCTTTTACATATACTTCAACCATCAACTCCTTTTTGTGCAGGAGCCGCCTGATTTCTTGGACCCCGGAAGGGTCTATATAGTGATTATACAGAATTTCGCCATTCTGAGCATTTCGAATCTCTGCACCATTGGATACAACCGCATACCGGATACAATCCAGCGCCAGCAATTCCGGCGGCAGCGACTTAAAACACCTTCCGGTTACCGGAACGATTTCTACGCCCTGTTCTGCAGCCAAGATCAAGGCCTGCCTTGTCCTTTCTGTCAACTGATTTTTCGAGTTTAACGTGGTCCCATCCAAGTCCAAAGCAATGAGTTTTACCTTCATGCTAACATTGATCCTTTCTGCGCTGACAAACAGATACTCGCCGGGCACACACATCCGGCGAGTATAAACAAGAGGCTGCATGTCAACACGGTCTTGTTAAAGTGGTATATTAGAATGTTTCTTATAGGGCATGACGGACTTTTTATTGCGAATAATCCGCAAATCTTTAATGACTCTGCTCCTAAGATCTTCCGGATCGATCACATCATCCACAATCCCATATTCCGCCCCTTTGTACGGGTTGAGAAACAGTTCTTTGTATGTTTCTGTCAGCTCCTTTCTCTTGGCCGCCTGATCCTCTGCCTCTGCGATTTCGTGCTTAAAAACGATGTTTGCAGCGCCTTCCGCGCCCATGATTGCCAGCTCGCCGGTGGGAAGGGCCAAAACAAAATCCGCGCCCATACCTTTGCCGCACATGGCGGAATAAGCCCCGCCGTAATCCTTGCGCACGACCACAGTGATCTTCGGAACAGTGGCTTCCGAGTATGCAAAGAGCAGCTTGGCACCATTGCGAAGAATGCCGTTATGCTCCTGCATGACACCCGGAAGATAGCCGGGCGTGTCCGCCAGCGTAATGAGAGGAATGTTGTAGCAGTCGCAGAAACGCACAAATCTAGCGGCTTTCCAGGAGGCATTCACATCGATGCATCCGGCCAGCATCTTCGGTTGATTGCCGACGATTCCAACGGTTTCACCCCCTAGACGGGCAAATCCGATTACCATATTTTGTGCAAATTCCGCCTGAACTTCCATAAAATCTTGGTTATCGACAAAGCATCGGATCACCGCCTTCATATCGAAGGATTTTTGCGGGTCCAAGGGGATGATATTCCTGATTTCCGGCGTTCTGCGGTCGATGGGATCATTTTCTGCATATCGGGGCGGCATCTTCTTGCTGTTTGACGGCAGGAAGGATAGAAGTCTCTTTGCTACTGCAAACCCTTCCTGCTCCGAATTGACAACAAAATGTGCCAGCCCCGTTATTCTGCCGTGGACTCCGGCACCGCCGATATCCTCAAAGGTGGTTTTTTCTCCTGTTACCGACTCGATCACTGCCGGACCGGTAACAAACATCTTTCCGATTGGGTTTACTTGAATGATAAAATCGGTCAAAGCCGCGCAATACGATGTTCCGCCGGCACAAGTCCCCAGGATCAAAGAGATTTGCGGAATCCATCCGGAAGCGATACTGGTTTTGCCAAAAGTGGAACAATAGGCATGAAGGGCTGATACGCCTTCCTGTATCCTGGCTCCGGCCGCATCGTTAAAGGTTAGAATTGGATATCCGGCTTCTATGGCCTTTTCAAAACAGTTCATGATTTTATCCCTGCCGGCCTCACCCATGGAACCGCCCATGATAGTCACATCATTGGCGTAGGCAAAAACCGGTCGGCCGTCCACATTGCCGTAACCGCAGAGGACGCCTTCATTACCCAAATTCTTCTCATTGAGACCAAAATCAGCACAGCGGTTTTTTGTCCAAGGCTTCATTTCCGTATAGGTATGATCATCAAAAAACGCCTCAATCCGTTCCTCTGCGGTCAGTTTCCCAGCCTTGTGCATCTTTTCCACCCGGCTTGGATTGTTTTTGATTTTTAATGCATCTCGCTTTTCTCGGTAGTTTCCATAGATGTCTGTCATTCCATTCTCCTTTATACTCCCTGCACCTACAGCTCTGGTCCATGGAAGCTGAGTTTCTTGCATTTAATTAGTTCTCCAGCTCCCCGCCTGCCCAAAAATTCGCCGTCTTTAAATACCAATCTGCCCCTGCTATAGGTAGCGATGGGGTATCCCTTCAGCTTAACGCCTTCCCAAATGGTATGATCCGTATCGCCATGCATAGCTTCATTGGTAATGGTAAATTCTTTTTGCGGATCGTACAGCACCAAATCCGCATCCAGCCCTACACGCACAGAGCCCTTCCGATGGCTGAGACCAAAGAGCTTGGCCGGGTTTGCCGCGCATAATTGGACGGCCTTATTGAAGGTGATTCTTCCCGCCCCCGCCTGGGCCAGCACATACGGATACATATTTTCAACACCGGCACAGCCATTGGGTATGGTCGTAAAGTCGCCGGACGTACCGTCTTTTTTCGTAATCCCCCAGTCTTTTTCTGCCTGTTTAAATGGACAGTGATCGGTGGCAATGGTGGTAATATTTCCATTGGCGATTCCATGCCAGATGGCATCCTGGGATTCCTGATTTTTCATTGGCGGCGAACAGACAAAATTTCTTCCCCGATCCCGTTTATAGACCTCATTGGTAAAGTGGAGATATTGGGGACAGGTTTCGGCAAAAATGGGATAGCCCTGCTTTCTTGCCTCCGTTACCGCTTCCATACCCATCTTGTCGGCCAGATGAACGATGTAAAGAGGAGCCTCTGCCATTTTCGCCAGATTGATGGCGCGCACGTCCGCCTCTCCCTCCACCAGCTCGTTCTTGGACATATAATGCCACCAGGCCGAAACCTTTCCCTCTGCCAGGTACTGTTTTACAAGAAGGTCGTTTACATCCTTGTTTTCAGCATGAACCCCCACCAGGGCTCCGATTTTCTTGGCTTTTTGCAGCACTTTATAAAAAGAACCGTCATCCACGCCAAAGTCGTAGACCATGTATACTTTAAAGGAAGGGATCCCGTATTCCACTGCTTCCTCCATGGAATCCAGCAGTTCATCCGTGGATACATCTCCTACCCCAATGTGGAAGGAATAATCCACCGCTGCGTCCGGCGCAGCCAAAGCGTCTCTGCGCTTCACCGCATCCAGCATGCGTTCGCCCGGGTCTTGCTGTACAAAATCAAAGACCGTCGTCGTTCCGCCGCAGGCAGCGGATCGGGTTCCCGCATAGTAGTCGTCAGAGGAAATGGTTCCTCCAAAAGGCAGCGCCAGGTGGGTATGGCCGTCGATGGCCCCGGGGAGGACGAATTTACCCCGGGCATCGACGATATCGTGAAAATCATGTTCTTCAAAGTTCGTTCCAATGGCTGCGATCTTTCCGCCGCTGACCGCCACGTTGGCCTGATAGGTCTCACTCGCTGTAACGATGGTACCATTTTTGATTAATAAATCCATAATCGTTCCTCATATTCCTACTCAAAGATTTCTTTCAGCATCAGATTTTCCGGGCTGCAGCCCTCTCTCCAGACCAGCTCTCCCGGCAGGATACAGTCGGATACCGGGCAGACCTTCTGACAAAGATGACATCCTACACAATGATCCGTATCCAGCTCCGGCCTTCTCTTTTCGTCATTCCATTTAATCGCCTGATGGCCGCCGTCATAGCAGGATACATAGCATCTGCCGCAGCCAACGCATTTTTCTTCATCAAAGCTTGGCCGGATTTGGTAAGTCCTTGTAAGCTCAGACGGCGATACAATGTTGGGCAGGGCTTTTCCAACCAATTCGTCCAGACTGTTGAATCCCTTTTCGTCCATGTAATGCTGCATGCCGGAAATCATATCTTCTACGATCCGATAGCCATACTCCATGACTGCAGTCGTTACCTGAACATTTCTTGCTCCTACCAGCAAGTAGTCCAGCGCATCGGTCCAGGTGTAGATTCCGCCCACTCCCGACATGGGTACCCCCTCCAATTCAGGACAATTACCCATTTCCGTCATAAAGCGCAGGGCGATTGGTTTTACTGCTGCTCCCGAAAGGCCAGATATGGCCGACTTTCCATTGATAACCGGCTGAGTCGTAAAGAGATCCCGGTCCAGATCAATCACCGATTTTACTGTGTTGATAGCGGAAATGCCTGCTGCACCGCCCTTCATCGCTGCCAGGGCCGATGGAATCATATTGGTGACGTTAGGTGTCATCTTAGCAATGACCGGAAGCTTTGTTCCGCTAACCGACGCTCTTGTAAAGGATTCCACCAGATTTGGATTGGTGCCCACGTCCGAACCCATATTTTCCCGGCCCATATGGGGACAGGAAAGATTAATTTCGATTCCGTCCGCATCAGCCTGTTCTGCGTAGCTGCACAGCAGTTTCCAGTCGTCTTCGGTCTGCCCCATAAAGGAGGCAAAGATCACATGATCCGGATAATCCCTTTTCAGCCGCCTCATGTGCTCCAGATTTTCTTCCAATGTATTCTGGGAAGCGTGTTCGCAGTTTTTAAAACCGGTCCAGGGCTCTCCCGCATTGCCGTAACTGCCGAAGATGGGCGAAATCTCGTTTTCATTCCACAGGTCGATTGTCTTGTAAAATACGCCGCCCCATCCTGCTTCAAAGCATTTGGAGATCATATCGTAATTATTTCCTACTGGTGATGATGAAAGAAAATAAGGGTTCTTGCATTTAATTCCGGCAAATTCGATTGATAAGTCTTTTTTTACTGACATTCTTTTACACCTGCTTTCTGTTCCAGATAATCAATGATGGCTGCCGCGGCTTCCTTACCGTCTTTAACCGCTTCTACTACCGTCTTTCCGCCATTGGCGAAATCTCCTCCCATAAAAATACCTTCCTGGTCAGTCCCGGAAATGGGTTCTGCCGTCTGGCCGATGGCAAATACAACCCTATCGGCTTTTACCTTTGCTTCCGACTCTCCGTCGCGGCCTTTAAAGCGGACGAAGCTGACCTTTCCATCCTCGGCAAGGATTTCCTCCGGGGCAAATTCTGTGGTTATGGTCACACCCATTGACTGGACGTAGTTGATCTCCGCCATTTCAGCCGGCGCCTCTTCAATGGTTCTGCGATAGTAGATCATCACCTTGTCTGCTCCAGCCAACTTTGCGGTTGCGGCGCAGTCCATAGCCACGTCGCCGCCTCCGATGACAATGACCTTGTTCCCCAGATCGCAGGCTCCTCCGGTTTCTCTGGCCTTCTTCAAATAATCCAGCGCATCATATACCCCCTTGGCGTCAGCGCCGGGAACATCTACGGTCTTGGGGCCCCATAACCCCGCGCCAACAAAGACTGCGTCATAGCCTTCTGCCTTCAAATCTTCTGCTGATTCCACTTTCTTTCCCAGTATAAATTCAACACCCAGTTCTTCAATGAGTTTGATATCGTAATCCACCGTCTCCTGAGGCAGCCTGGCTGGTACAATGCCGTAGGTCAGCATTCCTCCTGCCTTTTCTTCTGCATCATAAACGGTAACCTCATACCCCTGGCGTGCCAGCTGGGATGCTGCTGTCAGCGATGCGGGACCGGCACCAATGCAGGCCACCTTGCCGGCTTTCTTTTCAGCCGGAGCTTCAACATTTTTCATATCAAAGGCTTTTTCCTGCTCCACCAGAAAGCTCTGGAGCCTTCCGATTTCGATTGGTTTATCAATGCCGCACCGGCTGCAGGCTTCCTGACACAGCTGGTCATAAGGGCATACCTTTGCGCAGCTTCCGCCGAATGGATTGTTTTTTCTAATGGTCTCAGCTGCCCCCTTTACATTGTTGAAGCGCAGGGAACGAATAAACTTGGCGGGATCGGTTCCCGCAGGGCAGGCCTGGCTGCACGGCGCGTCGTAGCATACCAAACATCTTCTTGCTTCTTCTCTGGCAGTGCGGAGATTGTATCCTGCTGCTGCCTCTTCCAAATACTCTTTTTTAACAACTTTACTCAATGATTCTGCCTCCTATCTCATTTAAAAATCCAGTGCTGTGAACGCTTCCTTTTCCATCTCGCCGGCGGTTAAGAAAATCGCTGCGTTGCCAGCCAGCGCCTTTTCGATAAAATCGGTCCTGCATTTGTCAAAGGGGGTGTGGGCAAATTGTTCCTGCATCCCCGAATAGCCGATCGTCGGCTTACGGTAGTGACCTGCCGTGACCGCCGCATCGGTAGCAAAGGACCAATACCCGTACTTGACCGGCTGTCCGATCTGCGCAAGCGCCTTTGCGCAGGCTTTGGTGAAGGGATGATCCTTTTTGATTTTCCAGGCTTCCGTAAACTTGTATCCATTCATCACTTCTCCTGTATAGCAGGTATCAATGCAGGGTTTGACTTGAATATCAGCTTTAAACTGTGGATCTTCCGCCGCGATGTCATCCAGCACTTTCTGCAGAATCTTCATCGCACTGTCTTCGGTCTCTCCGATCATCGTTCTGCGATCAAAGGAGAGGTAACACTGATCGGGCACAATGGAGAGGGCGCCTGGGGAGCATTCGATGATGTTCAGGGAAATGGATGCAGGCTCCACTTCGCCGTCCGGGTCCTTGGGCAAGTTGGGGATGACTTCGTTTTTAATCTTTTCGATTACTGGAATTGCCTTATATATAGCGTTGATTCCGTTCTGGGGGCAGCTCCCATGGCTGGTTCTTCCATAGACGGTAATCAAATATTCGATTCTTCCCCGGTGTCCCAGGTACAAGCTCAAGCTGGTTGCTTCCGAGGAAACCATGGCATCAAAGTCAAGGCCCCTTTCAGGAAAGGTCTCTGCCAGCATACGCCTGGTGCCTCCGTTTTGACCCGACTCCTCGTGTACCACGCCGGTGTACATAAAGTCGCCTCTCAGCTTCACACCCTGCTGGCGCAGCTTGAGCAAAATGGCCCCGGCGTAGATCTGGAATCCGTGGCCGCTCTTCACATCGGAAGCTCCTCTTCCATGGATGCATTCCACCATTTCCTTGGCAGTTCTGTCCGCATTATCACATTCACAGATATCAATTTTGCCGCCGTAAGGATCATAACCCTCCCAATTAGACACATCTCCTGGGGCAACATGATCCATGTGGGAATTATACATAATGGTCGGACCCTCTTCATCGCCTTTGATAATACCGATGACATTCCCATATTTGTCTCTGCTGACATCATCATACCCCAACGCTTCCATTTCTGCCACGATGATATCCGCCAGCTTCTGTTCATCACCGCTGATAGATGGGGTCTTTATCAGCCTTTGGATAAATTTGATGCAGTCATCTTTCAAGTCTTTGGCTATTTCATTAATCATGCTATATATTTTTTCGTCATACATTTTTTAGATATCCTCCTATTGTTGTGCGTATTTCTTTTCTGTAATCTCTACGAAGGTTTCCTCTGAAACATAAGATTTCTTTTCACTCTTCATAAAGAGAATGTACAGAACAAACGCAAGAATAAATCCGACTATGTAGCTATTGGCATCGAGCCATTTGGTAAAAGTACCTCCGATGCCGAATTTTCCAAGAAGGGGAACGATAAAGCCGAGAACCCACGCTGCAATAGCCCTGATATTCCAGCCCTTGTTGTACGTGTAGGTGTCATCTTTTTCATCATACAAAGCCTTGACATTGATCCTCTTTTTCTTGACCACAAAGTAATCGGCTACCAGAATGGCCGCTACCGGTCCCAGAATAGTTCCGCACGTACCCAGCCATGTAAACATAAAGGCTCCGGCATCGCCGTACATCCACCAAGGCCGATAGACAATGCATAAAATGCAGGTGATGATAATTCCCACTCTGTAGCTGATTTTCTTCGGCGCCAGATTGGCAAATCCGTTGGCGGGAGCCACCACATTGGCTGCCATATTGGTTGTCAGGGTACCGATAATGACGCCCAAGGATACGACGAGTACAACGAATTTATTGTTCAGATGGAGCAATACTGCGGTGGGGTCGAATTGGGCTTCTCCGTAAGCAACTTCCGTAACCTTGGCGAACATCGCGCCGATGGTAGCAAGTACGATAACGGAAGTGGGCATTGCATAAAGCTGACCTCTGAACTGGGCTTTCTGCGATTTTGCATATCTGGAGAAATCCGGTATATTTAAAGCTAAGGTCGCCCAAACTGCGATATTGCTAGTAATGCCGGCGAGGAACACGTACAGGAAACCGCCGTTGGCTTCCAGGGTTGCCGGTTCATTGCCTGCCAGGAACATGTCTCCTACGGATAAACCGCAATCGTTTCCCAGTGAAACGATCCAGCAGATCAGCCCAATACAGAGAATGATCAAAATCGGGCTGCCCAGGCTTTCCAGCCGTTTGATGCCTTCAGAACCTTTCAGCCCCAAAATTAAAGTTAAGACTAGGAAAATGCCGAAGCCGATAAATCTTCCCATACCTTCTGTATCCCAGCTGCTGCTGAAAACAGAGATGATGGAAGAGAAGGCTGCGCCGCCTACCCAGCACTGGACTGCACACCATCCAGCAGCTACGATGGCCCTCATCAAGGATGGCAGATGAGAGCCCATCCGTCCGAAAGAAATTCTTGCAAATACCGGGAATGGTATACCGTATCGTGTCCCTGCATGGGAATTAAGCTGCATTGGGATGAGTACGATCAAATTTCCAATGAGGACGTTTATCAGTGCGGGGATTGGTCCCATTCCCAATGCGATCAAAGCAGCTGCGTATGAGAATCCAGTGATGCAAATGACCATACCAACCCAAAGCATTCCAATATTATAGGTGTTCCATGTTCGTTCCGATGCGGATGTGGGAACCAGATCTGCATTCATATATTTTGAATCAGACAGTTCCTTCAGGGTTTCTTCATTTAATTCAAAGAGTCCCTTTGAAAATTCCATTTGTGTATACTTGTTTTCCATATTTACTCCTTGCGGCGAGTTTCAAAGATTTCGCCTTTGTTCATTTCAGGAATAACGTTTCTTAGTAAAAACTGTTTCATAACAATGGCCGTTGTTATATAGCTTTAAGCAGCGCCGCATCCATGAACGCGTATGCTGCGTTTGGTATTACACCTTTATATAGAGCATCTTTTATGCCAATTTTCTGTATTTTTAAAAAAATAATTAAGACCTGTGTCTTCCGCTTAATTTGAAGGTTTTTTACGATCAAAGAAAAAAAGACGCCAACGCCAAAGAGCTAGGCATCTTCTTTTCGTTCCGTTTTTGTAACTGACGAAACAATACTCGTTTCGTTTCCGTAACGGTCTACTCTCGATTGATTTTCCGAAAAAGGGTCGTCGGTGACACGTTCAGCAGCTTAGCTGCTTTCCTGATGCTGCCGCCCTTTTTCATTGCTAAGGCTATATATTCATCTTCCATCTCCGCAACAAGCTCGGGCAGGCAGACCGGCAGTTTTTTCGTTGAAACGCTTCCTTTTGTTTGGCCGAAAGCGTCTTCCTTAGGCAGATCCGCTAAGGTAATTTCCTGGTTTAGGCTGAGGACAACATAGCGTTCAATGGCGTTTCTCAGTTCCCGGACGTTTCCCTTCCATTCGGCTTTTTTCAGGACTTCAAGGACTTCCTGACTGATGGTCTTGTTCATTCCATTCTTTTCGTTGATCTCCTTTAAAAATGTGATTGTCAGGGGAATGATGTCTTCTCGTCTCTCCCTGAGAGGCGGAATTTTAATGGGGATTACGCTCAGCCGGTAGTACAGGTCCTCTCGGAATTGATTGCGATCCACCATATCTTTTAGTTCTCGATTTGTGGCGGCGATGATACGGCAATTCACTTTTTTTACTCTAGTGCTGCCTACTCGCATGATTTCTCCGGTCTCCAGAAAGGATAAGAGCTTGGGTTGTAAGTTAAGGGGCAGTTCTCCGATCTCATCAAGAAATACTACGCCGTCGTCGGCAGCTTCAAAGAGTCCCATTTTCCCTTCTCTGCTTGCGCCGGTGAAAGCGCCGGGAGCATATCCAAATAGTTCCGATTCCAGAAGAGATTCTGGAATGGCTCCGCAGTTTATGGAAACCATATGCTTGCTGCTCCGCTTGCTCATATCGTGAATCAGCCGGGCAATTACGCCTTTTCCCACGCCGGATTCACCTAAAATCAATACAATGCTGTCGTTCATGGCCGCCCGCTCGGCAATTTCCAGAACGCGCCTCATTTCCGAACTTTCTGCAATCAGTCCTTTATGAGCAATATTATTATGTTTTGAAAGCTCACTTCTGTAGGTATCGATCAAAGTCTCTTGTTTTAGCTGTTCTTCGAAAAGGGCGTTTAAGATGGGAACATCCCGCAGGTTGTTGATGATTCGTTTAATATTACCTTCTTCGTCAAAGATGGGGGTGGCTGTAACCAGAATGGTTTTTCCGTTGGAAAGGTTTTGGGTTATAGTTTCCTGTTGTTTGGATTCGAATACCGTAGCAGAGGCAGACTTTTGGAAGATCCCTTCTGTAACCAAATCCTTGGTATTTTTTCCAACAATATCTTTGCCGTCGATGCCCATAATCTTTCTGTGTGCACCATTGGCCATGATGGTAATGCCCTTTTCATCCACCACAGTCATGCCGTCTTCCGTAAAAAAGCAGGACCGGAGTGCTTCCACAATGAAATCTTTATCATCTCCAATATTACCGCTCTTTACCTTTTCTTCAATTTCTTCGAATGTGTATAGCTTGTCCTTAAACGTGACCATAGAATACCTCGATATCTTCTCCTGTTTCTGCTCGCATTTTAATCATTCATTCATTATATCAAACAAGATTGTGTAGTAAATAACCCCTGCTGAGTATTTTTATGTAATAGCTGCCTGTAAGAGCAGTTTGGCTGATAAGCAAAAGCTGCCGCTCTAACAAATAAATTGATGGTTCGTGCGGCAGCTGATCTTCTTTTATAGCGGTTTGGAATTCTCCGCAATAAATTCTGCTGTAAACAAGTCTTCTTCTTTCGGAACATTGAGGGGCAGCGTTCTGGATACGTGGGTGATATTAATTAAATCTTTCCAGTTTACATTATGGGATACACTGTTGTTTCCCCAAGTTCCACAGCCCAGGGTCATCGTCATCGGCATTCCATTTTCCCACGATCCGCTGTTTCCAACACCTTGGGGTTGATTTACCATCATTCTGGCCACCGGCATTCTCAGCGCCATTTTTTCCACCTTATTATCGTCACTGGTGTGGATACCGCAGCCATGGCCCTTGCCCATGTAGTCCATGATCGCTTCCATTTTATCCATTGCTTCTTCAAAGCTGTCTGTCTTAATCAGCGTGGTAACTCTTGAGAGCTTCTCTCCGGTAAACGGGTAGTCATGGCCGATGCCACCGTTTTCTTCGACAAACAGGAACTGGGTGTTCTGGTTGATTTCCAGCTCCGCCAGCTCCGCGATAACGGAAATGGGCTGAGCAATGATATGCCTGTTGAGCGCATGATTCTCCGGCCATTTGGGCCACAGGGCTGCCTGGAGCTTGGCCTTTTCTTCCGAAGCTTCCCTAACCAGAAAACCGCCGTGTTCCTGCAAGGCATTTACAAAGGCATCATAACATTCTTTCTGAACCAAAAGAACGTTTTCTGTGGAACAGCTGGTAGCATTGTCAAAGCATTTGGAGGTCCGTACCATTTGGGCCACTTTCCCCAGGTCCGTTGTACCGTCCACATATACCGCATCGTTTCCAGTTCCTACTCCAATGGCCGGTGTTCCTGACTCATACGCCGCCTTGACCATGCCTGCGCCGCCGGTGGCCAGCACGAAGTCGCATTGTTTCATCAGTTCGCCGGAACAATCAATGCTGACATATTCGGGCTCAACTGCAATAATTAAGTCTTCCGGTGCTTGGAATTTTTTCAATACCTTCCGCAGGTAATTGACGACAAACAAATTGACCTTGGCAGCTCTTGGATGGGGCGCCAGGATCATGGCGTTGCGCCCTTTAATAGCATTCATCGGCTTTACTACGGCTGTGTTTTCTGCGTTTGTCACCGGCGCCAAGGCGCCGATCACGCCCATGGGCTTGGCATATTTGGCAATGTTTCTTTTCTCGTCGTATTCAATGAGGCCCACTGATTTTTCATCCTTCATCTCCCGATAATGGCCGATGGTCTTATTCCAAATTTTTGCGATTTTATCCTCCACATCACCCATTCCCGTTTCTGCAACGGTCTGCTCGGCCACCGCCCGCATGAAATCAGGGCGGGTGCCATAAAATGCGATGGCTGTCACAAGCTCATCCACCTGCTCCTGGGAATATCCGTTTAATATTCTTTGGGCTTTCTTCGCCCTTTCTACAAGTCCTTTCATATACGCTTCATAATTGATTTCCATAAAATCCTCCTCCGAATCCTCCAATTAACGATAAATGGTTGTATCAATTTAAAAGCGCAAATCTTGTGCCATTCTGCCGCCGAATCCAAGGCCGATCCTTTATCACGGCACAATCGTTGAAAAATAAAATACTGCTCCTGCCTTTATACAATGACGGGTATCCCTGTCCCCATTCCAACTGATCCGTATACGGAACAATCGGAACGCTGTTCGTTTCGAAATCGAAACAGTTCTTTTTGATTAAACTTATCTGCCGCGTCCTAAGGCAGCCGAAAAAAGGATTGACTCTCACGTTACGTAATAGTATATTCTTTTTTCTAGTAAGGCACGAATTTTACGAAAGGGGTTGATAAATATGAAAACCATCGGGCAAATAGCAGCGCTGACGGGTATCAGTACACGAACGCTGCAATACTATGATGAAATTGGTTTGCTGAAGCCGAGCAAATTAACGCCTTCCGGGTATCGTCTATACAGCAGCGAAGCGTTGGAAAGGCTGCAGCAGATTTTGTTTTTCAAGGAGTTGGGATTTAAGCTCCAAGAAATCAGGAAAATTTTAGAAAAGCCGGAATTTGATTTATCGGAATATATTGACGCGCTGGAAAGTTTTAAAGACAGTAACGAAGATGCGGTGATCAAACATTGGGGAAGTATGGAGGCATTCGATGAACTGTTGCAACAGCTAAAGATGAATGAATCCGACGCAGCCCGCTTGGCGATCAAGCAGTTCGGCAGCGTTGAGAAATATACGGCAGCGATGAAATACAACATGGAGCATTTCGCAGAAATCATGGAGCAGCAGCAAACGCTGACAGAGGAAGATCGAGATGAATTTTTTAATAAGCAGAATTCCCTGTTCGAAAAATTAACATCTGATCTGGCAGAGCCCGCTTCTTGTGACCGTGTTCAAAAGGTCGTCCATGAACTCGTCGTCTTTACGCAAGAGAAAGCGCCGGTCCCCGATCTTGGTGAAGGGTATTGGGACATGGTAATCGAAAGCTATTCCAGTGAGACGGCGAAAGAGATCGTTGATACAAAATATGGGCCCGGTGCTTCCTCTTATATCGCCCAGGCCCTGCAATCCTATTTTTCCAAGTCCAAGCCTGTGATATAGGCCAGGACTGAGCATGTGTCAGGGCAGGGGCATCCATGCCATGCAGGAAAGGACGGGAGTGGTTTACGCCCCGCTCCGTGCAGCGCGTGTTTGGTTCACCGTAATAAAAACAGGCGATTTTCTTTGGCGCTGTATATGACATTCCCTGAAATCTGCGTAATTTCCTTTAAGATCATGCTTTCTGGATCTTTTGTCCAATTCTAATCCATACATTAGTTTTTCAACTACAGAATCCAATAACGCAATATCCTCGGCCCGTTCCTTCGCACGCTTTCATAAGTGCTTCACATCTCAATAAACCTTCATTAGTTGTTTGCACACCCGTGCAGTACAAAGGTTTTGATGTTTTCTATTAAGGATTTTGGTGCAATCCGGCCTCTGTCGACTGCATCAAATAATCCATATAGCATTGATATCAGTACTTCGGAGAAAAAAGCATCGCTGAGTTCTATTTTGAAAACTCCTTTTTTCTGTCCATTTAGATAAAAGGAATCGATTGCATCCGAGTATTTGTCCCAATTATATTCCCTTCCCATATCAGGGAAATAGTACATGAATTTAAAATATTCACGATATTCATAATGAATATTGATAAGATCATGAAGCCCTTCTTTATGATCTTTAAAATCTTTTTGAGCAACTTCTATGATATCTTCGATCGCTTCAGATGATTTTTCAAACAGCATTTTTTCAAGATTCTCTCTGGTGCCGCAAAATCTATGAAGAGTCGCCTTGCTGATACCTGCAGCCTCAGCGAGATCCTTCGTCGTCCCTCTGGGATTTGCAACTAAAGCAGCAGCCAGTTTTTGCAGTAATTCTCTATTCATCGACATAATTTTATATCCTTTCAATTTTTTAAAAATAGCTATAATTACATCTAATAGAATATGCTACTTATTTGATTAATTCAAGTCTAAAATATTTTTATTGATACTATATTGACTCATTTGATACTTTATGGTATCATGCATATCATAAATAGTTCAATGGAAAGCGAGGTGAATAAAGTGTTAACTAAATACGATACCGATACTGTGATCAAGGACTTTGCACGATCTATTGTGAACAACCCGCAGGGAAATCTCAAAGATCATATTGATGCCGTCGGAATCAGTAATGCCACATTCTACCGTATCTTTGGCAGTAAAATTGATTTTGAATATAAGCTGAAGAAAAAAATCCAGGTAGTTCTTAGTGAGATAATCTGTATTTCCGGCAGCAGTTTCGATGATTACTATATAGGATTAAGATTGATCATTGAAGCTCACATTTCAAACAGAGAAATCATTTGTCTTCTCTGTACCAATCCTACTTATCAGGAATTCAGCGGAGGTGATCCATACGACTATGAATTCAACTACTGGATCCCGTATCAAAAGGCTTTGAATGTTTTTTTTCAAAAATCTCAGAGCAAAGGCGGTTTTACATTGAAATGTGAGCCACGGATGCTGACCATTCATTTCCTCTTTACTATAGTAGGCGTCATCTCAGCGGCGATGAATGGAGATATTGCAGAAAAAAACATTGCAAAAGAAATCGAAGAACTTTTTTTACATGGAGTTTCAAGCAAAAAAACGAATCCGGATTAATCGAGCAAAAAAGTCAATGCACAAGCGTACATTTCAGAAGGAATTCATTCTAAATATGGCAATCCCCCATATTAAAAGTCGGGGAGAAAGAGGTAAAAAAATGAAAAAAACAATATCAGTAATCTTAGTTTTAACTCTGGTTTTAGGTATGAGCAGCATACTTACCGGATGCGGCTCCAGTCTGAACCGGGAGGTTTCTATTCAGGGAATGACGCTTAAAGTTCCGTCTGAATGGGCAGAGACTTCACAAGACGGCAATGATGAAGAAAAAGGAATTATCTATTATGAAGAGAAAAAGGATGAACAAGACGAAGATGAGACTGTAAACAGGATAATCATCAAATATCAGAATCTAAAAAAGGCTCCGTATAAAGCAGCTGCTGAAGCGATTGAAGCCGAACATAAAAACATTGAAAGTAATCACGGCACTATATTCTGGAGCATTGATAATGAAAACAGCAAGACCATTGACGGTGCTCAGATAACCGCTTATGAATACAGTTTTTTAAAGGAAATCAATGGTATCAGGCAGAAGTATGAAGGTCAGATAATATATGCTTACTCAGTTGATACCTGTTATGAGATTGCTGTATACGGAGACGGTGTAAGTACAGATAAGATCATGGGAACACTCGCATTCTAACAGTGGCGGTATTGATATGAAAGGAAGACAGATATGGATAATACGATTATAATGAAACCGCAAAATATTCCAAAGAGCCGTATGTGGATATCACTTTTCGTGATCTTACTCGGGCAGTTCGTTGTTTCGATCGATCTGACGGTTCTGAATATTGCGTTACCTGAGATTACTAGGGAGTTACAACCGAGTTCTGACCAGCTCCTGTGGATTATAGATATTTATTCGCTGGTACTGGCAGGCTTTCTGGTCGCGGCAAGTTCGCTCTCTGACCGAATAGGTCGAAAAAAGATATTGCTCACAGGATTCCTAGTGTTTGGTATCGGCTCAGTCATGGTACTATTTGTAAATGGGCCGGAGCATCTTATCGCGATCAGAGGATTCCTTGGTATAGGCGGCGCAATGATTATGCCGGTTACCATCTCCATGGTACGAAGCATATTTACAGATGCCAAAGAGCGGGCATTCGCTGTTGCCGCATGGTCGGCAATCAGTGCCGTGGGTATAGCGGTAGGACCTCTGATTGGTGGATTCCTGCTGGAACACTTTGAGTGGCATTCTGCATTTTTAGTAAACGTACCGCTCGTAGGGATTGCCCTAGCAATGGGAATCTTCGTGCTGCCTGAGGTCAAACTTAAAAATCCCGGACCGTTTGACATGGTCGGTTCACTGATCGCTCTGGGCGGAATGTTCGCCCTTTTGTGGGGAATCAAACACCTTGCCGGGGAGCTGCAGTTTGATACGCTGGGCGTTGTTGCCGTATTGGCCGGACTGCTGCTCATGACATTATTTGTAATCAAGTGCAAATATTCCAAAGCGCCTATCGTTGACTTATCATTATTCCGCAGCAGAACCTTTACAGCCGGTGTCCTCGCCACTGCAATATGTACCTTTGCAATGGCATCACTACTATATATGCTGTCACAGTGGTTTCAATTGGTTAATGGTGACGGTACACTTGAGGCCGGTCTCAAACTGGTACCGATGGCAGTTGCCAGTCTGATCTCAAGTACAGGCGCAGCAGCATTGGCCTCCAGATTCCAGGCCCGTAATGTTATTGGCGGAGGATTGGTGATGGCCGCAGCTGCAATGATCATGCTGATCTTCTTCAAGGATGACCTTACTCTCTTGCCTGTCATGATATCAACCTGTCTTGTGGGTATTGGTATTGGATCGCTTGCCATCGGTGCTGCCCTCATTATGAGCGAAACGCCTATTGAAAAAGCATCGAGTGCCGGAAGTCTTCAGGAAATCTCCTATGATTTAGGAAACGTATTGGGTGTTGCAATACTGGGAAGCGTTGCATCTATAATATACAGAAACGGTATGGGCACAGGCAGTCTTAGTGCTATGGGCCTAGATTATCAGATCATCGACCAGGCGAAGCAGTCCTTTGCTGCCGCATCGGAAATCGGTAATATGCTCGGTATTCCTGAGTTAATTGACAGAGGCGCCAACGCATTTACGGACTCTATTGTTATAACCTGCTTGATCGGAGGTATTGTAATTCTGGTGGCAGCCTGTATCGTGTGGATGCTTATTCCTAAGGGTATGAAGATAACAGAAAACGCAGACCCTGAGGGAACTGCAAAATCGACGGCACTTGCGCCTGTAGAAACAGCGGAAAGCTTTGCACCAGCTGATGAAAACAATGTTGTGACTGTAAAAACATTTACGGCGGCATCAGAGACCGCACCGATAAACGGCGGTAACGAAAGCATTTCTATTTCTATTGATACCGCTACGATGCATGATATGAAAGAAGTGTGCAAAAACCTGGGGATAACACCCAATATTGCTTTTGCAATATTTGCCAAGAAAGTTGCCAATGAAAGACAGATACCTTTCACACTTGCGGCAGATCCTCTTTACAATGACGGCAATATTGCTCACATACAAAGAGGCATCGAGATACTTGATCAAGGCAGAGGCATCATGCATGAATTTGATGATATAATTAAGGCCTGGGCACCGGAAGCCTGGAATGATTATACTCAGCTGAGGACTCATGATCCTGAAGTATATGCGCATATCAAAACACTGATCAGGGATATTGAGCAGAACGGAGATTCACGCGGAGACGGTAATCCTCAGCAGATGAAAGGTGATTTATCACAGCTCTGGACTCGCGATATTAAGGAACAGAGCAGGTTAATCTACCGTGTTGTAGAAGGAGAGCTGCAGATCATATCATGTAAATATCATTTCAATGACTGAGGCATTTTTCAGAAACCGTAAATGTAAAGAGAGAATCGATGAAGTTGACCCAGGTGAAATATTCTAGCAAGAATATGACAAATGGCTATATATACTCCCGTCTCAATAGAGAACGGACTAAAGCAAAACTCGATGCTCTCAAAAAATAGAAAACACGAACTAATCATAAAACCTTACTTCCTTTCTTTCAGAAAATAAGTAAGGTTTTATCTATCTTTGGAGCTATTATTCAATAGATTTTCAGATAACACTTGCTTTGCAGACAGGTGGCATCGAACATGTCCCGCAGGAGCCGGCATCCCAAAAAATTATGTGTAAATAGAATAAAAGACATCCTTGAAGTCAAGAATCAGGACAGGAAATGCTTGGAG